>JAFXUC010000133.1 GCA_017535325.1 Bacteroidales bacterium | reverse complement strand
TGTATATTCCGGACCAGAATGTACAGCGTAATGTTTTGCACAAGCCCAAAGTTTTCTGTATTTAGAGTTTTCGGGACCTTGCAGACCTTTAACAACTTGAACGCCCATAACGGAAGTCAGATACGGGTCTTCGCCGTAGGTTTCTTGTCCCCTACCCCAACGCGGGTCTCTGAAAATGTTTACGTTAGGTGTCCAAACCGAAAGACTGTGAAATTTTTCGTCTTCGCCGCCGTTCAACATTCGTTTGTTGTACTGCGCACGAAATTCTGTACTCGCAACGTCAAAAACCTTATACAAAAGGTCGGGATTGAAACTCGAAGCCATTGCCACGGGTTCGGGAAAAACGGTAACGTTTCCCATATTTGCCGCTCCGTGCAAAGCCTCGCTCCACCAGAAGAATTTTTTGATTCCCAGTCTCGGTATTGCGGGCGATTCGTCGAGCATTAATTGCGCCTTTTCTTCCAAAGTAAGGCGGCTGGAAAGGTCTTTGGCACGCTCTGTCGCACTCAAAGACGGGTTTTGATAAGGATAATTTTGGGCAGTAACCGCACCAAAACTCAAAGTCAAAACCGCTACTAATGTTAAAAAGTGTCTCTTCATATAATTGCTTTTAAGGTTCTATAATTCTGTACTTTCCGCTCAAATGCATAAAAGCGAACAATCTTAAAAGTCCGTCGTAGTAAGCATCAAAATAACCGTCTTTTAGAGGTGCGTGTTTCAAATTCCAAAGAGCCTCCACAAACTCCTTGCTTTTTGCGTGCGAACACATTATAGAGGCTGCGGCAAGCGTGGAAACAAGACCGACTGAATGTCTCAACGCTTTCGGATAATTTCCTGCCTGCAATATTTCGTCTTCTTCGGGACGCGAGCCGTCAAGTCTGTACTGGTCAACGTATGTGTTTATGCCCTCAGAATAAAAAAAGTTCTGAATTTTTTCGCCGTATTCCATTTGCCAATCCCTATCAGCACAACTCCACTGATAATCAAGGGCAATATTCATCGGTACGCGCCAAGAGTCGAAACGAAAATTACCGACAGATTTCCAACGCGGATCGTCAAAAAGTGTTCCATCGTATTTGCAAAAATCGGGATTAAGACCTGTTTTCGGGTTAACAGCCTTATGAAGGAAAGCCCTCGAAGAATCCGCTGCTGAAAGCCAAAACTCTTTTCTGCCGTCATCAGCCCATTTAGCCCAAACCTCATAAAAAGCAGGAATGTGGTATGACGGGTCGGTAAATCTGCTACCAAAATTGTCAGGAGTAAAAGTAATTAAACGGTTGTCTTTGTTAATAAGCGGCATCGAACCTTCTTCACCGTTTTTCTCCATCGCGCAGTTCAAAATATTCTGCGCTTCGGCTTTGTAGTCAATTCCCGTGTTATTGCCCCAAAGGTTAGACGCAAAAAGCAAAGCCGTTACGTAATAAAGTTCTCCATCAGAGGCTGCGCCCTCAGCATTATGAATGCCCGAAGTATTGCAAGACCACGCAAAATAACCTTTGCGACTACCTTCCTGATGCTGCATATATTTCTTACTCCAACGCCAAAGACGGTCAAAAATATCTTTTTTACCGAACTGAACCGCAATCATCATTCCGTAAGACATTCCTTCCGTTCTGACATCGTGATTTTTAATATCGGAAACGTATCCGAGCGAATCGCCGATTTCAAAATAAATACGATTTTCACCGAAAAAAACTTCGTTGAAAACACTTTCGAGTTTTTCGTCGATTTCTTTTTGGGAATATCCCGCTTCTAAAAAAACATTGCGGTATTCCCCCGTTTCAAACGCGCCCCTCTGCAAAGGCTTAAAATTTTTATGGCATGACGATAATGCCAAAAGCAAAGACAAAAATATAAAACAATGTTTCATAAATAAAGGTTTAAAAAATCCGATGTAAAATTAATTAATCCGCATTTCAAAAAATAACGATTTTGTTACAAAAATATCTCTGTTTGTAACAAAATTTCGTTATATTTGCGGCCAAAAATTAAAGCACAATAATGAAATCACTGATTTTAATACTTTTAGCCCTTCTCCCCTTTTGGGGATTAACGGCGCAAAACCCAAGTTCACCTGACAAAAAAATCACTGTCAGCGGCTCTTCTGTTCAATACGAAGGGCAATCGGTTTTAACCGTCAACAATTTCAAAACCCTCAAATTTAAATTCGGCAAAACCGTTAACGAGAGTTACGAAATGCTCTCCGGCAAAAAAAGCAAATGCACAAATTCCGGCAAAGAATTTCTCGCGGAAATTGACAAAAACACCGAACTCATTTTGCGGATTTATAACAACGGAATCGCTTTTCGTTACCGTTATCATGGCTTAAAAGACGGCTCGGAAATCCCCGCCGAAAAAACATCTTACACAATTAAAGAAGGCACAAAACGCTGGTTTCAACAGTGGTGCGAATCATACGAAGGCTTTTTCCCGCTTTCGAGAACTGCCAAAGAAGACCCCGTACCGAGTTTTTCTGGGCTTAACAAATCAAAAGACGGTTTCAACTGCCGTTGGGCGTATCCCGCACTGTTAGAGCCACAAAAAGATTGTTTCGTACTTTTGTCCGAGGCTGACATCAAGGCTTATAACAGCGCGTCAAGCCTTTGGAACGACAATGATTTAGAAGTTTTTGAAGTCCGTCCCGACAAAAACGAAACGAAAATTTCGGGCGACTTTTTTACGCCGTGGCGCGTTGCAATTATCGGTCGCCTCTCTGACATTGTGGAAAGTACGCTGATAACCGACTTGTCAGCCCCGACAAAATACGAAGACGTCTCATGGATTAAGCCGGGTGTGGTTTCATGGATTTACTGGGCATACAACCACGGCTCCAACGACTACGAAATCATAAAGAAATACGTTGATTTGGCTGTTTCGTTAAAACTTCCTTACGTGCTGATTGATGCGGAATGGGACGAAATGAAAGACGGCAAAAGCATCACGGACGCCGTCAATTATGCCAATGAAAACGGAATCAAACCTTTGATTTGGTACAATTCTTCCGTAGGCTGGATTGACGGCGCACCCGGTCCGAAGTTCCGCCTGAACAAACCCGAAGACAGGGAAAAGGAATTTGCCTGGTGCGAGAAAATCGGTGTTGCAGGCGTTAAAATCGACTTTTTTTCCGGTGACAACAACCAAAACATGGCTTACTGCATCGAACTTTTAGAATGTGCGGCAAAACATCATCTGACCGTCAACTTTCACGGCGCAACGATTCCGAGAGGCTGGCAACGCACTTATCCGAACTTGTTAAGCACGGAAGGCGTTTACGGTGCAGAATGGTACAACAACGTGCCGACTTTTACCGACAAGGCTGCTTGTCATAACGCGACGTTGCCTTTTACGAGAAACGTCATCGGCCCTATGGATTATACGCCTTGCGCGTTTTCGGATTCGCAGCACCCGCACATCACTTCAAAAGCGCATGAATTGGCGTTGACGGTGGTTTTTGAATCGGGCTTACAACATATTGCCGACCGTCCCGAAAGCCTTTTAGCACAGCCTAACGACGTAAAAAAATTCTTCGGCGAACTTCCCGCCGCTTGGGACGAAACGAAACTTGTTGCAGGTTATCCGGGAGAATATGCAGTGATAGCAAGAAGAAAAGGTGATGTTTGGTACGTTGGCGGTATTAACGGCAAAGACGAAAGCCTTTCCGTAAGTTTGGATTTGAGTTTTATAAAAGACTTTAAAGAAATCAAAGCGTTTTTTGACGCAACCGACGGCAACTGGAAAATCCAAAAACCCAAAACGTTACCTGCAAAAGCCGATATGCAACAACGCGGAGGATTTGTGTTAGTAATTCACTAACATAAATCCCCTGCGATTCTCGTTGCTTCTTCGTGAGTAGAAATAATATCCTCTAACGAAGGATTTTGAAGAAAAGAAGTTTTTTCCATAGTTTTCTCTATCAAATCGGACATTTCTAAAAAGCCGATTTTGTCTTGAAGAAACCTTTTTACGGCAATCTCGTTTGCTGCATTCATTGCGCAGGCGAGGTTGCCGCCTTTTTTAGCCGCTTCAACAGCCAAGGCGAGATTTCTAAAAACCGTCAAATCGGGCTTTTCAAACGTCAAGCCTTGCGGCAGTGAAAAGAAATCAACCCTTTCAAAAGTGCTTTTAAGCCTTTCAGGATAGCCCAAAGCAAACTGAATCGGCAAACGCATATCCGGCATTCCGAGTTGCATTTTTACCGAACCGTCCTCAAACTCTACGCCCGAATGTATAATGCTCTGAGGGTGAACAAGAACTTCAATTTTGTCAACAGGAACGTTAAAAAGGTGCATAGCCTCAATAGTTTCCAAACCTTTGTTCATAAGCGAGGCGGAGTCTATCGTAACCTTTGCGCCCATATTCCAATTAGGGTGTTTAAGAGCTTGTTCTTTTTTTACGGTTCTAAGAAATTCTCTATCTTTGCCCCTAAAAGGTCCGCCCGAAGCGGTAAGAAGAATTTTTTCTATTTCGTTGGAGGTCTCCCCCACTATACATTGAAAAATTGCAGAATGTTCGCTGTCAACAGGAAGAATTGGAACGCAGTTTTTCAAAGCCTCGCCGATAACGATTTTGCCCGCCGCAACAAGCGTTTCTTTGTTAGCCAAAGCGATTGCTTTTTTATGACGTATTGCGTTTACAACAGGAAGAAGTCCGGAATAACCTACCATTGCGGCAAGAACCATGTCAACGGTTTCAAACTCTACCACTTGACTAACCGCCTTGTCTCCCGCATAAACCTTTACAGGGAAATCTTCGAGAGCGGTTTTCAGGTCGGAAAAATGCGTTTCGTCGGCTATTACAACGGCGTTTGGCTGAAACTCTATTGCCTGTTTTGCCAAAAGTTCCCAATTTTTGCCGGCAACTAAAATTTCTGCGCAAAACTTGTCGGGATTTCTCCTTATAACGTCCAAAGTCTGCGTGCCGATACTGCCGGTAGAACCCAAAACGGCAATTCTCCTTTTTGAAATTTCTTCCATGACTTTATTGTTACTCAATAATATATTTCTCCGGGTCAACGGGTACGCCGTTGTGCCAAAGTTCAAAATGAAGGTGCGTTCCGGAGGTAAATTCGCCTGAATTGCCGACAATCGCGATAGGCTCGCCCGTAGAGACCTTGTCGCCGACTTTTTTCAGCAAAGCGGAATTATGCTTGTAGATTGAAATAAAATTATCAATGTGCTGAATCTGAATTACATTACCCGTTTCGCTGCTCCAAGTAGCGAGAATAACCGTTCCCGGATAGGTTGCTAATACAGGTTCTCCTTCTTTTGCGGCAATGTCAATGCCGAGATGTCCGCTTCCCGCGTCAAAACGCGCAGTAACCATACCCCGAATCGGATTGAAAAACGTTTTGCTTTTCTCTCTTTTTGAGGTCTCGTTTATTATCTCGGATGTTGCTTTCTCCTCAATCTCGATAATACTGCGCATAAGAGAGTCATGCTTCTGCTGAGCAGAATTATCCATCAATACTTTTTGCGACGAGGCAATTGCAGTATCCAAATAATTGTTGTTGGCACTCGGATTGTTGGTCATAATGTTGTGAATAGACCTGAAATACTCATCACGGGTTTGCAAAAGTGTAGCCACACTGTCTACCCGCAACGAATAAGCGTCTACCTTCTTCGACAAAACACCGTCTTCCTTTCGCGGCAACAGTCCGTTGAGCGGCGAATACATCAACACCAACACGGCTGTCATAACAATTACAATAAATGCAACACCTAAATAAGCAAGGAAATTAAGAGGCAGAATGCTGAAAGAATAAATCTCCTGCAACGTGCTTTCGTTGTACAAAACCACTTTATACTTGTCTTTTTCCTTATCTTTTTCTTTTTTCTGCTTCGCCATATCTGTTGTTTTTTACAAAAGTCTGTTCGTATTGCTGTCGGGGAATATTACTTTCGGCTTAAAACTTTTTGCCTCCTCAAAATCCATAGAAGCATACGACATAATAATTACCAAATCGCCTACGGAAGCCTTTCTTGCCGCCGGACCGTTAAGGCAAATACAGCCGGAATTTCTCTCCCCTTTTATAACGTAAGTATCGAGCCTTTCACCGTTGTTGATATTTACAACCTGAACCTTCTCGTTTTCAATAAGATTAGCCGCCTGCATCAAAGCCTCGTCGATAGTTATGCTGCCGATGTATTGAAGGTCGGCCTGAGTAACTTTTACGCGGTGAATTTTCGATTTTAAAACCTCTATATTCATTTCGTTAAAGCAAAATATTGTCAATCAGCCTTGTAGAACCGTCATAAACGGTAACGCAAACCACAGCGTTAACCGGCAAATCACCGCTTATCGGCAGTAATGTGTCCTTGTCGGCAATCTCTACGTATTCAAGACAGAGATTTGCGTCGGTAGCGATGTTCTTTTTTACAAAATCGGTGATTTCTTTCTGGGTTGCGCCCTTGTCCGCCATATCTTTTACCTTGAACAAAGTTTTTGAAATCAACAACGCCGATTTTCTCTGCTCATCACTAAGATGAGAATTTCTGCTGCTGAGCGCAAGACCGTCAGCCTCCCTCTTAATAGGACACGGCACGATGTTGCCTTTGAATTTAGGCATATATTTTTTCACCATCGCCTTTACAACGGCAATCTGCTGATAATCTTTCTGACCGAAATACGCATTATCGGGCTCTACAATATCCAAAAGTTTGCTTACTATCTGGCACACGCCGTTGAAATGACCCGGACGGTATTTACCTTCCATCACCTCCGCTACGCTGCCAAGTTCAAAAACTCTTGTATCCTCCTCAGGATACATCTCCGATACGGAAGGGATAAAAGCGATGTCGCACTCGTTTTCTTCCAGAAGACGCGCGTCCGCCTCGGTGTTTCTCGGATATTTTTCAAGGTCTTCCTTATTGTTGAACTGCGTGGGGTTGACAAAAATGCTTACTACGGTAACGTCATTTTCTCTGTTAGAAGTCTCTACAAGAGAAATATGACCGGCGTGCAACGCGCCCATCGTTGCAACAAAACCGATTTTTTTGTTTTGGGATTTCAAAGCCGCCAATTTCTTTTTCAGCGGCGCAATTTCGTAAAATATTTCCATATCGTTTAATATTTATAACAAACCGTTGCAAATATATAACAAAAATATCTGAAAAAAAAATCCCGACCTCATTGGTCAGGATTTTTAAGATTTTTTAGTAGCGGGGACAGGACTCGAACCTGTGACCTTTGGGTTATGAGCCCAACGAGCTACCAACTGCTCCACCCCGCAATATCATTTGTTTCACGCTGCAAAAGTAGAAACTTTTTTATTAACCGCCAAATTTTTTTCGCCTATTTTTTACGGTTTATTAAAAAGTTAACATAGAGCCCCGTTTTTTAAGTTATTGTATATTTTTTGGAAAATTTAACCAATATCGCTAACTTTGCGGCGTTAATAACGGATTTTATTATGGTTTATTACAACAGAAACGTCAAGAGAAAAAGACCTTCCGTCTTAAAATGGGCTTTGTATGCCGCAGTTTTGGTCGGACTGTTGTTTTTCTTTATACCAAAATACCTTGTTTACAAGGCAGGGAAAATTTTTGAGACGGAAATTCCCCAAGACGCGGCAGTTTCGGAAACCCCGCCTTCTAAAAAAATTATGACCGCATACAATTACCTTCAAGTTGCAAAATTTTTCCCAAGCGGCGAAGAAGACGGCTTGAAAGGCCAGAAAATAATTTTGGATTATTATTATCCGCTTTTCAAAAAGGATTATGAAAAAATGAAATTTTTATGCGTTGACAACGCCATAACCGTTTTGAGCGGCACGGAAGGCCTCAGCAAAGATTCCGTCAACATTATGGCATTGACGGATTACTGGAAAAAACACCCCGACATTCAGGCGGTGAAAGACTTCAAGGAAAAATGGGGCGTTTATCAAAAAAATTATTCAAAAGAACTGAAAGACTATTACAGATTTTAATAAAAAAACAAAGATAGAAAAAAAAATGAAAAAATCATTGTTAATTTTAGCGTTGGCGGCGGCTGTTTCTGCTGCAAACGCCCAGACTGACGAGGTCGCAAAAGACGTTGCCGGTCTTGCAAAAAATTCAAAAGCAAAGGTTGAGGTTGACAGCGCGAAATGCTGGAAATTTTCGGGAATGCTCTCTTTGAACGTCTCGCACACGGGTCTTAAAAACTGGTCGGCGGGCGGAGACCAGTCAATCGGCTTCAACACTCTGGCAAACTTCAACGCGAATTACGCAAAAGGCAACCACTCATGGCAAAACGCTGTTGTGGCGCAGTACGCAACGGTAAAGATGTACGACCTTTATGACGAGTTCAGAAAAACGGACGACAAGTTGCAGTTTTCGTCAAAATACGGCTACGCTTTCAGCAAAAAATTCTATTATTCGGCGATTTTTGACTACAAAAGCCAGTTTGCGAGCGGTTACACTTACACCAAAAACGACGCAGGCGAAGAAGAAGAACACCTCAGTTCTCACTGGTGGTCGCCGCTTTATCTGACATACGCTGTCGGAATTGACTGTCAGCCTGACGAACACCTTTCATTCTACCTTTCGCCCCTGTGCGGAAAAACGACGGTAGTCTCCAACGACGACGTTCTTGCCTACTTCGGCGACAAAGGCGCGTACGGTGTTGATCCGGGCAAACACTCACGCTCGGAGTTCGGATGGTATTTCAAGGCCAACGCGCTTTACTCAATCGGCAAAAACGCGACATTCAACTCCAACCTGACCCTCTTCCAGAACTATGAGGACGGTCATCCTTTTGAGGAAGTGGACGTTGACTGGAACGTCATCATAACCTTGCAGTTGAACAAATGGTTAGCGTTCAACATCACAACGGAACTTATTTACGACGAGGACATCGAAATAACCATCGACGACGAGACTTACAATTCAAAAGTGCAGTTCAAGGACGTTATCGGTGCCGGTCTAACATTCAAATTCTAAACAAAAAACGTAAATTATGCAAACAGTTTTAAGCGGTATCAGACCGACAGGCGATCTTCATCTCGGAAACTATTTCGGAGCACTCAGAAATTTCGTCAAAATGCAGGACGATTACAACTGCTTTTTCTTTGTGGCTGACTACCACTCACTTACGACACACCCGCATCCGGCTGACATTCAGCAAAACGTAAGAAAAATCCTCAGTCAGTATATCGCAGCAGGACTTGACATCGACAAATCTGCGCTTTACGTCCAAAGCGATCTTGTAGAAACGGCTGAGTTTTATATGCTTATGAACATGAATGCCTACATCGGCGAACTCGAAAGGGTTGTCTCTTTCAAGGACAAGGCGCGTCAAAACCCCGACAATGTAAATGCGGGACTTTTGACATACGCCGTATTGATGGCGTGCGACATTTTGATTCAAAAGGCAGATTTTGTTCCCGTTGGAAAAGATCAAGAGCAGCATCTTGAAATGACTTGTAAGTTTGCAAGACGTTTCAACAATATCTACGGCGTAGAGTATTTCAAAGAGCCGAAAGCCTTTTCTTTCGGTGACAAACTCGTAAAAGTTCCCGGTCTTGACGGCTCCGGCAAAATGGGCAAAAGCGAAGGCAACGGCATTTACCTCATCGATTCCGACAAGGACATCAAGAAAAAAGTAATGAAAGCCGTTACAGATTCAGGACCGACTGTCCCGAACTCAGAAAAGCCGGAGGTTATCCAAAACCTCTTTACGCTTATGGAACTTGTTTCTGACAAATCCACGATAGAGCATTTTGAAAACGCATGGAACGACTGCTCAATCCGTTACGGCGACATGAAAAAACAGTTGGCAGAAGACATTATAAAGGTTGTAACGCCAATTCGCGAAAAAATCAACGACATCTACAACGATACCGAATATCTTGACAAAGTTGCAAGAATCGGCGCGGAAAAAGCAAGGGTTCAAGCCCAAAAAACAATCCGCGAAGTCAGGGAGATTTTCGGATTCAGAGCAATACATTATTAACAAAAAAGGCGGCTACTTTTGCCGCCTCTTTTATTTTTATGCGTTTTCTTTCTCGTAGTCTTCGGTTGCTTTTTCCCAAACTTCCATTTCCTCATCTAAGGCTGCCTTTACTTCGTCGTAACGCTTAAACAAATCCATATCAGTCTGATTTTCAGGGAGTTCTAATTTCTTATGGATGTTAGACAAATCTTCTTCAAGTTCGGCTATTCTTTTCTCTGATTTTTCAACGGCGGATTTTAGTTTTCGCAAAACCTTTTCCCTTTCCTTTTTCTGCAAATAATCCTGCTTAGAAGACGAAGCCGTAACTGTTTCAGGTTTAGTGGGTTGTTTATTACCTTGAAGTTCAAATTGCCGCATATTTTCCAATTTTAGTTTCTCCAAGAAATAAGTTATGTCGCCACGGTATTGCTTTACTTTTTTGTCTTTGAACTCGTAAATAGTTTCAGCCAAACCGTGAAGAAAATCCCTATCATGCGAAACCAAAATCAGCGTGCCGTCATACGCTAAAAGTGCTTTCTTCAAAATATCTTTACTTCTGATGTCCAAATGGTTAGTCGGCTCGTCAAGTACCAAAAGCGAATACGGTTGAAAAAGAAGTTTTGCCATTTCGAGTCTTGCCCTTTCGCCGCCGGAGAGCACTTTTACTTTTTTGTCAATGTCTTCGCCGCCAAAAAGAAACGCGCCCAAAATATCCCGAACTTTTGTTCTCATATCGCCCGTTGCAATATCGTCAAGCGTTTGAAATACAGTTTTTTCCATATCCAAAAGTTCGTCCTGATTTTGAGCATAATAACCGATTGAAACGTTGTAACCGAGTTTTAATTCGCCTTCAAACGGCAACTGCCCGATAATGCAGCGCGAAAACGTGGTTTTACCTTCGCCGTTTCGTCCTACAAAAGCCACTTTTTCGCCCCTTTGCAACTCAAAATCAACACCGTCCAAAATCACTTTTTCACCAAAAGCCTTTTTAAAATTAGAGGCTTTCACCACGATTTGACCTGAGCGCGGCGCAGGCGGAAACTTAAAATGTATCGACGAATTATCTTCCAAATCGACTTCCAATCGTTCCATTTTTTCAAGCATTTTTATACGCGATTGAACCTGATTGGATTTTGTGGGTTTGTAACGGAAACGCTCAATAAAATCTTCGGTATCTTGAATGATTTTTTGCTGGTTTTCGTAAGCAGCAATTTGTTGACGGCGGCGCTCTTGTCTGAGTTCCAAATACTTAGTGTACGGCGCATTGTAGTCGTAAATTTTTCCGAGTGAAATTTCAACGGTGCGTTTTGTAACGTTGTCCAAGAAACTTCTGTCGTGAGAAATCAAAACAACTGCTCCGGGATAATCCTTCAAAAAATCTTCCAACCACTGAATTGACTCAATATCAAGGTGATTTGTCGGCTCGTCAAGCAAGAAAACAGACGGTTTTTTCAAAATGACTTTCGCCAAAATAATCCTCATCTTCCAACCGCCGGAAAATTCGGAAGTCATTCTGTTAAAATCGCTCTGACGAAAACCCAAACCTTTCAAAACGACTTCTGCCTGAGCCTCGTTTTGGTCGTTTTCCAAAATTTGAAGTCTGTCCTGAGCCTCTGTTAAACGGTTTATCAACTGTAAATAATCATTTGATTCATAATCTGTTCTGTCGGCTATTTCGAGTGAAAGTTTATTAACTTCGTCTTCCAATTTTTTCTTGTCTTCAAAACATGTAAGTGTTTCACCGATAACCGTTCTGCCGGCGGGGAGGTCCATTTGTTGCGGCAAATAACCAATTGAAACGCCGCCCGGAATAGTAACGCTGCCTCTTTCAACAGGCTGTTCTCCCGTGATGACTTTTAGAAGCGTAGATTTTCCCGCGCCGTTTTTTCCCGTAAGACCGATTCTGTCTTTCGGGTTGATTACAAAACTGATGTCCTGAAAAAGGTCAGTGCCTGAAAACGTTACCGTTACGTTGTTGATTGAAATCATTTCTGAAAAAGTTTTACATTAAGTGTGTCAGTACAATTTTTTAAAAGTTCTTTTGCCTTTTTTCTAATCACCGGATGCAAAAAATCCGGCGCAATATCACACAGTGGAATTAAGACAAAACGCCTTAAAGCAATTTTTGGATGCGGAACTTTAAGTTGCGGAATATCAATAATTTCGTTATCACAAAAAAGAATATCAATATCGATTGTCCGCGCCTCATAACCGCCGGAAGTCCGTTTGCGCCCCAAAAGAGTTTCTATTTTTGAAGTTTCTTCAAGCAGTTTTTCGGGCGTAAAAAAAGTCTCACACTCCAAAACCTGATTCAGATACGGCTCATCGTCATAACCCCAGGAATCAGTCTCGTAAACGGGAGATTTTTTCACGCACTTTATGCCGCAAACTTCCAACTCTTCAACCGCCTGATTAAGATAAAAAAGGCGGTCGCCGAGATTGCTGCCCAAAGACAAAAAAACATTCTCTGCCATTTTTTTGCTGCAAAATTAATAAAAAAACTGCGCCTGAAAAACAAGCGCAGTTTTTATTTTTACAGTTTTCTTAAAAAAACTTTTTTCTACAACCATTTTACCAACGCGAAATCCGTTCTGTGAACAAGATTCGGGTTAGTCGGGTAAAGACGGAAACCGTAGTTGAAGTTGCCCGGTTTTTCGGGACGGAGATCAATGCTGTAATGAGCAAATCTGCCGGCTTCTTTTTGGAGTTTCAACGGTGTTGCCGAAAGGAGTTTTGAACTTCCGTCCTGACTAACCTCCGTCATAACCATTTCAACGGCAATATCCTGAGCCTTCAATTCGCCCAAATCCACTACAACCTCGCCGAAATATTCCTCACCCATAAAGAGCGGGTCTTTGACGATGTTGTGGAACGAAACTTTTTCAATATTGATTTTGTCCCAGCCCTGAATAACTTTGTGTTTCCAAGTCGAAAGGTCAAGCGCAACTTTGTAATTGTCCGCGCTGACTTTTGCGCCCGTTACCGCGAGTTTGTTGTAATAACGCTCGTAGTAGTCGTCGAGTTGGCGTTTCATCGTGAAGTTCGGAGCGATGTGGCCGATTGAATTTTTGATAACGCTGACCCACTGCTCAGGAACGCCTTTTTCGTTTCTCGTGTAGAATTTCGGGCAGATGTCCTCGATAATCGTACGGTAAATCGTAGCGGCATCCAACTGGTTTTGGAAATCCTGATTCTGGTAAGACCTTTCCTGAGGCAGACACCAGCCGCCGTCGGGACGGTAACCTTCAACCCACCAGCCGTCAAGCACTGAATAGTGAATTGCACCGTTCATAACGGCTTTCATTCCCGAAGTACCCGAAGCCTCCAACGGACGGGTCGGAGTGTTCATCCAAATGTCAACGCCCGAAACCAAACGTTTTGCAAGCGAGATGTCGTAATCTTCAAGGAAGAGGATTTTGCCTACAAATTCAGGACGTTTTGAAATCTCGACAATCTGTTTGATAATGCCTTGTCCGCCGCCGTCAGCAGGGTGAGCCTTTCCTGCGAAAATAAACTGCACCGGTCTTACGGGGTCGTTGACAATCTTAGAAAGAATGTCTAAGTTTGTCATAAGCAGATTACCGCGTTTGTAAGTTGCAAAACGGCGTGCAAAACCGATAGTCAACGTATTGGGATTCAATGCGTTCTTTATCTTAACCATAGACGAGGGATCCTCACCGCGTTTCTGGTAATCACGAGCCATCTTGTCTTTGATGTAGTCAATAAGTTCTTTGCGTTTCTGCTGGCGCATTTCCCAGATTTTGGCATCGTCAACATTCTGAATTGCGTTCCAGTAACTTTCGTTTGACTGGTCTTTCAAGAATTTCGGGTCAAAAGTCTTCTGATAGAACTGCTGCCATTCTTTTGCCGCCCAAGTCGGATAGTGAACGCCGTTGGTAACGTAACCGATGTTAAGTTCTTCCGGATAGTAACCGCTCCACATGTAATTGAACATCTTTTTGGTAACTTCGCCGTGAAGCATTGAGACTCCGTTAACCTCCTGCGACAACTGACAAGCCAGATACGAGAAGTTGAACTCCTGACCTCTGTCGTCAACGTTGTTTTTGCCGAGTGCGAGGAACTCTTTCCAAGAAATATGAAGTCTGTCGGGATAGTGTCCCATGTACGTCAAAATCATATCCTCCGGGAAAGCGTCGTGTCCTGCCGGAACGGGCGTGTGAGTTGTGTAAAGCGTTGAAGCGCGGACGATTTCCAAAGCCTCGTTGAGAGTGAAATTGTTTTCCTGAATGAGGTTGTTCAAACGCTCGATACCCATCAAAGCGGCATGACCTTCGTTCATGTGATAAATCTGCTTTGTAATGCCCATTTTTCTCAGGGCTCTGATACCGCCGACACCAAGCAACATTTCCTGTTTCAAACGGTTTTCTCTGTCGCCGCCGTAGAGGTGATGCGTTACCCAGCGGTCCTGCTCCCAGTTGGCGTCAAAGTCAGTATCAAGAAGATACAACTCAATTCTGCCGACCTGAGCCTTCCAAACCTGAGCCGTAAGTTTTCTGCCGGGGAATGCCACCTGAATGGTCATCTGATTGCCGCTTTCAGGATCTTTAACGGCTGTTATCGGCAAATATCTGAAATCCTGGGGAACGTCTTCCGCGATTTGGTCGCCCCAGACAGAAATCTTCTGACGGAAATATCCGTAACGGTAAAGAAGACCGACAGCCACCATGTCAACGTTGGAGTCAGACGCCTCTTTCAAATAGTCGCCCGCCAAAATACCAAGACCGCCTGAGAAGATTTTCAAAGAGTCGTGGATACCGTATTCCATACAGAAGTATGCTACGGAAGGACCTTTTGCATTTTTCTTTTCAGCCATGTACGCCTGGAAATCAGCGTATACTTGTTCGTATTTTGCGATAAAATCCTTGTCGTTTTCCAATTCCGACAAGCGGTTGAGGTCTACCTGACGGAGCAATGCAACGGGGTTTTTACCTGATTTTTCCCAAAGACCGTCTTCGCCGATGGTCTGCCACATTTCTTCGGCTTCGTAATTCCAACACCACCAAAGGTTGTAGGACATTTCTTCCAAGCCTTTGAATTTTCCTGACAGGTTCGGGTGAACCTGAATGTTTCTCCAAATAGGGTTGTTCACTTTTATTTCTTTTATGTTAAACGATTCGTGTGAATATTTTGAAAAGTCCGCCTCTTCAAAACGTTTTACCGTTCTGTCCAAAGCGATTGAATATGCCTTTAAATAGTATTTTGTGAGGTTTTTCCACAAAAACTGCTGAGAGAGTTCGTAAGCCGCCTTTCTTGTCTTGTCCATGTCGGCTTTTGAGAGCGACGCATAACCGATAACCGCCTTTGCAAGGTTGTAGACAACGTCGTTGTAGTTGTCGTCGTTGCGGTGAAGCACCGTAACGGGTTTTGTACCTTTGGGTAAAAGGCTTTCGGTGTATTTTCCGAAACCTGCGAGGTCGGTTGTAATTGTCGGGACAGAGAAAGCGATACTTTCGAGCGGCGTATAACCCCAGGGCTCGTAATACGAGGGGAAAGCCGTTATGTCCATGCCGACCAAGAGGTCGTAATACTGCATATTGAAAATTCCGTCATCACCTTTTAAATAAGAGGGGACGAAAATAAGTTTTACCTTGCTGCCTTTTGCGTTGTCGAGACCAAGACTGATTGCACGGTTGCAAACAGCGTCGTATTCCACATAGTGAAGTCCGTGGGTCAAGTAACGCGAATACTGGTCGTTGGTAACGCTTTCGGCTTTACCTTCAAGCACGGCTTTGAGGTCCTGCCTTGCGCCGTAATTGTTGGCGGGAACGGTAACAAACGCTAAAATGTTTTTCTTACATTCGCCGAGTTCAACGATTTTTTTCAAAGCATCAAGGAAAACGTCAATACCTTTGTTTCTGTATTCGTAACGTCCTGATGTTCCGAGAATTACTGTATCATCAGAGAATTGTTCGCCGAAAAGTTTTGAAGCCACGTTAAGCATTGTTTTTCTTGCGGCTGCGCGTTTTGTGTTGTAAACGCTGCCTTTTGGCACAAAGTCGTCTTCAAAACCGTTGGGCGTAACAACGTCCACATTTCTGTAAGTAAACTGTTTGCACTCGATAGCGGTGATTTCAGAAACAGTCGTGTAAGCGTCTGCGTTGAGTGCCGACAGTTTTTCGCAACTCTGTTTTGCCACCATGTTGAACTCGCGTGCCTTTGTGTCGCCGTCGTAAGAGTTGATAGGACCGTACAAAGGCTGACCGTTGCCGGCAATGCTTCTGCCGATTGCGGTAGCGTGCGTGGTGAAGACGGTTGCTATTTCTGGCGCGTATTTTTCGATGTAGAGAATACCAGCACCTGTCATCCATTCGTGGAAATGAGCCACTACGCGGTTTTCGGGTTTAAGGTTGTATTGACAGAAACTTTCAATAACCTTTCCCGCGCTGTAACCGAAGATAACGGGTTCGATATAGCCCCAGTCGCCGGAGATAGAATCGAGTTTGTAAGTTTCCCAAAACTCCGCGAAGATTTTGTCCTTTTTGGAGATGTTTTGTGAATAATCGACGAGAATCACGATAGGTTCGCCGATGATTTTCCATCTTCCGATTCTGACGCGGGTGTCGGTACGGTTGATGACACGCGCCCAGTCCGAAAACAGGGTTTTGTCTTCGATAAATTCGGGATTATCCTCCGCGTTGTGCCAAATATCGGGACCCAACATAACGAGGTTGTCTCCGAATTTGGCCTTCAATGTCTGCGCTTTTGTAGAAACGACCGTATGAATGCCGCCCACTTTGTTGCAGACTTCCCAACTTGTTTCAAACACAAAATCGGGAGTTTGTTCTATTGATGCCATTTTCTCAAAGAATAAGTTAATTATTATTTACAAAAAGTAAATTTTTATAATATAGTGCCTTTTCAAAACGCCAAAGTACGTATTTTTTTTCAAACTTCCAAAATTCATTTTGTTTATTTTTTAACTTTTTTTAATAATGACTGATTTTCAGACTGTTGGAGGAGAAAATTTTTTGGATTCTGCACAATTATTAAAGATTATGAACGGATTTTATGCAATGCACAAAAAAATTATTCCGCCGTGAAACAAAAAAAAATTGCTTTCGCGGCGGAATAATTTTAAAATTATTTCGCCGCGAACAATATTTTTTATATCTTCGTGGCGGAATAATTTTGGGCATTATGAGAAACTTGATTATAGGCAGAGAACAGGAACAGAATAAGTTACAAGAATTGTATGATTCTGAAACAGCCGAATTTCTTGTTGTTTACGGACGCCGAAGAAGCGGTAAAACTTTTTTAATACGTGAATATTTTGAGGAAAAATTTACGTTTTTCCACACCGCGCTTTCGCCGTTTGAAATGGCAGACAACAACGAACTTTTGGCGAAACAGCAACTCCGCAGGTTTGGCGAAACCCTGAGGTCTTACGGAAGTATGAGCGCAGGCGTACCCGAAGACTGGTTCGAGGCTTTCGACCGTCTTAAAGAACTGCTTATGAGACAGTCAAAACGCAAACGGCTGACGGTTTTCATAGACGAACTGCCGTGGCTTGACACGCCGCGCTCAGGTTTTGTAACCGCTTTTGAAAACTTTTGGAACGGCTGGGGCGCGGGACGGCACAACCTGTTTCTGATTGTCTGCGGCTCGGCGACTTCATGGATTTCAAACAAACTTCTCAACAACACCGGCGGTCTGTACGGACGCTCTACCTGCGAAATGCAGATTGTGCCTTTCACGCTTTATGAGTGCGAAAAATATTACCAGAGAAAAGGACTTTCGCTCGATTGTTACGACCAGTTGCAGGCATACATGATAACCGGTGGAATACCTTATTATATGTCATATTTTCAGAAAGGGCTGAGCCTTGCGCAAAACGTTGACAATCTGTTTTTTAAGACTGACGGAAAACTTACAGGCGAGTTTGAGCGGCTTTACGGCTCTTTGTTCGTTGATTCTCAGAAATATATTTCCGTCGTAAAAATCCTCGGCTCAAAACGCGGCGGCATGACCCGCAAAGAAATAGCCGAAAGTCTTTCGTTAAATTCAGGCGGCGGACTGACAGAAATTTTACGCGGACTTCAAGCAAGCAATTTTATAATTCAGTACACGGATTTCGGCGGCTCAAAACGCGAGGTGTATTATAAACTTTCGGATTTGTTTTCGCTGTTTTATCTGTATTTCAGCGAGTTTCATAAGGTTAACAGTCCGACGTTCTGGGCGGACAATTTAAATTCGCCGCAACTCAACGCTTGGCGCGGTCTCGCTTTTGAGCAGGTGTGTTTCGTTCATCAGGAGCAGATAAAACGCGCACTCGGAATCAGCGGTGTCAACACCAACATAATGCCGTGGCGCAACTCAGGCGAAAACGGCGTACAAATCGACATGGTTATCGACCGCGACGACCGGGTCGTCAATATCTGCGAAATGAAGTTTTCAAGCGGCGAATTTTCAATTGACAGGGACTACGACATGAAACTCCGCCGCAAAGTTCAGATTTTTACCGAGAAACTCAAAGTCCGCAAAAATCCGCACCTTACAGTCATAACAACTTTCGGTCTGCAAAAAAACGAATACAGCGGACACATTCAAAAATGCATCACTGCGGACGATTTGTTTAAAGAATGAGGTTTTACCTGATAAAATTCGTCATTTTCCACGGCTCTCTTTGAGGATAGTCCTCGCTGCCGGAGTCATGAATTTTTTTAAGCAGCCATGCCATGTTTGAGGCAAGCGTCCGCATAGTCTGCATACCCTCGTCATCGAGTTGAGCCTCGCCTTTGGATGCTCCGTAAACGATATTCCAATACTGAGAGGTTACAACCGGCATATTCATCATCTGAAACATCATATTCATAGACTGAAACGCCGCCGTCGCACCGCCGCGCCTGCAAACCGCAACCGCCGCAGCCGGTTTGTTCTGAACAAACCTTCCTCCCGCATAAAACACTCTCTGCATAACAGACAAAAGCCCGCCGTTAGGTTGTCCGTAATAAACCGGCGCACCTACAATCAGCGCGTCAGAAGACTGAATTTTAGCGATGATTTCGTTGCAGACATCGTCATCATAAACGCATTTGCCGCTATTTTCCTTACGACAGCCGCCGCAGTTGAGACAAAAGCGCACGGGTTTTATGCCGATTTGAAAAATTTCGGTCTCTATGCCGTATTTTTGAAGTTGTTTCGAGGCCTCGCTAAGAGAGGCAAAAGTGTTGCCGTTGTGCCTCGGACTGCCGTTGATTAATAAAACTTTCATTTTGCCGTCTTTTTTAATAACTTGTTGAATTTCTGTTTGTTCCGAATCAACAAGACCTGCTGATTCCGCTGTTTTCAGCACTGCCGTAACAGGCGCGGCAACGGCTGCTCCTGCTGTCACCAAAGCCGATTTTTTTAAGAAGTCTCTTCTGTTCATGGTACAATGTTTTGCCGCAAAGATAAAAAAGCCGGAAGAAAAAACAAAATTTTCTTCCGGCTCAAAACAAAATATGTCAAACTAACATCTTCCCTATCTGATTAACCAAGAACGCCATCAGCCATGCCATTGCCACGCTGTAAACAATCGAAATTGCCGCCCAGCGTTTTTGACCGGCTTCTTTAATCATAGCCGTTGCCGTTGCAATGCACGGGAAATATACAAGCACAAAAATCATAAAACCCAACGCCGCAAACGGTGTCAAAGGCAAATCCGTATTACTGTCGTTTTTAAGTTTTTCTGACAGAGACTGCGTGTTTCCGTCCTCCGACTGATAGAGAACGCCCATGGTAGAGACCACGATTTCTTTTGCGGCAACGCCCGTAAAAATAGAAATGCCGAGCCGCCAGTCAAAACCCAAAGGTTTCAAAACGGGTTCTATCATTTTTCCCATTCTGCCGATATAACTGTTTTCCTGACGGGTATATTCATCTGTTTCTTTATCCGGACGGGGGAAATAGCCTAACGCCCAGATAATTACCGATGCAATAAGAATTACGCCGCCCATCTTTTTGAGATACTGAGCCGCTTTTTCCCACATGTGTTTCAAGACGCTTTTCAAGGTCGGGATTCTGTACGGCGGAAGTTCCATAACAAAAGGCGCGTCCTGACTCTTAAAGGCAGTCTTACGCAGCAGAATTGCCGTAAAAGCAGCCGTCAAAATTCCGAGAGCATAAACCGAGGTTGTTATAAGAGCCTGATTTGTAGCAAAAAACGCCGCCGTCATAACCGTATAAAGCGGCAGCCGCGCCGAACAACTCATATAAGGACAAATCATCATCGTCAAAAGCCTGTCGCTGCGGTTTTCAAGCGTTCTTGTCGCCATGACAGCCGGAACGTTGCAGCCGAAACCCATTATCAGCGGAATAAACGATTTGCCGTGAAGCCCTATTTTGTGCATTATTTTGTCCGTTATAAAAGCAACCCTCGCCATATAGCCGGAATCTTCCATCAGCGAAATAAACATAAAGAGAATCACGATGTTAGGCAGAAAAACAATCACGCCGCCAACACCGCCGATAATGCCGTCAATGATTAAATCTTTTAACATTCCCTCAGGCATTTTTTCACCGACAAAGCCGCCGAGCCATTCCACAAACGCCTCTATCCAGTCCATCGGATACTGTCCGAGAATAAAAGTCGCCTCAAACATCAAGAAAATCACCGCCAAAAACACCGGGAATCCCCAAATCCGGTGCGTTACAACGTAATCGATTTTTTCGGTTTTTTTCCGCGTGTTAACGCCGCCGCTTTTGAAAGTCTCCTTCAACGCGCCGCCTATAAAACCGTAACGGCGGTCGGTGATAACGCTTTCAGTGTCAGCATCGTAAATATTTTCAAGTTTTTTGATTTCTTCTTTTGCCTGCTCAATAATGCAGGAAGGATTGTCAACGTGGGTAACGTTTTGTTTCTGATGCTCATGTCGGATGTTAACGGTGTTCTGACTGACAAACTTTTCGATTTCAGCGTCTTTTTCCAACAGTTTCAACGCCATAAAACGCGACGGCAGGATGTGCAGAATTTCGTTATCGTTATGAAGGTAAATTTTGTCCTGAACTCTTCTGACGGCGTGTTCTATTTCGTCGCCGTAATTGATGTGTATATGTCTGTAAGTCGGGGACTTGTCTTCAAACATACGGATAATTCTGTCGAAAAGCACGCCGAAACCCTTCCCTTTGTTGCTGACAACGGGGATAAAAGGTATGCCGAGCATTTTTTCGAGCGAAACATAATCCAATTTGTCGCCTTTGGCTTCAAGTTCGTCGTACATGTTAAGAGCCGCCACCACCCTGACGTCCATGTCGATTAACTGCGTGGTCAAAAACATGTTCCGTTCAAGGTTTGAAGCGTCAAGCATATTGATAACGATGTCGGGGTGCTGCTCGGTTATGAACTTTCTCACGTAAATTTCCTCCGCCGAATACGCTGTCAGAGAATACGTTCCGGGCAAATCCGTGATGTTAAAAGTATAATCCTTGTAGACAAACTTTGCGGTTTTGGCGTCAACGGTTACGCCGCTGTAATTTCCGACTCTCTCCTTGCTGCCCGAAGCGTAATTATAAAAGGTGGTTTTTCCGCAGTTCGGATTGCCGACAAGAGCCACGTTGATGATGTTGCCGTGGTCTTTGAGTTCCCTCTTGATAACCTCGTCAAGGGTGAGATTGGTGTTTTTATCTTCCAAGGCGGCTCTGGAAATATGTTCCATGGTAACAACCTCTATCATTTTTGCCTCGCTTTTTCTGAGGGAGACATGATAGCCCATGATTTCATATTCCACGGGGTCGTTAAAAGGTGCCTGTTTTACGACATGGACTCTTTTGCCTTTTATAAAGCCCATTTCCATAATTCTCTTGCGGAACGTTCCTCTGCCTATGATTTTGGTTATTATTGCAACGCCGCCTATTTCGACTTCGCTAAGATTCATTTTCTTTTTAGAGATTATATTCCGACAAAGATAGCCGTTTAGTTTTTACAAAACAATACCCTCTTTTAGGTATTTCCAGTATGCAAAATACCTAAAATCGGGTATAAAATAACAATCTATATGAAAAAAAACAAGAACACTATCCTTTGAGACCGCCGGTTATAGCGATAACCTCACCCGTGATGTAAGCGGCTTCGTCAGATGCCAAAAACGCTACAAGCGAGGCAACCTCTTCGGGTTCGCCGAAACGTCCCAAGGCAATGCCTTTTTTAAGTTCTTCCTCATTGAGTGCGCCTGTCATGTCGGTTTTGATAAAACCCGGAGCAACGGCGTTGACGGTGATGTTTTTGCCGCCGACTTCTTTTGAAAGGGCTTTTGTAGCCGCGATAATTGCGCCTTTTGCAGCCGAGTAGTTGCACTGACCGGGAAGTCCGATTATGCCCGAAACCGATGCCATGTTGATAACGCGGCCGTGTTTTTTGCGCACCATCTTTTTGATGACCGTTCTCGTAACGTTGAAAAATCCGTCCAAAGACGTGCTTAAAACCTTGTGCCATGCCTCAGGCTCCATCATCGGCAAAAGTGAATCCGCCGTAACGCCGGCATTGTTTACCAAAACGTCAATGTAAGCGTCTTTGTTGTCGTTTTGCCATTTTTCGATAGCGGCTGTGGTTTCTTCGAGGTTTGCGACATCAAACTTAATGATTTCGCCTTCTTCGCCCGCTTCTTTGGTAAGAGCCTTGGTTTCAACGGCTTTTGCCTCGTTGGAAACGTAATTGATTAAAACGTGGTATCCTAAGGAGGCGAGTTTTACGCAAACCGCACGGCCTATGCCGCGGCTGCCTCCGGTTACTAATGCATATTTCATATTCTATAACTTTTGTCTAATATAAATATAAATCTTCTTCCTTCGTGTTAAGGTATTTTCTTACAGTCATAAACGTTGAAAACAGCGTTATAACAATTCCTGCGACAGCCATCGTTATCAGTGTCGGATAAAAAGCCGAAATCATAAAAACGCCCTGCAAAATATTCTCCAAGAATCTGATTGTCAGCGTCAGACCCACAACAGAAATAAACACCGCAAACAAAGACTGAACAAAAGCGTTTTTCAAGTACGGCTGCGAGATTTTCCAGTTTGTCGCGCCGATCAACTTTGCCGTCCTGATGTCGAACCTGTTGCCCGAAAGTTTCAGACGGGCGGTGTTGTTAATCAGAATGACAGTAATTATAAGCAGAACGAGGGTCAAGACCAAGACTATCGAAGCGACTTTTGAAATCACCGTCGTGGCGTTTCTCCAAACGTCTTTCGGATAATAAACCTCGTCAACGGTAACGTTTTTTTTCAGAAGTTTTTCCACTGCCTTGATACTGTCCATGTTGGTGTATTCGTCGGCAAGCCTGACTTCGATTTGTGAAAAAAGCGGGTTTTTGCCGTCAAGAATCTCGCAAAAATCCTCGCCGAGTTCTTTTTTGAGTTCTTCCGCCGCCGCGTCTTTTGAGATGTACTTGGTTTCGCGGACAAAATCCATTGCGTCAAGAGTTTTTCTGAAACCTTCCGTTTCCGCCAAAGAGCGTTTGTCGTTGAGGGTTATTGTCATTTTGATATTTGAACGGAACATGTCGGTAATGTGCTGCGTGTTAAAAAGCAACATCAAAAACAGCCCCGCCATATACAAAACAAGCGAAATACAAAGCGTACTTGTCCCGTACGCCATTATCAGTTTCCGCTTAAAATAACCGCTGTTTTTCAACTGCTGATTTTCATTATTTTCCATTTTCATTTTCGAGTAATTTTCAGGCGGTAAAGTTAAGGAGTTTTTTGTTTTTTCGCAAATTTTTTTTGATTTCGTCTTGCCGTATTCTTTTTGCGACATAAAAAATATTTCGCCAAAACAGTACTTTTTTATATAGTTTTGGCGAAATAAAAAAATCTTATTCCGCCAAAACAGTGTTTTTTTATACAGTTTTGGCGAAATAAAAAAATCTTATTTCGCCAAAACTGTGTTTTTTATACGGTTTTGGCGAAATAAACAAATAAAAAAAACTTGTTTTCAAAATACATTCCTCAAAATCCAAAACGCAATAATTGCGACGAGCCAAAAAACACACGCTTTAACCCCGGTCAAAAACTTCAACTTTTTTCCGAAAGCCAAAACCGCCGCGATATACACGACAGCAAAATACAAAAGCGGATTCTGTTTAAAAGATTCCCAAATCTCGCCTTTCAAAAGATAATGCAACGCCCTCTGACCGCCGCAGCCCGGACATTGCCAGCCCGTTAAAACATAAAAAGTGCATTTGGGCATCTGAGCGGTCTCCAACGGGTCGTTCTGATAATAAAATTTCAGGACTATGACAGTCAGAACAACTGCCAACAGTCCTGAAATTATAATAACTGTATGTTTTAATTTCATCTGAACTCAGGGAAATTATTGACAAACACGCTTTGCAAAACGGCAAAGTACAAAATATAGAAAACTACCATCGCCGCCGCGCCGATAATAATCCACATTTTTGCAGTCTTGTATTTGTCCCATGCCTTCTCTTTATTGCCTTTCACCCATTCAATCTCGGCTTTTAAGTCCATAACGATTCCGACAACGCCGGTAATGTTACAGCATAAAAACGTCGAAACTATTGCCCAGATCAACAGATTCTGAAAATCGGGCGAGTCATAAGCACTTCTTCCCGAATTTTGCGTCTGCACGGTGATAACGGGTGCCTCCTGACGAGGCGGCTCTGCGGCAGAGCCTGTCGTTTTTGACAAAGCGGCTGAAACCTCCGGAACGTCTTTTGCCTTTGCCCAGTCGGTCATGCCCTGCGTCCAAACGTCGGTTTCGGGAGTGATTTTTGTTACCAGAACCTCCAAACTGACGGGACCTTGCTGAGTGTTGCCCTCATAATAAAAATACTGATTCATATCGTGTCGTTTTTTAGTAAAGTATCGGCAGAATTTTCGGCTCTTGCAACAACAAGTCTTTGTTTTCCTTCTTGATGTCCTCAATAGCCTTTTCAATTGATTTCAGGCAGCAGACATCCGTCTCAATAGAAAAGTCAGCCGTCTCGCCCGAAAATCTGTTGTGTCCCACGGTCTCAATGTTGATTCCCTGTCTTCCGATGCAGGTTGTAATCAAGCCGGTTGTGCCGGGAAGGTTTTTCGTCTTAAAACTTACCAAATACGGGAACGCAATCTCTTTTGCGTCGCCGAGAGTGTATTTTTCTTCTTCGTTGTAAGTTTCCACTTCGCCGTGTCTTGCAATGAAAACAATGTCAGAGACAATACTCATCGCGGTTTCCGTACTGCCCGCGCCTTTACCGATTAAGAAATGCGTGTCAGAATATTTGTTGTCAAGACGGACAGCATTTACGGCGTAGTTGACACTTGATAAAATATTGTCGTTTTTAACAGCCATCGGACGAACGGTTGCATAAACTTTACCGTCTTTGAGTTTTGCCAAACAAATAAGTTTTATAGAAGCGTTGATTTCTTTGGCAAAATCCATATCGTTTTGATTAATATCTTCAATACCGACAACAGAGAGTTCATCCATTGAAAGTTTAAGACCGTAAGCGAGTTTTATAAGCAGAATAAGTTTGTGAGAAGCGTCGCCGCCGTTGATGTCAAGCGAAGGGTCTGCTTCGGCATAACCGTTTTGTTGAGCGAGTTTTAATGCTTCTGCAAAACCGAGATTTTGAAGTTGCATCTGCGTTAAAATGTAGTTTGAAGTACCGTTCATAATACCGCTGACACTCTCAATAATATCGCCCGTAAAACATTCTTTAATGCCTTTTATAATTGGAATTGCGCCACAAACAGCCGCTTCAAAACCGAGTTGAAGTTTTCTTGTTTCAGCCTCCAAAAAAATATCCCTTCCGCGCTCGGCCAAAAGTGCCTTGTTTGCGGTAACAAGATGTTTACCGTTTTTCAAGACGTTAAGGCAAGTATTATGAACAAAATCGCTTTTACCGCCCATAGTCTCAACAACAACATCAATATCTTTGTCGGCGAGAATTTCGTCTATGGTAACTTTTTGTCCGTTTTTATAGAAAAATTTTTCGTCCAACGAAAATCTTTTCATAGCCGCCTCAGGATTGAGTTCGGCAACAAATTTAAGATTGATTTCTCTGCCGGCGCGTTTTGAGAGAAGTTCTTTTTGTTGCGTAAGTATTTGAGCGACACCGCCGCCGACCGTTCCGCAACCTAAAACAGCAATATTTAAAGGTGTTTTCATCTGAGTTTTTTTCTTTTAAAATTACGGCGCAAGTTAGTAATTTTTTTTGAATTTTTCGCCGCATACGGGATTTTTTTTAATTTTGCAGCCTGAAATTAAAAACAAGAGAGAATGAACACAAAAACATTTGCGGCGCAGTACGTTTTTACAAACGAGGGCAACCCGATAAAAAACGGTGCGGTAACAGTCAACGAAACCACCGGCGAAATCACTGAAATAAAGACACTTACCCAAGAAACTCCTTTTACCGAATTTCACAACGGCATCATAATTCCGGGCTTTGTAAACGCGCACTGTCATCTCGAACTCTGTCATTTGAAAGACAAAGTTAAAAACGCAAATTCTCTGTTGGACTTTTTGTTGCAGATGTTTCAACTCTCTGATAGCGTTTATAACGAAAATCTTACTTCCGGCTGGGACAAATACATGTACGAGACCGGCGTATCGGTTGTCGGCGACATTTCCAACACTTCTGACACCGCAAATGTAAAGAAACACAGCAAAATACGCTACATAAATTTTGTTGAGTTAATCGGCACTACTTCCGAACGTTGCAAAAACGACATTGAGCAGTACAAAACCGTCCGTGAATTTTTTTTGTCGGCAAACCAAAACGCTGACGAAATCATTGCCTGCGCACACGCGCCGTATTCCGTCTGCCCCGAACTTTTTAAGACGATTGATTTGCTCAACGGGGAAAATAAAAAAATGATTTCAATCCACAATCAGGAGAGTTTTGACGAAAACCTTCTGTACAAAAATCACAGCGGCGGTTTTGTTGAAAGATTTCCGCTTGATTTGTCTTCAATTCCCGCAACATGTAAAACATCGTTGCAGTCTATAAATCAATCAGATTACCAAAGAGTAATTTTTGTTCACAACATCTATTCCTCTGATGAAGATTTGGACTTTGCGAAAAGAAATTATAAAGAGCCGTATTTTGTTGTTTGTCCGAAATCCAATCTGATGTTGGAAAAAAAAATGATTGACGTTAACAAGTTGATTTCACGCGATTTGCCTGTATGTATCGGAACTGACAGTTTATCATCAAACAACTCTCTTTCAATGATTGACGAACTGAAAGTTTTTTCGGAAAATTTTCCGCAAATACCGCTTACAGACATTATAAAATTTGCAACAAAAAACGGAGCCAAAGCCTTAGGTTTAGAATCAGAGTTCGGCACTTTGTCAAAAGGCAAAACACCGGGAATAGTATTGATTGAAAATATTGATTTTCAAGAATTTAAATTAACAAAAGACAGCACGGCAAGGAGATTGAAATAAGGCTTATTCCTTAAAAATCTTCAACAAAACAGCCGTATCCGCTACCGCAAACACTGCGTAGACCGCTAAAAAGTACACCGCAAACGCAGTGTTTTTGCCCGACAAAAAATAAAGCGAGAGAAAAACGATTAAATACACGAACAGTTTTGCCATATTTGTCAGCATAAAAGCGTTTGAAAATTTGGTCAGTGCGCCGAATTTCGGATTCTTCATTATCTTCATAACCGTAAGGCTCACCGCCGCAAAAACCGCCGGCACAAGATAAACCGCAAATGTCAGTTTTTCAGGCAAAAAAACATTGAAAACCACCGCCGAGAGAATCGTTAAAACCGACGTTAAAATGATATATTGCTTCAAATACGGCATTTCTTATTTTTTTATTATATCTTTTATAAACAGATAAAGTCCGAGAGCAACGGAGACAACAGTCAAAACAAGCGTCCAAACGGGCGAAGTAAGATATTCGTTATCTAACCACCGTCCGCCCAACGCCCCTAAAACAATAACAGCCGCCATTTCAAAAGCGGCTGATGTGTACTTTGCAATTACACGCAAACGTTCTTTATCCTTATTTTCGGACATATTAATTTGCTTGTTCGGGCAGTTCTTTTGAATCCATGTTGCAAGTTCCGGAAAAAACTGCACCTTCTTCAATAGAAAGTTTTGAGGCGACAATATCACCATGAAAAACTGCCGTATGCTTTAATTCCAGCAAATCCTCCACAACGATTTGACCGTCCACCTTGCCGGAAATCAAAGAACTTTTACAAGTAACATTGCCTTCAATAACTCCGGAATCGTCAACGACCAGTTTACCGGAAATAGTAATATTTCCTTTAATCTTGCCTTCAACCCTGAAATTTCCGTTTGCGGTAATTTCTCCTGTGATTTCAGCACCGTATGCTATCGTGCTGATTTTTGTCTCGTCTGCTACAACTTTTCCCATGATTTTTTAATTAGTAGTGTCCTTAATCTGAAAATCTTCCATGAATTTTGTCGTGTAGTTTCCTTCACGGAATCTTTCGTCATTCATCAACTGCTGGTGAAACGGCGCGGTAGTCTTGACTCCTTCGATAACCAACTCGTTAAGGGCGCGTTTCATTTTGTCAATTGCCTCCTGACGGGTTTGAGCCACGGCGACAAGTTTTACAATCATCGAATCGTAACTCGACGGAATTTTGTATCCCGTATAAATATGCGTATCAACTCTTATGCCATTTCCTCCGGGAAGATGAAGTCCCGTAATCTGACCCGGACAAGGACGGAAATTATTGAACGGATCTTCGGCGTTGATTCTGCACTCAATAGCGTGAGCCTGAGGATAATAATTTCTTTGGTTGATTTTATGTCCCTCGGCGATAAGAATCTGCTCTTTTACCAAATCCAAATTTGTAACTTCCTCTGTGATACCGTGTTCAACCTGGATTCTGGTGTTCATCTCCATAAAATAGAAATTTCTGTGGGCGTCCACCAAAAATTCCACCGTTCCCACGCCTTCGTACTGAATCGCTTTTGCCGCTTTGCAAGCCGCCTCGCCCATTTTGTGACGCAACTCTTCGGTCATAAAAGGCGACGGAGTCTCTTCCAAAAGTTTCTGATGACGGCGTTGAATAGAGCAGTCGCGCTCCGAAAGGTGGCAGACGTTTCCGTACTGGTCGCCGGCAATCTGAATTTCTATATGTCTGGGTTCTTCGATATATTTTTCGAGGTAAACGTCGTCGTTTGCAAAAAACGCCGCTTCCTGCTTTGCCTGAGCCCAAAGAGTTTCAAAATCCTCTTCCTTGCGGATAATTCTCATGCCTTTTCCGCCGCCGCCTGCCGTTGCTTTCAGCATAACGGGATAGCCGATACGCTTTGCCTCGCGCTTGCCGTCTTCAATGGTCTTCAAAATACCTTCTGTACCGGGTGTAACGGGTACGCCGTTAGCAATCATCGTCTGACGGGCGGTTGCTTTGTCGCCCATTTTGTTGATGTGCTCTTCGGTAGGTCCGATAAATTTGATGTCATGCTCCTTGCATATACGCGCAAACTTGGCGTTTTCCGACAAAAAGCCGTAACCCGGATGGATTGCGTCGGCGTTTGTAAGTTCGGCAACGGAAATTATCGCAGGAATGTTCAAATATGACTGTGCTGACGGCGCAGGTCCTATGCAGACCGCCTCGTCAGCAAATCTTACGTGCAAAGACTCCTTGTCGGCAGTAGAATACACCGCAACCGTTTTAATGCCCATTTCCTGACACGTGCGGATAATTCTCAGCGCGATTTCGCCTCTGTTAGCGATAAGAACCTTGTTAATTTTTTTGTACATAACAACTTAAAAATTACGGTTCAACGAGGAATAACGGTTGGTCAAACTCAACGGGCGAGCCGTCTTCAACAAGAATTTTGGCAATTTTGCCCGAAACCTCCGACTCGATTTCGTTGAAAAGTTTCATCGCCTCGATAACGCAAAGCACTTTGCCTTTTGTCACCTCGTCGCCGACGTTTACGTAAATCGGTTTGTCCGGCGAAGGACGGCGGTAAAACGTTCCCACCATGGGAGATTTTATCGTCAAAAGTTTTTTGTCGTCCTCTTTTGTCTCCTGACGGTATTCAATAGGAGTGGTCGTGGTAGCGGCAGCCTGAACGGGCTGCCCCATCTGCTGCGACATTCCCGAAAGCATCGGCATCTGAAACTGCGGAATCTGGAAATTTTCCTTTACCGCCTGCGTTTCGCCTGCGGGGAATTTTATATTAAGTTTTAACTCGTCGGTTTGAATATCAACCTCCGAGAGACCGATTTTTGAAACCGTCCTGATAAAATCCTGTACTTCTTTTAAATTTACCATATTTTTTTGAAGTTTTTTTAATTCTTAACTATTATAGCCCCATTTAAGCCAAATCGAACCCCATGTAAATCCCGCTCCGAAAGCGGCGAGAATAAGGTTGTCGCCCTTGTGAAGTTGTTTTTCCCATTCGCAGAGACAAAGCGGAATCGTAGCGGCAGTCGTGTTGCCGTATTTCTGAATGTTAATCATAACCTTTGAGGGGTCGAGTTCCATTCGGCGTGCTGTTGCGTCTATGATTCTCAGGTTTGCCTGATGCGGCACAAGCCATGCGATGTCGTCGGCGGTGAGGTTGTTTCTTTCCATGATTTCGGCGGAAACGTCCGCCATGTGCGTAACGGCGTATTTGAAAACCGGCTGACCTTCCTGATAAATAAAGTGTTCGCGGTTTCTTACCGTTTCTTCGGTTGCGGGGTTAAGCGAGCCTCCGGCGTTCATTCTCAGATACTTGACACCCACGCCGTCGGAGCGCAGAATGTAATCCATAACGCCGATTTTTTCTTCGGTCGGCTCCACGAGAACCGCCGATGCGCCGTCGCCGAAAATAGGACAGGTTTTTCTGTCGGTATAATCAACTATTGACGACATTTTTTCAGCCCCTACAACGATAATTTTTTTCTCTTTACCGGCTTTAATAAATTTGTCAGCGACAGTCATCGCGTACAAAAATCCTGAGCAGGCGGCATGAACGTCAAAAGCGTATGCGTTTTTCAAGCCCGCCATGTCGGCGATGATGATGCCTGTTGCGGGGAAAATATAGTCGGGGGCGACCGTCGCACAGATAACCAAATCTATTTCTTCGGGTTTTGTGCCGGTTTTTTCCAATAGTTGTTTGACAGCCTGCGCACCCATATAGGCAGACGCTTTGTCTTTATCCTTCATAATACGGCGTTCCTTGATACCGATACGGGTAGTAATCCACTCGTCGGAAGTATCCACCATAGTAGAAAGTTCGTCATTAGTCAGCCGGTATTCGGGAACGTACATTCCCAAGCCGGTTATAACTGAATTGGTACTGCTCATTAAATAAAAATGCTTTGTGTTAAAACAAACAGAAAATAGACAAATGAAAAAAGTTTTTCATTCGTCTGTTTTCTTTTCGGGTAGTTTTTTTGTTAAATGCCTACTGGGCAACGTTTTCCATTGAAACGGCCTGCTGTCCGCGATAGTAACCGCATTCAGGGCAAACGCAGTGCATTTGAATTGTTGCTCCGCAGTTGCTGCATTTTGTCAAAGTCGGTGCAACGGCTTTGTAATGTGTTCTTCTTTTGTCCCTTCTTGTTTTAGACATTTTACTTCTAGGATTCGCCATTTTCTTTTAAATTTTATTTAATCGTTAATATTTAATAAATCTTTCAATTTGTCCCATCTCGGATCTGTCTCAGCCTCAGCGTTTTCTTCCTCCTCATCTCCGCCCGAAATAGCCTTCAAAATTTCGGGATTGCAGCCGTCCTCAGGGTGAACCCGTCTTGACGGCGCGCTCAAAACCACGAACTCGTAAATATGCTGCTTCAAATCTATTTCGTGTTCTTCCGTCGAAAGCGTGATTTCTTCGTCAGCCTCTTCGGGGTCGGTTGTCTTGTCTGAAAATCTGACTTTCATATTATAATGTGCCTTTATGGGCAAGTCAAAGACTTCCAAACACCTGTCGCACTCGGCTTTTACAGTGCCTGAAATGTCAAAAACGAACTCCAAACCGTAAGAAAACACCGACATTTTAATCTTGGCGTTTAACTTTCCGTCTTGAAATTCCGGGTCTTCAAAAAGCGAGAAAAAATCTTTATCCAACTGATAATCAATCTGATATGTTCCGCTTTGCAACCCTTTGTATTCGACAATATAGTCGTTTCGTTTTCCTGACATTTTCGGATTTTAAAATGTGCAAAAGTATATAGAATTATCGGATTAAAAAAATTTTTTTTAAAAGAATTTTTTTATTAAATTTTTTCTCCGTAACACAAATCGCCCGCATCGCCGAGACCCGGAACTATGTATCCGTGAGAGTTTAACTCAGGATCAGTTACAACCGTCCAGATGTCGCACAAATCCGGCTCAATATTGTTTTTAAGGGTTTCGATACCCTGACGGGACGAAAATATTGACGCAAAATGTATGCGGGAGGGTCTGCCGTTTTTCAGAAGGCCGTTCATTGCCACAAGAACGCTCGAACCTGTCGCAAGCATCGGATCTACTATAATAAGTGTCTTGCCGTCGAGTTCAGGCGAGGCTATGTACTCAAACTTGATTTCAAAAGTTTTTCCGTCGGGATTGTAGGCGCGGTATTCTGACAAAAAGGCGTTTTCCGCATCGTCAAAAATGTCAATAAAGCCCTCGTGCATCGGAAGACCGGCGCGAAGGACACTCGCAATCACTATTTTGTCGGACACAACGCTGCAATCAGCCTTTCCAAGCGGAGTTGTAACAGTTATATTTTTGAAATTCAAGGTTTTGGAAATTTCATACGCCAAGATATGAGAGAGTCTTTTTATGTTGTTTCTAAACCTCAGCGAATCCTTCTGAACGTTGATGTCCCGCATCTGGGCGATAAAACCGCCGGCTGCGGAGTTTTCATCTGCCAAACAATGTATTTTCATATCAGTTATTTTCCCTGTTTTCTGTTGTTAAAATATCTTTGCCGCAAATTTACAAATAATTTTCGGAAAAAATTTTTATTTTCGGTTTTTATTTACGAACTTTGGCGAAATATTTTTATCACGAAAAATGGAGAAAATTGATTTTAAACTTCCCAACAGGGTCAAAGACATGTCTTTGGCAAAATTAGGAAGAAAAAAACTTGAACTTGCAGAATCTCAAATGCCCGGTTTGATGGCGTTAAGAGAAAAATATTCGGCCTCAAAACCGCTTAAAGGCGCGAAAATCACCGGAAGTTTGCACATGACCGTTCAAACCGCCGTTTTGATTGAGACTTTAACCGCCCTCGGCGCAGAAGTACGCTGGGCTTCATGCAATATATTTTCAACACAGGACGAGGCTGCCGCTGCCGTTGCAGAGCGCGGCGTTCCCGTTTTTGCGTGGAAAGCGGAAAGCCTTGAAGATTACTGGTGGTGCACCGAGCAGGCACTCACTTTCGGCGAAGGCGCAGGTCCCGACCTCATTGTCGATGACGGCGGCGACGCGACTTTAATGCTTCATCTCGGCGTTGACGCGGAAAACAACCCGTCAATCCTCGACACTATGCCCGAAGGCGAAGACGCAAAGGAACTTTTCAAGCGCATAAAATTCGGTCTTGAAACTTCCAAAGACAAATGGCACAACATGGTTAAAAACGTGCGCGGCGTTTCGGAAGAGACCACAACAGGCGTTCACCGTCTTTACCAGATGTTTGAAAAAGGCACGCTGCTTTTCCCGGCAATCAACGTAAACGATTCGGTAACAAAATCAAAATTCGACAATCTTTACGGCTGCCGCGAATCTCTGGCTGACGGCATCAAACGCGCAACCGACATTATGATTGCAGGCAAAGTTGTAGTTGTCTGCGGTTACGGCGATGTCGGCAAAGGCTGCGCAAAAAGCATGCGCGGTTTCGGCGCAAGGGTTTTGGTAACGGAAATCGACCCGATTTGCGCGCTTCAAGCCTGCATGGAAGGTTTTGAGGTTACGACCGTTGAAGACGCGCTCCCCTTCGGCGACATTTATGTTACCTGCACGGGCAACCGCGACATCATCACGGCAGACCACATGTCAAAAATGAAAGACAAAGCCATCGTCTGCAACATCGGACATTTTGACAACGAAATCATGATGGCTGATTTGGAAAAAGTCAGCGGTATTAAAAAGGTGAACATCAAGCCGCAGGTAGACCAGTATTATTTCCCCGACGGACATTCGATTGTCGTTTTGGCGGAAGGAAGGCTTGTAAACCTCGGCTGCGCAACCGGACACCCGTCTTTTGTGATGAGCAACTCGTTTACAAACCAGACACTTGCACAACTCGATTTGTGGCAGAAGAAATACGAGATTGGCGTTTACCGTCTGCCGAAATATTTGGACGAAGAGGTTGCAAGACTTCATTTGGACAAACTCGGCGCAAAACTTACGAAACTCACAAAGGCTCAGGCCGATTATATTGGCGTTAACGTTGACGGTCCTTACAAAGCCGAACATTACCGCTATTAAAAACAAGTTTTTTATTTATTGCCTGCTATACACGAATCCGCCTTTCGGGACTTGTCCCAAAGACGGATTCTTTTTTATAATAATCGGCAGAGGTTTTACGTTAGTTATTAAAAAAAAGGAGAAAATCATGAAAAAAATATTATTATTAATAGTGTGTCTCGGTATATGTTTTAACGGTTTTGCTCAATACGAGGGCGAAGACGACGGCGGTTTCGCGACTTTCGGCGACGACGACAACAGTCCCGATCCGCTCAGGGACTTTTTCGGTTTTGTCTTACTGCCCGGCAGCAACGATTTGGTGAGGTTTTACGAAATTCACATCAACGACGACAGCACTATGAAATACACACAACTCTCCATGGACGGCTTTGTCAACAGGGCTGCCGGAAGGGAAAGAAGCGCGGCAAATCCCTCGAAAGACGATTTTTTCAGAAATTTCGGCGTAAAAGATTACAACATTGTCTCAAAACTCTGGATGTTGAGATACAAGGAATACCCGTATTTTACGCAGGTTCAGCACGAGCCGGGCTGGTCAAACAACGACGAATACCCCGAACTTCCGAGCCCTCAGCAGTTTGCGATTTTAAAACAGTTCGGCATTGAAAGGCTAAGCAGTATCTGTTACGGCGACAAATGCTTTATGCTGTTGGCGTGCATGGAAAACCCCGAATGGGTAAACCGTTACAAAGGCTCGGCAATGACAACACCGTCGGCAGACCCGCAAAACGGCGAAGACAATACTTTTGTTGACTAATCAAGCGATGTCTTCTGCTTTACAGAAGGCGGCATCATAATAAAACTCTGCTTGGAGGACGCTTTAATTATTCCTTCAAGCAGTATTTGTATATCACTGTTTGTCATGCTTTTAACATCCTCATCAAAATCCGTAAGCAAATCCGTATTATAAAGATATTTCTCCTTCAAAAGCGAAAACCAGTAGTCATTGTCCTTTAAATCTTGAAGATGTTTTTTCAGCATAAAGGCTTTAACTTTTGCGAGCGCAGACTCCTCAACACCGTTTTCAAGAATATCGTCGATAATTCCTGACATAATTTTTCTGGCGACAAGGGCGTATTCGGGTTTCACGGGGTTCGACAGTTTCATCTCCGTCAGGGCAAAACCCTCTTCCTCTGAATGTAAAAATTTCAGAAGACACTTTGTAGTATAAGCGATTGACAACTCCTCGCGTATACGCTTGTGCATGGCGGAGGTAACAATTTGCGTCAAAGCGTTGAATTTCAGTAATGTTTTGAGATTGTAACTGAACACGCCGTCGTTTAAGTAATGCACCGAAACACAACTCTCCGGCGACTGCATCGGCTGATAAAACTTAAAATCAATATCCGCCGTATTATAATGCACTTTGCCTTTTGCAAACCCCTGCGGAGCAGAAGCCTTTGAGGGCAGCGACGCCAAATATTTACAAATCAAAGGTTTAAGCGTTTTTTCGTCGAAATTGCCGATAAAGAAAAACGTAAAACCCGAAGCGTCAGAAAACCGCGTCTTATAATTTTTGATAACGCTTTTTAAGTTTATCTTGTCAACGTCAGCCGGTTCAAAACGCGCAATTCTCGGATTGTCAAAATACTGGAAAAAGTGGATTGTATCCTCAAAAACGGACTGCGGCTTAAACTTTTCGCTCAAAAGACTCTGCCGGAGCGTCTGCTTGAAAAGTTCAAAATCCTCCTCGTTGGAGCCGCCGGAAGTAAAACTGCAATAAACGTTTTGAAGGAAAAAATCCAAATCCGCCGGAATACAACTTCCCGATATGCTTTCAGACTCGTTGTTGACCGAAATGTCCAAAGTTATCGGTCTGCCGGTGCGGAGTTTGTTCAACTCCCTGAGCGAAAACTTGTTAAGACCGATACTTGTCATAATTTTGTCCTCGTAACGGAAATTGTAAGCCTCTGTCTCTGAGTTAAGGGACGTGCCGCCGAAAGAAAAACCGCAGAAAAGAATTTCGTCGGTTTTGAAATCTGTCTGTTTAAGCACAACTTTTGCGCCGTTGCCGAGCCTTAAAACTTTCACGCCGAAAACCGTGTCTTCTTTTTCGCTTTCAACAATACCCTCCACGGGATTGGTTTTGAGCAGCGTTTTGTTAACGATAACATCTTTATAAGGCTTGATTTTTTCCTTGAAAACCTCTTTGGTCGCCTCTTTGTAAATATCTTCGGTCATATAAAACTGACCTGCTTTCTCCGGCGAAAAGTTGAAGGCGACAAGATTTTCTCCGTTGTCAGTTATAATATTATTAATCAAAAAGTTGACGTCGTCAACCGAGGTCTCGTTAAGAACTTCCTGCACAAAACGGAATTTGTCTTCGGGCGAAAGAAGAGCCTCTTTGTCAAGAAAATTTCTAAGACAGAGTTTTACGTAGTCGGTGTTTTTGAGGTTTTGACGGTTGTCGTAAACTTTTTTGTAATTAAGAAGAATGTCTTTTTTCACCCTTTCCAATTCCGTTGAAAGAAAACCGTATTTCTTAATCCTCAAAGCCTCTCTCAGCAAAAGTTTGTAACAGTCTCTTTCCACGCCCTGCTTTGCCGTGCCGATAAAAGCAAGTCCGCCGGTATTTTTTGAAAAAATATAATTGCTGAGTTTGCATGAGGAGGTAAAAAACGGCGACCGTATACTGCACGTTATGTCTTTAAGACGGGAAGAAATCATCTGGGCAATCATTTCGCATTTCAACAAATACTTTAAATACTCGTAGCCTCCTTTCTTATTGTCAGGGAATTGCTCAAACTTGAAATAAACATAAATAGAGAATCGGCTCTGTTCCTTGTCCTTGGCCGCGGCAAATATCGGTGTTTTGTTGAAAGGACAACCGTATGCGACCAAAGGAAGTTCGTTTTCAGGGTTTTTATATTTTGAAAATTTTTCGATGACTTTTTTCTCAATTTGGTCAACGTCCACATCGCCGACAATTATAACTCCCTGAAAAGAAGGGTGATACCATTTTTTATAATATTCCCTCAACTTTTCGTAAGGACAGTTTTCAACAACGGACATCAAACCGATAGGAATACGCTTTGCATATTTTGAGCCGTTCAAGACCACCGGCAAAAGCGAGTCGTACTGACGCATTACCGCTGAATTTCTTGCGATATATTCGCTTTTTACCACGCCGCGCTCCTTGTCTATTTCGTCGTCGAGCAAAGATACGCCGCCCGTCCAGTCTGCCACAATCTGAATACAGGAATCAAGCAGAGAAGCGTTTTTGCCGACGGGGGCATTGTCGATATAATAAACCGTTTCGTCAAAAGACGTGCTTGCATTAAGTTCAGAGCCGTATTTAATACCGTTTTCTTCGAGAAAAGTAATCATTCTGTCGCCCGGAAAATGCTCCGAGCCGTTGAAAGCCATGTGTTCGAGCAGATGTGCGAGTCCCCTCTCCGACTCCTCCTCCTGCAACGAGCCGACTTTTTGGGCGAGATAAAAACTCGCCTGGTTTTTAGGGTTTTCGTTATGACGGATATAATATGTAAGTCCGTTTTCAAGTATGCCCTTTCTGACGTTTTTGTCTTCGGGCAGACGGTCTCCGGTTTGGGCAAAACTTCCCAACGGCAAAAAAATTAGCAAGAAAAAAGCATAAAAAATTCTCATAATTTCAGAATAAGGTTCCGCCGTAAAATTACCAAAAATTTTGCAAATCCGATACTAAAAAGAGTGATTTTTTATTTATATCGCCGCCTCTCTGTAAATTTCGTTGTACATCATTGAGATTACCGGCTCTGAAAAACTGTTTTCGACTTTGCTTCTTGCATTGCGGCAGAAAGTTGTGTAGTTTTCGGAGGTTATGATTTTGAAAATTCCCTCTGCCAAATCCTTGGAATTTTGCAGCGCGGCGAGATAACCGTTGACATTGTGGTCGATAAGTTGCGGCAGACCGCCCGTGTTGAAAGCGGCGCACGGCACTCCGCACGAAAGAGCCTCCATGACGGTATTCGGAAGGTTGTCGTCAAGACTCGGCGTTACGAAAATGTTTGCCGCACTGTAAAGCACTGCCAAATCTTTTTCGTCTTTGATATAACCGGCAGTTTTGTAACTGTACGGAAACTGTCTCATCATCGTCTCGTCGCCTTCGCCGAAAACCAAAAGTTGAATATCATCGTCAAACTCGGTGTATTTTATATGAATAAGTCTCAGTGCTTCAAGCAGATATTTAAGACCTTTGCGCTTGTCGGTAAAATTTGCCGCGCCGAAAAGTATGACGTATTTTTTTGTAAGGTTGAATTTCTGACGCGCTTTTGCCTTGTCATACGGGCGGAAAACGTCGGTGTTAATGGGATTCGGCACTGAAAATACTTTGTTTTTCTCAAACATCAACGAAGTTTTTGCCGTGTCTCTCAGCCAGTTACTGCACGCCACGAAAATAAGGTTTTGACGGCGGTCGATTTTTTGTTTGCGCTTAAACCAGCGGCGCGAAAAATCGTCTTCCTTTTTGCCGCCGTTCAAGAAAAGACAGTTGCCGCAGCCGGTCTCAAAATTGTCGCATTTGCGGGCATAATGACAAATACCCGTAAAATAGTGCATGTCGTGCATCGTAAAAACGATACGCTTGTTTTTTTTGAGAAGTTCCTCCAACTGCGAAAGCGAAAGCATACCCTGACTTGTCCAGTGAAAATTTATAACGTCGGCTTCTTCGATTAAAGGATTTTTCAGAAGATTCATCGCCCCGAAATTGTCAAAAGAAACCTGAAAAAGATGTTTCTTCTTAAAACCGAGACGGAAAAGTATGCAAAATCTTTCTATACAAAAACTCATAAAGTTAAAAAACTTTATGAAAATATTTGAATTAATCGTAGAAACGTCCCTGTCGTCAGAAACCTTGTCTCTGACGAGCATCGAAACTTCGACTCCGTTTTTTTTAAGAGCCTGATATATACGGTAACACGCTATTGCCGCTCCGCCGTTACGGTCGGAAGTGGACACCAATACAACCTTCATAACTTTGCATAAAACAACCCACTTGCCGTGAGTGCGCAAATGTATGTATATTTTTCAAAAGATATTTTAAGATGATGTTAACACTATGTAACATTTTTCATATTTTTTTATCTAAAAAATTTGCCGGAGACAAAAAATAATTCTACCTTTGGCATAACTTATTTTTTTAAAATAAAACCTAATAGAAAATGGGAAAATTCAAAGACAACTTAACGGCCTCTTTCCGTCAAATACGTGAAGACAGAGCCGAGGGTATCGCCGAAGATACCGAAATTGAATACCGCCGCGACATCGAAGACCGCTGCCGCAGAATCCGTCAGTACGACCGTCAAAGGGAAAACCTCATTCTTGACCTTTGCCCTTCAAACGTTACAAGCACACAGGTTGTGCCGAGTGATTTCAATCCGACAGCCTTTAAGGAGAAGGACATTCAAATCGGGGTTGACAAACGCAACGAGTTGATAATCCTTGAAATAGTGGTTGACCGTTACGAATATCTTTTCGGAAAATATCCGGAGGCGGACAAAATCAAAGAATTAATACCAAGTTGGACTTCTAAAATTCAGTAATTATGGGAGCAGGACGTTATTCATACGATACGGCGAGAATGCGCTCGGTAAGTTATGCCGCAGTCAGCCGTGAAGAAATTTTTGTCAACCGCACAATGGATTCAAAAATGGATCCTAAAAATGTGGTACGCGAATGTTGCGAAACCGACGAACACCCTGACACACTGCCTATTATCATCGGTCTTGACGTTACCGGCAGTATGGGACACGTTCCGGAAAGTCTTATCAAAAACGATTTGCCGGAAGTGATGAAAAAACTTTTGGACGAAGGCGTGCCTTGTCCGCAACTTTGTTTTACGGCATACGGCGACCATAAATGCGATGATTTTCCGTTTCAGGCGGGACAGTTTGAAGCCAGCGACGAACTCATCGAAAAATGGCTGACAGCCGTTTATTTAGAAGGTGGCGGCGGCGGCAACGGCGGCGAAAGCACATCGCTTGTATACTATTTTGCGGCGCGGCATACCTCTTGCGACGCCATCAACAAGCGCGGCAAAAAAGGTCTTTTAATCACAATCGGCGACGAGCCTAACCACAGTGATTATCCCAAATCAGCGTTGAAAAATATTTTCGGCGGTGCTGAAAAAGATATGACTTCGGAAGAAATCATCAAAGAGGCTCAGCAAAAATGGGAAATTTACCACATCAATATTCTTGACTGGGCGGGTCAGATGAAAGAGGTTAAAACTTGTTGGGAAAACCTTTTAGGCGACCATTTCATCAGTGTTGAGGCTAACACTGACACGAATATTTCCAACATGATAGCACGCCTTGCCGTTGAACATTACAAAAAACAAAACAGCGGCATTGCAAGTGCTTCTGGTTCAACGGACAAAGACAATTACCAGCCGCCGCACATGTTGTAATATTTTTTATATGTTGCTTGCATCATAACACACAGGGGTGTTGTTTCGTCAGAAACATTAACCCCTGTAATTATTATATCCATTCTTTCATGTTCTTCTTTCCGCAAACTTTTTATAATCAACAATAAAACCGAAATTTCTTGCTAAAACTTCGATTTCATGCAAAATTTTGCCCGTAAAAATATTCCAAAAATAACGTGTCATAATCATATAAAAAACACTGAGCGTAAAATCTTTTTGCCCCAAATTACTACTGAGCGTAAAATCTTTTTGTTCTAAATTACTACTGAGCGTAAAATCTTTTTACCAAAGATTACTACTGAGTGTTTTTTTTACCCTATCATCTCAAACAATTTTCCGACCATTTCTGCTTCGGTGGCATCGGGTTTCAGACCGTACAAGCCCAAGACTATGGCGTCTAATTCTTTGTGCGCTGTGTCAAGGTCGGTGAACAGCAGTCCGAGATTTTCGCCGTAAAGGTCGGCAAGTTAGACATCGCCTGCATTTTATCAAATAAAAACTTATAAAAATGAGGACTATTGTCCGTTGTACAATAAACCACATTAATAAAACTTTGTAATATGGAAATTCAAGAAAAATTCGGATTAGTAATTCGCAAATTAAGACGGCAAAAGCATGTTTCACAAGAAAAATTTGCTCTTGATGCCGGTATTGACCGAACATATATCGGCGATATAGAAAATGGTTCAAGAAATATTTCTCTGCAAATGATTGAAAAAATTGCGGATTATTTTGGTATACAAATTAGTGAAATTTTTAAACAAATTGAAGATGAACAACTTACATAATTTTATAAAACAAAAGTTCGGAATTGATGAAGATTTGTTTTTGGAAATTCTGAAAACAAGTCCGGGTGCGGAAGGCTACCTTTTCGGCGCACTCGGGGAACAACTTTTCAAAAAATACGCCGAAGAAAACGGCTTTGAGGTTCGCAGAATCAAAGAAAAGCCTGATGGCGGTTACAATGCCAAAAGCGATGATGCGAGGGGTGATTTTTATATCCGTAAACACGGAAATGAAAAAGACGAATGGTTTGTTGTGGAATGTAAAAACGTCAAATCTAATGCTGAAAAACGCGCGAACCTTACTAACAAAAATTCATGCCTCAATTTATTGAAAAAATATTCCGTTGACCGTACTGCACATATTGAAAGCATTTATGAATCAGGAATTAAGAATTATATAAAGTCCAAAACAGAATGGGCAGAAAAGCATAATGGGAAACGTTTTCCGGCATTCAAATGGAGTAAAGAAAATCCTGGTGCAGGAATACCTGATTTAACCAAAGTTTTCAAATCAGAAAAGTCAATCAAAACATGGCTTGACAATTTTGATGACGAATTGTTCACAGAAGATGCGTTTTGGGATTTGAAAGCACCTGTACGTCTGATTCAAACGCACATGCCGTCGTCAAGAATTGACAATTTGGGTATAAAAAGCACAGGTCCTTTGGTTTCAGAATTTAACATTTTGTGCTTGGATTTGTTTCTTCGTACCGGTAAACATGAATTTGTATTTGTTAATAGTCAAAACCTTAATCATCAAGCAAAAGCACCTAATCATTTACAGCAAAATTATACAATTGACGTTCTTACAGAAAAAGATAATTTTCAAAGACACAAACTGTTAAAGCCATGGTATGACGATTTGAACGCTTGCATTAATGAAACGAAACCCAAACCAAGAAAATTGGATTTGTCTCAGTTGGATTACAGATAAATTTTGTTTCAAAACAAAAAAATAATTAACTTTGCGGCATAAAAACGACAGGAAAATGCAATTATTTGAAACAGAATTGATAAGAGAAGACAATTTATTAAAACGGTTTGAAGAAATTCATGATTATATTTATGCCAACGACGGATTGTCTGCTCATCAGACATTGAACGAGTTTGTGAATATTCTTTTCGTAAAACTTTACGACGAGAACAACAAAGCCCGTTTGTTTGAAAATTTTTCGGATTCAAATATTGAAAAAATTAATGCAGTTTTTGACAAAATCAAGCAAGAGTACAACGATATTTTTGACGGAGACGACAGAATAAAACTCTCGAAAAACTCTCTTGAATTTATAGTTAAGAAATTAAAAGACATTTCGTTGCAAAATTCGTCAGGAGATGTTGGCGGTTTGGCGTTTCAAAAATTTCTCTCGCACAAGGAAAAAGACGGGAACGGTCAGTTTTTTACGCCTTCACCTGTTGTTGATTTTTGTGTCAAAATGATTAATCCAAAATTTGGCGAAACCGTTATTGATCCGTGTTGCGGCAGCGGCGGTTTTTTGTTTTCGACATTTAAACATCTCAGCAAAAAAATCGAAAAAAAAGAGATTATTTCCAATCAAATTTTCGGAACTGATATAAACCGCGACATTGCAAAAATCTCCAAAATGAAATTCCTTTTGGAGGAAAATGTGAGGACAAACATTTTTTGTGCTAATTCACTGAGTAATTTTAGTACATTACGGAATCTCTTTGAAAAGCAAATTGTTGAACACGGAGGTTTTGACATTGTTTTAACTAATCCGCCTTTCGGTGCAACAGGAAAAATTACAGACACAGACATTTTAAAATCCTTTGATTTGGGTTTTAAATGGTTAAAAAACGGCGGAGATTACTTAAAAACAAATGCACTGTCCAACGGACAGCCCGCTGAAATTTTGTTTATTGAACGTTGCCTGCAACTTTTGAAAGAGGGCGGAAGAATGGGAATCGTTTTGCCTAACGGTCATTTTGAAAATCCGTCTCTTGAATATCTGCGCTATTATATCAAATTGAAAACTAAGATTTTGGCGGTTGTAAATCTTCCTCAGGAAACTTTCATTCCTTACGGAACCGGCGTAAAAACTTCGCTGTTGTTTTTACAGAAAGATACGCCAAATATAGAAAAACAATATCCTGTTTTTTTCTCAAAAGTAAAAAAAATCGGTTATCAGGGAAACAAAAACGGAACACCTGTTTACAAAAAAGACGGTTTTGGAATAATTGTAACTGAAAACGGACAGCCTGTTACTGACGAGGATTTCTCTACGGTATTATCTGATTATCAAAACTTTAACACGAATAAAAATATTAACACAGATAATTCATTTTCGCTTGATTACAACGAACTTAACGGGCGTTTTGACTATGATTTTTATTCACCAGGAAACCGAAACATTCTTAACCGTCTTGCACACCATTCCGTCCGTTTAGGTGAAATTGTGGATATTGTGAAGCAAAAAAGTCTAAAACTAAAAAACAAAAATTCAGTAGTTCAATACGTTGAGTTGTCTGATATTAACACTCACTCGTTTGAAATAATCAATTCCACGGAATACACAGTCCACGAACTTCCGAGCCGTGCGTCATACGAACTCAAAGAAAATGACATAGTTACGGCCATAGCCGGCAATTCGGTAGGGACTCATAAACACGCAACCGCATTTGTAGGAAAAGATTATGACGGTGCAATATGTACCAACGGTTTCAGAGTTTTGCGCAATCCCAAAATTAACGGATTTTATCTGCTTTACTTCTTTAAAACAGATATGTTTTTGAAACAGATGATGATGTACCGTACCGGCGCAGCGATTCCCAACGTTTCTGACAACGATTTACAAAATATACTTGTTTATCTTCCGGAAGAAAGTGTTATTTCGCATATAGGCTCTCAGATGCAAAAATCATTTGCGTTGCGCAACGAAAGTGCTAAAATGATCGAGGAAATCGCATTATAAAAATTGCGTTCCAAAACTTGGTTTGGATTATGAGGTTTTGCCGTATGTCTTTGTCTTCCATAATAAGAGTCAATTAGCAAACGCAAATTTAGAAAAAAAATATTTGAAAAACAGATTTCTATTATTAATTTTGCTGACATTATGGAAAAGAAAATCGTTCTTGGAGCATTGTTCGGCGACGAAGGAAAGGGCGTTTGCGTTCACACGCTTTGCAAAAAAGCGGTTGAAGAGGGCAAACGCCCTTTGGTTGTCCGTTTTTCAGGCGGACCGCAGGCGGCGCATACTGTTGATTTTAACGGTCTCAGGCATATTTTTTCATCGTTTGGTTCGGGAACATTGTTGAATGTGCCGACACTTTATAAAAATACCGCCCTTATCGATCCGGTTTGTATTGTCAACGAATATAACGTTTTGACTTTCAAAGGCATAACACCAAAGTTCAACGTTTCAGCGGCAAAAATTATCACTCCTTACGACGTCGAGTTTTGCCGGAGCGACAAAAAAACGTTAAGCGACGGCACGTGCGGAAAAGGCGTTTATGCGGCGTTGGTTCGCTCAAATTCTGAAAAATGTTTTTCTCTTGACGACAATCCCGAAGAAATACTTGACTCAGCAGTAAAATATTACAACACAACGCATTGCACAGAGTTTGATAAACTGTTCCTTTCAGCGTTTGAAACGGTAAAAAAGTTGCAGTCAGAAATCAAAATCAACGATTATGACACGATAATTTACGAGGGAACGCAGGGACTTTTGCTTGATGCGGACTTAGGGTTTCTGCCTTATGTAACGGCAACGAATACGGGGTTGCAGTCTTTTAGCGAAGAAGAATTAAGCGGCGCGGAAGTTTATCTTGTAATGCGGACGTATTTAACACGGCACGGCAACGGTTACACACCCAAGCAAATTGAAAATTACAATCTTCAAGACGAAAGCGAAAGCAATGTTTACAACGGTTTTCAAGGGGATTTCAAGACGGGTGTTTTTGATTTTGACCTTTTGAACTCGGCAATAGAAAGGCACGGGCTGAAAAAATATAAAAACGTAAATTTCAAGATTTTCTTAACGCATCTTGACACGATAGAAAAAAACGGACTGTTAATTTACTTCAAAGGCAATAAATTAACAAAAGTCCGTTTTGAAAGCCGTGAACAAATTTTAGATTTGTTTAAGTCTTCATCTTCTTTTTCTTGGCTGCCGGGAACAGCACATTGTTTAGAATCAGCCTGAAACCCGGCGAGTTCGGGTGAAGGTCAAGATTTGTAGGCTCGTCGCCGACATAGTGGGTATAATCCTCCGGGTCGTGTCCCGCGTACCATGTCCAAGTGCCTTTTTCGTATTCGCCGTGAATGTAACGCGCCTCGTTTGCAGCCTTGTTTTCACCCATTATCAAAACCGATGATTTCAAGACTTTTTTGTTGTATGCCGTTGTCTGCCCCATAAAACCGTCAATCACTGAAACATGGTTTTGACAGAGCATCGTCGGCACGGGATCCCATTTCGCCGAAAAGTCAAACAAAGTAAAAATATCGTTGTCCTGAGTAACATGTCGTGTCCTCGTGGCGTCAATGTCGGAATATTCATAAACGTTAGGATTGAGTTCAAGCGTAAAGTCCTTGAAAGCAAACGTTTTAGAAAAGTCCAATTTTTCCTGACAGTCGGGGTCTATACCGTCGCCGTCAAACATCGGCTGACATATATCAACACCCTCGGCGGCAAGCGCAATGTCAAAACTGTCGGTTGCCGAACACATAGCAAACATAAAACCGCCGTTTCCGACAAAGGCTTTCATGGTTTTTGCGACGGCGAGTTTCAATTCAGAAACTTTTGAATAGCCCATTTTTTGAGCCAATGCGTTGAACTCCGCAACCTGATTTTTGTACCAAGGAGCGTTTTTGTACATGGCGTAAAACTTTCCGAACTGTCCCGTAAAGTCTTCGTGATGAACATGCAGCCAGTCGTATTTTGAAAGTTCGCCGGTTAAGATTTCCTCATCGTAAACTACGGTGTAGGGAATTTCGGCGTATGTTAAAACAAGCATTACGGCATCGTCCCAAGGCTTGTAGGTTTTCGGGGCGTAAACGGCAATCTTCGGGGCTTTCTCCAATTTTATCTGCTCCATATTGACATCGTTGCGCGAAATTTCTGAGAGAATGTTATCGGCTGCGGCATCGGCAATCTGTTCAAAACGGACGTTTCTTAACCGGCACATATTGGCAATGTCCTGCGAAAAGTCCGTCAAAAAACTTCCGCCCCGGTAATTCAAAAGCCACTCGGCAGTACCTCCCCTTTCCAAAACGGCGTATGCAATACCGTAAGCCTTCAAATGATTAGTCTGTGTCTCGTCCATGGGAATAAGAATTTTCAAGGCAAATCCTGTATTCCAAATCATAAACAACAATATGGTTAACAACAATTTGTACATCTCTGACTGTGTTTTTTTATACAACCTGCAAAAATAAAACAAATTTGCAATTTTAAAAAATATATTTCGTAATGCCAAAATGTCAGTCTGCAACTTTGACAGAAAAATACGCCAATATGTCCGCTTTAAAGCCTTTGGCACGCTATTTGGAATAATCTTTAACGAACAGAGCAGTCCGGCAATAATTACCGAACCCTACTCCGAAAAATAAATTTAAATGTTTAACTTTTAAAAATTATAGGAGATTAAAATCATGGGAAAAATCGGAAAAGTGCTTAAACCTAAACAACACACTGAAAAACATCACAAACACCTTGCCGCTTATCAGCAAAAAGAGCAGTCAACGGCACAGGCAGATGAATTGAAAGAGAAAAAAGGTAAATAGCAGTATTGTTTGACTTTAATGTAAAAAAAAGGACGGATTCGTTTCCGCCCTTTTTTTTATTTCTTTTATTTTTAAAACGGAGCCTCCTCTGTTGAAGGCGGCGGTGCCTGCAAACCTCCGCCTAACGCGCTGAAACCGTCGTTATTGTTCATCGACGAACCGATTGTCATATTTCCTGACTCGTCCAAAGGCGGAATACCGTCTGAAAGTCCCATCGAATCCCATTCTTCAAATCTTGCAAACTCTGCCCTGAACCTCAAATTAACATCGCACGTTGCGCCGTTTCTGTGCTTTGCGATTATCACCTGACCTAAACCCATTGTTGAATTACCTTCCGCATCCTGCTGAATACCATAATATTCCGGACGGTGAATAAAACAAACAATATCCGCGTCCTGCTCAATTGCTCCCGAATCACGGAGGTCGTTAAGTTGAGGGCGCATGTCGCCGCCGCGCGAAACCGTACTACGGCTCAACTGAGACAAGGCGATTATCGGGACGTTAAGTTCTTTTGCCAACTGCTTGATACCGCGCGAAATTGTAGAGACTTCCTGCTCACGGTTGCCCCTTACCTCCGGCGGTCCTGACATCAACTGCAAATAGTCAATCATCACCATGCCGATATTGTGCTGCATTTTCAGACGGATACATTTTGAACGCAGTTCAAAAAGCGAAATCGCCGCCGTATCGTCTATATACAAAGGCGCGTTTTGAAGGTTTTTGATTTTCGCGTCAAGTTGCATCCATTCGTGGTCTTCGAGTTTGCCGGTGCGGATTTTTTCTGACGAAAGTTGCGATTCGCTGATTATAAGACGGTTGACCAACTGAACCGCCGACATTTCCAGAGAAAATATCAAAACGGGGATTTTGAAGTTTACCGTCATATTCCTCGCCATGGAAAGAATAAAAGCGGTTTTTCCCATAGCCGGACGCGCCGCAACTACCACCATGTCAGAATTTTGCCAGCCCTGCGTTATCTTGTCCAAAGAGGTAAAGCCCGAAGGCACGCCGGAGAGACCGTCTTCACGTTTGCCCGCCTCCTCAATCTGTTTGAGCGACTCCACCAAAACCTCGTCCATGGATTTGGTCTGCGTTTTTATGTTGCCGTTAGCCAAATCGAAAATGGATTTTTCTGAAAATGACAAAATGTCATCAACGTCTGTCGTGGGATCGTAAGATTTGTCTTCGATTTCGGTGGCGATTTTTATAAGTTGCCTCTGAATGTATTTCTGTTGAAGTATTCTTGAATGGAACTCCAAATGCGCCGCCGAGCCGACTTTTTCGGTAAGCGAGGCAATATAATACGCGCCGCCGACATCTTCAAGCGTTCCGTTTTTGGAAAGTTGCTCTATGACGGTGTACAAGTCAATCGGCTGCTGTGCCGACGACAACTGCAAAATAGCCTCGTAAATTTTTTTGTGCGAATCGGTATAAAAACTGTCCGCGCTCAAAATATTCAAAACGTCAATCTCTGCACCCTGTTCAACCATTATCGCGCCGAGCACCACCTCCTCCAACTCCAAATCGTGAGGCGGTATCCGTCCGTACTGGTCGTTGACGTGCATAACAAACTCTTTCTTCTTGTTTGAAGAAGCGTTTTTAGAATTAGTTGTTAAAGCCGGCATTGTTTTTCCCTGTTTTTTTATTCCTGATAAACTCCCATTGCGCAGAATTTCTCCAAACGCTTGTTCAGCAATTCGTTGATGTCTGTTTTTTCCAATTCGTCAAGAGTTGAAAGAATGGCTTGCTTGACGGTTGCATACATTTCTTGCGGATTGCTGTGCGCACCGCCGTCCGGTTCTTTTATAACGCCGTCAATGAGTTTGTTGCTGAGCATGTCGGTTGAAGTAAGTTTCAAAGCGGCAGCCGCTTCGCGTTTAAAGTCCCAACTTCTCCACAAAATGCTTGAACAACTCTCCGGAGCGATAACCGAATACCAGGTGTTTGCCAGCATAAAGACTCTGTCGCCGACGCCGATTCCGATTGCGCCGCCCGACGCGCCTTCGCCGATAACGATACAAATAATCGGCACTTTTATTCTGAACATTTCGTAGATGTTTCTTGCAATAGCCTCAGCCTGACCGCGTTCTTCCGCCTCAGAGCCGGGATATGCGCCCGGAGTGTCGATAAAAGTTACAACGGGTTTGCCGAATTTTTCAGCCATGCGCATAAGACGGAGGGCTTTGCGGTAACCCTCAGGATTTGCCATACCGAAGTTTCTGTACTGACGGAGTTTTGTGTTTTCGCCTTTCTGCTGACCGACAAACATAATCGGACGGCCGTCAACAGTACCCCAGCCGCCTACCATTGCGGTATCGTCTTTGATATTTCTGTCGCCGTGAAGTTCGATAAACTCGTCGCAGATATTGCGGATATAACCGAGAGTGTACGGTCTTTCGGGATGTCTTGACACCTGAACCCTCTGCCAGGGAGTAAGGTTTTCGTAAATTTCCCTGCGGGTTTTAACGATTTTTTCCTTCAACTCGCTGATTGTAAGGTCGATGTCCACCGAACCCGCTTTTTTTATCTCTTCCGCCTTCAAAAGTTGCTCTTGAAGGTCTTGTATCGGCTGTTCAAATTCAAGTAATTGCATATTTCTACAATTTTAATTTATTTCGGGGACAAAATTACAAAAATTAATTTATGCGGCAAAATGTTTTATCCGCCGCATAAATTAAATTTTCCTAATCCTCGATTTCAAGGCTCACCGCCTTGATTTCCTGCCAACCGGCTTTGTCGGTAACGCGAATCATAAAATGATAATCGCCCTCGGCAATGGTTTCAGGAATGTCGATTGTCAAATCCGCCGTGTAGACCTTTTTTCCTGCGGGAATTTCGTAATCCTGATTAAAAACCCAAGCGTTTTCTACGTCTCCGTGTTCGTGGTCATGATCATGGTCTTCGTGTTTGGAAATGCTTTTTGCAGTCTCCGTACTGTGGCTGTGATGGTCGAAATTGTTATGAATCTCGATGTTGAAACTGCCGAGTTCCTCATTGTCACTAAAAGTTTGGTGAACAATTATTTTGCCGCCCGGAAGGTATTTTCCGCCTTCAACGGGGGTTGCGTCCGTGTTGTCAAACGTCGGCTTTTCGGTATCCTCTTCGTCCTTGTTGCAGGACATTGCGCCGCAAAGAACAAGTACGGCAGCACAAACTGTAAAAATTTTTTTAATCATTTTTTTTAGTTATTTAAAAATTTAAAATATAAATCCTATTTTTATTGAAAAATTTCGTCCCGCTTCCGGAACGTCAATCAAACGGTAATAACTCGTATGATTGTAATAGACCGCATTAAAAAGGTTATCAATGCACAAATCTGCACTAAACTCCGTTTTTTTGCGGATGATTTTTTTGCCTAATGACATAGAAGTTAAAAAATATCCGTCAGTAGGCTTTTCGGGCGGCACGATGTCTTTTTGTGAACCCGTATATTTTTGTGTAACAGAGACATAACATTCATTTCGTTTTCTTTTTTGCGGAACAAAATATTTCGCGCTGACAAAAACACTCCACGGCTCGGCAAAAGGCAATCCGTAACCTTTTTTAGAACCGGAAAGTTGCCGCGCAAAAAGATATTCGCCACCCAAAGAAAATTCTGCTTTACGACTTAAAGCATAATCCGCCTGAAACTCGCCGCCAAATCTAAACACTTGATTTTGAGTATATTCGTACAGTTGCAAACCTTCAACATAATTAAATCCCGGACTCAGATAAATGTAGTTCGGAAAATAATTCAGAAAGGGCGTCAGATAAAACTTGAATTGTTTTTTCTGAAAGTTAACCCCGAAATCCGCCTGATAAGAAACCTCCGGCTCTAAATCATTGTTACCGCGTTCATATCTGAAAATCTGATAATTAACCCCGTCAGAGCCGAGTTCCAAAGCAAGCGGCATACGGAAACTTTTTCCGAAATTGCCCTTTAAGACCCAATTTCCCGTTTCATAGTTAAGCCCGAAAGAAAAAACAATACTGCTGAACTTTTTCAGACAATCCTCAGACCTTGTTACAAAAGCCGAATCGCCGTTTTGTAAAGGTGTTTTGTACCAGTCTTTGTATTCAAAAATTTTCACTGACGAAAAATCCGTCCTTAGTCCCGCGCTGAGAATAAGTCCATTGGAAATATGCAACTTGTCACAAAAATAAATACCGTTGGAAACCGTTTCAAAACCCGGCAAAACGTAGCCCCAGCCGCCGCTTTTGTTTTTTTGAAATTCGCTGTTAAAGCCTGCTTGCAGACTATGTTGACCTAACATAAACTTGTAAGCCGCGTTGAGAGAATACGTGTTTTTGTAAAAACTTCTTTCCAAAAAACCGTCAGGCTTTGGCATATAACCGTGCGAAACCGGCTCTGAAAACTCTTCCCTGCGGTTGTTTTGAAACGCAAAATCCATTTTCAGAGTGCTGCGGCCGATTTTCAAGGAGTTGTTGCAAACCGCCATAAAATGATTTGCCGTACTAAACGGATAATCAATGTCAGAAAAACTCTTGTCAAAATCGATTTTTGAAAGGCGTATTTCAATTCCGTGAGCGTTTGCAAAAAAACCGCTTCTGTCATAAACGTCCGAAACACTGAGCGAACTTTTAAATTTTATGCCGCTAAATCCGAATGTTAAAGACGCATCTCCGTTATTTCCCGCCGTATTTCTAAGGCGGTGTTCTTTCAATTTTATGTAATATGAGTAATATTGAATGCTGTCAACGGGGACTTTGTAGTCGGAATATTTTTCGGCAGTAAAATTAAACTTGTAGAAAAATTTTCCTTTAACACCTTCCGTATTAGTAGACAGTCCTAATGAAGAGTTGTTGCTCCGAAAGAAAAACAGCACACCGCTTTTTCTTGCGTTTTGCGGCAAAGAGTTGTCTTTCAGACTGATAACACCGCCCAAAGCGTCAGAGCCGTAGACCATTGCAGCGGGGCCTTTTATGATTTCGACCTCGTCAAGCGAAAATTGCGAGACCTCCAAGCCATGTTCGTGTCCCCACTGCTGCCTCTGATGCTTGATGCCGTTTTCGATAACGGCAAGACGGTTGAATCCCAAGCCGCGGATTACGGGTTTGGAATGATTAGAGCCGACCGTCATCGCCTGAACGCCCGGAATAAGACTTAAACTCTGCATAAGACTTCCCGCAAAATTGTTGTCAATAAATTTCTTGTCTAATTTTACAACATTTTGAGGCAGAGTCATTTGCACTTCGTTATTGCTTTTATCGGCTTTAACGGTGATTTCGTCAATATCCACACCGTTTTTCACGATTCCCCAAATGCTATCTTCCTGAGCATGGGCAACCGCACAACAAACCGACAAAAAAGCAAATAAAAATATGCTTTTCATCAATTTTTATAAAACAGATAAATTGTTAAAAGAAAGAATGTTATGAAATGTTATTTAAAGGCAGGCGGCGCACGCAGAGAATTTACGAAAACCTCATCAAAAATAGGTTTTAATACAATAACCGCCTGATAAATTACAAACGAATGATTTAAAACAATTTCAACTGAATTGTCATTTTCTTCAAACGGAGCAAAAACAAAATCGCAGATTTTACAAACTCCGTCAACGCTTTCGGCAGAATTTTTTTCTACATGAATATGCTCTTTTTCCGAATGGAAATGAAAACTTTTTACGGCAAAAACAGGCAATAGGATTAAAATCAATCCCAAAGCCAACACGTTACGATATTTTTGCAAAGTTTTCATGCCGCAAAATTATATATTTTTTTTATAAACAAAAAATATTTATTCTTCAATGTCCGTAATTTGTCATTTTTATTTTTGTTACTCAATCACTTCCATCTTCACCTCGTGTTTTGATGTTGACTTATTATAGTTGATACCGCAAAGGATAATTTGTTTTGAAAAACCCTTCAAACTTGCAGGATAGTTTTTGCGTTTGATTTGACTGATGGCTGTGTCGGCGGTTTGGTCGTATTTTAGTTCCACCACGATTGCAGGGCGTTGAGAGTTTGGCAAGGGTATAAATACAATATCAGCAAAACCTTTGCCCGTGGGTAGTTCGTGAAATATATTGTAAAACGGTTTGGCAGCGTAATATGCCAAAATTATGGCACAACGCATGGAATTTTCATCGTTAAACTCCAAAATTGATGATGCCTCAAAATGATAATCATCAAAAGCACGGGCAATTTTATCCTTTTTGAGGTTGATGGTATCGTTTAAAAGGGAAAGAGAAGAATTAACAGCCTTTGATAATTCGCCCCATCCCGCCACACTGACAGCGTTTTCAAACTCCTCGGAAACTTCAGTATTTGGAACACTAACACACTGTGTAGCAGGATTGTACGATAAGTATCCGAGATGAACGAGGAGGGTAAGCACGTCATCGCACGTGTTAATATTTTTCATATCGTTGCGAAAACTTGATACTCTCACAGAAATAGATTCTCCATTCATCATTTCAATTATTTTTGACCTAACGTTGTCGGCATCTATGTGCAGGTAGGTTTCAATAGCCATAAACGATGCAGTTTTTGACCAATAACTGTCGTAGTTGCGAAACAAAATTGACTGCATCACCGAATTGGGATTAAACATAGATTTTTCGCGGCCTATGATGTAGCCGTCGTAGGCGTGCTTCATAAGAGCAAAATCCATATCGCTGTCTTTGCAGAGGGCGGCAACCTCTTGTTCGGTAAAACCGTAATACTTAGCGGTGTTGCCCGGATTTACGATACTAAACTCCACAAAATTGTTCAACGCCGATTGTGTTTTTATTTTTATGATGGGCAATATACCGGTCATATACACTAAGAGAAACAACTTGTTGGCGTTGTTTGATTTGAACATTACACGTAAGAAATTGACATACTCATCTTGAACGTCTTGCTCGACATCACGCACAAGCATATCCCATTCATCAATTATAAGGATAAACCGGTCGCCGGTTTTTTGATTGATTTCTACAAGTGCATCGCTAAAATTATCTTGTTCTTCCAAAAAAGGATACGATTCTTTTAAATCCTTGACAAAATGTTTTTGAGCAACTTTTAATATTTCGTTTTTAGGAATATTGGCAAATCTGTTCCAGTCAATAAAGATTGTAGGATACTTGTTGAGGTGTGTTTGATAGTCGGGACTCATAGTTATTTCAAGTCCCTCGAAAAGTTTTGAGGAGTTACACGAACGGTCGTAGTAAGCGTAAGCCATCTGTGCTGCCACCGACTTGCCGAAACGGCGCGGACGGGACACGCAGATAAATCGGTTACGTGTATCAATAGCACTATTGAGAAATTCAATAAGCCCCGATTTATCAACAAAGTTGCTTTTCGTAGTGCCCTCAAAATCAATATTTCCGTAATCTATAAACTGGCTCATAGTTGCTTCTCCTTTAATAGTTTGTTACAAAGTTAGCGTTTTGTTTTCAATTATACAAATTTATTTTATTTTCTTAAATCTCCGGCCATTGATGTTTCGGATAACGGCGTTTTAATTCTTTTCTGACCTCTTTGTAAGCGTTTTGCCAAAAGGATTTTAAGTCAGAGGTAAGTTGAACGGGTTTAAAACCGGGCGAGAGAAGTTGCATTAAGACAGGGACTTTGCCGCCGCAGACTCTCGGTGTCTCCTGCCACTGAAAAACTTCCTGCAACCTGACAGACAAAACCGGCTGCTTGCCGTCGTCAAAATATTTTAATTTTATTTTGTGCCCGGTCGGAACGGTTAAAACTTCCGGTGCAAATTTTTCCAAACGTGTTAACTGCTCCGAAGTCAAAAGACTGTATTTTACGGCTTGAATTATGTCTGTCTTTTTTAGTTTTTCGACAGTTGTAACTCCATTAATATACGGTAACAGCCAACTTTCAGCGGTTTCAATTAAAGTTTTACTTGAAACGTCCGGAAAATCCGTTTCGCCCCAAATTCTTAGCGATAAAATTCTGTTTAAAAAGTTAAAAACTTCGTCGTTGAAATCTAAAAGCGTTTCGCCTTCTTTTTTCACTGCCTCAATAACTATTTTTTCGGCTTCCCCATTATCGGGCTTGACGGGTGTTTCCTGCAAAATTATGTTGAAAAGTTTTAATTGCCTTGTCGAGACAAGTCCGCCTTTTTTTGTATTCCAGACGGTCAGAATTTTTTCCGTAACCATATCCCTCAGCATTGACGGGTCAAGCGGCGAGGCAAGAAAAATTTTTGCAATTCCGTTTTCTTTGGTGTTGAGACTTGCGACGGTGAGCCAGTTTTCGCCCGCCAAAGTATCTTCGCGGAAAGTCTGCGCTATTGTGCCGTTAGAGAGCATAAACTGCGCATTGTTACCCAGTTTTGCCGAGGCGATTCTCTCAGGAAAAGCCTGCGCCAACAAAAATCCCGTATCGTAGCAGTCAAAGCCGTCATTGTCTTCCTTAACATTAAATATTTTCCTTAATTGACAGGCATAAAGTTCCAGTCTGTCAAGGTTTTTGTTATGACGACTTTCTTTTCGGTTTTGACGAAGTTTTTCTATGCGAAGATTAATATCCGTACCATATTCGCTTGTGAGAGGGTCTCTGTTGTCGAGAATTGCGGCAATATCGGCGGCAAGCGGTAGAAGTGACATTTTTTTAGCCTTCAACAGCATTTTTGCGATTCTTGGGTGCGTTGGAATTTTTGAAAGTTCGTTGCCCAAAGGCGTAATCAAAAAATTGTCGTCTACGGCATCAAGATTTTTCAAAAGTTCTTTTGCAAGGCGGACGTTAGTTTTGTCCGGCGGAGTAAGCCACGTGAGATTTTCGGGATTAGCCTCGCCCCACTTTGCTAAATCCAACATCAGCGGCGTTAAATCCGCGTATTCGATTTCGGGTCGGCGGTTTTGCGACATTCGGCTTTCGGCGGTCAAATCCCATAAACGGTAACAAAATCCGTTAGAAATTCTGCCCGCGCGGCCTTTGCGCTGCTCTGCCATATCAAACGAAATTCTTACTGTCCTCAGTCCCGACAAAGCACGGTCTGAATTATATTCTTGAACTTTTGTCAACCCGCTGTCTACTACGATTTTAACGCCTTCTATCGTAAGTGAAGTTTCAGCAATGGAGGTTGCCAAAACAACACGCCGTCTGCCCGAAGAATCCGGCAAAATTGCCTCTCGTTGAAGTTTTTGCGGCAACATTCCGTAAAGCGGCTTTATCAAAACCTTGTCAACAGACTTTCTTAAAAATTCTTCGCATTTTTTTATCTCACCTTCACCGGGGAGAAATGCCAAAATATCGCCTTCCTTGTGCTTTTCTAAGGCTTTTAAAATAGTATTTGCAACTTGTTGCGGTGCAGAAAACTCGTCGCAGCAGCCCTCGTAAAACACTTTTACGTCAAAACTTTTGGCGGTTGCCCTGACAACAGGCGCGGAAAGAAGTGCGGAGAGTTTATCCGTGTCAATAGTTGCGGACATAACTATAATTTTCAAATCAGGACGCAAAACCGCCTGACATTCTCTGATAAGAGCCAGAGCCAGGTCAGCGTTAAGACTGCGCTCGTGAAATTCGTCGAAAATAATCGTTGAGACGTCTTTTAACTCGTTGTCTGACAAAAGCATACGAGTAAGAATGCCTTCTGTTACGACTTCAAGGCGTGTTTTGGCTGACTTGCAGGTTTCAAAACGGATTGAATAACCGACAGTGCCGCCTGTTTTTTCGTTCAAGAGATCTGACATTCTGTCAGCGACGGCTCTTGCGGCAAGTCTGCGAGGTTCAAGCATTATGATTTTTCCTTGCTCAGGATAACGCCTCAAAATCTCCAACGGCAAAACAGTACTTTTTCCCGTCCCCGTCGGCGCAGTAAGGATAACCGTCTGATTTTTAGAATATTCTTTAAAAAAATCTTCAAAAATATCTTCAATCGGATACATAAAACATCAACAATTATTCACTTGCCTGAACGACATTTATAATATAATCGCCGAGTTTTTCACATTCGGAGATGACATTCATATAATGCGAGCCGAGAGCGTAACCGTATTTTCCGTCGGTTAGGTCCTGGGTGTTTTCGTTGCGTTTGAGACTTCTAAACTCGTTGATGGCTTTTTCGTTTGCCATGGTTGTTTCGATGTCGGCTTTTTCGTTTTCGCCTCTGCCGGTCTGCAAAACCATGTGGTCGAGAGCCTTCTGAACGAGAGCAAACATCTCTTTTATGGACTTGTTTTGAGACGGCGTAAAATCCACGCCGACTTTTTCGCGCTTGTGCTGTATCGTCCGTCCGATGTTGAAGCACGCATCACCGATGCTTTCGAGTTCGGTAATCATTTTGAGCATTTTTTGGATTCTCAGTTTTGACTCGTCGGTAAGTTTGCCGCCGTTGATGCTTGCGAGGTACTTGCCGATTTCGATTTCCATATTGTCGGTAATGCCCTCGTATTTGATTATACGCTTGTACAAATCGTCGAATTTCTGCGGGTCTTTTGTTTCCAAAATTTCTTTTACAAAAGAGAACATCTTGTTGCATCTTTCGGCGAAATTCTCGATTTCTTTTCTCGCCTCCAAAAGACCGATTTCCGAGGTGGAAATAAATCCGCCCGAAATATATTTAAGTCTGTATTCCTCGTCCTGCTCTGTTTTGTTGGGAAGAAGTTTGCAGACAAATTGCTCTATCTGGTCAACAAAACCGATTAACAACAGCGTGTTGAAAACGTTGAAAGCCGTATGGAACATCGAAAGCCGGAACAAATCGTTGGCTCCTGCATGCAAAACATCTGAGGTAAACCAAGTTATAAAATTGCAGAACGGATAAAAAATTATCAAAACCAGCACCACGCCGAAAACGTTGAAAAACATGTGCGCCAAAGCCGCCCTTCTTGCCGGAACGTTTGCCGTCATAGCCGCAATATAAGCCGTTACGGTGGTTCCGATGTTCTGACCCATTGCCAAAGCCGCCGCCTGCTCAAAGCCGAACCCCGGAATGTGCATGTCAAAAAGCATAAGCGTTATAGCCATTGTCGCAGCCGACGCCTGAACCAAACACGTTACAAGCATTCCGATAAAGACAAAAAGCAGAATTATCAGGTAACTTTCGTCAGCGATGCCTGCCAGCATATTGGCAACCAAGGTTCCTATGTCCAATTTTGTCGCAGCGTCCTGTAAAAATTTCAGCCCCATAAAAAGGAAAGAAAAACCGAAAATAAATTCGCCGAGGCTTTTGCGTTTAGAATTTTTTGAAAAAACAAATACGAGTCCCAATGCTAAAAGCGGAATTGCAAAGGCGGCAATGTCAATCTTGAACCCGACCGCTGAAATTATCCACGCCGTAACGGTTGTTCCGATGTTTGCGCCCATTATCACGCCGATTGACTGTTTCAAGGTCATAAGTCCGGCGTTTACAAAACTTACTACCATAACCGTAGTCGCCGAACTCGACTGAATGAGTGCTGTTATCAAAATACCGGTAAAAACGCCCATAACGCGGTTTTTGGTCATTGCTGAAAGAACCGCACGCAGACCTTCGCCTGCAAATTTTTCAAGACCGTCGCTCATAACTTTCATTCCGTAGAGAAACATTCCGAGCGAACCGAGAAGTGAAAGTGCATTTATTAAAGTGTCCATTTAAATTTTAGCATGGGTTAAAATTTTCGCTACAAAAGTATTAAAAAATTTGAAATCAACAACTTTATTATTCCGTTAAATTATTTAAAACAGGGACGTACAAAAATACGTCCCTGCCGTAAGAAAAAAAATTAAATACCGAACTCTTTTTTCAGTGTTTCCACGTAGTCGAGTTTTTCCCAAGTGAAAAATTCGACATCTTTTTTGACGGTTTTGCCGTTTTCCTGCACTTCTACGGTCTGTGTATAGGGTTTTCTGCCGAAATGTCCGTAAGAGGCGGTCGGCAGGAAGACCGGATTTTTCAGTTTCAGACGTTTTATGATACCGGAGGGTCTGAGGTCGAAAATCTTAGCGATTTTTTCGGCAATTTGAGAATCGCTCTCCTTGACTTTTTTGGTTCCGTAAGTGTTGACGTAAATGCCCACGGGTTTTGCAACGCCGATTGCATACGCCACTTGAACCAAAACTTCGTCGCAAATGCCCGCCGCAACAAGGTTTTTAGCGATATGACGGGTAGCGTATGCCGCAGAACGGTCTACTTTTGAGGGGTCTTTTCCCGAAAACGCTCCGCCGCCGTGTGCGCCTTTGCCGCCGTAAGTGTCAACGATGATTTTTCTTCCGGTAAGACCGGTGTCGCCGTGGGGTCCGCCGATGACGAATTTTCCCGTCGGGTTTACAAAAAGTTTGAATTCCTTGTCAAAAAGTTTTTTCTCCACGGGAGAAAGTTTTTCTTTAAGTCTGGGAATAAGAATATTTTTAACGTCGTTTGTAATCGTGTCCAACATTTGACGGTCGGCTTTTTCCTGAGCCTCAGGAGTGTTGTCCGCGGGTTTTACAAACTCGTCGTGCTGCGTGCTGATAACGATTGTGTCGATTCCGAGCGGCTTGTTGTCGTCGGAATACTCTATCGTAACCTGAGATTTGGAGTCGGGACGCAGATATGTCATAACCTTTCCCTCGCGGCGGATTTCAGCAAGTTCCTTCAACAGTTCGTGAGAAAGTTCGATGCTGAAAGGCATAAAGTTTTCTGACTCGCGGACTGCGTATCCGAACATCATACCCTGGTCGCCTGCGCCCTGGTTTTCTTCGTCCTTGCGCTCCACGCCTCTGTTAATATCCTGACTCTGACCGTGAATTGCAGAAATTACGCCGCAAGAATTACCGTCAAACATATATTCGCCTTTGGTGTAGCCGATTTTGTTGATAACATCGCGGGCTACCTGCTGAACGTCAACATAACCGCGCGTTTTAACCTCGCCTCCGAGTACTGCAAGACCCGTTGTAACAAAAGTTTCACAAGCCACTTTTGATTCGATGTCCTGTTTCAAAAATTCATCAAGCAGTGCGTCTGAAATCTGGTCTGCCACTTTATCAGGGTGTCCTTCCGAGACCGATTCAGAAGTAAAAAAATATGACATAATCTTACCTTTTTTAATTAAGTTTTTTAACGATAATATTTTTTGCGGGGAAGTTTGAAAATGAATGGTAATTGTTTTAGCACTTTTTTTAAGCGGTTGCAATCAAATCAAATCCGTCCGCAGTAATAAAAATTACGGCGCAAAGATAGGCACTTTTTTCAAACCTGCAAACTTTTTCCTCATTTTTTTGCGAACAAAATCCTGAAAACCTCGTCGATTTTGTTACAAAGTATGACTTCTATTTGAGTTTTCATAATCGCGACGTTTTTCTGGTGGGACTGCGAGATGATTATCCGTCTGAAACCGAGTTTTTCAGCCTCTGTAATTCTCTGTTCCACGCGGTTGACGGGACGGATTTCGCCCGTTAAGCCGACTTCGCCCGCAAAACACGTCCTTGTGTCGATGGCAATATCCAAATCGCTTGACAAAACGGCGACCAAAACCGCCAAATCCATTGCGGGGTCATTGATTTTGATTCCGCCGGCAATGTTAAGAAAAACGTCCTTGGTGTTAAGACGGAATCCCGCCCTGCGTTCCAAAACCGCCAAAAGCATATTCAGACGTTTTGCGTCGAATCCCGTTGTGCTGCGCTGCGGCATACCGTAAGCCGCCGTTGATACAAGTGCCTGAACCTCAATCAAAAACGGTCTCAAACCTTCAACAGCCGCCGCAATCGTTACGCCCGAAGTGTCCTTGTCGTGGTGAAGAAGAAGCAGTTCGCCCGGATTGCTGACCTCGCGCAGTCCGTTTTGAAGCATTTCAAAAATTCCGACTTCCGAAGTCGTGCCGAAACGGTTTTTTATTCCGCGCAACACTCTGTAAACGTGGCTCGAATCCCCCTCGAATTGAAGTACAGTATCAACCATGTGTTCGAGGATTTTCGGACCTGCGATGTTTCCGTCCTTGTTGATATGACCGATTAAAATTATCGGAACGTTAAATTCTTTCGCATGACGGATCAAAAGGTCGGCACATTCGCGGATTTGCGTTATAGTTCCGGGCGAAGATTCCACGTTGTCGGTTCTCAAAGTCTGAATGGAGTCTATTATGACAAGTCCGGGATTGTTTTCTTTTATGTGAGGGATTATGTTTTCGACGGTTACTTCGCAAAGAATCAGACAGTTGTCAGATTTTGAAGCAAGTCTGTCGGCGCGGAGTTTTATCTGCGATGCGCTTTCCTCGCCTGAGACGTAAAGAGTTTTCTGAGAAATGTTGAGTGCGATTTGAAGCATAAGCGTTGACTTTCCGATACCGGGTTCGCCGCCAATCAAAACCACAGAACCGGGAACTATTCCTCCGCCCAAAACCCTGTTGAACTCGCCGTTCAAAGTATCAATTCTTAACACGTCATTCGTCTGAATTTCAGAGAGTTTTTTAGCCTTATTTGAAATAACGCTTTTAGATACTGCGCCCGAAGGTTTAAGATCTTTTGCGCCGATAATTTCCTCGGTATAAGAGTTCCAAGAATTGCAGTAAGGGCATTTTCCGACCCATTTCGGAGAAGTAGCCCCGCACTGCTGACATATATAAACAGTTTTTTGTGATGCCATTTTATGTATATACATTTAAAAGGTGTGCAAAAGTAGAAATTATTAAGAAACCAATTATAAAGGTTTAAAGATTTTTAAGAAAAAAAAAGAAAAAAATTTTTTTTTTAAAAAAAAGATATATAATTTTAGCCGGTCAAATGAATGTAGTTTTGCACGAAATTTGACGAAAATGTTAATAGTTGTGTAAACAATTAATAAACAATAATTTACATTTTTAAATTAAACTAAAAGTTATATTATGGTAGCATTTAACAAAACCAAAAAATTCGCGAAGATTTTCCAGAAGGTAAACTCGCTTGGTGCTGCCGTCGTTATTGTCGGCGCGTTGTTTAAAATCCAGCACTATCCCGGTGCATCCGTCATGTTGATGGTCGGCCTTTTGACAGAGGCTGCAATCTTTACCATTACGGCATTTGCTCCGCTGCCTGTTGAATATCACTGGCACAATCTTTTCCCCGAGCTTTTGATCGGTGAGGAAATTGAGGAGAAAGTTTATAACAATGACGCTCCCGTAGCACGTTTCAACGAAGAAACGGGTGAAATTGACGTTAGCCGTTCTCCCTACAACTTCTACGGAGAAGGCTCTGCTCCTGTTGCTAAAAAAGCAGCCGTTGCACAAACAGACGGTACGGCACTCGCCAAATTCAACGAAATGTTGGAGAAATCAAGCGACAAAGGAAACTTCTTCGACAAACTCGGTAACTCATTTGCAGACTTCACCGAAAACGTTAAAGGTATGGCTTCTGTTGCTAATTCGGCAGTTGCAGCAAAATCCTTTACCGACAGTCTTAATTCTGCATCCAACGCAGTATCTTCAATCAACTCTTCGGCTGATGACTTGTCTAACACTCTTGGCAACGTTCAGAGCAAGTTCTCGGGCATCAAAGATCTCGACTTCACCGCTCTTACCGAAGGTAACAAAGAATACAGCAACAATATCAAAACACTCAACGGTAATCTTAAAGCAATCAACGGCGTATTCGAGATCCAGTTGCAGGAAATCGATTTCGACACTATGATTGCAGGTTTGAAAGAATCCGTAACGGGTGCAAAACAGTATTCTACCGAGGTTACAAAACTCAGCAAGAATCTTCAGGCACTCAACACCGTTTACGGCAACATGCTTACTGCTTTGAACGTAAAAGTAAGCTAATTTTTAACAGTTAAACAAAATTAAAAATTTCAAATTATTTAAGACACTATGAGTGGAGGAGGAAAAGAGACCCCAAGGCAGGCGATGATAGGTATGATGTACCTGTTCTATACTGCGCTGTTGGCTTTGAACGTGTCTGCTGAAATTCTTACCGCATTTACATTGGTCGACGGCAGTTTGAGAAAAACAAACACCATTACGGAGGGTGTCATCGAAAGCACGCAGACTGAGTTTGCAAAGGCTATGACCAACAACCCCGCCGGTACCAAAAAGTACAACGACCTTGCAATAGAGGCGGCAGCAGCGGCAGACAAAGCATACAAAGAAATCCAGCACTACAAATTGGCGTTGGTGGGAACGCTTGAAGGAGTATACGGTGAAAATGATTACACCGCTCCTTACAGTGAGGCTTCCGACGCAAAAGATGAGGAAATAGAAAAGGCTCTGCGCGACAAATGGGCAGCTGACAAGCCCGAGGCGGCAGACCCGAAACTTGTTGACATTGACGACCTCGTTTCCAAGAAAGACGACAACAACGTCGGAGGCGAGATTTTCATTACGAAAGGACAGGGCAAGGTAATCGCAGCAGGACGCGAAGGTTACAAAAACACCCTTATTGACATCGTTAACAAAGCAACTGACAACAGTGCGGCTTCTCAGAAGTCGAAAGAGGCTCTCATTGCAAGTTTGAACGAACTTCTTTCTACGGCGAGAATGAAATCTGAAAGCGACGACATCGACTCAATTGATTGGGACGTGTCTAACTTCGAGCATTTGCCCGCAGCCGGCGTTCTTACCCTTATGACCAAAATGCAGGCCGACGTAAGAAACACCGAGTCAAGCGTTTTGAGTTATCTTTTGGGACAGATCGGCAAAACCGATATGAAATTCAACGCAATCCGTGCTGTCGTAAGCCCGACCACGAGCAGTTACGTACTCGTAAACGAGCCTTACAAGGCTGACGTGTTTATCGCAGCATACGACTCTACACAGAATCCTGAAATTCTCGTAGGCGGCAGCCCGTTGAAAGTAGAAAAAGGTGTCGGCAAGTATAACGGTTCTACCGGTTCGGTAGGCGTTAAGACTTTCGGCGGCGTTATCAAACTTCTCAACAAGTCTACCGGCGAAACCAAGGAATATCCTTTCAAAGGCGAATATGAGGTTGGACAGTCATCTTTGTCAGTATCTCCGACCAAGATGAACGTTCTCTACATCGGCGTTCCGAACCCGTTGGAGGTAACTGCTTCGGGTTACAACTCTGAAAAACTTCACGTTTCGATTTCGCAGGGTACTGTAAGCAAGGGCAGCGGCGTAGGTGCATACAACGCAATTGTTAAAACTCCCGGTACCGCAAAAGTTACCGTTACGGCAAGCGTTGACGGTCAGACCAAAAACCTCGGTACAAGAGAGTTCCGTGTAAAACGTGTTCCGGACCCGAGAGCATCTGTTACTACAAAAGAGGCTTGGGGTAAAGGCGGTACAGTTTCAAAAGCAATGCTCGCAGCATCAGCCGGCGTTAAAGCCGAACTTGAAAACTTTGACTTCGATATGAAATTCCAAGTTACCGGTTTCAAGGTTTCTGCAACAATTAAAGGTTTCGTTCAGGACGCTACAAGTACAGGTCCTGCATTCAGCGCACAGCAAAAAACAATTATCAATCAGGCTCCCGCAGGAAGCAAACTTTATATCGAGGATATTAAAGCAAAAGGTCCTGACGGCTCTGTACGTGATTTGGGTGCAATCGTATTGAAACTGAAATAATTTTGCAAAAAATAGTCTTTCAAAGACAATAATCTTTTAAAAAAAGAGTTTTAATAATACAATGGGTTTTATTAAAACTCTTTTTTTATTTGTAAAAATTTTTATTTGAAGATAATTATGAAAAAGATTCTGTTATTAATGGCTGTTGCAGCCGTTATGCAATGTTTTGATGCAGCGAAAACTCATGCACAGGTTCTGCTCGGTCTCCCGTATGAAAAAATCCATACCATAAACCGCAAACCTGTACCGTTCCAATATGTCAGGGAAGCGGACGTTATGTGGTCAAAAATTGTTTGGCGTTGGATAGAACTTTCAGAAAAGGCCAATCAGCACCTCTATTATCCGACTACTCCGCAAGACGGGCGAATGAGTTTGATTGATGTACTTTTGGAAGGCATTCACACACAAGGTCTTACGGCATACAACCCCGATATGACCGATGAATTTTCCAACATTATCACCGAAAAAGAAGTTCATTCAAGAATGGGTGCGATGACCAAGCAGCAGGAAGTTGAAACCCTTGACGGCGAAGGTACCGAAATGAAAATCATTGACGAACCTTATCACAGCAACGAAGTAAAGGCTTATATGCTCAAAGAACTTTGGTTTTTTGACAAACAGCGTTCTGTTCTTGAAGTAAGAATCATCGGAATTTGTCCTATCCGTCTGTTCGCAAGAGAGGGTGAAGAAGAAGGCGGTATTCCCCAGAAAAAACAGGCATTCTGGATTTATTATCCGGAAGCAAGGAAAATCCTCTCCAACGCTGAGTGTTTCAACCTTCAAAACGATGCGGCACGTTTGAATTTTGAGGATATTTTTGAAAAGAGATATTTTTCAAGTTATATTATTCAGGAATCCAACGTATATAACAACCGTATGATTGAAGCATACACAACAGGACAGGAAGCTCTGCTTGAAGCAGAAAGAATTAAAGAAACAATCTTCAATTTCGAGCAAGACCTTTGGGAATATTAACAAACTGCATAAAAAAACGGCTCAGAAGAGCCGTTTTTTTTATGCTATTTTTTTCAGAGCAAGAGGTATCATTTCGATTATATCGCTGGCAATCAATCCCTGACAGCCTTTTTTCTCCGCTGCCAAATCTCCAGAAAGTCCGTGAACAAAAACTCCAATTTTTGCCGCGTCAACTGAGTTATATTTTTGCGACAAAAGCCCGGTAATAATCCCCGTTAAAACATCGCCGCTGCCCGCCGTCGCCATGCCCGGATTACCCGTCGAATTAAAAAACACTTCGCCTTCCGGCGTTGCAATCTGAGAATACGCGCCTTTTAAGACAATGACACATTTCAAATCTGAGGCTTTTTGGCGCAAAAGTTCAAGCCGCTCAAACGAATTTGCAGTCTTCCCGAACAACCGCTCAAACTCCTTGACATGAGGCGTTAAAACAGAGTTTTCGGGTATTAAACCATGAAGTTTTTTCGCCGCGATAATATTCAAAGCGTCCGCATCAAAAACCGCCGGACGTCCTGACGATAAAACCTTTTTGACAAGTTCCTCAGCGGCGCAGGACTGACCGATTCCCGGACCGATACCAACAACCGTAAACTTTTCTAAATCAGGTTGTTTACCGACAGAAAGCATCGTTTCAGGTGTTGCGGTTTGAAGAATGTTAACGAGTTTTTCGTCCGTGTGAACCGTTACCAAGCCCGCCCCTGCCCTATGACACGCCCGCGCACACAAAACCGCCGCACCGCCTTTTAAATATTCCCCCGCTATCAAAAGCGAATGTCCGAAAGTGCCTTTGTGAGAGAATATTTTACGCGGTTTCAGCATTTTTTTTACCTCGCCCTGAGTTAAAAAATTGTACGGACTGTCAAAATTTTCCGCACTTTCCAAACCAATGCCAACAATCTTTAATTCACCGACAATATACTCGTTTTCAGGTAAAAGCATTGAAACAGCAGGCGTGTGAATTTTCAGTGTTGTGTCCGCTTTTATGACGGTTTGCGGCAATATGGCAAAATCCGACAGTCCCGACGGAATGTCAACAGCAATGACCCTCGCGCCTGAAATATTGATTTTTTCAACCAATTTTGCCAACAATCCCGTGATTTCACGGTTAAGACCTGTGCCGAAGACCGCGTCAACAACAATATCGTCCGGCGAAATTTCAGGAAAGTCGTCTTCGGCAGCAAAATCTTTCACCTTGTACGCCGTAACGTAATCGTAGCCCTGATTGTAAAGCATACGCGCAATGCAAAGACCGTCGCCGCCGTTGTTGCCTGAGCCGCAGAAAATTTTTATGCGGCTTTCCACGGGGACAATTTTGACAATTTCCGCAGTCAGTTTTTCTGATGCGCGTTCCATCAACTCAGAAGGACTGAGCCCCTGACGCTCCATCGTAAGAGCGTCAAGTTCGTGCATTTTTTTCGAGTTCAAAATCTTCATTTGCTTCTGTATAAAAATATAGTGCCTGAGCGTTTCAGCGAATTGCCGTCTTTGCCGAAGACAATAATGTCGTAAAAATACGTTCCCGGCGGACAGTCGCGGCTGCCTTTGTTGTCGATAGTGCCGTCCCAGCCGAAAACCGCCGCTTCAACCTCGTTCCATTTATAAACCGTCTGTCCAAAGGAGTTGTAAATCTTGCCCTTGATTGAGCGGATATTTGCCGGCATTTTTGTCAGACCGCCGCTTTTTAAGAAAGAATCTTCCGGGTTGAAAAAAGTGAAAACATCGTTTTGACCGTCCCCGTTAGGCGTAAAAATGTTTACTTCTTTCACCTCCAAAGGTCTCGGAACGATTTTGACGGTCTGAGTGTCTCTGTCAGCACAGCCCGTCTCAGAAACGCCTTCAAAAATGACCTGATAAATGCCCTGCTCGTAATAAGCGTGCGGCGCGGCATTGGAGTTTTCTTTCGGGGTTTTGTCACCAAAATCCCACGTAAAAGACCTCGCCCAAGAGGTTTGGGACTCAAAATTTATCTCGTCACCGATAAAAACAGTCGGCTCGGTTGCGCCTTGAAAAACCGGCTTTTCAACCTCCGCAAAAACCGCCGTGTCATAATAACAGCCAAAACCGTCCGCAATCATAAATACATATCTTGTAGTGCCGTATTCGGGCGGCGTACATTCTGCCACACCTTCTTTTGTCGCCGAAACGCCGCGTCCAGACCAGACAGCACGGCGCAAATCATATTCAGCAGTAAAGCCTTCTGTTACAGAATCTTTTACAGGCATACTTAAAGTGATTTTTTCTCCAAGACAGATATTGTTTTTATCAGCAAAAAATTCACGGAAAGAAGGTTTTATTCCAACAATTACGTCTTGATAGGCTGTTGCAGAATAATCTCCGTAGTCCGCTTTAACAGAAATTTTATAAGTACCGCCAGTTTTATATCTGTACTCATAAAAAGGTTCGTTTGTAGTAAAAATACTACCTTCTGCAAAGTCCCAACTGAACTTTGCCTCAACTTCTTCCTCGTTAAAAAGTGCTTTAACTCTAAATATATAATCATCTAATGGACAAAGTTTTATTTCGTCCGCAGAATTTAATATTTCAACTCTAAAATTTTGTGCGTTGACACTCAAAACCGTTAGTGCAAAAAAAAGTACAAAAAATCGTCTCATTTTCAAAAAAGTGTTTTGCAAAATTAGAAAATATCAATAACTTTGCAAAAAATATTACGCTATGAAGACAGCATTAATCACCGGCATTACCGGTCAAGACGGCGCGTACTTAGCCGAATTTTTAATAAAAAAAGGTTATATGGTTCACGGCGTTAAAAGGCGTTCGTCGCTTTTCAACACCGACAGAATCGACCACCTTTATCAAGACCCGCACGAAGAAAACAGAACGTTTCAACTTCATTACGGCGACTTGACCGACTCAACGAACCTTATCCGCATCGTTCAGGAGGTTCAGCCGGACGAAATTTACAACCTCGCGGCGATGAGCCATGTTGCGGTAAGTTTCGACACGCCCGAATACACGGCAAACGCCGACGGTTTGGGAACGTTAAGACTTTTGGAGGCGATAAGAATCCTCGGTTTGGAGAAAAAAACGAAGATTTATCAGGCTTCAACGTCGGAACTTTTTGGAAAAGTTCAGGCAGTGCCGCAAAAAGAAAAAACACCTTTCTATCCGCGAAGCCCTTACGCCGCAGCAAAACTTTACGCCTATTGGATAATGGTCAATTACAGAGAGGCTTACGGAATTTTTGCATCAAACGGTATCCTCTTCAACCATGAATCCCCGATTCGCGGAGAAACATTCGTAACACGCAAAATCACCCGCGCAGCCGCAAAAATCGCCCTCGGAATGCAGAAATGTCTTTACCTAGGCAACCTCTCCTCAAAACGCGACTGGGGACACGCAAAAGATTACGTCAAAGCCATGTGGATGATTCTTCAACACTCTGAGCCTGACGATTTTGTGATTTCAACCGGCGTAACGACAACAGTCAGGGATTTTGTTAAAATGGCGTTTCAAGAGACGGGCGTAACGCTTGAATTTCAAGGCGAAGGCGTTAACGAAATTGGTGTCGTAGCCGCAGTTTCAGACAATAAAAAATTCCGCGACATCAAACAGCACGTAAAAATAGGCGACGTTTTAGTCAAAGTTGATCCGGCGTATTTCCGTCCGACAGAAGTGGATTTGCTAATCGGCGACTCCACAAAAGCACGCACCGTGCTCGGCTGGAAACCCGAATACGACCTTCAAAAACTCGCCGCCGAAATGGTTCAGTCTGACCTCAAAATCATGAAGAAAGACAGATATTTGGCAGAGGGAGGGTTTAAGATTTTAAATTATTTTGAATAGATTTTGTTCCCTTTTAAAAAAGGGAACCGGAAAATTTTTATATTCGCGCTTCGCGCGGAGTGGCGGACGTAACTCATACATAAATAACTCCGCGCGAAGCGCGCTCTTAAAAGTTTTTCGCTTCCTTTTTTTAAAAAGGAAGAAAAAAACAAAAAAAATGAACAAAGACAGTAAAATATATGTAGCCGGCAACCGTGGGTTGGTTGGCAGTGCGATTTGTAGGGCGTTGAAAAGGAGAGGTTATGAGAACCTTGTTTTTACGCCTCACGCGCAGTATGATTTGATTGATACAAAGACGGTTGAGGACTTTTTTGAAAAAGAAAGACCTGAATACGTTTTTCAGTCGGCGGCACACGTCGGCGGAATAATTGCGAATCTGACGTACAGAGCGGATTTCATTTATCAAAATTTGATGATTGAGGCTAACATCATCAATTCAGCGTATAAATTCGGCGCAAAAAAACTTTTGTTTTTGGGTTCGAGTTGCATTTATCCGAAAAATCCGCCTCAGCCGATGACAGAAGACGTTTTGCTGACATCGGATATGGAATACACAAACGAGCCTTATGCGATTTCAAAAATTGCGGGCATAAAATTGTGCGAAAGTTATAATTTGCAACACGGGACTAATTTTATTTCGGTTATGCCGACAAATCTTTACGGTCCTAACGACAATTACAACTTGGAAACTTCGCACGTTTTACCGGCGATGATTAGAAAATTTCACTTGGCTAAATGCTTGGAAAACAAGGATTTTGATGGAATCAAAAAAGACTTGAACCGTCGTCCGATAGAAAAAATTTCGGGCGAAAATTCTTTGGACGAACAGTTAGCCATCATCAAAAAATATGGCATTTTTTCTGACGGCAACGAAACGTTTGTAGAATTGTGGGGCGATGGTAGTCCGAGGAGAGAATTTTTACATTCAGACGATTTGGGCGATGCGTGCGTTTATTTGATGGAAAACGTTGATTTTTCGGACATTTTGAAAAATCAGTTTAACATAACAGATATTTCAGTGCCGTACACGAAGACAGAAGTCAAAAACACGCATATCAACATCGGAACGGGTAAAGACCTTTTGATTAAAGAGTTAGCAGAAATGGTAAAAACAACCGTCGGCTTTAACGGCAGGATTGTTTGGAACTCTGACAAACCGAACGGCACGCCGCAAAAACTTCTCAACGTTTCAAAACTTGAAAGTCTCGGTTTTAAATACAAAATCGAACTTCAAGACGGAGTTAAAATGAGTTACCGCAACTATTTGGAAGAGTAGCGGTAACTGTAAAAATAAATTATTATTAAGAGGTTGTCTAAAAAGGTTCATTGGAGCGCAGGCATCCTTGCCTGCAAATACTTGTAAGGCGGACAGGGAAGACGCACTCAACTTTTTAGACAATCCTTTTGCCACCTCGCAAAACAATCAGAAAAATTGCCGCAAATACCGCACCGATACATACAAACACGATTCCGAGAGTCTTCAAAGCAGTGTCGCCGGAAATATACCACTGCGTAGAATCCGAAGGATTGATAAAAATAACCAAATGCTCGCCTTCGGAATATTTTGGCGGATACGATGACACACTGCTTGTATCCCGGTAAGTTTTGCCTTTGTAAACAAACTCAATAACAGGAGCTGCTGCGCCTCTGTCCTCACCGCTGCGCTCAGTAACACGTCCGTTAACCCTCGTGGTACTTTCGTGCTGATGACGTCTTATGTAATTTTCAACCACCACGCCGTCAATGCGGTCGGTGCAGTTTTTTTCAAGCGTGGTTTGCTGATAAATAAAGTACAGTCCGAGAGTCAAAAACGTCAGAGAGAATACGGCAATAAGCGTTTTGACCAATACGGACGAAGATTTATTATTGTGATTCATAACAGTTTACATTTTTCGCAAATATAATCTGATTCGTTTAAATTTCAAAAATTTTATCTTTACTTTTGGAACTTTTCTTTCAAGTATGCATTGATTTTTTCCAACAAGTTTTTAGTTTTTTCAGGGTCGTAAGCAGGTTTTGCGGCTTGCGGTTTTTCTGTCTGCACAGTATTGAAATCAACAGGCGGAAGATAACCGCTTTTAACGTGTACTAATACGGCGGTGAAATTGTCAGACGTTTTTTGGTTGCAGTAAGAAAAAAGGTTTTGTTTTTTCTCCTCGCCGGAAATTCTCATAGCCAAAACACTGCACAAAACCTCAACCGTTATATTTTCCAAAACGCCGTCAGAACATAAGAAAAAATAATCGCCTTCGATAACGCTGCAACTGTCATAATCGGGCATATCAGGATCGGAATTGGCTGTCATACATTTGGTTATGATATTTCTCTGAGGGTGAGTTTTGGCTTGTTCCTTGGTGATTTCACCTTTGTCAACAAGTTGCTGAACAAGTGAATGGTCTTTGGTTTCTAAGACCGTCGCCGTTTTGCAGTAATTTGGCATATAATATTTCGGACGGATTTGATAAACCCTGCTGTCGCCGGTATGAGCCACCAAAGCACCGTTGTCGCCGAAATATACGCAAGTCATAGTCGTAGCCATATTTTTAAACGATGTCGGGTCAGGATCTTTTCTATCAAGTTCGCTGTACGCAAACATAACGGCTTTGTCAAAATATTCTTTCGTAACAATATAATTTTCAGGCGGTTGATTATCAAAATATACAGCAAGCGCATTGCAAACGGTTTTAGAGGCGAGGTCGCCGTGCTGGTGTCCGCCCAAACCGTCGCATACAATAAAGTAACGTCCGCTTTCAGAGATTTTGTAAGAGTCTTCCTGATACTCTCTGCGACCCTGTCCCTGAAAAAACTGCGGTGTTTCTATGGTGATTTTCATAAGGCTTATTTGTTTAAAAAACAACAAAGCAAAGATAATGATTTTTCAAAAATTTTGTTTAATTTTACAGTAGTTTTTAATAAAGAAAAATTATGAGTTCTTTTTGTCTAATATATCCCACGCCTGAAAACTTTGACGACATCCTTTTGACTTCTGACGGCAAGGTTTTGACGGGTCTACATTTTGTAAAGCAATATAAAGCAAGTTTTGAACAAAAAAGTTTGCCGATATTTCAAGAGGTTTGCCGGTGGTTGGACGTTTATTTTTCGGGACAAGAGCCTGATTTTACGCCAAAGTTCAGGATTGAAAACTCTACGCCCTTCCGCAGGGAAGTTTTGGAAATCTTGGTTTCAATACCTTTCGGCAAAACTATGACTTACAGCGAAATTGCCGCTCAAATCGCTAAAAACCACGGTATTGAAAAAATGTCGGCACAAGCCGTCGGCGGTGCGGTCGGAAAAAATCCAATCGGCATAATCATTCCGTGCCACCGGGTTTTAGGTTCAGGCAAAAGCCTGACGGGTTACAGCGGCGGAATCAAAAACAAAATCGGGTTGTTAAAGGTTGAAAAAATTGAGTTTTTAGAGGAGTGATTTCATAGATCTTCTAATTTTTGTGCACCCTGAGAGTCATCTATATTAGAATCACTATCGCTCAAACCGTCCTTTTCCCGTTGGTTGTATGGAATATGTTGAGTGCGCATACTTTCCATTGCCTGCTCTAAGGAGGTTATCTGTAATACCTTCTCTATCGCATATTCCGACAACGTCGGAAACTCCTTTAATAATTCTTCTCTTGTCATATATGTAAGTTTTTTAATTCTTAGTGTCTGCAAAAATAGTAAAAAAGTTGGAAAATACAGAAATGTCCGCTATTTTTGTACAAAAAAATAATTCATCATGATTTGCAACAGTTTAGACGATGTCCGCGAAAATATCGACCGGATTGACAACAATATAATAAAACTTATAGCCGAGCGCGGCGGATACGTGGCTCAGGCGGCAAAATTCAAGAAAAACGAAGACGGCGTCAGAGATACTTCCCGCGTTGAAAAAGTTATTCAAAAAGTCCGTGAAAAGGCTCAACTCTACGGTGCAGACCCCGATATGGTAGAAAAAATCTACCGTCAGATGATTGCATCGTTTATCAAAAAAGAGATGTCTGAGTTCAACGGAAACCAGCCGGCAAGCCTTTTAGACAATATCGACAGGATACACACAACCCCGATGGGTGCCGACCGCATCAGCAAAAACCTCAAACTCACTGACACCGACCCAGTTGAATACTGTAAAACAAAAATTCTCTCCCCCGACTGCCACATCTATAAAGACGGCAAAAACTGGTATTGCGAAACTGACGGCATAAAAATCACGGTCAACTCGTTTAGTTACACGATAATAACTGCGCATAAAACGCAGCAAAAATAATTTGTCAATACGCATAAAAGTTCGTAACTTTGCAAAAAAAATAAAGTTGTAGGGTTATGAACTTTTTAGACAGAAACGAATTTAATTTTGCGCCCGCACCTGAGGTGTTGGAGGCGTTAAAAAACTTTGATACTCAGAAACTTGGGTTTTATACCAGAATTTATGACGAAGGGAAAAAGAGTATTTTTTCGGTTTTCCTTTCTCAGGAATACGGCATTGACGAAAAGCAGATAATGCTCGGTTACGGCGGCGAAGACCTTCTGAAAGAGGCGGTTCACTACTTCCTCACCCTTCCCGACAACAACCGCATTATGCTCGTGCCTAAATTTTCGTGGTGGTATTACAAATCCATTGCCGACGAGGTTGACGGTCAGACCATTCAGTACCCGCTTTACGAGGACGGCGACACCTACCGTTACGACATGGACGCACTCAAAAAAATGCTTCACGAGTTGAATCCCAAGATTTTGCTTTTGGCATCGCCCAACAATCCGACCGGCAACGCATTAACCCCCGAAAAAATAGAGAACCTTCTTCAAGAGGCTCCCAAAACGACATATATTGTCATAGACGAGGCTTACGCTTCGTATGTCAACCGCGATAATAGTTATATCAAACGTTTAATTGACGAATTTCCTAATTTGTTGATTGTTCGCACGTTGAGTAAGTTTTACGGATTACCGGGACTTAGAATGGGATTTGGTTTTACGGGCAACGGTTTGGGAAAATTCAACCGCTTTGGCAACAAATATCTCGGTTACAACAGAATTTCGGAGGAACTCGCAATCGCAGCCCTCAAAGCCACCGATTATTACCGCAACATTGCCGACAAAATGAACGAAGACCGCAAACTTTACGAAGACGAAATCGGTGCGTTAGAAGGTTTTAAGGTTTATAAATCGCAAGCAAACTTCATCTTGATAAAATATCCGATAGAATTAAAAGAAACATTACAAGAGGCTTTAAAATCAGAGGATTACAAAATCAAGTTTATGAACGAGCCTGACATCAACACGCATTTGCGCATAACACTCGGTCGCCCCGAACAAAACAGAATCGTTATCAACACAATCAAAAAAGTTGCAGGAAAATGAAAACAATGACCAAACCCCATTTGAAAAGTATTTTGTCATCTTTGGATAGTACCCAAATTGTTTGGGCTATAAAGTTTTTGACAGATATTTTGGCAGGCAAAAATATCGAAACCAAAACAACAATAATCAAAGAGGACAAAAAAGACGAAGAAAATGAAAGCCAGGAAGGCGGAATTCCTGACCCGAAACCTGTTTGGTGGGATTATCCGATTTCGCCGACGGTCTTAGCGATGAGACCGAAAAAGAGGATATTAATTTCTGATTCGTATAAAGAAGAATTGTATAAAGCATTAGAAGAAAAATACAGATGAAAGTTTTTTTAGATACTAATATCATCATTGATTTTTACGACCAAAGAACCGGTTTTTATCAACCGGCAGAAACAATAATGTCTCTCGCAGAAAATAATGAGATAAATATTACTGTGTCTGCAACTACAATAATCAATGCGTTTTACCTTTTAAGGAAACGGCTTAGTATTGATGCTTTGTATGAGGAATTTGATTATTTATCAACTTTTTGTACAGTTTCTCCCGTTGACGAAAAAGTAATAAAAGAGAGCCTTAGTCTCCGCCGCAAAGATTTTGAAGATTCTGTTCAATACGAATCGGCACAAGCCGTCAACGCTGATGTCATTGTTACCCGCAACAAAAAAGATTTTGAAAATCTTGGCGCAAACGTAATGACACCGACTGAATTTTTAAACGATTTTTTTGCTAAAAAACAAGATAAAAAATGAAAGCCGTAATACTCGCTGCCGGTGTAGCCTCGCGTCTCAGACCGCTGACCGAAAACACACCGAAATGCCTTCTGAAAGTTAACGGAAAAACACTTTTGGAAAGGACATTGGACAATTTTATTGAAAACGGAATCACTGATTTTCTGATTGTTACAGGATATTTGCAAAATATGATAATTGATTTTGTAACTGCTAATTATCCGAAACTCAACATTAAATTTATAGAAAACAAAGATTATTCTACCACCAACAATATTTATTCGCTCTATTTGGCGGAAAGTTTTGCAGGCGGCGAAGATTTTATACTCTCCGACAGCGATATTTTGTTTTCAAAAGACATAATTTCGGCACTTTTGACAAACAACAATCCTGACGTTCTTGCTATGAACCGCCATGAACTCGGCGAAGAGGAAATAAAAATCATTTCCGACGACGAGTGCAACGTTCTCGAAATCAGCAAAGTCTGCTCGATAGAAAAAGCCGTTGGAGAGTCTGTCGGCTTAGAAAAATTTTCTAAAAATTATTCCAAGGCTCTTTTTAGAGAACTTCATCAAATGATTGATAACGAAGGACTTTCAAACGTTTTTTATGAAAAAGCCTTTGAAAGGCTGATACCGCAGGGATATATCTTTAAGTATCTTGACACGACGGATTTTTTCTCGATGGAAATCGACACCGTAGAAGATTACGAAAAAGTAAAGAATTTGAAAATTTGAAAATTATAACAGCAATATAAAAAATGAAAATAGTACTTTTTTGTGAAAACAAATATGCGATAGACATTTTAAACCCGATTCAGGAAGAAGGACAAAAAGATTCTGAAAATCAGATTCTTTGGTATGTGCATAAAAAGAAAATTCCTGATTTCCCGTTAAAGGATGGCGTAAAATACACTAATTCTATTCAGGAGATTTACGACTTTAAACCCGATGCGATATTTTGCCCGGGCAATATTGTACCGTATTATCTTTCAGGTGTAAAAATTCAAATTTTTCACGGTTATGCCGCCGAAAAAAAAGACCACTGGGTTATCAGAAGATATTTTGACACGTATTTTACTCAGGGACCGTTTTTTACAGCAGGATTTGAAAAACTTGCAAAAAAATACAAGGATTTTGAAGTTTTAGAAACAGGCTGGCCGCGTCAAGATTGGATTTTTCATCACAAAAACGATTTTGAATCGCAAAAACAGGAACTTTTAAAAAAGTACGGCAAAAAAGAACTTGTACTCTATGCCCCGACTTTTTCGCCGAGCCTTACATCTTTACCAAAGTTCAAAGATGGTCTCGTTGATTTTGTCAAAAAGCAAGATGTGTTACTGATTCTGAAATTTCACCCGCTGACAAAAAAAGAATGGAACGACGAGTACAAAGCACTCGCAGAGGCAAATGACAATATAATTTGGATTGAAGATTATACCGTAACAAAATATATGCTTATGGCAGATGCAATGATTAGCGACACAAGTTCAACAATCTACGAATTTTTGCTTTTGGATAAGCCGGTTATAACCTTAGATGCCGTGGCAAAAGATATTTATTGGAAAAATATCACAGACCCTATGCAGTTGTCAAAAGCATACGATGAAATAAAAACGGACGGCAAACTTACCGAACTACGAAAGTGGATTATAAAAAATTATGACCCTTATAACGACGGCAATGTTGCAAAACGTATGCTCGAAGGTGCAAAAGACTATATCCGCCGCCACGGAGTTCCCGAAAAACGGAAACTCAATCTTTGGCGGAAATATACAAGTATCAAAACTTTCGGAAGAATTAAAAAGTAATAAAAATGGACGAAAACAAAATATCAGTAGTAATTCACACATACAACGAAGAAAATTCGCTATGCGAAATTTTAGAATACGTAAAAGGGTTTGACGAAATTTTAGTCTGCGATATGGAAAGTACCGACAACACTGTCAAAATTGCAGAAGATTTCGGGTGCAGAGTTATAACATTTCCGAAAGGAAATCACACTATCGCCGAACCTGCACGTGATTTCGCTATACACTCGGCTAAATATCCGTGGATTTTAACCGTAGATGCCGACGAAATAATACCAACAGATTTAAAGGATTTTTTGTATCAATATATTCAAAATAATCCGTCAGACGGACTATATATTCCGAGAAAAAACTATATTATGAATTGTTTCGCAAAAAATTCATATCCCGATTATCAATTAAGATTTTTCCGTAAAGATAAAGCATATTGGCCGCCGCACGTACATTCAAAACCACAAATCAGCGGTAATACCGAAAAAATTCCATCAGGGAAAACGGAACTTGCTATGATACACAAATCTATGTCTCTGTATACAAAACTCCATAAAATAAACATCTACACGCAAAATGAAGTGTCAAGGCGCAGAGGTGCAAAGGCAGGGTGGTTAAAAATGATAATAAAACCGACTTTCAGATTTTTCCAATACTATTTTCTAAAAGGCGGTATATTTCAAGGTATAACAGGACTTGTATTGGCTGTTAACGAAGCAAATTACAAATTTTATACATTAGCAAAGATTTGGGAACACAATAACGGAGAAAAAAATTTAGGAGAAAAATAATTATGACTATAATGTACTATATACTTGGAGAAAATTTGGATATCTATGTTCAATCATATTTTTCAATTCTGAGTTTTAAAAAGCAAATGCAAAATGATGACAGAATCGTTATAATAACCACAAATCCCTCTTTTTTCAATCATTTTAGTTTCGTGGAAACAATAACAATCGATGAAAAAAACATAACGGAATGGAAGGGTAAACATAATTTCTTTTGGAGGACGAAAATCAAAGCAATTGAAACAATTAGTAATATGTATCCGTCAGACGATTTATTATACATAGATTGTGATACGTTTTTATACGGCAATTTCAACACCTTAAAACAAGAACTAAAAAATAATAAATCTTTTATGGACGGTAACGAAGGACACCCTTCAAAAACCACACACAAACATCAACAATTATATAATAAAGTCAAAGGAAAAACAATAGCCAATATCATGATTTCGGAGAAACACGATATGTGGTGTGCCGGTGTTTGCGGCATACCCGCCGCTATGAAAACGGAAATCACCACAACAGCCTTATCACTATGCGACGGAATGTTAGACGAAAACGCATATCCGGATTTCATAGAACAATATTCTCTGAGTATTGCTCTCAAAGAAAAAACCAATTTAAACACCTCCAAGCCGTATATTGCACATTATTGGTCTCAAAAACAAGAATGGATAGATACGGCAAAACAATTATTTTTAAAATCACTATTTACAAATGCTGATTTAGCAACTGAAATGGATTTATTTTCCAAAATACCTTTCACCCAAATACCTATTTACGTAAAAAAACACAAAACCAATCAGGCTATAAAGAGTTTTGCAGACAAATACTTTCCTAATTACCAAAAAACTTTCTTAAATACCTCTAAAATTGAGTTTTGAAAAATTGAAAATTTTATCAATTTCATATAAGATAACCTCGAAATAATTGCCGCCATAAACATCGGGAAAATCTTTTATTGGTCTATTTTTCTTACTGCGCAAAAGTATCAAAAAAATGGAATTTGGCAATAGTAAAATTAATTTTCTGCCGAATTGCAACCAAAAATCACCTTTTTACCCCACTTTTGGTTGCAATTCTACCCAAAAACAACTATTTATAAAAACTTCCGATTTCTCTGATTTTTTCGTTCAAAACGTTGTAATCTATTGAATCCTGCGGCAGTTCGTTGAGAAAAGCGTCCGTCGCAAAGAAATATCCCGAAGGTCGCTTTTCGTAAATGTGGTTTTTGTGCAAAAATGCAAAATTATCTCTACTGCCAACCAAAAGCCAATCCCTTAAAGTACTGTCAGAAAGCATTTTACCACTACCGAAATCTTCTATTTTGTTTTTCAGACCAAGATATTTTTTCAAAATCGTTGGACTAATATCATAATGCGAAGTTCTGTATTTTACGGTTTTCGGCTCACTATCCGGCGAATACCAAAGCAGATTTGTCCCGATTTGAACATCAGAAAAATTGCCGTTATGCCCCCAAAAATTCTTCTTGTTGTCGTTGAACTCTTGACCATGGTCGCCACAAATCACGATAACAGAATTTTCTAACAACCCTTTTTCTTCTATCTTGTTCAAGACTTTTCCCACAAGTGAATCCGCTTGATAAACTGCGTTTCTATAAAGATTGAAATATGGTTCGGGATTCATATCCGCCGAAAGCAACGTATAATCAGCAAACTCCCAAGTCGGACGAAATTTCCATAATCTTTCTTTCGGCATTTCGTACGAATGTGCAAGGTCGTAAAAAAGCCATGCAAAAAACGGCTTGCTTGAATCTTTATCGTCAATATAATTGATAAAGTTTGAAGTCAAATTACAATCCCTATCATAAACCGTTTTGCCTTCGGTATCGGTGTTAATATCGGGAAATTCATGAAGCAAAACGCTGTTAAACGCAGGACTGCGCAAAGTTGCACCCGGAAAAGTTTTGAAATCGTAGCCCAAAGTTTTGAGTCGGTCAACAAAAACGGGATTTATATTGCTAAGTTCAAAATCCTGCCAATAATACGACGAAAGCGATGTAAAAATCGTAAAAACACTGCCCTGTGTGCCGTTGCTTGCGCTAACATGGTCGGAATAATAAACGCATTTTTTTGAAAACTCTTTCAAATTAGGCGTATTTTCATCGTTGAAAGTCCGTCTGTTCCAAGCGTCAATCATTATAAAAATGATATTCGGCGGTGTTATGGAATCGTTCCAATAAAGTTCCGCTTTTGGATAATTCAAATCGCCGCTCCCCGCTTTTTCCGCTTGAACTTTTCGCTCATCAACAAGTCCGATTTTGCTCAAAAGACTGTTTGAGCGTATCGGATAATAATACGGAATCGCCTCGGTACATTTGATAACAGAATGATTAAGAGTAGCCGCACCGTATGCATGCATACAATTTGCAGTTAAAACAAAAAACAAAACTACAAATAAAGAATATTTCAAAGTTTTATTTGAAATAATATCATTTAATTTGTTAATAACAAACAAGTTTGCTACTATTATAATTATTGCACCAACTACGCACTTAAAAACAACCCAATAGTCAAAAACAAAAATCTGACCTGCCGCAGGACCTGTCAAAAGTCCCCAAACAAAACCATTGATATGATACCTATAAAACGCAAAAACAAAATAATCGATTATTACAACAATTTGTATCAATGCTGACAAAACTGCAAAAACCGTATCCGGCACTGCACTTTTTTTGAATACAAATCTTAGCGGAAAAGTTATTATCGCAGGTATCAACATCACGACCGCAGTATGACAAAACGACGATGCTACGATGTAAAAAAGCGAATGAAAATTTAGTGCTACACCGCAATTCATAGCCGTTGTGATTACAAAAATCAGCGATAAAACGCCAACAGACAAAAAATAACACGAAATTGCTTTCAATAATTTTTCTTTCATTTTTTAGTTTTTGATAGTTAAATTATTTTCTATCATTCTAATGTGATATTGCTGAATTTCAGCCTTTAAGAGGTTAAGCATTTTTTCTTCTTCACTTTGGAATTTTCCCTTCAAATTGTGCGTTAAAAAAACGTCTTCGCTGGGAATAAAAAAGCCGGTTTCTTGCTTTCCGTCAAACTGCAAAAAATATTTCCCCATAGAAATTTGATACAGAGGTTCACTAAAATTTACAACATATCCTAATGTATCGGTCTTTGAAAAATACGAATTTCCAAAAGCAATATAAGGCTTGTCAAAGTTCAAAAAATCCAAAACCGTAGGTGTAATATCCGTCTGACAAAATAGTTTGTCCGAAACTTTTTGTATTCCACCTTGCTGATAAAATAAAATAGGCACTTTAAACACGTTTCTATCGGTTGTATATTCGCTACTCAACGCTTGATTCGTATGATCAGCAGTAATGACAAAAAGCGTGTTTTCAAACCACGAATATTTTTTCATAGCGTTAAAGAAATTGCGGATTGCGTTGTCGGTGTACTGAATGCACTTTGTTATCGGCTGGGGACCTTCTTTAAAACGTTCTTTATATTTTTCAGGGATTCTAAACGGATTGTGCGAAGTTGCAGTAAAACATGCCGTGACAAACGGTTGCGGAATCTCACCCATACTTTTAGCATAATACTGCAAAAATTCTTCGTCCCAAATTGCCCAATGACCGTCAAAATCGTTCATCGCATTAAAAGCCGTGTCGCCACAATACTCCGTCATACCAAAATAATTATCAAAGCCCGCAAGATTGGCAAAATGCAAAAAGCCCATACTCCCATTAGGTGCACCATGATAAAATGCAGAATAGTAACCTTTTGATTTTAAAAGTGTTGCAATACTATTAACCTTATTATTAGAATACATTCCCATAAAGAAATGGTCAGTTAAATAGGGAATTCCGGCTAAAATACTCGGCATTGCGTCAATGGATTTTCTACCCGTTGCAAATGAATGTCTAAATGTCAAACCGTTTTGATAAAGCGAATCCAAAAACGGCGTATAACCTTCGTTACCGTTAAAAAAGCCCGAATATTCCTTGCCGAAACTTTCTAAAATCAAAATTACGACGTTCATCGGTTTAAATTCACCTTCGGGTTTAGGGATATGAACCGGTGAATATATTTGTTCTAACTCTCCCCTATCAAAATACTTCGGGTCAGAAAAAGCAATATCCCCTGAGGTGCGGAGAATGCAATAAGGCGTATTTAATACGATTGCAGATTCGTTGCTTTTTTTGATGTACTCGTTAGCGTTGTTCATATTCATCGGACGATGGTCTGCGTCAATAAAAAAACTGCCGCGAACGCCTGCCAAAAAGAAATAAATAAACAGCAACGTCAAAGGCAAAACTTTCAAACTATATTTTTTTATTGAAAAATCCTCCTTCGTTACTTTCGGATTATAATAGAATTTAACAAGCAAAAAAATTAAAACCGCCGCCGCAAGTGTCAAATACCAATAATCAAAAAGTCCTTTGAAAAAAATTCCGAAAAGATTATTTTCGTTAGAAAACTCCTTGAAAAACGAAAAGTTAGTGCGTCTGGCATTAAACGGGAAAAACGCCGCATCAAATATATTCGCAAAAATGCCGAGCGAAACCGGAATAATGAAAAACCATTTCGCAATATTTCTGTACGTTTCGTTAAAAGCGAACTTAAACGGCAAAATCATCATCACCAAACTTACGACCGTCAGATAAAAAAGTGCGGCAAAATCGTATTTTATTCCGCCTTGGAAAAGCGTAAAATAATGCGAAAAATTGATTTGACCATAAATATTTTGATTAGCAATTACAAAAATCACCCTACAAATAAAAAACAAAGCAAACGCGGTAAAAAAATTTACCGCGTATTGCATAATCGGAAGTTGTAATATTTTTTTTAATGTCATTTCTCTTTTTCTCCTCTCCTACATCGGTACGGCGATACTTATTACCTTATATGGTCTGCCGTGTTCGTCGGTTATCAACGTAAATGTCTCTTTATAAAGCGTGTCGCCGCGTGTAAATTTTCTTGTCTTCTTAACACCTTGAATAATCTCGTTCCAAAATACGTCAAAGTTGTCCATATCGTTTTTAGTAAGTGCGAGAATTTCTTTAAGATAGTGTCCGACAATGTCAGAGCGTTTGTAACCCGTAACTTCGAGTGTCAAGTCCCTCAAATCCGTAACCATACCGCCGGTATCATAACGCATAATTATACAACTTTGCGAAAGAACCTCCAAAATTGCCTCAGTTTCAAGTTCGTTAAGTTTGATTTCTTCCTTTGAACGCTTAATATCTTTGTAGGATTTTTCGATTTCTTTTTCCCTGACAGCCAATGCATCGGACTGTGTGCGGAATTTCTCCAAAAGTTCGGCGGTATTGATATTTTTCTTGATGTTAGAAATTGTAGAAGCAATACGCTCGGCAACGTTGTCGAGAAACGTTCTCTGATATTCTTCCACCATTTTCAAAGAGGCAATTTCAATAACTCCGTGAACCTCGTCCTCAAATTTCAGCGGCACAAGAAGAATACATGAAGGCTTGTTTTCGCCCAAACCAGAAGTTATGTAAAGATAACCGTCAGGCACATCAGTTAAGAAAATAGATTTTCCCTCTATCGCACAACGGCCTACAAGCGACTCTCCAAACTGAACCCTTCCTTCCAACTGCTTTTTGCGGTCAAAAGCGTAAGCGGCTTTCAAATCCAAATATTTTTCATCATTTTTTTCCTCGGTAACAAACAATCCACCTTGTAGCGCACCCATATATTTTACAAGGAAACTTATGACGTTATAAGCGAACTCACCGATGTCAGCATTGTTCATACGAAGATACTCGCCTAACTGCGCAAGACCGTTTTGAGCCCAAGAAAGTTTTTCGTTTTCCACCTTTCGGTTTTCTTCTTCCTTGCGGGCTCTCAAAAGGTTTTTCTGCATGTCCAACAGTGCGAGGTCCAAGCCGTTAGGATTGGTTATATTATATTTTTCATTAAGATCGCCGCGACCGATACTATTAGCGAAAGCCGTTGTTTTTGAAATATTTTCCGCCAAAGTGTTGACAACCTCGTAACACTCCTGAATTTCGTCGTCGGAAGATGACAGTTTCTGAATTTTGTCGTATTCGCCTTTGTCCACAAACTTCAAAAGGTTGGCAACGTGTCTGAGCGGCGAGGTATTGCGCTTTACGAAAAACAACGTAAAAACAGCCATCGCCATAATTCCCAAAAACGACAGGAAAATAAACGGAGCCACCCTGCGCGCCGACTGTTTGAAAATTCTCGGCAGAGAAACCTCTGAAATCAATGTCCAAGGCTTGCCGTTGTCCCTGACATACAAAGGAATAAGCGTAACCCTGACAGAATCCGCAAAGCCCGAACTGCCCATAATTCCGTCGTTCAGGACTTTTACAATCTCGTCGTTTTTGTCTATGCCGGAATAAGCGTCCAAAAACAGCGTACCGTCAAAAGACTGGTTTCTATGACCGTAAATTTTTCCGTTGTCTGCTACAAGAAAAGGTTTACCCGCATAATCCAAAGGCATGTCCTCCAAAAGTGAATACAAATCCGAAAGTTGAAGTTCAAGCATGACTGCACCAATAAACCTGCCCTCCGTCATAATGCGCGTTGCAACAGAAAAACAATATTTTGCCTCGGATTTTGAAACGTAATCCGAAGTGTTGAGATAAGGGTCGGTAAAAAGAACGTGCGTCGTACCGTTTTTCATCTGCGAATAGTTTTCAGAAACGTATTCGCCGTCCCTGTCCACGGTATCGCAGACAAAAGCCGCAAGTCCGTCCCTCATAAAACATTTCTGAACGATTCTTCCGTAAGGCTTGTTCCAGTACCTGTCCATTTCGGAAAGTTCCCACGAAACGGTTACAGAAAGCACCTCACTGTTGTCTGTGATAAAATTTTTAAGGCTCTGCTCTACGTAAGAAGAAATTCCCGCGCCGTTTTTTTCCTTTGCAGAAGCAAGCATATCGCTGAGAACGGCAGCGTTGGCGATATGAAGATCAATATACGAAACTATCTGACTGGCTTTTTGGACACTGTAATTATCGGAAGTTTTAACAGTCTTGTCCAAAGAATAATTATAATCAGAATACAACAAAAAAGAGGCTACGCCGACATAAAAAATCAGAATCGCAACCACCACGAGGGCTATATGTTTAAAATTGTTCTTCATTTGTCATCAATATTTTAAGTATAAACTCAAACAATTTTTGCACCACAATTTTAAAAAAAACGCACAAAAATTCAATTTTCAAAGATAGCGTTTTTTTTTATTTTCCCAAAAAAAGATTAAAATATTTTCATTAACACTTTTTAACAGAAAAAATGAAACTTTTTTTCGCTTTTTTCGTATATATAGATGTGTTTCATGTTATAAAATACTTCTTTTTTTAGTTGTTTATTTTTTGATGCCGGGATAGTTGTGAAACTCTCCCGGTTTTTTTTATTTTTGTTCCGCCAACTTTTTTTCGTCCTCTTCAATAAGTTTTTTAAGGCGGTCTATTTGATATTCCTTACCGACTTTTCTAAGCGTAAGAGCCGTGTTGGTAAAATACTGGTGGTTGGTTAAGAATTTTACCTGATTGCGGTTCCATTCAAGAATGCTGATATTTTTGCCCTGCGCTATGAGTTCTTCGTAAAGAGTGTTGCTGACAGGTATAAAATCCGTTCTGCCGAGATAATCCAAATCGGCGTCGCACATGATTTTTTCCAAAAGCGTTGTCGGATTCGGCGGCAGTTTGGTTGCCATTATAAGAGTGCAGATTTTTGCAGACTGCTCCTCTGTGTAACCCCATTTCGGAAGATATTCACGTGCTATCTGCGTGCTGTAATATTCGTGGTTTTCGTTGCCGATTATCTGTCCCGAATCGTGAAAAAGCGCAGCCGTCTTCAAAAGCAGAATGTCCTCATCGTCAACCCCCTCGCCATAACCTATAAGTTCGGCTTGGTTAACAACGTCGATTGTATGTTTAAAGTTGTGATAATGAAGATATTTCGGCAGTTCTTTTTCCAACTTGTCAAGAATAATCTCCTGCAAGTCGGTAAACTGTCTCAGAAGATATTTAATCCTGAAAATCTCGTTCGGAAACTCACCTACCTGACGGTTGACGGAAAACGCGGGTTTCAAACGCCGGATATAATACATCTCCAAGTCGCCCTGATATTTTACGGGCGTTATTCCATTGTATTCGGTCTGAAAATAATCCTTTACAAGTTCGTAAGTAAAAACAGAAATGTTGATTTTTTCAACATCCGCTGCCGAGGCCATTCTTGAAGCGATGTTAACGGTCTCGCCCTTGATGTCGTATGTGATTTTCTTTTTGCCCTGAGGCGTTGCGATAACAGGCCCGGTATGAATGCCGATTCTCAGTTCCCAAAATTTACGGTTGTCTTTTTCGTAACTTTCCCTCAAACCTTTGAGATAGCGTTTCATCTCCATTGCCGCCAAAACCACGTCTATCGGGTTTGTGATGTTTTTTTGCGGAATACCGCCCGCACACATATACGCGTCGCCGATTGTTTTAACGGTTTGAAGTTTGTATTTTGCGGCTATCTCGTTGAAATATATAAAAATCTGGTCTAATTCGTCAATGAAGTCGGAAGTACGCGACTCGGAGGAAATGGTCTTAAAACCGCGTATGTCAACATACATCACCGTCGCCATCTTAAAACGCAAAGCGTTGCCGCCGATGTTGAAATTAACACCCTTCGGCAAATTTTCCTGCGGGACAACCGAAAGGATATTCTCCAAGCGGTAAATCTCCAACTGCGCTTTTTCGTTCTGTTCGGTGAGTTGTTTGATTTGCTGTTTCAAATCAGCGACCTCCTTCATAAGTGCCGAAGTTCGGTACACCAACTCGTAATCCTTGACTTTTTCTTCCATAAAAATAAACATAAAACTGCGACTACCCCCTTTTTAGGAAAAACGAAAAAAGAAGATACAATCGCAGAAAAAAAATAAAAAAAAGGGAAAAACTATCTTTTGAGCAACCACAAAGTCTGGTCTTTGATTTTGCTTCTCAAACCCGGCAATGCGGCGCGTGCAGCCTCGCGTGTTGCAAACTCGCCTACCGTTACCCTGTTGTACTGACCGTAAGGTTCAAGAATTTTTGAGTCAAAACCCATACCCGAAAGTTTCTTATTCTGCTTTTGAGCGTTGCTGTACAACGTAAAACTGCCGGCAACGATATAAAATTTGTCAGTATCGTTGTGTGTCTCGGTAGTCTCGGGAACAAGATTTCCGCTCTTGTCCTCGGTCAAAACCTGCTCCTGAATATTATCCTTCGAAATGTCATCGTTGCTCTCGATAACCGTAGCAAGGTCGCCGTAACCGTCATCACCCGGAATTGAGAGCGTGTCGCCGCTTTCAGAAGCCTGATCGCCGCCCTTGTTGCCCCTGCAATCAACAAACGTTATAGTTGCAAAAGCCATAAACGCTAAACCTAATAATTTTAATCTTGACATAATTTACTGTTATTTAAATAATTACAAATATTGATTGTTTCTTCCAAATCATCGGTAAAGATAAGTACTTTATTTTTAAGTACGAAATTTTTTTTAACATTTTTTTTAATACGACACCGAAAACGAGCACGGACTGTCAAAAATCTTTGACGAATACGTTATGACGCTCTTTTCTGAGGGCGTTTTAACATAAAGTTTGACCTCGGAACTGTCCTCGGCACTCCTGCGCAAAAAACAATAAATGTTTCCGTCCTGCGAAGTCTGGAAGTCCGTACAGTATTTGTTAAGCGGCGAGAGATCCTCCGAAAGCAAAGTCTCGGTGTTGAAACGCGCAAGCACCGTGGAACTTACAACCGTATCGGAATAACAGTTGTAAGTGTAGACAATATCATTTCCGTCGTCAGAGATTTGAAACTTGCTGTTTTCGGAAATGCCCGAAGAGTTCTGCATACAAAACTCCTCGCAGCCGAAAGTTTTTAAAAGTTTGGTGTTAAAACCGTTGAAATTATACACAAACACTTTTGTCATGTCGTGAAAAACCATTTTTGAGCCTTTCGGTGAAAACGTCGGATTGAAAACCGGCATATTGTCCCTGCTTATTATTTTAAAAGTGTCCTTTCTCAAATCATACAACGCCGCTTTTGAGGTCTTGTCGCCGTTTAATATAATAGTTACCGCAAGAAATTTGCCGTCCGGCGAAAACACGGGGTCTGAAACCGCCGCGTCAGAGGGAAAATTCAAAAGCCTGTTGTCCTTTTCATAACGGTCGTAAACGTAAACACTGCTCGGTGAGGGCGAAGGCTTTACGTATGCAATTCTTACGCCGTCGTGCGAAATTGCTGTTTTAATGCCCGTTATGTCTTCCATAATGTCCATTGTCTCAGGCGTGTTGCCGGCAAAAATATTGGTGTTGACATCAAAGACAAAAAAACTCATTGTCTGCGGCAGACCTTCGGGTTCGTCCTCAGGCACACTCATAGTATCGCTGCTGACAGTAAGTTCTTCTCCGGCAGCAACATTGCAGCCGCCGCAACCGCTTAACGCAAACAACGCCATCAAAACCGCTAAATACAAAAATAATGTTTTTGCACCAAATCCCTCGTTTCTCATACTACTTAATTACTGTAATTGTTCAAATAAAAATTATTATATTTCTCTATATCAGCATCTTCTTTAAGAAGAAGAAAATTTTCATCCGAAATTATAAAAATCTTATGCCCTGTTAAACCGCCGTTTTGAGACAGAAACTTTTTTATAAACTCCGAGGCAGAGTCCGAATTTTCAAAATCCGAAACCGTATAAATTTTGTACTTTTCGGAAAAGTCGCTGTCTTCAACCTCAGCCTGAGCATAGCCGTTTGAGGCGCAGAAATTCAAAATCTTAAAATTGATTTCCTTAAAATTTTCCGCGCTTTTGTCGGCGGCAACAACAAAATAATGTTTCTTTCCGGCAAAATTCTTGAAAAATTTTCCTTCGCCGTTTTCACCGCCTTCGAGAGCAGAAAGTTTGTTTTTAGCATACGGGACAAGACGGCTGCCCGGATAGTTTTCAATCAGAAAATGAAGCGTTTGAGCCATTTTGCCAGTCTGTTGAAGTCCGCCGTAACAACGCGCCTGCATGTAAATAAAATTTTCTTCAATATCAAGACCCGCATATTCACGGCGTCCCTCATCGCACAATTCAAGCGCGTAAGAGAAATTTCCGGCGTTGAAACCGTCCAACATTTTCTCATAAAAGTCAACAGCCTGCTGTTTTCTCGCACCGACGTTCTTCAAGTAATTCGGGTCGTTTAATATTTTTGTGTAACCTGACTCAGGAAACTCCGAGGCGAGCAAAGTTTTGGTGTATTCGGCAAGTCCCGTTTCGCCCTTTCTGAGATAAAGGTCGTGCAGACGGTAATAAACCTGAGGCTTTAAATAATAGCCGCCGTGTTTTTCGTTGATTTTCAGCAGCGTTTCTATCGCCTTGTCCAAATCGTCGATTTTTTCGGAATACACGTCCGCCGCCTTGTACCACGCATCAGCTTCCCTGTCAAGAGAAAGTTTCATTGCCGAATCCGTTAGCGGCAGGTTTTTAATGTAATATTCGGGCTTCTTTTTGTCGTTTTCGCCGGAGGTGTTTTCTTCTTCTGCCTCGGCTGACTCTTCGCCGGAAGTCTCCGAAACACCTTTGTTTTTTCTGCGCCAGTTGTCTTCAAGTGGACGGTTGCCCCATTTTTTCAAAAACTCCTGACGTCCGTAATTCAATGCCGTAACGTTATACAAATACCATTTTCCCTGAAAATTCGGATTTCCGTCCTGACCTGTATATTCAACGCCGTAATTATTGTCGGACGAACTGTAATAGGGATTTGTAGCCGCGATTTTTTTTGCCTCCTCCTCGGCAATTACATCATCGATGATTTTTGCGATAAGTTTTTGACGCGCGGCAACGTCCATTTTGGCAACCCTCTGAATACTGTCCTGATATTCAGCCTCTTCGATATATGAAATCAGTTCCCTGAGGTTAGCCGCCTTTTTTGAAATTTCTTCGTAGCCGGAATAACTTGCCGGCAAAAACTGCATTGTGGAATCGTAAAATTCTCCCGCCTTTATATAATCGTTTCTCATAAAATAAATGTTAGCCGCCTCCATATAAGATTTGGCTTTTTGAACATTGTTTTGAGATGAATAACGCGCTGATTTTCTGTAATTAATAAGTGCTGAATTAAAGTCCTGATTCTTTCTGTCCAACTCCGCCAAACCGTAATAAACTCTGTCAAAATATTCCTTGTTGTTGTCGTCTTTTGAGAGCAGCAGAAGTTGCTGACGGATATAAGCGTCGTTTTCGCCCTTTGTAAAAACGGTTGCAAGATTGATTTTTGAATTGAAAACCAAAGAATACTGAGGGTTAAGTTTTATGACTTCCTGATAACAGGTCTTTGCTTTCGGATAATTGCCAGCCAGACGGTTCAAGTCTCCGGCGATAAAAAGCAGCCATGCGCGTTCTTTTTTGTTACGCTTTTTTATAAATGTCAACGCCTTGTCAACCTCCTGAACCGCAGCCTGATAACGGTGGTTTGAAATTGCAATGTCGGCATAGAGGCGGTGAATGTCGGCGTCAAGTTTTTTAGGATGGCGTTTGTCTTTTTCGAGTTTGTCCAAGAGTTCTGACGCCTCGTTGTAATTTTTTTGCGCCCAAAACGTCTTCGCAAGCCAAAACTGCGCCTCAAATCTCGAAGGCTCGTGCTTGAACCTTGTGATTCCGAGTTGAAAAGACGGTTCGGCTCTGTCGTAATCGCCGGTTACATAGTTAGCCTTGCCCATCAACAGATACGTGTCGTCTATCCATTTGCAATATTCGCTCTTGTTGTAAAACGACTGCTGACGGGAATCCATTCCTGAGCGCGAATATCCGCGCTTTGGTTTTGAGGTGATGGAATGTTTCAAAATATTTTTGCCGCACTCCTCCACGCAAGCGTCCATATCGGCGGAGGCAAAATCGGGAGCCTCATGCGCGTCTATTTTGAAAATCGGCAAAAGTTCTGTATAATCGGGTTTGAAATTTTTGTCAATATTATCAATCCCTTTCAAATAAGACTGCCTTGCCTCGAAAATAACATTGTAGCGCGACGTAACGTTATGAAACGCCCTTGTCGAAGCGGTGTTTTTGGTATTGCTGCAAGCGGCAGAGACCAAAAGCACCGCATAAAAAAGCCGCAATGTTATTCTGCAAGACAACTTCATTAATTCTTCTCCGATACGATAAGTTTGTAACCTTTGCCGTGAATGTTAAGAATTTCAATCGAGGAATCCTCTCTGAGAAGTTTTCTCAATTTAGTGATATAAACGTCCATACTGCGGGCGTTGAAATAATTGTCGTCTTCCCAAACTTGATTCAAAGCATAGTTTCTTTCCAAAACCTTGTTCATGTTCATACAAAGAAGTCTGAGCAATTCCGACTCTTTTGTAGTAAGTTTTACCGGCTCCTCAGTTTTGTACTGCAAGGTCTGCTTGTTGGAGTCGTAAACATACGAGCCTAACGAATATACCGTAACCGCCTCGCTGTCGGTAATGCCCGAACGTCTCAAAACCGCTTCAATTCTCAAAAGCAATTCTTCCATGTTGAACGGTTTTGTAATATAATCGTCAGCACCAATTTTGAATCCGTTCAAAACATCTTCCTTCAAATTTTTGGCTGTCAAGAAGATAATCGGAATATCGGTGTTGATTTCGCGGATTTCGGAGGCAACCTGAAAACCGTCTTTTTTAGGCATCATAATATCCAAGATACAGATGTCGTAAATGTTATGATGAAAGCCTTCCGTTGCTTTCTCTCCGTCGGGATACAAATCCGTCGCATAATTTTTGGCATCGAGATACTGTTTGAGCAACGAACCCAAATTAACGTCGTCTTCCGCCAGCAATATTGATACTTTTCTTTCCATATAACGATTTAAAAATTAGTTACTGATTAAACGGCAAATATATAAAAAAAGTAGTTCCCTTGTTAAGTTCTGACTTTAATTTTATAGTGCCGTGATGTTCGTCCACCACTTTTTTTACATAACTCAAACCTATACCAAAGCCTTTGACATTATGAATGTTACCCGTATGAACACGGAAAAACTGGTCAAAAATCTTTTTCTGGTCTTCGTGGCTGATACCGATTCCATTATCCGAAACGGCAATTTCAACGCCTTTTTTTACGTTTGAAGTTTCTATTTTCAACTTTGGAGAATCAATAGTGTATTTTAGAGCATTGTCAATAAGACTGCTGATAAGGTTGCCGATATGCACCTCGTCGCCCTCTATCAAATCGTCTTTTGCATTGAAAACACATTGAAGTTCTCCGCCCTTGTCCTTCAATTTCAAATCAAAGGATTTTACAACTTTTTCAATCAGTTCGTTAAGACATATTTCCTTGATTTTCATAACATTGCGGCTCTTATCAATGGTTGCCATCTGCAAAACCCTTTCAACTTGAAACCCCAATTTTTTACATTCTTGCTCTATAACGGAGGTTATCTGCGAAAAACTTTTTTCGTCCATAGCAACAGCGGGGTCCTTCAACATCTGACTCGCAAGCGAAATTGACGAAATAGGCGTTTTTAGTTCGTGCGTCATATTGTTGACAAAATCGTTGCGCATTTCGGAAAGTTTTTTCTGACGGAATATTATAATAAGTGTCCCGACAAAAATACTTAATATTATTAACGCAAAAGCAAGCGAAACAATAAGATTCTTTTTTATGGAATCAAACGTAAACTTTCTCTCTGCCGGAAAATAAACAGTCAAATAACATTCCGGCGAAATAATATCGTCATCAGGGAAAAGTCTTATATCATAACGAGTTACCTCATCGTCCTTATCATCATAATTTTCGGAACGGCAAAATACAGTCTTATCTTCTTTCATAACAGCAAAACAAAAATCCATGTCGATACCGTTATATTTTAGATTTTGAGAAAGTACTTTACTCAATATTCCTACATCAACCCTTTCTTCTATGTTAACACGCTTTCTAATCAAGTTGTTGACAATGTTTTCAACAAAAACGGTTTTGTTGTGCTGAATATTTTTAATGAGTTGGTCTTGAATTTTACCTTTGTCTGCGGTCGTACAATCAAAAGAAAAAGGCTTGCCGGAGCCGTTTCCGGTTACGGGATAATAAAGAGAATCGCTACCTTTGGAAAGTATAGCACCTTTTGAAGTGTCTTTCTGCACCGAATCCACAATCACGAAACCGTTATTTTTCAATACGATATGGTGCGAAACCGACGAAGCGGTGTCAAAACTCACGGCTACAACGTCATTTGAAACCTGATTAACCACCTCTCTGCGCTCTAATTCTTTGACAACCCCCGTCAAAGACTGCATCACCTGCTTTGAAAACTGCTGCTGCCTGAGCGAAAGCAACGTCTTGATGTCTGACGATTGTATATTAACAAGCCAACAAATCGCCAAAAACATCACTCCCGCCAATGTCCAAATAGTTTTTCTGCTCATCTGATTCTTTTTGATAATGCAAAGATAAGCATTTTATTAAAAAAAATAAAAAAAACTTCAAAAGTTTTTTCCGTTAAAAAAATAAATTATAACTTTACCCTTTGTTTAGACAATATAAAAGCGAAAAAAGAAAAATGGCAACTACCGATTCACTGAAAAAAAACAAAAACCGCGATGCCATTATAGAAACGGCAAGGCAGGTTTTTAAGAAATACGGTTATGACAAGACCCTTATGGAGCATATTGCCAAGGCCGCCGGCAAAGGTAAAAGTTCCATTTATTACTATTTTAAGAGCAAAGAGCAGATTTTTCAGTCGGTGGTACTAAAAGAAGCCGTCGCATTTAGACACACCATTATAGACGCTTTGAGAAAAACCCCGAATCCCGTGGACAAAATCAAAGTCTACGTCTTAACACGAATGAACATTATAAAAATCTACACCAATTTTCATTCGGCGCTAAAAAACGAAAAACTCCGGCACATAAGTTTTGTCCGTCGCCTTAATACGCTGTACGACAAAGAAGAAATAAGACTATTTAAAGATATACTTGAAGAAGGCGCAAAGAAAAATTACTTCTTCGTAAAGAATCTTGACCTCGCGGCAATGGCTCTTATTATGGCTGTTAAAGGCATTGAAGACTATGTTTTTAGAACCGACAATGCGGAGGAGTTTACCGCAAATATCGACCAATTGCTTTACTTAATACTTCACGGCGTTATTATAAAGGAATAAAAAAAATTATGGGATACTCTATTCTTTGGATTGACGACGAAATTGATTTCTTAAAAGTCCAAATTCTTTTTTTAAAAAGCAAAGGATACAGCGTTGACACCTCGACAAACGGCACCGACGCTTTGGAAAAAATACGCTCCACGGTTTACGACATAATTTTTCTTGACGAAAATATGCCGGGAATCAGCGGCATAGACACTCTGAAAGAAATCAGGGAAATCAATCCCGATATTCCGGTTGTAATGGTAACAAAAAACGAGGGCGAAGAAATAATGGACGAGGCTGTCGGCAACAAAATTTCCGACTTCCTTATAAAACCTGTCAACCCCAACCAGATAATTCTGTCAATAAAAAAGAACGTTGACAACAAAAGACTTGTCAGCATAAAAACGACGGAAGATTACAAAACGGAATTTCAAAGGCTCGGTGCGGAGATTTTCCAAGTCTCTAACATTGAAGAATGGAAGATTTTGTACAAAAAATTAACAACTTGGGAACTAAAACTTCAAGACCTCAACCGTCAAGACAATGCACTTTTTGAAATTTTTAATTTTCAAAAAGAAGAGGCCAACAAAGAATTTTGCAAATACGTAGAAAAAAATTACATCAGGTGGATTGACGGCAAACGCGAAGACCGCCCTTTAATGCAGCACGATGTTTTCAAAGAAGTAATTCTCCCGATGTTGGACAACAATCAAAAAGTGTTTTGGATAGTAGTTGATAATCTCAGGTTCGACCAGTGGAAAGTGCTTCAACCGCTTATCACAGAATATTTTACAATGGAAAAGGAGGAAATGATTTTCTCCATTCTGCCGACAGCCACTCAATACGCAAGAAATTCTATGTTTTCGGGCCTGACGCCGCTCCAAATAGCGAGGATATATCCCGCACTTTGGACTGACGAAGACGAACTCCACTCAAAAAACAACAACGAAGAGCAACTCATCAAAACGATGTTGCAACGTTTTCGTCAAGACTTTAAGTTTTATTACGCTAAAACTTTCAACAATAAGGAAGGCAACAAGATAAACGATAATTTCAATACAATCAACTCCAACAAACTCAACATCGTTGTTTACAACTTTGTTGATATGATGTCGCACGCAAGAACCGAACTTCCGATGATGCGGGAACTTGCCGACGACATTGCGGGTTACAGAGCCCTGACAAAGACATGGTTTGAGCACTCGTCGCTGTATACGCTCCTGAAAATGATTTCGGACACGGACTACAAAGTGGTTTTTACGACAGATCATGGCACTACAAAGGTTTCAAACCCGGTAAAAATCACCGGCGAAAAACAACTGACCTCCAATCTCAGATACAAATCGGGACAGGATTTGCAACTCAACCCCAAGGAAGTCTTCTTTGTCAACAACCCTGAAAAAGCGCACCTTCCGCCGGCAAAACTCAACTCGAAATATGTTTTCGCCAAAAACCGCGACTTTTTCGTTTACCCTAACAATTACAACCAATACGTCAAATATTACAAAGAAACTTTTCAGCACGGCGGTATTTCTATGGAAGAAATGCTTATCCCGCTGATAACACTTAACCCCAAAAAACTAAAATGAAAAAAGAATTCATAATCAACAGCCTTGACGAAGCCCCAAAAACGGCTCGCGAATTTCTCTCCTACATCGAGAAAGAAGAAAAAGGCAAAAAATGTATCGTCTTTGACGCTCCAATGGGCGCGGGCAAAACCACGTTTATCAAAGAGTTATGCAAAGCACTTGAAGTAACGGACGAAGTAACCTCGCCGACATTTTCCATCGTTAACGAATACATGAGAAAAAACGGTGAAAGGGTTTATCACTTTGACCTTTATAGAATCAAAGATCTCGAAGAAGCAATGTCAGCGGGTACAGAAGAATACATTTACGGCAACGATTACTGTTTTATAGAATGGCCTGAGGTGATTTATCCCGTCTTGGGCGACAACGTAATAGAAGTACAAATCCGTGTAACAGACGACGGTAAGAGGGTTGTTTCACTATAATTTTTTTTTAACATGACGGCAAAATGTTCACTGATTCCGCGCGAAAAAGCAAAAGAGACTTTCAACGGCAAAAAACAACTATGTATTTCGGTGTTGAAAGAAGACCCTGAGAAAGAAACAAGGGTCGCCTTAACGCCTATGGGCGTTTCAAACCTTTCGGAAAGCGGTCATAAAATTTTTGTGGAACAAGGCGCAGGCTCTGCCGCAAACTATTCCGATATGGAATACGTAAAAAGCGGTGCAACCGTTACGGCTGACAAAGAAAAGATTTTTTCGTCCGACATTATATTAAAGGTGTCGCCTTTTACAACGGAAGAAACCTTATTCGTTAAAAAAGAGCAAACTCTTATTTCGCACCTTTCGGTAGCAAGAGCCGAGAAGCAGGCAATAGAAAACATTTTGAAAAAGAAAGCCGTTGCTTTGGCGTTAGAATACATAAGAACAGAAAAAGATTTTTATCCCGTGAATTTTATCAACAGTGAAATCGCGGGTAGGACCTCAGTGTTTACGGGCGCAGAATATCTGAGCAGACAGTCGGGCGGCAAAGGTGTTCTTTTAGGCGGCATAACGGGCATTTCTCCCGCCTCGGTAGTAATAATCGGGACAGGAACAGCAGCGTTATACGCTACAAAAACGGCATTAAGTATCGGCGCAGAAGTCAAAGTTTTTGATACTTCGCTTTCGCAACTTTCGCTTTTTACGCAAAAACTCGGTCACGAAATTTTCACCTCGGTACTCCAACCGCAAATTCTTAACAAAGCCCTTGCCTCGGCAGACCTTGTTATCGGCGCAAAATGTATAAAATCGCCAACGTTCAGTTTCATCACACAGGAAAACATCGCAATGATGAAAAAAGGCTCGGTAATAGTAGACCTCAACATCGAGACAGGCTCTTGTTTTGAGACCTCAAAACCTATGACGCTGAAAAATCCCTCGTTTGAATGTTGCGGCGTAATACATTATTGTCTGCCTGACATTGCAACTCTCGTACCAAGAACTGCAAGTATTGCTTTAAGTAATGTTATTTATCCGCTTATAAACGACATACATAACAATGGCGGAATTTACCCGAAAATTAGTTATGACAAGTTTATAAGACAAAGTGTTTATTGTTATAACGGACTTTTAACCAACGATTATCTCGGCAAAAAATTCAACATAAAAAGCAAGGACATTGATTTATATTTGATTTAAACAAATTATGCAACGGAAATTCGGATACAGTCAGAAAAAACTGTCGGACAAGGCGGAACAGTTGTCAGCGGTCTGCAAAAGGGATTTGAAAAGCCTTAAAAGTCAGGGCTTTTTCAAAGAGGAGTTTATTGAAGACTTGGAAACTTTACTGAAAAAGTTCAGAACTTTTACACCCGACAGCAAAAACTTAAAAGAAATCAACACGCTCAATCTCCGTTGCAAAGAGATTAAAAAGCAGATTATCAAGACCATACGCATCATACAATGCAAGTTGCAGTCGCTCGGACAAGAGGAAAGCGAATATTACAAAATGCTCAAAAACTTAAAAGTCCACAACGTCAGCAACGCAGAATTTACATCCGAAATCCGCAAAATTCAGGCTCTGAGCCCAAATTTTTATAGACTCGGCATACCGGCTTCTATCACCGGCAGCCTCAACGGAATGATTGCCGACTACAAAAAAACTCTCGACAATTACGAAAATCAAACCCTTTCGCGCAAATCAAAATCAGACGAGAGAATCTCTATCGCAAACAATCTCACGGAAATTGTTTCGGAAATTTGCAAAATCGGCAAACTCGTTTTCAAAGACACCGAAAAATACAAGGATTATTTGATGTATTAACGTTTTGTCATTTGTTGTAATCTGCCAGAGCCGCAATATATTTTTCCATCATATATTTTGTTTCGTTTGACGAACAGGTAAAATTATTTATAATGATAGAAAAGGCAAGTTCTCTGCCGCTGCGCGTTTTAACATAGCCTGAATAAGATTTTACACGGCGAATTGTACCGCTTTTGCCTCTTGCGTTGTTGACAGCACGAGTTCCGGCACACATACCCGCCATCGTACCTTTGCCTCCGCACATCGTGAGCGAATTGTTGAAAGCCTCGTAATACTGCGACTCGTTGTGCATATAGGTCAGAAGAAAACACAACTGTCTCGGCGTTACGATGTTGAAATGCGAAAGTCCGCAGCCGTCGTTAAGGCTCAGTCCGCGTATGTCCATGCCCTTGCTTTTCCAAAAATTAGTAAGCCCCCAGCACGCATAATTCACAGCCGTAGTATTGAACTGTTTTAGTCCCACAAGCGAAAGGCAGTGCTCAGCATAAAGATTTATGCTGTAATAGTTTGTCTGCTGAATTATTTCTGCAAGTGTGGGCGATTCCAAAGTGCAAAGCAGCGTTTTTGCTGTGTCCTGAGCGACAAACTTGCTGCTGTCAAGGCGGCTCAACGGCAGCCCCAAAACCTGAACGCCGTTGGAATTAAGACTGTCAATCAGCATAGAGGCAGCCAAAAGCGCGGGGTCGGGAATTATAGTCCTTACCGTAACGTCGGTTCTGTTTTGCGGCACAAAACCCTCAATGTATTTCTGGTTCTGAAAAGTTTTTCCGAAGACATTTGTATTCTCACGGGTAACGTTTTGAGAGGCAACGGCATAGACCTCCATTCTTAAATCTTTAATTTCAGGCTCACTGCCGGTAAAAACCGCCGTTGTGCCGTCTTTTCCGGTTTTGAAATGTAGCGTCGTATAATTGTCGTGAACGGTAAGACCGTTAGGGACTGCGCCGTAATAATTTCCGATGTCTTCCCAAGACCATGTTGTGGGGGTCATTTCTTTTGAATAAGCCGAGCAGTCGCCGATGACGTTGCCGGAAATTCTGCGTATACCCGCCGCCTGCACAGCCTGAACGAATTTCGCGTTGTAATTGAAATTTTCGCTGTCATAAAAAAACTTTGAGCCGAGAGTAGGGTCTCCGTCGCCTTTTATGATGACGTTGCCGTACAAAACGCCCGACTTGTCAATTTTTCCGGTATAAAAAAGTTTTGTCTGATATTTGAAATCAGGGCCGTAGAGTTCCAAAGCCGCAGCCGTGGAAAACAGTTTCGTATTACTTGCCGGAATCACCGACATATCGGGGTTATATTCGGCTATGACCTCGCCCGTTTTCATATCCGTTGCGAGAAGGGCTATCTGTCCGTTAGCAAAATACTCGTAACCCTTTATCTGGTTTACAACCTTTGTAAGGTTGTCCTGAGCCGCTGCGTTCATAGCAAAAAACAAGGCTAAAAAAATAAGTTTGATTTTCATTTTTCATATATCTTTGCGGCAAAGATAAAACGTTTTTGAGTAAATTGCAAAAAAATCGTGCAAACAATTTAATCTCCGTTGTAAAAACCGTTCACACTACGTTCGCGCCACATTTCATACTTTTGTTTTGTTGTTGCTTTGGTTGTATATTTTTTATCGGAGAACAATAAATATTTTTCTGACAAAATACTGTCAGTTCTGCGAAACCCGCACCAACCGAACTGAGTTTCCCCAATAACGGTCGCGGTAATAGCAACCTATAAAACCCAAGTAGAAATCAAGGTCGAACGCATACCTAAGACCGCGAGCCGTAGACGACCAATAGTATCCATAATAGGCAAGACCGTTTACGTACGTACCGACACGGCACCCCCAGGCAGGCAGAAACACCGCTCCGTTATTCTCTAATATTGTCCAGTCTGCGGCTGTGTAATTGTTTACATCTTGATAATATTTTGCGCCGTAATCATCTGCGATACCGCTTTTAAACGTAAGATAGTCAGGCAACAAAAAATCGTCAGGCAAGAAAATAAAGCCGTTAACACCGTCTACCATTGCTACGCCGTATTTTTCAGAAGCATTTGCACGATTTTTCAACAAATAATCCCATTCATCATTGCTGAGTGTGAACCATTCTGTTCCATTAACGGTGGTTTTATTGTTTTTAAACTCGTTATTAGCGTTCAGTTCAGGGGTATACTGGCTGTTGTCCTTTGCGATGTTGGTTATTTTTGACTCATCGGTGATTTCGTCAAGCCACATTCCCCAACCAAAAAGATCTTTTATTGTTGACGGACTTGTACCAAGACACTCTGCCTGGCTGGCAGCAAACTGAAACTTTTGAGTCTTTGTATTGTACTGTAAGTTGCCGGGGCTGAATACAACTTTTTTTGTCTTAGAAACGGAAAAAATATGAACTGGTGCAGACTGCGCCGAAGAATTTAAAACGGCAAATAACAACACAACTAATATTAAAAGTTTTTGTACCATAATTTCATTTTCAAGGATTTACAAACTGTTGATTTCTTCTTTGGATAGTCCGGTAACCATAACAATATAATCAATATCGTCGCCGTGCTTTTTCATCACACGGGCAATGTCTCGCATTGCATCCGCGCGACCTTCCGCACGACCTTCTTCACGACCTTTTTCAATACCTATTTTTTCGCCTTCTTCTTTCCCTTTGAAAAAGCCTTTCTTTTCGGAATCTTCCATTGCATTGGTTATATCCCACAAAGCATTAAGACTTTCTTCATATTCAAGATGCTCAACTGCTGACATCATCGAAATTTCCGCAATTTCAAAAACACGTCTGAAAACAGCCTCCTGTAATTCTTTCGGACGTTCCATAAGTTTGGATAGGTTTTTCAAAACAAAAAGCCATTTGTCGTACATCGTAACAAGTTCTTCACGCGTCTTTTTGAACTTCGGCATTTCAAGATAAAAATAAACCAACTTGTTGTAAAAGACTTTTCCTGTAATCCGGTCTGTAAGCATTACGATATGCAACAAATCATCGTCGGAAAATTCGTTCAAAACCTCGCCTTTTTCGTCCTTTTTTTCGTTGTCCTTGAAAACAAAATTCAAAATGCCGACAGTATAAACCGCTTGAAGTTCATAATTCCAACGTTCTCCCTCTTTGTCTTTTTTCGCCATGTCGCGGATTGGAAACGACGAATAATAAACGCTTCTGTCTTTAAAAAACTGCTGAAAAACATTCTGCATTTCAACAATAAATCGGTTGCCGCTTTTGGTTGTACAATAGACATCGAAAATTGCCTTTCGGTCTGCGGCAGTGCGTCCGAGTTGCTCGGAGTTCAGATAGGTTATATCCGTGATTTCATCGTGAGGAATCTCAGGATTTTTCTCAAACAAAGCGTTCAAAAAACTGATTAGCAGGTCTTTGTTAAGTTCCGTGCCGAAAAGTTTTTTGAAACCAAAGTCTGTATATGGATTGAAATATTTTGACATAATGAGGTTTTATTTTTAAAGGCAAAATTAGAAAAATTTTTACAAAAACAAAAACAGGACACCTCAAAATAATTTGAAGTGTCCTGCTGATTTTTTTTATTTTCGATTCCGGTTTGGGAAACATGGTTAATTACTGCGCCGAACCAAGCGAACCGAGTAATCGATTCCAACGGAGCCGTCGCTCCCGGGATACACGCGGTCCGAATGAAAGTACAAACAACACGCGTAGTCGTCGTCGTTGGGAGTACTCGACCAGTAGATGCCGCGGTCGCCGCCGCGGAAAGCCGCAGGAAGGAAAATGTACGGGACACTACCGTCCGCTTTATAAGTAGCGTCAAATTCATTGGCAGGCGACTTATAATTAGATTGATCTGTGCCTTGCAGTTTGAAAGCATACATACCACTAACACCGTCTTTCTTTTGCCAAACCCAATGACAAGCATTTGCAAGTGCCTGAAAATCGGCTTGTTTAGGCAATTCCGCATTATTATTTGATGCAGCGGTTTTTGCATTTTCCCATAAGTATGTACCTTCTAAATTATTCTGCGCCCAAAAAACAGATTTGTCGTCAACTTTAACACCAAGGTCAACATAACCTTCGGGAACGGCTGAAAACTCACGTGAAATATTATGAATTTTGCCAACCGTAGTTGTAGCACTTGTTATTTCAAGGTCTGCACATGCAACCGTTGCGCCGCCCGGTACTGCAATCCAACCTTGTCCGTCGTTATTCAATGTTATAGATTTTTCACTGCCGTTGATAGTAAATTTTACGGTTGCACCGCCTTTATTTGTCCAAGTAATTGCAAGATAAGAGTTTTGGTCAGTAAGACCAATACCAGAAGTTGCATTTGAGGCAAATTCTGCGGTTTTGTACTGATGGGCACATTCTTCAATCAAATCTTTAAGTGAAGTTGTGTTTGCAGCGAATGTAGCAGCAGTGTTTCCGATTGTACCAACAAATTTGATTTTACCTTCGTCGAATTGCTCTTTTTGCTCTGCGGTCATTTCCAAATCGCCGGAAAAAGTACCGTTAATATTTGCAAGCGTCAATGTACCGCTAAGGTCTTCGCTTGTCAAAGTCATTGTAAGTGAGCCGACTTCTTTTTCTTCAAAACTCGGCGTAAAAGCACCATTATTTTCTGCGTAAGCAATTTTTGAAACTTTCGAGCCGGTTTCAACTTTTACGGTAAACGGAACTGTAAGCAAACCGTTTTCTGATTTTATGTCATTGTTTTCATCTTTGTCGCAAGAGGTTGCAAACAACAATGCTGCCGCCAAGGGCAGAATCCTTAAAAAAGTTTTTTTCATTTCTTTTTCCTCCCTTTTTTACCTCGTTTGATAATTTGAAGCACCTAATGTCGCATTTGAGTTAGGACCGCTTGCTTAAAGCAGCGGTGCTTCCCAATTCAATTCATAAACCTCAAAATCGGGTTTAACGTATTTCTTTTTTGTCGTTACGTCTTGCACGACTTCATTACTAAATTTTTGCATAATAAAAAATTTATGTTAAACAAAATATTAATTGTGTCGACCGGGGTTTACACACCCCGTTTATTGTATGTCGTCCTTTCAACCGGGGGTTTACACACCCCGGCTATTATGTGTC
>JAFXUC010000014.1 GCA_017535325.1 Bacteroidales bacterium | reverse complement strand
GTTGCGTTGCGTTGCGTTGCGTTGCGTTGTAATATTTTTATTGAATTTTGCAACATTTTTGCGTTAATTTTGTGTTATTTTTTTACATTTAGTTGACTTTGTAATGTTGCAAAATTAACAAAAGTTCACAATTAAAGAAAAAATAAGAGGTTAAATAAAAGTTAAATCTGTATAACTCTTCCTCCGTAATTTTCCTTGAAATACAAAAAAGCGGCTGCAAAAATTTTGCGCCGCTTTTTTTGAAAAATTATTTACTTTGATAAACTATACCAAACCCTGAGCCAACATTGCATCTGCTACTTTTACGAATCCGCCGATGTTTGCACCTTTTACATAGTTGATGTAACCGTCAGCCTCTGTACCGTATTTAACACAGGTTTTGTGAATGTTAATCATAATCTGATGAAGTTTTGCGTCAACCTCTTCTCTTGTCCAAGAAAGTCTTTCTGAGTTTTGAGACATTTCAAGACCCGAAACTGATACGCCGCCTGCGTTTGATGCTTTGCCCGGAGCGTAAAGGATTCTTGCTTTCTGGAAGATTTCGATTGCTTCCGGCAACGAAGGCATGTTAGCACCTTCTGCAACACAGATAACACCGTTGTTAACCAAAGCCTGAGCGTTTTCGCCGTTAACCTCGTTCTGAGTAGCGCAAGGCATTGCGATGTCGCATTTGATTGACCAGGGACGCTGTCCTTCCATGTAAACTACGCCGGGGAAATTGTCAGCGTATTCTTTGATACGGCCGCGGCGTACGTTCTTGAGGTCGAGAATCCAAGCGAGTTTTTCAGCGTTGATACCGTCTTTGTCATAAACTGTACCGTTGGAGTCAGACATTGTAACAACTTTTGCACCGAGTTGGATACATTTTTCAACTGCATACTGAGCAACGTTACCTGAACCTGAAATACAAACTGTCTTGCCTTCCAAAGTGTCGTTCTTTGTAGCGAGCATTTCTTTTGCGAAATAAACTACGCCGTAACCTGTTGCCTCAGGACGGATAAGCGAACCGCCCCAGCCGAGACCTTTACCGGTCAAAACGCCAGTAAATTCGTTTCTCAATCTCTTATATTGTCCGAACAAATAACCGATTTCTCTTCCGCCTACTCCTATATCGCCTGCGGGAACGTCAGTATCTGCGCCGATATGTTTAGAAAGTTCAGTCATGAAACTCTGGCAGAAACGCATAACCTCGTTGTCAGATTTGCCTTTGGGATCGAAGTCAGAACCGCCTTTGCCGCCGCCCATAGGAAGGGTAGTCAAAGAGTTTTTGAAAACCTGCTCAAAAGCAAGGAACTTCAAAATACCGAGATTTACAGTCGGGTGAAGTCTCAAACCGCCTTTGTAAGGTCCGATTGCGCTGTTCATCTGGATACGGAAACCTCTGTTGATTTGGATTTCGCCTTTGTCGTCAATCCAAGGAATTCTGAAAATGATTACTCTTTCAGGTTCAACCATTCTTTCGAGGATTTTACCTTTTTTGTACTTGGGATTCTCGTCGATAAAGTCCATTAAAGACTCTACAACTTCTTTTACAGCCTGATGAAATTCGCTCTCACCGGGGTTCTTTGCGATTACTTTCGCCATGAAGTCATTAACTTCTCTTTGTGATAATTCAGACATGGTTTTTAAAATTATTTTGTTATTATTCTATTTTCTTTTTTTGACAGTGCAAATGTAGAAATGATTTCGTTTTCCGCAAAGTATTTGAAAGGCTTTTACGTAAAATACGTAAGAGAAAAATTAATTTTCCCAAAAAAATTTGCTATTTCAAAAATAAACCTATAATTTTGACGTTCAAACCTATAAATAATTAAAGATTATGAAACCAATCGAAGACTCAGAACTTATTATAAACGGTGACGGAACGATTTTTCACCTGCACTTAAAACCCGAAAACATAGCCGATAACATAATCCTCGTAGGCGACCAAAACAGGGTTGAGGCAGTTGCAAAATTTTTTGACACCGTGGAATTTACGGTTCAAAACCGTGAGTTCAAGACCGTTACGGGAACAAAAAACGGCAAACGCATAACCGTAGTTTCAACAGGCATCGGTACTGACAACATTGATATTGTGCTGACGGAACTTGACGCTTTGGCAAACATTGACTTACAAACGCGCCTGCCGAAAACCCAGCACCGCACCTTAAATATTATAAGAATCGGTACATGCGGCTCGCTTCAAGCGGACATTCCGGTCGGAACTCCCGTCGTAACAGCCGTTGCCGGCGGTTTGGACGGACTTCTCAACTTTTACAAAGACAGAAACAAGGTCTGCGACTTGGAATTGGAAAAGAAATTTCAGGAACACACAAAACGCAGCACGCTTCTTGCAACGCCTTATTTTGTGAAATCCTCGGACGTTTTGCTCGAAAAACTGAAAAGTTTCCGCAGCGGCATAACACTTTCAGCACCCGGATTTTACGGACCGCAAGGCAGAGTCGTAAGGCTTGACATCGTTGACCCCGAAATCAACCAAAGGCTCGAAACTTTTGAATACAACGGTCTGAAAATCAACAATTACGAAATGGAATCGTCGGCAATCAACGGTCTGGGACGGCTTTTGGGACACAACACGGCTACAATCTGTCTTGTGATTGCAAACCGCCGCTGCAAAGAGTTTGCCCCGAATTACAGAAACGCAATGCCCGATTTGATTTCAAAAATCGTCAACATTTTAACCGCATAAAAATAAAAACTGATGACAAAAACTGAACTGAATGCTGCAATAAGACTTCTTGACGACCCCGACAAACAAGTGTACGGGATTGTCATGGACAAACTCTTTTCGCAAGGACTTGAAATAATTCCGCCCCTGACGCAGGTTTTAACCTCCGAAGGGGTGAGCACCCTCATGCGCAGCAGGATAGAAAGTATTTTGTCAAAACTTGAATTCGAGGACATAAGCGGAAATTTCAAAACGTGGCAAAAAGACGACGGCGATTTGCTGAAAGGCTTTTGGTATCTGTCAAGACTGCAATATTTTTCGCAAAGTTTTGAGGAAGCGCAAAATCTGCTCAACAGTATACAAATGCCGTTCAGCCCGCATGAATTGTCAAACTATTCTGACATGGAGAAAGTAAAAATACTCAACCATTTTATATTCAAGCAGTTGAAATTCCGCGTAACGCTCCCGGAACAATATTTTGAACCGCAATACTGTTATTTGCAGGAGGTTTTTCAAAAAAGAAAGGCCAACCCCGTGTCCATGGGGTTGGTCTACCTCTTATTGGCTAAGAGAATGAATTTGCCGATTGTGGGAATTAACCTGCCGAAGATTTTCATCACTGCAATGACATACAGTTCAAATCAAAACATCTCTTTTTACATCAATCCTTCAAACGAAGGAGCCGTGTTTTCGCGTCAGGAAATCACCCGTTTTCTGAGCCAGAACAATATCACCGCCAAAAACGAGTTTTTTCAGCCGTGTTCCAACAGCACCGTAATACTCAGACTGCTGACCCACCTTGAATATTCGCTGAAAACGAAAAAAATGTTTTCAAAGGCAAGTTGTGTTTCAAAGTTATTAAAAACTTTCGACAACCAGTTGGATAAAGACACCAACTGGTTATAATCTAATGTTTACAAACTTACTGCAATTCCTAAGACAACCATAGCGATAAACATAATTGTTGCAAAGTACCTTTTCATTTTTTTAATAAAATATTGTGTTTAATATTGCGACACAAAAGTATATTTTTAGTTACAAAAAAACAAATAATTTTTTATTAATTTTGCAAAAAAATTAAAACAATATTCACAATGAAAAAAGTTCTTATGCTTTTGTTGCTGTCGGCGTTTTTGAAAGTTTCGACGGCATGTACCAATTTTTTGGTAACAAAATCAGTTTCAGGCGGTTGCGGCAATTTGATTTCGTATTCCGCTGACTCTCACGTGCTCTACGGCGCACTCTACCACTACCCTGCCGCCGAGCATCCGGAAGGCTCTTTCCGCGAAGTTTACGACTGGGATTCCGGCAAATTTATGGGAAAAATTCCGGAAATACGCCACACATTCAACGTTGTCGGCAACATGAACGAACATCAGGTAACAATTGCCGAGACCACTTACGGCGGTCTGTCGAGCCTTCAAAGTCAGGACGGCGCAATAATCGACTACGGCAGCATGATTTACATCGCCCTCCAAAGGTCGAAAACAGCACGCGAGGCAATAAAAATTATGGCGGAACTCGCTGAAAATTACGGTTATGCCTCAGAAGGTGAAAGTTTTTCGATTGCCGACAAAAACGAAGTCTGGATTATGGAGGTTATAGGAAAAGGCAACTTTGAAAAAGGCATGGTATGGGTGGCTCAGCGCGTGCCCGACGGTTATATCTGCGCTCACGCCAACCAAGCGAGAATCACAACTTTCGACTATCAGAAAACTAACAAATTCGACGACCCGAAAGCCAAAACTTTCAATTCAAAAGACGTTGTTAGTTTTGCGGTTGAACATAATTTTTATAAAGGTTCGGTAAAAGATTTCAGTTTTTCCGACGTTTACAATCCCGTGGATTTTGAAGGCGCAAGATTTTGTGAGATAAGGGTTTGGGCGTTTTTTGCAGCCGCCGACCCTGACAATTTCGGTCAAAACGCCGCTTACTGGGACTACGCCAAAGGTAATGTCATAAGAAAAAAAGCATACACAAAAGACAGTTGTCAGACAAAGGACAACTTCGCCAAAAACCGTCTTCCGCTTTGGATAAAACCGAAAAACTTTGTTACAACCCACGGCTTGATGAATCAGATGCGCAATCATTTGGAAGGCACTGAGTTGGATATGTCGAAAGATTTCGGCGCGGGCGCGTTCAACTGTCCGTACAGATTCCGTCCGCTGACTTTCAAAGTGGGCGGCAAAGAATACGTCAACGAACGCGCAACGGCTACGCAGCAGACGGGCTGGGTTTTTGTCGCTCAGATGCGGGACTGGATGCCGGATTATTGCGGCGGAATTTTTTGGTTTGGAACAGATGACGCGGCAAACACAGTTTTTGCGCCGTTTTATTCGTCAATGACAAAAATTCCGGAAGAATATTCCGAAAAAAACGGCTCTATGATAGAATGGTCTGACAATTCGTCATTTTGGGTCAACAACCTGATTGCAAATTTTGCGTATTCGCGTTACAGGCTCATACACCCCGAAATCGAAAAAGTTCAGCAAAAACAGGAAAAGGAGTTTATTTTCAGAACCTCGGAAATTGACCGCGAGGCACTCAAAAAAGACAGCACCGAGGCGGTAAAATTTTTGACGGAATTTTCATGCTCCACGGCTTCGGATCTTGTGAAATCGCGTAAAGAACTTTTTACAAAACTCTTTATGAAATTCATGGACGGCAACTGCAAAGAAAGCGATGAAAATCTCAACCTCATCGACAACGGCAACGGCTGCGGCATACCGAAAGTAAAATTTCCGGGTTACGGCGAAAACTGGGCAGAAGAAGTCGTAAAACACACCGGCGAAAAACTTTTATACAAGACTAATTAGGCGTTTCAATACGCATTGTACCGGGGGTTTACACCCCCGTCTATTATGTTTCGTCCTTTCAGGACTTGGTTTCATATAGTCTTCTTCGGAAGCTAAACCCCGGAGGGGTGACACATTATAGCCGTGGGTGTAAACCCACGTAACTAATTCGTTAAAAGCATAAAAAAAACGGACTTTAAAAAAAAGCCCGTTTTTTTTTCACTAACTTAATAATCCTTCGTCTCTGACGCACATCAAAATGGCGTTGGCGGAAACGATAAAATATTTCTCGGAATTGAATTGGATTTCAATGGCGTTTATACGCTGGTAAACCGCCAAATCACCGCGTTTGCACTGCAAAGGCACATATTTTACCTTTTCTTTTTTTTGCCACGGCTCGTCGTAATCGTTCATCGCGGGAACGGCATAACCCGGCCCCGTCTTGATAACATAGCCCAACGAAACCTGCTCCTTGTCGATAACCGTCGGCGGAAGATAAAGCCCCGACTGCGTTTTCTCCTGCGGAAACTTAGGTTTTATCAGCACTTTGTCGCCCATGACGACAAGTTGTTCCAAATCTTTTTCCCTTAAATTAACAGCCATATTTTATTGCAATTTTTTCAAAGCCTCTTTCAATCTCTTGAAAGCCTCTTCAATTCTGTCAAAACCGACAACATAACTCATTCTGATACAAGAATCCACGCCGAAAGCACCGCCTGCAACAGTTGCAACGTGAGCCTCGTTCAAGAGGTAGTCTGCCAACTCAAAAGAGTTTGCGATTTTTTTGCCGTTGAAACTCTTGCCGATGTACGCGCTGAAATCCGCAAAACAATAGAACGTTGCCGGAGGCGTGCTGAGTTTTACGCCCGGAATACTCCTTAAACCCTCAACCATCATGTTGCGGCGTTTAATAAGCACTTCGTTGTTTTTGGCAATGATTGACTGGTCGCCGTTAAGAGCCTCGATAGCAGCACGCTGAGCGATTGAACATGTACCAGAAGTGGTCTGTCCTTGAAGTTTTTTAACCGCTTTTGCGATTTCAACGTTTGAAGCCATATAACCGATTCTCCAACCGGTCATAGCGTAAGCCTTTGAAAGTCCGTTGATTACAACAGTCTGTTCTTTTACCTCAGGAAACTGAGCCATTGACTCGTGCTTGCCGTCGTATGTCAGATGCTCATAAATCTCGTCCGAAATTATTGCGATTTCGGGGTGGTTTTTAAGAACCTGAGCCAAAGCCTTCAACTCGTCTTTCGTGTAAATGCTTCCCGAAGGATTTGACGGGTCGTTGAGGATAAAACCGTGGGTCTTGGGCGTGATTGCCTTTTCAAGTTGCTCAGGAGTTATCTTGAACATATTTTCAGCCTTGCCCTCAATGATTACGGGAGTAGCCTCGCAAAGATGTGCAAGTTCGATGTACGAAACCCAATACGGTGTCGGAATGATTACCTCATCGCCCTGCTGAAAAAGAACTTGGAAAACATTAGCAAGACACTGTTTTGCACCGGTAGAAACAACGATTTGATTTTCAGCATATTCGAGGTTGTTTTCGCGTTTGAATTTCGCTTGAACCGCCTTTATCAAATCTTTGTAACCGGGAACGGGACTGTAAAAAGAAAAATTCTCGTCGATTGCTTTTTTTGCTGCCGCCTTAACGTTGTCGGGAGTAAAAAAATCAGGTTGACCGACAGTCAAATTCACTACGTCAATGCCCTTCTCTTTGAGTTCGGCACTTTTCTGGCTCATTGCAAGAGTTTGAGACTCAGCAACATTGTTGATTCTTGAAGATAATCTCATTTTGAAATCTTTTTTCGTTTTATTAATGCGGCAAAGTTAAAAAAAATTGATGTAAAAAACGAAATGTTGTGAAAAAAAATTGCGGTTGAATTTTTTTATCTTTCAACCGCAATGTGTTTTTACCGCTACTTCATTATAACAACACCTCCGTTGCAGGGAATTGTAATTGTAACCTGCTGCTTTTTGGAAGTTTTTACTTCTTTCAAAGAACCGTTGAGAGAGTTGTCGTCAGAATAAAGTTTTACCTGAGCCTCAGCCTTGAACATCGGCAAATCTATGGTTTTAACAAGCGGTTTTTCTTCGGCGTTAACACCTGCGATATACCATTTATCACCGCTGCGGCGTGCTAAAATCACGTATTTTCCGGGATAACCGTCAATGAATTTCACCTCGTCCCAAGTCGTGGGAACTTTTTTCATAAAATCTATAGCCCAAGAAGATGCGTCGGTTAAGTTGTTGGGAGCAAGTGCAAAATGCTGAACCGCACTCTGAAACAAAACTGCCGTAGCCAAAGCAAAAACTTCCGAAGTCATACGCTTTGTACCGTGCTGGTTGTCAGCGTTGTAAAACTTGTTCAACGCGCTGCCGCCAAAGTCCATTGAGCCGACAGTGTTGCGGACAAACGGGTGAATTGTCGCATTTTTTGCCTCGTTGTTGCAAAAATCCTGAGAAAAATGCAGGTTTTCACTCGCCAGAACAGCCTCCGAAGCGGCATAGTTCGGATACATTTTTTCCCAGCCTCTGGGCAGTGTGCAGCCGTGGAAAATCACCAACAGTCCAAACTCGTTGGCATCGGTCAGAATGTCCTCGTAAAGTTGTATTGTCTGCTGTTTGTCGCCGGCAAAAAAGTCAACTTTGATACCGCGGATACCGGTTTCCTGCAACCATTTCATCTCTTTTCTGCGGTTTGAGGAAGTGTTCATTTTGTCAATCGGAGTTTGCGGCGCATCGTTCCAAGTTCCGTTAGAATTGTACCACAAAAACAAACCAACGCCTTTTGTTCTGCCGTAATCAGCAAGTTCCTTGATTTTGTCGTAACCGATTTGTCTGTCCCAAAAAGCGTCAATCAAAACGCTCTGATAACCCATTGCCGCCGAAAAGTCGATGTAACGTTTCTGCTCGTCAAAATTGCAACTCGGATCCATGCCGATAATCCAACTCCATGAGCCTTTGCCGTAGGTAAAAGTTGTATTGTTGAAATATTTCGGCTCGGTAAGGTCGAAAGGTACGGTTGTTTCAACGATATTTTTCAAAGTGCTGCCGAGAGTGATTGTTCTCCAAGGAGTCTCGCCCGGAAGCGACATTGCAGGCGTAACAGAGCCGATGCCGTTGCACTCTTCCGGCTGAGGAAAACCGATTTTGTATTCTGAATTTTCTTTGTTGAGAAGTCTGCAACCGACATATCTTCCGTCAGTTCCCGTCTCTGAAACAAGAATCCAGCCGTTGGAAGAATTTTTGAAAAGACACGGAAAAGTAAAACCGTTGCCCCAGCCGTTTGTGCCGGTCTTGGCGTCAAGAGTGTAAGGCGTTTCGTAACTCGGCGAAGTTCTTGCAAAACCGCCCATGGGTTTTGACTGAGGACAGAGAAAAGTCGTAGTGCCGTCAGGAAACTTAAAGCCGCTGACTTCGTCTTCGATTACGCAAACCCTTGTTTCTCCTTTCGGAAAAAGACGGTATTTAAAGGCTGCATCGCGGTCTGAAACCGAGAAAACCACGTTCATAACTTTTTTACCGTCCTGCTCAAAAGAGATTTCTGCAAGAGAAGCCTTAAAGTCCACGAGGCTTTGTTTAATGTTTTTAAGACGGTACTGCTTTTCGGTTTTTGAAGTGTTGGACGCCGAAATTTTGAGATTCTGCGTGTAATCGCCGATGTTGGTTTTGAGTCCGAGCGGCGACTTGTCCAAAAACGTCTTGCCGTCATAAAGCACCTTATAAAAAGGCTTTCCGTTTTCCAAGTCCACGATGACGGTCATTTTGCCGTCGGGAGAAGTAATCTTGGTTTCCTGGGCGTTGAGGCTCAAAAAAGCCAGCACAGCCCAAAATGTTAACAACAATTTTTTCATAAATGATTTTGATTATTTAATAAGGTAAAAAATTTGATACAAAAATAACGGAAAAAAACGTAAAAATATACTCTTTTTGTTTCAAAAAAATACGGTTTTGTTTCATTATTTATTTTTTTTACTTATATTTGCGCTGTAAATTAAATTGTTAACTTTAATAAAATTTATGAATGATGGGCAATAAACAGATTTTGACAGCAGTTGCCTTGCTGTCGGCAGTTAACACCGCAGGCTTTGCTCAGTGTATTTCGGGCAACTGCCGCGACGGTTACGGAACTTACCAGGACGCAAAACAGCGTTACACTGGATTCTTCAACAACATGATGCCGGAGGGTTACGGCGTCAAGAACTTCGTATCGGGTTCTTCGTACATAGGACAGTTTCATGAGGGAAAATACGACAAAACAGGAACTTTCTACTGGAACGACGGAACACGTTACATCGGCAACTGGGTAAACGGAAAACGCGAAGGAATAGGCACGGAAATTTCTTCGGACGGCGTTACCAACACCGATATTTACACGGACGACGACATTAACGACAAACTTAAAAAAGGCGCAATCACCGGCGACACCAAAAACGGCTGGGGCGTTTACATTTATGACGACGGCTCGGTTTACGAGGGCTACTTCAAAAAAGGCATGAAAGACGGTTACGGAAAATATACCATGACCGACGGTTCTTTTTACGAGGGTCAGTTTATGAAAGACAAGTTTGACGGCTACGGCAAACTTTCAGAGCCTGACGGCAACATCGTAGAAGGCATGTACGAAAGAGGCCGTTATGTAGGTGCGCTTGTCAATCAGTACGGCTGTGTCAGCGGCGACTGTTATGAGGGACACGGCGTAACTGCCGACAAGGAAGGCAAATACTTCGGCGAGTTCAAGGAAGGCAAGCCCCACGGCATGGGACGTTACGAAAGCAAGGAAGGCATCACCTACGAAGGCAGTTTTGTGAAAGGCTCGATGGACGGTTACGCCACGATAACCTACGCCGACGGCATGCGTGAGGACGGTCTTGTAAAATACACCGGCGAGACCCAGGGCGGCGACGCTCACGGCTACGGCGCAATGTTCTACAAAGACGGAAGCGTATATTACGGACACATTGACCACAACGTTTACAGCGGTCAGGGCGTATACATCGACATGAAAGACGGCGGCAAAAAGAAATCCGGCATTTACAAACACGGCTCTCTTGCCCAGCCCATGGACGAAAAGGAGTTTGACCTTATCTACGGCTCCAAAAACGGCTACGGAATAAAACTTACCCAAAACGGTCGTTATCAGGGCAACCTCGAAGGCGGACTTCCAAACGGTCAGGGCATGATGGACTACTATTCGGGCATGCTGTATGTCGGCGAGTTTGCTGACGGCAAGGCTGACGGTCAGGGCATGTGCGAAGACAAGGCAAAAGGCATAAAATATGTCGGCGATTTTACCGATGACGAAATCACCGGAAAAGGCATCATGTATTATGCGGACGGCTCAAAGAAAAAAGGCTACTTTGTAAACGGCGAAATTTCAAAGGAGAAATTTACCGCTTCGGTTCAAAAGCCTGAGGTTTCATGGTCAAAACCGCAACTCTACACCACGACGGTTTCAGAAACTGAATTCAAAATCACGCTTTGCGTTTCGTCAAGGGTTCAGCCCGACGAGGTTATCCTCTATGACAACGGCGCGGTAAAAGCCAAAAAAGCAACCAAGGCGTTCACTGTCGCAAACTCCCTCTGCGACTACACCTACGAGTTCAACATTCCGCTTGACCCGGGCAGAAACGAGTTGAAGGCAGTAGTTAAGAACGAAGGCGGTATGACGGCTTCGGATTCAAGAATCGTAAACCTTGAAATCGGCGACGCAGTTTCAAGCCAGAAACGTGTTGCCCTTATCATCGGCAACAGTGCGTATCAAAACGTTTCGCCGCTTAAAAACGCCGCAAACGACGCAAAACTTATGTCAGAGACATTGAAAAACCTCGGCTTTGAAGTGATTTCAGCCATCGACGCAGACCGTACGGTAATGCGCGACAAGGTTTATCAGTTCGGCGACAAGTTGGCGGAAGAAAAAGCGGTAGGTCTGTTTTTCTACGCCGGACACGGTATTCAGGTGGACGGTATCAACTATTTGGTTCCGATTACGGCAAACATCACCAGAAAAGAGGACGTTGACGAAGAATGTTTCTCAATTGAAAAAGTCCTTGGACAGATGACCTTTGCTAAAAACGACCTCAACATCGTGATTCTTGACGCGTGCCGCGACAACCCGTTTGCAAACACAAGCCGCGCAGTAAAAGGCGAAGGCGGCGGTCTTGCACAACTCAACGCACCGAAAGGAACGTTTATCGCATTCTCAACCTCTCCCGGAAAAACAGCTTCGGACGGTAAAGGCGACAGTCAGAACGGTCTTTACACCGAGCAGTTGGCAAAAGCCGTTATGACTCCCGGAGCAAGAATCGAGGACGTTTTCAAACAGGTCAGAAACGAAGTTTACAGAATTTCTTCCGAAATCAACGGCGAAGGCAACGAGCAGATTCCGTGGGAAAATTCTTCAATCTTTGCAGACTTCTACTTCATAAAATAATTTCAATCATAATTTTTTCTTAAATTTTCGGGCAATCTGTTTGCCCGATTTTTTTTTCTTTTTATATTTGTAGTCATTAAAGCGATTTTTGAGAATGAATACAAATTTTATGATTAACAAGGAATTAATACGGGACTATTTCGGACATTTTGACTACGATTCGGCTCTCAACCGCCGTTATCAACTCATTTTCGGAAAACTTGCCTCGATACTCTCGTATGATGTTTCCGCAATGAAAAAAGACGACGAAACCCTGTTTTCGGAATTAAGCAAATACTGTTCTGAAAACGGTTTCAGCCTTTTGCAGAGCATAGAGACAGCAGATATTTCCGGCGACGGCAAACCTGATGTCAACAACGCATATCTGTATGCAAACCGTCTGAAAGAGGTTTTGCTGTTTTTCAACGGTTCGGTTTTCTGCGTTGCATACAACGTTCAGCATCAGGAATATAAGGAGGAGTTCAACGCTTTTTTCCAGTCGCTGTGCGAAGACAAAATCCAGACACAGGAGAAAAAAAAGCATTTGTATTTTCTCTCGTCCTCAAAGGGAAGTTACTGTCTCAGGGAATTGGACTTTCCGTCGCAAAAAAATTACGACGTTTCGCAATATTACAACGACGATTTCAAAGAAACCGCAGAGAGAATCGAAAACTTTTTGAAGACCGACAAAAGCGGTCTTATCATTCTTCACGGCAGACAGGGAACGGGCAAAACGAGTTTTATCCGTCATCTTATCGACTCGGCGGACAAAAAATTCATCTATGTGCCGGCTGAAATTGTCCCCGGACTGTTTTCGTCGCCGGAATATTCGTTTGACCTTATGAGCAACTGTCTGAAAGACTCAGTCCTCGTAATTGAAGACTGCGACAAACTGCTCGAAGACCGCAAAAACACTTACGGCAACATTTCAAAAGGTCTGTCAACGATTTTGAACTTAACGGACGGACTTTTGGGCGACGTTCTGCACTCAAAAATTATCTGCATTTTTGACAATCCGCTGACGCAAATCGACAAATCCCTGTTAAGAAAAGGCAGGCTCGTGGAAAAATACGAGTTCAAGAATCTCAGCGAAGAAAAAACGCGCAGCCTTATCTCCTCGCTGTATTCTGAGTCGCCTGAAAATCCGGGAGAAATGACACTTGCGGAAATTTTTAATTTTGACACCGAAAACCACGGTTTCCATACTCCGGCAAAACCGAAAGTGGGATTTAATTAAAAATTTTTTTAAGATAAGAAAATGAAATCTTTCGGAAAAACAATAGATTATTTAAAACGTGTAAAAT
>JAFXUC010000132.1 GCA_017535325.1 Bacteroidales bacterium | reverse complement strand
TATCTTTTTAATTTTCAACAAGATACGTATTTTTGATAAGTTTTCCAAATTATTTTGATAAAAAAACAGGAAAATTCACACAAAAGCGAATTTTCCTGTTTTTTTATTTGGACGAGGAACTTTTTAGACAGCCCCTTTTTGTTTAATGTTTACAACGAGTGGTTGATTGTTCTGCTAAGAACGTCTAATTGTTGTTCGCGTGTGAGTTTTACGAAGTTGACAGCGTAACCCGAAACGCGGATTGTCAGTTGCGGGTATTTTTCGGGGTGCTCCATAGCGTCCACCAAAAGTTCGCGGTCAAAAACATTGACGTTCAAGTGGTGTCCTCCGTCCGGCGTGAAATATCCGTCCATAAGACCTACAAGATTGCTGATTTTTGTGTTGTCGTCCTTGCCGAGAGTCGAGGGCGAAATCGCAAACGTGTACGAAATTCCGTCGTGTGAATGTTGGAACGGAAGTTTGGCAACCGAACTCAATGCAGCAACAGCACCTTTGACGTCGCGGCCGTTCATCGGGTTTGCGCCCGGAGCAAACGGAACGCCCTTGGGTCTGCCGTCGGGTGTCGCGCCCGTGTTTTTGCCGTAGACAACGTTTGAGGTAATTGTCAAAAGCGACTGTGTCGGGGTTGCATGACGGTATGTCTCGTGCTGACGCAGGAACTCCATGAATTTTTCCGTAATCATGAGCGCGAGTTTGTCGGTTTCTTCGTTGTTGTTGCCGAAAGCCTCAGGAGCGTTGCCTTCCTGTTTGAAGTCCACGGCGATGCCGCGCTCGTCTCTGATGACACGCACTTTGCCGTATTTAATCGCTGCAAGAGAGTCCGTTACGATGCTCAGACCTGCAATACCTGTTGCCCTTGTTCTGTAAACGTCGCCGTCGATAAGCGACATCTGATAAGCCTCGTAATCGTATTTGTCGTGCATGTAGTGAATGATTTTCAGCGCGTTGACGTATGTCTTGGCGAGCCAGCGCATCATGTTTTCAAACTTGTACATCACGGTATCGTAATCAAGATAATCGCCGGTAATGGGCGCGAAATCAGGACCGATTTGTTCGCCTGTCATTTCGTCTTTTCCGCCGTTGATAGCGTAGAGGAGACATTTTGCGAGGTTGGCTCTTGCGCCGAAAAACTGCATTTGTTTTCCGATTTTCATCGGGCTTACGCAACATGCAATGCCATAATCGTCGCCGTAATCGGGACGCATAAGGTCGTCGTTTTCGTACTGAATAGCACTCGTCTTGATTGACATTTTTGCACAGTAGCGTTTCCAGTTTTCGGGTGCGTTTTTGAACCAGAGAACCGTCAAGTTCGGTTCGGGAGCGGGTCCCAAGTTCTCCAAAGTGTGAAGTATTCTGTAACTTGTTTTTGTTACCATGCTTCTGCCGTCAACGCCCTGACCGCCGATGCTTTCGGTTACCCAAATCGGGTCGCCGGAGAAAAGGTCGTTGTATTCGGGAGTTCTGAGAAATCTTACGATTCTCAGTTTTATAATCATCTGATCGATAAGTTCCTGTGCTTCTTCTTCGGTAAGGCGGCCTTCTTTGATGTCTTTTTCGATGAAAATATCCAAAAACGTGCTGACACGTCCGAGCGACATAGCCGCGCCGTCTTGGTCTTTTACTGCGCCTAAGTATCCGAAATAAACGAATTGAACAGCCTCACGTGCGTTTTGAGCGGGGCGTGTTACGTCAAAACCGTAATTCTGACACATAACAACAAAATCCTTCAAAGCGGCAATCTGTTCGGAAGTTTCTTCGCGGCTCTGAATGCACTCTTCGGTCATTTCCTGAATGTCAAGACGGTTCAAGAAACGTTTTTTCTCTTCGATAAGGTTGTTGACGCCGTAAAGTGCGATTCTGCGGTAGTCGCCGATGATTCTTCCGCGGCCGTAAGCGTCGGGAAGACCGGTGATGATATGAGCGTGGCGTGCCGCACGAATATCGGGAGTATAAGCCGAGAATACGCCTTCGTTGTGAGTTTTGCGATATTTGGTATAAATGGTTTTGGTATCAGGGTCAAGACTATAACCGTATGCTTTAAGAGCGTTTTCCACCATGCGGATACCGCCTTTTGGGAAAATACCGCGTTTCAAAGGTTGGTCGGTTTGAAGACCTACGATTACCTCGTTTTCTTTGTCGATATAACCTGCGCCGTAAGTTGTAAGTGTCTGAGGCAGTTTTGTTTCTGCATCATAAACGCCTTTTTCGCGTTCTACTTTGAACATTTCGGAAAGTTTCTCCCAAAGGGCTTTGGTTTTAGCGGTAGGACCGGTTAAAAAACTTTCATCGCCGTAATAAGGCGTGTAATTGTGTTGGATAAAATCCCTGACGTTGATTTCGCGCTTCCAGATGTAGCCGTCGAAACTGTCGATGCAATTAGATAATTTCATAAATTTTGTATATTTTCAAAGTATTTTTTTCGCTGCGAAATTACAATTTAAGTGTGATTTTTACAATACCTAAAACATAGTATTTTGTTAAAAAAATGTTACTATTTTTGTGCAAAAAGTTGCCGTTTCAGGAGGCTTTCCTCCCTGTTTTCGAGGCAGAGATACTTTATAAAAGTGTTCATACCCTTCGACTTGTTTTCGTTGAGTTTGTAACTGATGTTTTTGTTGTAATATTCTACGGGGTCAAAATTTTTTGTGAATTTCTTTTTATACGTTTGGATAACGTCGCTTATATGTTCGACACCGTATTCCAACGCCTCGTTCAAGGCGGCTTTGAACTCCGGTTTTACGGGTTTTACGGCGAGCCAGACGGCAAACACAAACGGACTGCCGGTAAATTTTATCCACTCTTCCGCCAAATCGTATTTATATTCAAAATTGTTGTGCTCAAAACATCTGTCGCCTATGATAACGCCTGCGGCAGTGCCTTTTATTTCTTTTTCGTAACCGGGTTTTGACGGCAGAAATTCGGGGGAGATTTTCCAGTGTTTTTTTGCCAAAATCTTAACGAGTCTGACGCTTGTCGCCGACTGGTAATCGAGATAAATATGCGTTATGCGCTCGAGCGGCACCTGACTTGCGAGTATTACTGAGCGCACTTTGTTTTCCGCACCGATACAGTATTTTGAGACGATGTAACTTATTTTAAGGCTTGGGATAATGCCGACGGGTACGAGTGCGACGTCGCATTTTTTTTCCAAAAGCAGGCTGGCACATTCAGACGGGTATTTTAAGATGATTTCGCAATTCTCCTTAATATATTCCGAATGTTCCAAACCGTAAAGAAACGGCAGCGAATTGTGGTACGAGACCATTACAATTTTCTGTTTTTCCATATTATTTTTCGTTTTCTTCTTGAAGTTCGAGTTGCGATATTGTTGCCGCAACAGTTGAAACGCCGCCTATGAAAGCCGCAAAAAACGTTCCGCAAAACGCGTACATCGGCAGAGCGTAAACTGCGCCGTTGGTTATTGCGAGGTATCTTAAATCGTAAGTCAGGCGGTTGCTTTCTTTTGCAGAATATCTCTGACGCTCGTATGTGTAATCCATAAAACCGTAACCGAAATAGTAAGCGTTAATTATGAAGATTAACCCCACCGAAGCAATGCTTCCGACGACGGGGATAACATTCAAAAGCAAACATAACACCGTGAGCAACAACTGTTTGAACGTGTTTTTAACGGCGATTATCAAAGCCCTTTTGATGTCGGAAAGGGTTTGTTTTGCGCTTGATTCAAACGTTTTGCCTGTCAGGTAAGTGTCGGTTTTTTCGCTCAAAACGGTGTAAATCGGCGACATTAAAACGTTTACAATAGTTCCGCCGCCGAAAATAAACAGTATGAAAGAAACTATCGGAAGAACGATTTTAACGGCAACCATAGCCGCCTGAATCCAACCGTTCATGTTCTCGGTGTTAGTTTCTATTGTTGAACTCAGCCACCCTCCGAGACCGAAGCCCGCAAACATCAAAACGGCAACCAAAACTATATTTAAAATGACGGGCAAAACGAAATATTTTCCCATTTGATTTGCCTTTATCACTTGAAAGGCTTTTGAATAGGACGTTAACCCGCTGATTATTTGTCTTTTAGCAGTAATCATAATTTGTTTAGAAATTTTCTGCAAAAATAAGGATTTTTTGCGGATTTAAAAAAAAATAAAATACTGCTAATATGGCAAATGCATTCCGCTGATAGTCAGATTGTTTTGTTTTGCATACTCCAAAATCTTCTTTCTTGACTCAATGGCTTTTTCTTTGTCGCCGTCAAAATTAGCGCAGTATTCGGGATACTTCAACTGCAAATTAAGGGCGTGCATAAGGTCGCCTGTAATCAGCAAATCGCCTTTTCTGAAAACGGTATGTCCGGGTGTGTGTCCGACAGCATCAAGAGTTAAAACGTCTTCGGGCAGTTTGTCGCCAAATTCAAAAGTGTGAATTTTGTCGCCGTATTTTTCAAGCATTTTGACGGCTGATTCAGTTTTGCCGAGGTCAGATTCTTTTTCTAAGCGTCCAACATAAACATCTGCGTTAGTGAAAACTTTTTCGCCTTCGGGTGTTAACATTCCGCCGATATGGTCGCCGTGAAAATGCGTAATATACACATAGTCAATGTTTTCAGGGGTAACGCCTATGTTTTGCAACTGAGTTAAAAGTTGTCCGCCCGCTTTTTGTCCAAGCCCAGAGTCGAAAAGCAGATATTTGTTGTTAGTTTTAATAAGATATGCGCTTATTGACGAAGGCATACCTTCGGGCATGTTAACGGCTTTTTTGACTTCGTCAGAAACATTTCCGAAGAGTTCAAACGGGAACTTGTGGTCGCCGGCATTGTCTTTTAGCCAATAAACGGTGAAATCTTCAAAAGTTTTTTCCTTAGCATCAAGGAATTTGTAATCGTTTTTTGTCTGGGTCTGAGTGTTTCCACAGCCGCACAGCAAAAGCACGGAAGCAATTATTGACAGTATTTTTCGCATAATATAGACATATTAAAATTCGGGACTAAGGTAACGAAAAAAATTGAAGTAGAAAAAAATAACTATGATTTTGCCGAAAATTGTGCTGTTATTTTCAAAACAAATCGTATATTTGCAACAAAATTCTACTTGTATTTATGGCAAAGAAATTTAATACATCGGTTACCTGCGACCCAAGCCGCCACTATATGGTGGACGTTACGGCTAAAATGAAAGTATTTGAAGGATTGATAAACGACAAATGCTACTTTACCATTAACCGTGCGCGTCAGTTCGGAAAAACGTCGGCGTTGAAATGGATTTTGTGGAATATGTCGGACAGATATTTGGTGATTCCGGCAAGTTTCGAGAAGTATTCCGAAAAGGATTGGGTTGACGATGAGAGTTTTTGCTGCTATTTCTGCAAACAGATAATCTCCGCCTGTGCAAAAGTGGAGGACAAGTCTGTAATTAGTTTTTGGGAAGAAGCCAAACAAATTGCCGAAATCGATTTTGATGTTTTGTCATCAAAAATAACCGATTTTTGCCAAAAATGCGGCAGAAAAGTTGTTCTTACCATCGACGAAGTAGATTTGGCAAGCAACAACGATGTTTTTGTTAGATTTCTTGGAATGTTGCGCAATATGTATCTCAACCGCGACAATTTTGAAGATGACACTTATACATTTTGGTCGGTAATCCTTGCGGGTGTTTATGATGTCAAGAATCTTAAAATGAAAATCCGTCCCGAATCAGAACACCAATTCAATTCGCCGTGGAATGTTGCCGCCGACTATGAACTTGATATGACTTTCAACCCTCAGGAAATCAGCACTATGCTTGCCGAATACGAGAGTGATTATCACATTGGATTCGACATCAAGGAGATTTCCGAGGAGATTTATAAGTACACTTCGGGCTATCCCGTATTAGTGAGTGCGGTTTGTAAGAAAATTGATGAAAATCTCGATAAGGATTGGAGCAAGGATGGTGTTCTCAACGCAGCAAAAATCCTCATCAAAGAAAAATCCACTCTGACAGAAAGTATAACCGACAAACTCGAAACTTATTCAAAATTAAAGGCTTTCATAAGAGCGTTGCTAATGGAGAATTATTCAATTAATTTCGATGCAAACAATCCCACGATGGACTTGGCGAATATGTTTTCGATTATCAAAGCGGACAACGAGGGCAAGGTTGTTATACACAATCTCATTTTCCAACAGGTGCTTATCAACTATTTTATTTCTGAAAACAGAATCGACCAAATTGCTCCCGGCGCGGGGTCGAAAGTCTTTATCGACAAAAACGGCGACCTTAATATGCCTTTGATTATCAACCGTTTCAAAGACCTGATGTCGAAGAAACAAAACCAAGAGGAGTTCCTTGAAAGGGAAGGCCGTTTTATGTTTATTTGTTTCTTAAAACCGATTATCAACGGCACGGGCTTCTATTATTCAGAACCCGAAAACGACGACGGCAGCCGTATGGACTTGGTTGTTACCTACAACCGCAAGGAATACGTCATCGAATTGAAAATTTGGCACGGCACAGAATACGAAATTTC
>JAFXUC010000131.1 GCA_017535325.1 Bacteroidales bacterium | reverse complement strand
ATTAAAATCGGCATTTTTATAAAATGGGGAGTTCAAAGGTAATAAATTAAGAATTTTTGTTTGATTATTAGGTATTTTAGAAAAATCTACACGATACTTGCCATTATACACATAATGTTCTGAACCTTCTTGAAACAAGGACTCTGTTGTGGGTATATCAAAGTTATAACAATTATTCATTTCTATTTCATTTTACATATTTAATGCAAAAGTAATTTTTTTTATTGATACGACAAAATCGTTTTTTGCACTCGGTCGCGGACAGTCGCCGCGCGGTCTGCGTTACCGCTCCAACCGTCCCGACTATATTGTTATTGACGACCTTGACGATGACGAACTTTGCCGCAACGAAAAGAGAGTTTCAGACCTTACAAACTGGGTAAAAGAGGCTCTCTTTGGCTGCTTCGGTGCAAAAGGCGGACGGTTTATCATGGTAGGAAACCTTATCGCAAAAAATTCGGTACTCCAAAAGATGATGGATTCCGAGGGCGTAACGGTCAGCAAAATAAATATCACCGACTCCAAAGGCAACCCGTCATGGCCGGAACTGTGGAGTCCGGCAAAAATCAAGGAACTCCAACAGTTTATGGGTTACCGCTCTTTTCAAAAAGAGTATATGAACAACCCTATTTTGGAAGGTACAGTATTTAAAAAAGATGATATAAGATTCGGGCAAACCTTAAAACTAAGCGCATACAAGGCTTTGGTCTGTTACACTGACCCCAGTTTCAAAAACTCCGCCACTGCCGACTACAAGGCGACGGCACTTGTAGGAATAACGGCAGAGGGCGAATATCATATCCTGAAACTTTATGCGGCGCAAACCTCTGTTACAGAAATGGTGCGCTGGCATTATGAAATTTTCAAGGAAGTAAAAGGACTGTCAAACGTCCGCTTTATGATGGAGGCAAACTTTATGCAGGATTTGCTGTTGGACGAGTTCAAAAAAGAGGGTGCTGCGCTTGGTCTGCAAATCCCGGTTGTCGGCGACAAACGTCAGAAAGGCGACAAGTTTGCCCGTATAGAAGCCATGCAGCCGCTTTGGGAACGCGGTCTCGTTGTAATATCAGACAAGATAAAAAACGAACCCGGTACGGCGGTTTTGATTGACCAGTTATTAAGTTTTCAGAAAGGCAGCCGCGCACACGACGACGCGCCCGATGCCGTAGAAAGCGCAATCTGGCAGTTAAACAAAATGTATAAAATAGAGTCGTTCCCAGTTGTAATGCACAGCCGCAAAGAACAACGTAAACACTGGTTTTAATTGACAAACGGATAATTGACAATGGACAATGAATTTTTAACAGAAAACGATTTTGACGTGCAGGTAAGGCAGGAGATACTCTCTTTGCTTGACGGCAGCGATGAAAAAACGGCGGTTGCTTTGGCTACCCGTATGGCTACCGACCAGATAACACAGTACATCGGCGGAAAATACGACTGCAAGACCATTTTTGCGCAGACAGGCGAAGACAGAGACCATTTTATTGTAATGATAACAATAGACATTCTGCTTTATCACCTTTGGTCAAAACGTGCGCCGCGCAAAATTCCCGAATACCGCTCAACAAGGTATCAGGACGCTTTGGACTGGCTGAAAGCCGTCGGCAGCGGAGAATTACAGTCCGCACTGCCGCAACTTCCCCCGGACGAATATCAAGGCAAAATCATAATAAAAAGCAAATACGAGGCTAACAACAATAAATATTAACCATGAAACAGAATATTTTAGAACATATAATCGCCGGTTTCAAAGACCAGACAAGAGCGGACATTCAAAAATGGCGTTACGCGCTGAAACAGGCGCAAAGCCCTATAAATCCGCGCTCATACACCTTGCAAGACCTTTACGACAATCTTGAAAGCGACGGTCATTTTTTGGCACAAAAAGAACTCAGAAAAACCGCGACTTCGGGTTATGGCTTTTCCATAATCGACAAAAAGACCGGCGAAGTAAACCAAGAAAAAACCGACTTTTTCTCCGGCGAATGGTTTTACAACTTTTTGGATTATGCCTTGGACAGCATTTTCAAAGGTTTTACGCTGATAGAACTGACAGACCCAAAAAATCTGACCTTTGAAGTTTTGCCGCGCCGCAATGTTGTCGGCAGTCTCGGAATTGTGCAACGCGATATTACTGACAACAGCGGAATCAACTTTAATGCAAAAGATTTTCAAAACACGCTGATAAAAGTCGGCAAACCGTCAGACCTCGGACTGATGGCAGACCTTTGCGGACAACTTATCTGGAAACGCAACGCCCAGCAAAGTTGGGCAGAGTTTACGGAGCGTTTCGGCATGCCGCTCGTTACGGCTACCACAACGCAGACCTCACCGGCTGACATCCGTCAACTTGACGATATGCTTGCCGCTTTGGGAGAATCCGCCCGCGCCGTCCTGCCCGAAGGCACAACAATAAACGTTACGCCTTTTGCCGGTTCTGACGCTTACAAGGTTTATGACAGTCAGATTGACAGGATAAACGCCGAAATCTCAAAACCGATAACAGGCGGCACTATGGTAACGGATGACGGCAGCAGCCGCTCACAGTCGGAAGTACACGAAAGAAACCTTGACGACAAACTTTCGGAGGCTGACAGGCGTATGATTTCGTTTGTTGTTAACGGGCAGTTAATACCGCTTTTAAACAGGTTTAAATACCCTTTTAATCCTGAAACCGACAAATTTCAGTTCAACCAATCATTTGAGTTGTCGCTCACGGAGCATTGGACCATCGTCAGCCAAATGATAACCCAAGGCTACGAAGTAGACGAAAAATGGCTTGCGCAGACTTTCAACGTGCCGATAACAGGACGGCGTGAGCCGTCAATTGACAATGAACAATTGACAGTTGACAATGCCTTTTACAAAAATTTTCGTTAGGCAACCCCGCTAAGAGCGACGCTGAGTTGCCCGAACTATACAGGCTCACCGATAAAGCGGACAACGAATTGTCAACTGTCAATTATCAACTGTCAATTGGAAACCGCATCTCTGACATCGTGCGTTCTTTGGCAAAGCGTATTTTTGGCGGAGAAAAGATAACCTTTGACCCGGAACTGTTGACGGCGACGGCAGACGGCTATCTTTCGGCGGTGAAAAAAGGTTATAAAAAAGACCTTTCGGAAGTAGACTATGACTCGCCGGATTTTGAAACGCTCAAAAAGATAACCGAAAACGTCTTTCAGTTTTCCGCCTCAAAAGATTTCCATATCCTTACCGATATGACCAACGCATTGAAAGACGGCAGCGGCAAACTGCGTTCTTTTGACGATTTTCAGGCGGAGGTTGACAAGATGAATGTCAAATATAACGGCAATTGGCTGCGCACGGAATACAATCAGGCGGTTGCCGCCTCGCAATGTGCAGCACGATGGACGGAGCAAGTAAGCCGCGCTAAGTCGATGCCGTTTTTGCAGTATCATGCCGTGATGGACTCTAACACCCGCGCAGAACATGCCGCGCTTCATGGCGTAATCAAGCGCGTTGACTCTGATTTTTGGGACAAATACTATCCGCCAAACGGCTGGGGCTGCCGCTGTGAAGTTATCCAACTGCCCGGCAAGAACTACAAGGAAACGCCGGATCTGGACATCAAGTTTACAAAGGTGGATTCTATGTTTCAGGTCAACGTCGGCAAAAAAGGCGTGGTATTTCCCAAAGGGCATCCGTATTTTATGAGTCAGTGCGCCACAAACGGTTGCCCTCTGAAAGGACGGAAATTGGCAGACGGCACGTTGAAAGAACAATGCAAAGGATGTCTGCAAGGGATGGGAGAATGTGAAAAATATGTGGATAGGTGCAAAGAAAAAGCCGCGTTAATAGCCGAAAGAAGACAGGAATACGAACTATACAAAAATGACCCTGATTATTTGAATGTCGAGTTCAATGAGGAAACAGGAGGGTTGAAGGCCTGGCATAAAGACCATAAGACACACCCAAATGACATAAAAACATACAATATCAACGGGGAAATTTTAAAAGCCGATGACTTAGAACAACGCTTTTTTAATAGGGCTTTTAAAAATGGTCATAAAGTTATATTCAGAAAAGAGGATGATAATCTTACCGATTTGGATATGTATTTGGATGATGTTCTTATGGATTTGGCATCAATCGCGGAAAATGTTAAAGACTATCGCTCTGCAATAGGACACAAAAACAAGCAATTAAAAAAATATAATAGAGAAAACAACACTAATGCTGATACAATTTGCTTGTATTTTCACGACCCATCATATTGGTCTTATAATAAACTTGTAGAGGGTATACAGTATGAAGCAAAATATAGGACAATTCATATAAAAACCGTATATGTCTTTTTTAATAACGACAGTGATATACAAGTTTACCGTTTCCCATAAAAAAAGCGGCTTTTCAGCCGCCTGCCATAGTCATCGAGATGCTTGCGCAGAGCCCCACAACGGACACTGCAAATGTACAAACAATTTTTGAACTAACAAATAAAAATTGAAAAAAATGGAAAAAAACGACTCAACACCGACGGCATCATTGCACACTCTAATAGAGGACACAATCGTTGCCGACAGCATAAAGGATTTAAACGACAAACTCGCAGCATACAAACTAACAGACAAGGCGACTGTCAGAATACGCGCAGAAGTGTTTGCAATCAACCGAGAGGATATATATCCGCCTAAGAATCTGTCCGACGGAATCTT
>JAFXUC010000130.1 GCA_017535325.1 Bacteroidales bacterium | reverse complement strand
CTTTTTCTTCTTCATTTTCAGTGTTTTCTGTGTCCGTAGTTATATCCACGTCAAAAACCGAAACTTTTACGTAGTCGTCGGCAAACATTTCAAACTGGCTCGACAAAGACCAGACCCTGAACCAAATTCTCAGAACGATAAAAAACTGCTGAACAAAAAACATCGCAATCAAGCCCCAAGTGGCAGCCGTGCCGATTTTGTCGAAAGTAAGTTTGTAAAGAACAAGCGTCAAAAGCGGAACTACCAACAAAAGCGCGTACAAAAAGTACGTTTTTACAAAATTGTTGAAAACATATTTCACCGCTTTGCCGACAGCCTTGAAAACTCTGTGAGTTTCAGCCATTTCCATATAAAATTTGGCGTAATCCGAAATCATCAGCAGCAAAACCACAACGCAGGCGTAAACGAATCCCGCTATTGCATACGCCCAAAAGAGCGGCTTTTCCGAAACCACTGTTCCGAAAAGTTTCAACAGCAACGACGCTAACCCAAACAATACAACAAACATAACTATCTGAGCGGCAATCATCAACACGTCGCAAAGGAGAAACCTCAAAAAGTTGACTCCCGCGCCCGAAAAAAACGTCGAAACCGAATAATCCTCTCTGTTGAAACTGCGGATAATGCCGCCCACAAAAAATACCATCAAAAGCCAGTAAACAAACACCGTAAAGACGCCCTGATGGAAAATAGATTCAAGATTCCACGAATGGAAATTTATAAGTTCGCTGAACGTCGTATAATCCAACGATTTGGAAATCATACTGTTGCCGCTCGCACTCTGAAACGAGAAGAAAAACGGCAAAGCAAGCGACAAGCCAAGCAGCAGACATATAGCGTAAATGAGAAATATCATTTTCGGTCTGCGCAGCGAATTTTTAAAACCCCTTGAATATGCTTTTATTATGTTCATTTTCTTAAATGTTTTTTCCGTTATAAAATTTTAAGCAAAGAAAAATACCGACTGAAAAACGTTTTCAACCCAAAACAAAAATTTTGAAGCGTATTTCCAAATCGGGTTTTGCGAATTGTTTTCGTAACTTATCGAGTTGTTTATCAAGTCTACGTCGCATTTGATTTTGTTTTCGGGGTCGATTTGCGCCGAAACCACCGACGAACTGCCCGTAAAGACAAACTCTTTGCAACGGCCTTTTCCGTCCCATTTAACAGTCTGAGTCTCACCGTTTTTGAAAGTTACCAAAACTTCAACCGGCATTACCATCGTTCCCATTCTCTGGACAAAAACCGACGATTTTATTTTGCTCTGACCGTCTTCCCTGCCAAGAATCTTGTCCAAGCCGCTGTCAAAAAAGCCTTTCTCGCTCTCCTGAACGGTGGTGTTGACAATTTTCGTAAGTTTATAGTCGCAGACCTCGTCGGTCGTAAAAGCACTTCTGAAAAACCAGTTCAAATCTCCGCCCAAATCAGGATTGCCAGTTTCTTTAACTTTCTGATTCATAACGTTAAAAAAGTCATGAGAACAAGGATGTTTGTATTTGAAAGTTTCAAAATAATTCTTCATTGCGGCGTTGAAATTCTCCTCGCCGAGCATTCCTTTCAAAGTCTGAATCATAGTCGCAGGCTTGTTGTACGCCATAACCTGATACGTGTGCGAGGGATAACGCCATACATAATTGTTGATAGAGGCAATCGCCGGATTGTAACTCTGTGTATATCCGAGCCTTACTTTTTCGGAAGCGTTTTGCTTAAAACCAAGACAATTGTACTGCGAGCCTTCGCCGAAATATGCGTCCATGATTTCGCCCTCGTAAAAATACGTCAGACCTTCGTCGAGCCAAGCCTCTTCAAACTCGTTGTTTGCAACCGCCGCCATAAAATAATTATGCACAAACTCGTGAATCGCAACGCTTTCCGCCTCGTGAAAACCGTCAAAACGGTTGGTGTGAACGGTTATGAACATCGGATATTCCATTCCCGCGGCACTGCGGGCGTAAAAAGGACAGTCAGCCAAAGTGATTTGCTGATAAGGATATTCGCCGACATTTTTCTGCATGTATTCAAAGGCAAATTTTACGGCTTTTATATAACGCTCCGCCTCGGAAGAATGTTCGGGCATATACAAAAGTTTTATTCCCTTATTATTATAAGTGTCGAGCATAACCTTGTAACGCGGCGATGCCGTCCACGCAAAATCAATCACGTCGTTTGCGTAAAACTTGTAAGTCTTTGTGCCGTCGCCGATTGTGGCGTTGTAAGTTTCTACGCCGGTTGCGCCGACAACGTATTTTTCAGGAAGGTTGATTGAGACCTCGTAAGTGCCGAAGTCAGCGTAAAACTCCGAATTGAAATGAAACTCATGACAATTCCAGCCGGAAGTTTTTCTGCCCCTCATGCCTTTCGGCTCGTAAACGCCGATTTTCGGAAACCACTGCCCTACCATGAAAAAGTCGCCGCGCTCATAACCCGTGCGGTGCAAAATTTTGGGCAGTTTCGACAAAAAGGTAATGTTAAGGGTGATTTCCTCGCCGGGAAGAAGCCGTTTCGGAAGTTTTACTTTCATAACCGTCTGGTCGTTTTCGTTGCCGGTGTCAGGATGAAAATACTTCAAATCCGGCGTCAAAGGCTCTCCGCCCTCTACCGTCATACGCAAAATGTCGATGTAACCCCAGTCAGAATCCGAAAAAAGTTCGCTGAGATTATACCCGCACTCCCTTTCACTTTCTATGAAATACGTACTTTTTGAATTTTTAAAAGCGTTGAGATAAGTGTGAAACATCAACTCCGAAACCGTATCCGAAGTATTGTTTTTCCACCTCAAAACTTCCGTTGCCGAAATCATTTTGGCATCGGTATCAAGTTTTGCGTCTATTTTATAAGAGGCAATTTGAACGGTTTTGTTCTCAAAAGCCGCGTCCTGAGCCGTAGAATCAAGCCCAAACAGCAATAAAAGCGCAGAAATTATGATTTTTCTCATATATTTAAAATTGTCTATTTTTTAAGTTTAACGGTAAAAAAGTCATTTTTATTACAAAAAAATATGCTATTTTTGTACCGCAAAACCGCATTTTATTCAGTCAGTAAAAGTATAGAGTTTTATTGAAAAACAAAAATATTTTTAATGATATGTTTTAAAAAAATTTAAAAATATGGCGCATTATTTGTTGCAAATTTATAAAACCGCTTAACTAAACTGTATTTATGACAATGAAAAGCATAGTCAGAACACTTATTTTTGTTATCTCATGTTTTATGTACTTCGGGTGCGGACCTTCAAACAAGTTGTCGGGCATCAGCGAAGGCAAAATAATTTATAAGGTAGAATTTCCAAAGTCGGAAAACAAAAGCCAACTCATCGGCATCATGCCTGATGAAGTGGAAATGAACTTCAAAAACAACAACACCGCAATGAATATCAAGGGTTTTGCGGGCTCGTTCGGCATCTCTTTTATCACCGACAAAGAAAACAACAAATATTATTCTCTTGTAAGAATTATTGCGGACAGATTCAAGCACGTAACCGATTCCAACGGCATTGCCTTCGGTTATGACATGATAAAAGACATGGAAATCACCCGTGAGAAAGACACGGCGACAATATGCGGTTTTTTGTGCCACAAGGCGACGGCTCACTGCAAAAACATAAACCGCGACCTTGAACTCTGGTACACAACCGACATAAAAATTTCCCGTCCCAACATCAACAACGCTTTCAGGGATTTGGACGGCGTATTAATGAAATTCCAAGTAATTTTGAGCGGAATTTATATGGAATTTACCGCCAAAGAAATCTCCGACGAGGAAATTCCCGACGAAACGTTCTTAATTCCGGAAAATTACGAGGAAATTCAGAAAGACTCGCTCGAACGCTTTTTAAAGTCCTTCGATCCCGACTTGTAAGGCACTCATTGCGGAATAGTCCGTACAATCGCAGGTTACGGGTTGTACGGAGACAAAACCGTTTGCCAAAGCCCATTCGTCGGTATCGGCAGCCTGAGGTTCAAAATTATAAAAATTACCCGTCAGCCAGTAATACGGACGGCGGTTGGACGGATGGTAACGCTCGTCAAAAAACTCTCTCCATTCGCCCGAAGCCTGACGGCAGATTTTTATGCCTTTTATGTTTTGCGGATCGTCATACGGAATGTTAACGTTAAGACAGACAGGCTTTTCCGACTTCATTGCGAGAACTTTTTCAGTAATTTTTCTTGCATACTCTCCCGCCGTTGTAAAATCTGAGTCAGGTGCAAAATTCAAAAGTGAAAAACCTATTGAGGGTATTTTATGAAGTGCGCCTTCCATAGCCGCGCCCATAGTTCCCGAATACAGGATGTTGACGCTCGAATTAGAGCCGTGGTTGATTCCGCTGAGAATCAAATCGGGTTTACGGTCAAGAATTTTGAAAAGTGCGATTTTAACGCAGTCTGCTGGCGTGCCTGAGCATTTGAAAGCGCGGACGTCTTCTTCAAATTTTGCCGGACGATGCCAAAGCGGCATATCAAGCGTAACTCCGTGACCTTTACCGCTTTGCGCTCTGTCCGGCGCAACAATCCACACTTCGCCCAAATCTTTTACGGCTCTAACGAGTTCTTTTATGCCTTTTGCAAAAATTCCGTCGTCGTTGGTTATCAAAATCAAAGGTTTGTTTTCTTCCATAAGTGTCATTTTTAGCAGCAAAAGTATACAAATTTTAATTTATAGCAAAAAAATAGCAATTTTTTTTGAAAAATTAAAATTTGGACTGAATATCCATTTGTTGATGCAAAACCCTGATAATTTTGACAGTGCCGTCCTCGGATATTTTATATTTTGCCATCGTGTCTTTCTGATTTTATTTTTTGTAAAAAAGCATCTGGATCAAAATCATTGAGAAAGCCACTCTCCTCGCCTTCCTTGATTGCTGCCCTAAGATTTTGGATTTTTCTTTCTTCATTCTCGCGAGCGCAATACATAAGATAAGAGATATATCTATACAGATCTCCCAAATAGACATCCGGCAGCAATTTTATTTGCTCTGATATTTCATTATAACTAACTGTTTTGTAGTCAGTTGCAATCTTAGTTTTAAACCCTTCCATTGCTTTAAAGTTTTTTTTGTTTGCTGCAAAGTTAATTCTTTTTCTTTAATCGCACAAAATAAAATCATCGCCAAAATCACTTCCAACCAATTTGCTCAAAAAAAATAAAGGCGGAAAAGTCCGCCTTTATTTTTTAGTACATTATCTTAAATGTCTTACCTTTTGTCTCTACGATAAGAACTGAACCTATGGATCGGCTCAAAATCACCTCTTCCCGTCCGGATTCGGCAACGCCCGACTTTATAACCCTGCCGTTTAAGTCTAAAATTCTGTAAGAGGTTCTCTCTGATGCCTCTATGAAGATTGTTTTACCGTATGACCATACTTTCACACTGCTGTTAAGACCGGAAAGTTCGTTGACGGGGGTCGCAGCGTTTACGGTAACTGTTATTGTTACAGCCTCACTGCCGGTGAAATTATCCGTTTCTTCCGCTTTGTAATACACAGTGTATTCTCCCGCTTCGGCGGCTGTCGGAATGTCTTCCGAATACGTCGTACCGTCAAGACTGTAAAGAACCTTGCCAAAAGCAGATATTCCGGCGGTCGTTAAAGCAAGCGGCTTGCCGTTGGCTCTAAGATTTTTAACGCCAGAAGGATCGGTTTTGATTTCGTTCTGAGCCTTGTTTACCGTAACTTTCACTGACACAGGTTCTACTCCCGTGTAATTATCTGTCCCGTCGATTTTGCACCATACGGTGTATTCGCCCGCGTTGACGGCTTTCGGAAGGTCTTCGGAATACGTCTTGCCGTCAAGAGAATAAACAGGCTTTCCAAAATTGCTTCCCGCAGAATTGACAAGTGTCTGCTCCTTGCCGGTATAGACAAGAGATTCTTTTGCCGAAGGTGCAGTAAGCACGGTAGCCGCTTTTTTGTATGTCATATAACCCGGCTGTCCCGCCTTGTCGATTACACCGTATTTTGCTAACGCTTTCTGAGCGTCAAACTTGGTTCCGTTGCCGCCTGTGAGTTTTGTACAGTTTCTGAAAAAATCTTTCTCTTTTTGACCTTCTTCTATAACCCAGAAATCACTTACGTAAATTGTAGTAAGATTGACACAATCGTTGAACATCTGCTGTATGTCGTATGATGCTCCCATATCAAACATACTCAAATCAAGCGTTTTAAGACTCTTACAACCTTCAAACATTCCGCTCGTACTCCTAACTTGTGCCGTACAGAAACGACTTAAATCAATAGATTCGAGTTTTTCACAGCCTTGAAACATATCCATCATGTTTTCCGTATTTAGAATAAGAGAATTGCCAAACTTGATTTCTTTAAGTAAAGCACAGCCGTCGAACAAAGAACCAAAATCCATTACATTTTCCATGTTCAATCCGCTGAGGTCTATTTTGGTGAGTTTCTTACAATTTCTAAACATACCCCAGACAACTTTGACCTTGGAAATGTTGAGGTTTTCAAGACCGATTACGGATGTCATGTTTTCGCAACCGTCAAAAAACTTTTTCAAAGCATCTGCATAGGGCAGTATATAATCTGACATGGAGGCTTCAAAAACTGCGGTTACGATTTTTTTACGATCGGCCGTCCCGGTGGAAAAACCGCCGCATGCACCATCCTTGTATTTGCCGTAATAAAACGTCAGAGTTCCTGTTTTGGTATCAAAAAGCGTGTAAGGCATATCCTTGTCCGAATACTTTACGGTGAAAGTGGTTTGTCCGCCAAAACATGTCAGCGTAATTTCCTTTTTTCCCGCTGTCGTAATGTCATATTCAGAAAAACACTCCAAAGGAATGTTTGACAACCTTAATTTTTGTATTTTTCCGGACGGCAATGTTACATTAAACCAGCCATCTAAAACGAGTTTCTCTCCGAGTGCATAATCATCCTTTTCTATTCTGTAAGGGATTTCAATTTTGAGCGACGGCTGTTTAGTACCTTTTGCAGTCAAGTATCCGGGAGTACCGTCGGCATCAATTACGGCGTATTTTGTATTTTCTTTGTCCACATTGCCGTCGCAAACAGTGCCTTTACCACCGTAAAGCAAAAAACAAGAACTAAACATATATTCCGAATATTTCAAATTTTTGGTTGACCATTTGTTGGGGTCGGCATATATCGTTTCAAGTAAGTAGCAATTCGAAAACATAGAGGAGAAATCTTCAACTTTTTCGGTGTTAAAGGAACTCAAATCAAGAGTTTTTAGTTTTTCACAACCCGAAAACATCCACTGCATGTCGGTAACATTTTCAGTATTGAAACCGCCCACGTCAATGCTTTTGAGTTTTTTACAATAAGCAAACATCTGCATCATATCGGTTACTTGTGATGTATTGAGATTTTCAAGTCCGGAGATTTCCGTTACGTTTTCTAAGCCCATAAACCACTTTGCACACGACTTAGGCGAATAACCGGAAAACGATTTGTCAATTACCACTTTGTTTACTGACGTGGCAACATTTTGCCAACTTGCCCGTCCAAGACCCAAAGCATCTTGAGGTTTGTTGCTGTCAAAATACAGTGTCAGCGTACCGTCTTTCAGTATGCTGTAAGCATATTTGTCCTGCGCAGAAACACGCGCACCCGTAAGTATCAGCAAAGCCAATACCGAGAAAAAAATCTGTCTTAATTTTAGCATGATGTTTTTCTTTAAATTAATGAATATTTTATGGCGCGAAATTAGTAAAAATTTTGGATATTGAAGGGTTTTTATTTAACTTTGCAGAAAACTAAAAATACTATCAAATTATGTCAATATGTTTGCCTACGGATTTTTGTTTCACAAAAGTGATTTACAAAAGAGAGGATCGCGGTCTTAAAAACCGGCGAAATTCCCGATGCGTTTACCGCTCAGGGCTTGAAAGAGGCTCGTGAAATTCTCCGCGTAGATGCTCTCAGCGAAGAAGAGAGAAAGATTTACAAGCGTTATTTGGAAAGTGTCAGACTTGCATTAAGTCTTGACGATTCAAGCCGTTACGAAGGCTATTGCGACGGACATATTGACGGCAGAGCCGAAGGCGAAAAAATAGGCATGGAAAAAGGTCGTGCAAACGCAATGCGCGAAATGGCGCGGATGCTCAAATCAATGGGTAAAATGACTGTTGAAGAAATCGCTGCTGCCACCGGTCTTTCAATAGATGAAATTTCAAAATTGTAAAATTATTAATTAAAAGCCCCGCAGATTTTAAAATGTGCGGGGTTAATTGTCTGTATTTTACAACTTGTCTTGTTTTAATTTTTCGATATAATCGTCAATGTCTTTGAGGCGGGTAGGGATTTTTATGCCCTGAGGACAATGCGAAACACACTGATTGCAGCCGATACAATGCGCCGCCTGACGCTTTTTGTCAACCCTTCTGTCATAACCGATTAAGAAACGACGGCGGTTTTCCGCGAAGTTTTCGTCCTGAGACGAAACCGAAATGTAACCCTCGTTGACACACTTGTTGTAATGCGAAAACGACCCTGGAATGTCAACGCCGTAAGGACAAGGCATACAATACTGACATTCTGTACACGGTACAAGCGGAAAGTTTACAAACTCGTCTGCAACCCTCTGTAAAAGAGCGTTTTCCTCCTCGGTACATTCCTGCAAAGGACACAAAGTCGAAAGGTTGTCCTCCAAATGCTCCATATATGTCATGCCAGAAAGTATCGTCAAAACGTTTTTGTGCGAGGCAATCCAACGGAAAGACCACGATGCAACACTGTTTTCAGGGATTCTTTCGCGCAAATTCGCCGCCAAGTGTTTCGGAAGTTTTGCCAAACGTCCGCCCAAAATCGGCTCCATAATGAAAACTGGAATGCCTTTTTCCGAAAGACGGTTGTAAAGATATTCAGCATCGGTGTTCATGGGATTGATTCTTTTTGCGTATTTCCAGTCAACGTAATTCATCTGAATCATCGCAAAATCCCAATGCCATTTGTCGTGATTGTCAACAAGATAGTCAAAAACCTTGACATCACCGTGATACGAAAAGCCGAGATTTTTTATTCTGCCTTCCTCGCGCTCTTTGAGAAGAAAATCCAAAACGCCGTTTTCGATGTAACGCTTTTCAAACTGTTCCAAACCGCCCATGCCGATTCCGTGAAGGTGCAGATAATCAATGTATTCCGTTTGAAGTTCTTTCAACGAGTTTTTGTACATCGCGATTGATTCCTCTCTTCCCCAGGTCTGCGGCGCAAAGTTTGAAAGTTTTGTCGAAATAAAATATTTGTCTCTCGGATAACGGCTCAGCGCAATGCCCATCGCGTGTTCCGACCGTCCCTGACAATACGCCGGCGAAGTGTCAAAAAGATTCAAGCCGTGTTCTATCGCGTAATCAGTCAGACGGTTGACAGTTTCCTGATCGATTTCCTCGCCGCCGTTTTCTCTCGCGCTGCGGTTGTTAATCGTGGGAAGACGCATAAAACCGTAACCGAGAACCGAAATTTTGTCGCCGGTTTTGGGGTTGGTGCGGTAAGTCATTTTGTCGGTCGGAATCTCCTTTTTTGAGGATGTTGACTGACCCGTAATTTCTTCGGTTTTCTGATTGCCGCAGCCCATCATCGAAACCGCTGTAACGGCGGCAGACGCTCCCGCCATTTTCAAAAAATCACGTCTGTTTATATTTTTTTCTGACATTTTTTTCAATTTTTAATTATGAATTATGCATTGTGAATTACATATCACCGTGAACCTCGTTGCCTTCAACGTAAATCGCCGCAAAAGGTCTTGACGGACAGAGGTTTTCGCACGCGCCGCAGCCTAAGCACCTTTCTGAATCCACCGCCGGAACTTCAACCGAGGGATTTTCGGGAAGTTTTACCATCGTGATTGCGCCTGAGGGACAATGACTTGCACAGTTTCCGCATTTTACGCCGTCATTTACGGGCAGACAGTTTGCTTTTATCCAAACCGCATGACCGGCACGGATTGAAGTTTTTTCTTCTTTGGTGATTTTTTCGATTGCCCCAGTCGGACAAACCTCTGAACATCTTGTACATTCAGGACGGCAGTATCCGAGTTCAAAACTCATTTCGGGCTGCATGAAATTTTCGATTTTTGACGAAGGTCTCAAAACGTTGTTCGGACATTGCGTAACGCACAACTGACACGCCGTACAATGCGACGAAAAATGTCTCAAACTCCTTGAACCGGCGGGTTTTACGGGACAGTCGCGGGCGGGGATTTTTTTGTCTTCGATAACGGCAAAACCGCCGTCAAACTGTTTTTCCTGCGCCTTTACCACGCCTGAAACCGCAAGCAAAGCACCCGTTGCGAGGGTCTTTCTGAGGGCTGAATCTTCCGGTTCGTCCGCTTTTTTATCAGATGATTTTGAGGAAGATTTTGAAAACGAAATTGCGTCTTTTTTGCAAACTCCGATACAGTTCATGCAGGCAACGCAACGCGAATAATCAACGGTATGCGCTTTAAAATCAACGGCTTCGGCTTTGCAGTTTTTCTCGCAGAGACCGCAGTTTACGCATTTGTCAGCATCGATTTTGATTTTAAAAACGGCTTTTGTTGAAAGGAGTCCGAGAACCGTTCCGACGGGGCAGACTGTGTTGCAATATCCGCGTCCGCTTTTCCAACTCCAAACGGTTACAACCAAGAAAGTTACGATTGCAACGCCGAGAGTTGCGCCGCTTTTGAGCCAGACGTCAACACCGTAAAAAGCGTAACTGTCGTAATGCTCGGCGGCTTTTGCCAAGAGATTGTTAACCGTCATGTAAACCGGCTGAAAAATAGAACTAATCATTCTGCCGTACGCGCTGTACGGAGCGATCAGAGCCGCAAGCGGAGAGAATGCCACCAAAAGAACTACGAAAACGCCCAATATAACAAGACGTGTTTTGCGTTTTTCGGGAGTGAATTTAAAACGGCGTTTTTTGAATTTTCCGGCTATCCTGCTGACAAAATCCTGAAAGACACCCATCGGACAAATAATTGAGCAATAAAGTCTTCCGAAAAGCAGCGTTAACGCCAAGACAAATAATACAGCCCCGATGTTAAGGGCTAAAATTGCCGGTAAGAACTGAATTTTAGCCATCCAGCCCAAAAAGCATTTGAGCGTGCCGCTAAAATCCAAAAACATCAAAGTTATGCCCGCCCAAAACAGCAGGGCAAGCACGAAGCGGATTTTTTTTAACATAAATTTTTTTTGACGATGATTGTTTGTGTTATCTTTTTAACGCGCAAATATATAAATTTTTCGTTTATTTCAAGAATCCGTCTTTATTTTTTAAATTTTTATAACTTCTTAACTCACATTTTGCTTTTCCGAGCGGAAGTTTGATTATAATCCTCACCGGGACATAGTTTCCGTCGTTTGTAAACCACGCCACCATGTCGTCTTCGTTTTTGAAAGTTGCGTCGTTTTCCAAAACCGGCGAAAATTTCAGGCATTCAAACTTTCCGAAATCAGTTTTGATTTTTTCCGATCCTCGGTAAGCCATTTTGAATTTGTAAAGTTCCTCGTTGAACCAGGTTGTAAGGTTCATGTATTCGTTTTTCTGGTATTTTTCGTCAAAGATAAACTTGCGCGAAAAATAAAACGCTGAAATTATGTCAAGCGTATTTTCAGGGAGTTGGTGGCGTCCGCTTTTCATTGAATAGACCACGGAGGAGTCTTGAAAAAACAAATCCTCGTTGTACCGTTTGTAATTGTTTTCGGTAACGTTTCTTACGGCTTTTATCGGCAGACCGGTAACGATGTCGAAATAACTTTCGTAAATGTCGTAAATTTTGGCGAGTTTTGCCGCCACTCCGGTTGTGTAGCATTTGGCGATGACGTAAAAATAATAGTCGTAGCCGACTGGGACGAGTTTTACGGAAATAGAAAACTCGCCGGCTTTTATAATGCCGTATTTCAAATCGTAAATAAGTTCTTCGCCGGGTTCAAAAGCCGTGTTGACTTTGTGTTCTTTAAGAATATCGGCGGCAGTTTTTTTCTGCGCGTTAGCACCCAAAAACAAGGCAAGCAGAAAGAATAAAACGGTTAATTTTTTCATTTCAGATTATAAATTCTTTTTTAGAACGCAAAATTAAGAACTTTCGCCAAAATATACAAGAAAGTTAAGAATTATTATGTTTAAAAAAACAAAGGCTGCAAATGTTTTTTGCAGCCTTGTTAAAAGAAATTCTCACAGACTTAATTGAGTTTGAAACTCAACATATTAGTAGATGCCAATCTCTCATGCGTGTCAGGATCTACCATATACATTGTCATGTAATAAGTAACTCCGCGCTGTAAATTACTAAGATCTGAATATGCAACAAAATGGTTGACAGTAACTTCCATACCGCCTTGTGCCGTAAGAACACCGCTGCCGTACCAATCTGCATAACCGGCGACACCATTACCGGAGGCAATCTTCTTGTTAGCATCCGCTATCATAACTTCCGTCTGATACGAAAAAGTTTGTTTTGCATGGAAAGTACCGGTAATCTTTATACAATTATCACCTCTATGGTTTTGAGATTGGAAATTAAGACTTCCGCCAAGCATTCCCTGTGCATCTTTCTCTGGCCATGTCTGATTAAATTCCTCTCCGCCGTTGCTGCGGGAGCCTCCGTCGTCATTGTTCAGTATACTTTCACCGGAATTGTCATAGGTATCATCACGGGTAATGTCCGGACCATTCGTACTATTGCCGTTGTAACCAGCCCCGTCGCCGTTGTCAGAATAATCGTCATCATCATCATCATCT
>JAFXUC010000129.1 GCA_017535325.1 Bacteroidales bacterium | reverse complement strand
GCATCAAAAGCGACAGGCTATCCATTGGCATTCGTCGCCGCAAAACTCGGTCTCGGCTATGGTCTCCACGAACTCAAAAACACTGTAACAAAGGTAACTACGGCTTGTTTTGAGCCGGCGCTGGACTATTGCGTTGTGAAAATCCCGCGTTGGGACCTCAACAAATTCGTGGGTGTCAGCAAGGAAATCGGCTCGGCAATGAAGTCGGTCGGCGAAATTATGGCAATCGGACGCACCTTCGAGGAGGCAATTCAGAAGGGTTTGAGAATGATTGGTCAAGGTATGCACGGATTCATCGCCAACAAGCACATTGAAAACATTAACAAGGAGTTAACAGAGCCTACCGATATGAGAATTTTTGCGATTGCGGACGCTTTTGCTGACGGTTTTTCAATCGACAAAATTCACGACCTTACAAAAATTGACAAGTGGTTTTTGTATAAACTTCGTCATATTTACGATTTGGGCGAAGAACTTCAAAAGTTCAATTCGATGGAAGAAATCCCCGACGAATTTATCCGAACCGTCAAAAAAATGGGATTTTCGGATTTTCAAATCGCAAAACTCGTCTACAAACATCAAAAAACCGACATCACTTCGGATATGATGTTAGTCAGAAATTATCGTAAACAAAGAGGAATCACCCCGTTTATAAAGCAAATCGACACTCTTGCGGCTGAATATCCGGCTCAAACCAATTATCTTTATGTAACTTACAACGGTATTGAACACGACATCGAATTTTTCAACGACCAAAAATCTGTCATCGTTTTGGGTTCGGGCGCATACCGCATAGGAAGTTCGGTTGAATTTGACTGGTGCGGCGTAAATGCCATTAACACAATACGTAAGAGAGGTTTGAGGTCAATTATGATTAACTACAATCCCGAAACCGTCTCTACCGATTATGACACTTGCGACAGACTTTATTTTGACGAGTTGTCGTTTGAAAGGGTTTTGGATATTTATGATTTGGAACTTCCAAAAGGAATTGTAGTTTCGACCGGCGGTCAGATTCCTAACAACTTGGCAATGAGATTGTATGAGGTTAATGTTCCCGTTCTTGGAACTTCACCGCTCAACATCGACAAAGCCGAAGACAGAAACAAGTTTTCTGAACTTTGCGACAAGTTCGGCATTGACCAGCCTCGTTGGAAGGAACTCACTCATATTGACGATATTATGACTTTTGCTGACGAAGTCGGTTTCCCGCTTTTGATTCGTCCTTCGTATGTGCTTTCGGGTGCAGCGATGAGCGTTGTCAGCAACAAAACAGAGTTGGAACACTTTTTAAAACTTGCGGCGACAGTATCAAAACAATACCCTGTTGTTGTAACACAGTTTATTGAAAACGCAAAAGAGGTTGATTTTGACGCAGTTGCGCAAAACGGTGAATTAATCATTTACGCGATTTCAGAACATCAAGAATTTGCGGGCGTACATTCGGGCGACGCTACAATGTTGTTTCCGCCGCAAAAACTTTACGTTGAAACCGTCCGTCGTATCAAACAGATTGCTAAGAAGTTAGCAAAAGCGTTGGAGATTTCGGGACCTTTCAATATGCAGTTTTTGGCAAAAGACAACGACATAAAAGTTATCGAACTGAATTTAAGGGCTTCGCGCTCGTTCCCGTTTGTGTCAAAAGTCTTGAAAACCAACTTTATAGAATATGCAACGGACATAATGCTCGGCATAAAAGTTACGCCACCTGCCAAAACGCTTTTTGATTTGGAATATGTCGGCATAAAAGCACCTCAGTTTTCGTTCTCACGTTTGGCAAAGGCAGACCCTGTTTTGGGCGTTGAAATGGCTTCAACAGGTGAAGTCGGCTGTTTAGGCGAGAATTATTACGAAGCAATTTTGAAAGCCATGCTTTCGGTCGGAAACAAAATTCCTGAAAAGAACATTTTGGTTTCCTCTGGTCCGCTGAAAGACAAACTGACCTTGTTAGAACCTGTTAAATTGTTGATAGAGAAGGGTTACAACGTATATTGTACGCGCGGAACTTCAAACTTTTTCCATGACAACGGCGTTGAAACAATAACGTTAAATTGGCCTGACGATGACCGCAAACCAAACATTGCGGATTACATCAAGGAGCATAAAATTGACTTAGTTATCAACATTCCGAAAAACCTTTCAAAGACGGAGTTGGACAAAGATTATGTTATAAGGCGTATGGCGATAGATTTCAACATTCCGCTTTTGACAAATTCACGGCTTGCGGCGGCGTTCTGTACGGCATTCGCACGGCACTCTGTCAAAGAACTCAAAATAAAACCGTGGAATGAATACTAACAAAAAAAGGCTGCTACATTTTAAGTAACAGCCTTTTTTTGTTTTTTTATGTCTTGATATTTTTTATTCCGTCTTGAAAAATCCAATCATTCCGGTAAGGTTTTCGCTTTGCTCGGCGAGTACCTGAGAATTGCTGGCTGTTTGGGCAGCAAGTCCGGAATATGTTCTTGTGGCTTGGGATAGTGTCTGTATCGCTTGATTAATCTGTTCGGCTGATACGTTTTGTTCGGCTGTGGAGGCTGAAATCTCGTTTACTAATGCCACCGTTTCTTCTATTTGCGGCAACACTTTTGCAAACACATCTTTTGCCGCCGTTGCTGCTTGACGTCCTTCTCCGCCTACGGTATTGATTTCTTTGGCGGCTAACGCGCTACGTTCGGCAAGTTTGCGAATGTCAGCGGCTACAACAGAAAATCCTTTGCCTTGTTCGCCGGCACGTGCTGCTTCAACAGCCGCATTTAACGCAAGTATGTTGGTCTGAAACGCTATATTATTGATTATCGAAATCTTATCTGTAATGTGGCTCATGGCTTCAACGCTCTTTATTGCTGCTTCGTTACATTCTTTTACCGATTTCAAAGTGTTGCCTGAGGTGGTAACACACTGATACGAATTGTCAGTGGTATTTTGCATTGAGGCTGACATTTCTTCCATTAATGCACTCACTTCGTCTGTATAAGATGCCATATTTACAGAATGAGAGTCTATTTGCTTTGATGTTTCTTTCAACTTTTCTGAGGCTGCAAATAGTGATTTACATGCAACTTGCGTAGAACTGAAAAGTTTTTGAAGCAGTATTGTCATTTTGGAAACCGTGGTGCGGAGTCTTCCCGCTTCATCAGTATAGCGGCTTTCTGAAAGTGGTTCGGTAAGGTCGCCCGATGTTATCTTGTAAGCCTGCTGAACCGATTTGTTGATAGGTTGAAGTATGCGCGATACTATCGAAATTACTATCAGCAAACCAACAATGACGCAAAGCGAAAAACCAATCAACTGCTCTATCTTGGAACGAGAGACCCATGTGTCGAGATAATCGATTTGTGCTTTCATATCTTGTACTGTGTTGCGTTCAAGTTGTTTGGTTAATTGATGAAGTTTGTGCAAATCTTTTTCGCCGCTTGCATTGTATACGGAAATAACTTCGGAAATTTGACTGCGGATTGCTTCCGTCAAAACAGGGTCGTTTTGAGAATTTGCTAATTTGAGCATAAACGGTTGCGCCTTGTCGAGAAATTCTTTGGCGCGTTGTTCGTCGCTTAGTGCCGCAGACTGAAAATATCCTGCCGCCCAACCAGCATTGCTCGTTACGGTGCGGAAAGAACTTCCGAGTTCATACAAGATTTTGTCCATTTTCCAAACCTTGTATACATTGTATATACATACTATTATGATAGGCATCAAAAGTAATGTGCCTGCTATAAATATCTTTTTTGATAACCTTAAATTCCTGAAATTCATAGTATTATACAGTTTTAAAGTATGACGTATTTTCTCTGATTTTTTCTGTGCTGCCGTAAATGCCGGCTACTGCGCTTTCCATATCGTTAGCGAGAGTGGTAAACAGACTTACGATTTCGCTTATTCTACTTACTGCTGATACAATATGTTCTACGCCTTGCGCTTGTTCTTGGCTTGCAGAGGATATTTCGTTGATAAGTATTGTGCTGTTTTGCATTTGAGGCAATACTTCGGTAAAGACTTTGTCGGTTTGTTTGGTCAGCAATACGCCTTCGGAGCATACGCCGTTGATTTCTTTGGCTGCCAAGGCTGATTTTTCGGCAAGTTTGCGAACCTCAGCCGCTACAACAGCAAAACCTTTGCCTTGCTCGCCTGCGCGTGCGGCTTCTACGGCTGCATTTAGCGCAAGTATGTTGGTCTGAAATGCAATATCGTCGATGATGGAAATTTTTTCCGCTATCGTATCCATTGCCTTAACAATGTTTTTTGTGGCCTCGGAACAGTCTTCAATACTTTTTTGCGCGGCTTGCGAGAGTTTTTGTGCATCGGCGGCATTAACAGAATTGTTTTTTATTTTGACGGAAATTTCGTCAATGGCGTTTTTGACATTCTGCGCCGAGGTAATCATCAGTTGAAAATTATCATAAACTTCGTTTTTCCCTTCGCCCATGCCGTCCAAAATTCCTGAAATTTCGTTTACGGACATACTCATTGTCGGGATTATGAGTTGCATATTTTGATTCAACGCGCTTATAGCATCGTGCAATTCAGAAAAATATCCGTCATAATTTTCCATTGCTCCGCTGTCAGAAAGTTCTCCGTCGAGGATTTTTTTAGAAAGGGCTTCGGCGTATTTTACGGGTGTTGTTATCTTTTTTTCAAAATATTTGCCGACAAACCAACACGCTACAAACGAGAGCACGAGTCCGATAATTATTTCGCAAATCGTGCGGAGGAGCCATTTCCCTGTTGATTCGTAAATAGCATTTTGTTCTTCAACGGTTTTGTCCAACATTGCGGCTGAGGTGTTGAGCAATGCTTCGCCTTTTTGAGCAAGAATTTTGTATTCGTCCTGATTGAAAGTGCCGGTTTTGGCTCTGTCTACAAGGGCAAAAAAATCGTCGTAATCGGCTTTTAACGGGAAATCCTCCGGAACAGAAATTTTGGTCAAGTTTTCTATCAGACTTAAATCCACTATAAACGCAGCCTTGTTAGCAAAACATAGGACAGAGAGAGCCTGCTCGTCAACTTCTTTTAGAGCAAGTTCATTATCGGCATAACTACCGTTCAGGTTTTTGCATATATCGCTGACTACAAATATTTTGTAGATATTATAAAGCCCTATAATGGCGATTGGTATCAACACCACTAATAT
>JAFXUC010000128.1 GCA_017535325.1 Bacteroidales bacterium | reverse complement strand
TTTGAGTTTGAACCGGTCAACAACCATAAAAATCATGTTTTGGGAATCGGTAATTATATTCCGCCAGACAATGCTGTCGTTGAAAACCGTTTTTGTGCCGGGAATATGCGTGTTTTTCCAATCGCACACTTCCAAGGCGTTGCAAAAATAATCAGGTTGCCATTTTTCGTTTTCTTTCACTGTAAACATCATAATATTGTCAGTGATGATGTAACAAACCGAATCCAAAAACGGAATTTTATCGGTGCAAATATTGAAAAACTTCCGGCGCGGATTGTCCCTTTTGAAATTCTGTTTCGTAAAAAAATGCAAATCATCTTCATTTACGATATATTTTTTGTAGTATTCGTCGTCTTTTTCATCGTCCATTCCTTCGTTGTAAAGTTGACAAAGCGGGTCTGTTTCGTCAAAATAGTCAAAAACAAGATTTTTTTCAACATTGTGAACAATGTTGCTGTCATTGTTGAAACGCCACTGGGAATAATTACTTTCAAAAGGCATTTTAATCGCGTTGCAGGAATACAACACGCAAAGTGTCAATAATATTATAAAAATCCGTTTCATTTGTCCAATCTGTTTATTTCTGACGAAGTTTTGTTGCCGGAATATTTTAGCCGCTTGTTGTTGAAAACATAACTGAGTGTTACGCTGAACTCTCTGACAAAGGATGTCTCTTCGGAATTAAAACAAAATCCGCCAAGTTTTGTTTCTGATTTTTCGTATTTTGGCACTAAAAAGCCCTCATATTCTGCCGTCAAAGAAAATCCGCCTTTAAACTCCTTTGAAAAACTTGCGCACGATTCCCACGTTTCAAAACAGTAGTCGAAAACGTCGTGTCCCTTGGTTGAATATCCCAAGTCAATGCTCAAAAACATGTCGTAAGGCAATGAGAAACCGTTTGAAACCGAAAATTCCCAAACCGGCGTTTTGTAGTCGATTTCCTTGTCCGCAAATGTTCCGCTTAAATACTGGTGCGAATAATCGACTTCAATTTCAGGCTCGTAAAAGCCGAACTCCGAACTCCACTCTGCGCCAATAGTGTTTTTCCAAAAGTTTTTCAGATTGCAGTAACGCGAAATCAATTTTTCACCGTCAGAAAAATAATCGTTTGACATGTACTGTTTGCGGTTCTCAAATGACGAAATTATGGCGAAGTCGTAAATTTTTATTAAATTGTTGAACGAGCGGCGGTAATACGGCTGCAAAAGCGGATTCCCCAAAGTGTAGGAATATTTGTCTGTTGCGGAAAGTTTGCCGTCCAACTGCTTGTAACGCGGACGTTTGATTGTCGTTCTGAAACCCGTTGAAAACGATATGTCTGAGTTTGGAGAATATTTGAAACTGTACGAGGGCAGCCAGTCGTCGTAAGTCCTGCAAAAATCTTTGTCCTTGATGCCTTGGTCGTAATAATCGTAAATCGTGTGCTCGTATCTCAAACCGAGGTCAAAAGAGAATTTTTCAAAAGAGAATTTTGCGTTCAAATATTCGCCGCTGAGTGTCTGTTTGCGTTCTGAACTGCTTGAAGACAAGTCTGTTTCAACGTTTTGTGTTGAAAAGTCAAAATCCTGCTTGTCGTTTGTTAAAGTAAGTTCCGCGCCGTAGTTCAGTTTGAATTTTTTAGAGAATTTCGTGTCAAAATCCAAAAGGAATGAGTTTACGCGGTATTTGGTAACATAGTTTTGAAAAATTTCAGCAGCCGATTCCGTGTAGTCGGTAGTGCGCGGACGTTTGCCGAAAATGTTGTTGTTTGAAAAGTCAAGAGCGGTGTTTTTGAATTTTTTTGTGTAATAAAAAATCAAATACGAAATTACAGGCTCAGAATGGTTGTAATCCCTTGTTAAATCCTCAAAATCAAGATTTTGGTTTGTAAAATGTCTTAAACTTCCGACGTAATCATTGGTTTCGTAAGATTTCATTGACACGCTTCTGACTCCGATGTTGGAATCGTCAGAAAACGAATAGTTTATGCCTGCCGCAGGACATATATATTTGCAAGAATATTTGTCAGTTACGTTAGATTCAAGCAGATAATTGTTGTTCAGAAAATCCGTTTTGTCAAAATAATCGTAATCATAATGAGCGGCTGTTAAATCCGCAGATGCATAAACTTCCCATTTATTTTTAGTGTAAATTATTCTTGCATAGACACTTCCTCCTAATTGGTTTGTGATTTCGGATTTTAGACTGAAATTTCCGCCCAAGCCTTCTGACGGATTTTTCGCGGTGATTTTTATCACGGCATTTATGTCCGAACCGTATTTTGAATCGGGGTCGGTGATTACTTCAACGTTTTTTATCTGATTTGGCGAAAGTTGTTTTAGGATGTTTTTGTCTAAAACTTTTCGTCCGTTGAGGTAGACAACTGCATCGCCGCGTCCGAAAACCGTCATATTTCCGTCCTTGGCACTGACAAACGGGATTCTGTTCATCATTTGGTCAAGGCTGCCCATTTTTGACAGAACGGAATGTTCAACGCTTGCTAAAATGCTGCCGCCGGAGATTTTAATCGGTGATTTAAAAGCGGTTACGGAGATTTCGTCCAAAAGGTTGTCGTCGGGTTTGAGTTGAATATTCAGGAAACTTTTTCCCTCGAAATCTTTGTAACGCAGTGTGTCGTTTATCATTCCGATAAACGAAGCAACAATCATTAAATCATTGAGTTCCTGATTTTTAGGAACGTTTATTGAAAATTTTCCGGTGGTGTCGGAAATTGTTCCGGTGATAAGTTTTCCGCTGAGATTTTGATACAAAGCGACGTTTGCATACGGGACGGGACTGCCGTCAGGGGCGAAAATTTTGCCGGTAAGTGTCTGTGCTGTAAGTCCTTTTGTTAACAGCAACAAGTTTAGAATTAAAAATAGGTGTTTCATTTTTGTGTTTTAAATTTTCTGACGGCAAAATTACAACTAAAAAATATCACGGCAAAATTTTAAACTAAAAAAAATAGTTAAAAAACTAAAAAAGATAGTTGGTGTATGAAAAAGTGCTGGAAAGATAAAGAAAAAACAAAGATATTAAGTTTCGGTTATTTAAACTTTTTTAGCACACACGTACCTGTAAAATCAGTACCATTACCTCTATTCCCCCACCGTCCAATAATTGTTTGACAAAACAAACCGCCTTGAAAGAGCCGTCAAATTGTCTAAAACTTTTGCCGTGTTTATGCAGTTTTTTATTTCGCTGAAATCCCACGGATAATCCTTGCCGCTTTTCAATTTATAAACCGCTGCAATGCCTTTGTCTTGAAACAACATTCTGTCAAAAACATACAAATTACCTTTGTCAAAATATAAATTCCGCCAGATAAAATTGTACGGCTGTTTTTTCTTGTGATTCGGCGACCAAATGTCCTCATGT
>JAFXUC010000127.1 GCA_017535325.1 Bacteroidales bacterium | reverse complement strand
TTTTAATTTTCAACAAGATACGTATTTTTGATAAGTTTTCCAAATTATTTTGATAAAAAAACAGGAAAATTCACACAAAAGCGAATTTTCCTGTTTTTTTATTTGGACGAGGAACTTTTTAGACAGCCCCTTTTTTTTATTTAAGTTTTTCTTTAAGTTTTTGTTTTTTTTCAAGAAAAAAGTGTTTATATTTGCGAAACGTTTTCGTTATGAAAACGGCTTATAATATAAGTGTATTTTATGGAAAACATAACCGATACAGAAACTAAAAGAAAAGAAATAATGAAGGCTGTCCTAAAAATCAGTGCCGCTGTTTTGATAATCGCAGCGGCTGTTGTGGCTTTTAAACCGCATTTTACACATTCCACCGAGAGGGATAAAGTTATATTATCGTTTGTGGCAAGAGTGTTGCAAACAATTCATTACGAAAACATCGTTTACAACGACAGTTTTTCCTCAAAAGTCTTTGACGAGTACATCAAAAAACTTGACTACGGCAAACGGTATTTTATAAAACCCGATATGGATTCCTTGAATCGTTTCCGCTTTAAAATAGATGACGAAATAAATTCTTTCTCGTTGAATTTCTGCGATTACGCAACTGCACTTATAAAAGTGCGTCAGGCTGAGGCTCATCAATATTGGGACGAGGCTTTGGAGGGCGATTTCGACTTTTCAAAAGACGAATACATCGAAACCGAACCCGATTCTTTGGACTATGCACCTACAAAAGAAGCGTTGAAAGATTATTGGAGAAAAATCGCAAAACTCGCCGTTTTGGAAAGATATTCAGACCTGATCGACAATCAGGAAAGCGCGAAAAAAGACGACCCGTCATATCAGGAAAAAACTCTTGAACAACTTAAAAACGAGGCTGTTGAAAGCGTGAAAAAAAGCAAGCGTTTTATCACGTTCAAAGACAAAGACTGGCTGTCGTTTTATATTAACTCCATCGTCATGACCTGCGACCCGCACTCTGAATTTTTTATGCCCGACGACAAAGAGCAGTTCGACATCTCGATGTCAGGCAAATTTGAAGGCATAGGCGCAACGCTTCAAAGCCGCGACGGTCAGACAAAAATCGTTGATATAATCCCCGGCAGCGCAAGTTGGCGTCAGGGCGAATTGGAGGTCAACGACATAATCCTCCAAGTAGGTCAGGGCGACGACGAGCCGATAGACATCGCAAACATGGAACTCGACGATGTTGTCAAGAAAATCCGCGGCAAAAAAGGCTCAACCGTAAAACTCACAGTCAAAAAAATCGACGGAACGGTAAAAATAATTCCGATTGTCCGCGATGTCGTAATCATTGAGGAGACTTACGCAAAGTCCTCCGTCCTTACCTCAAAAGACAAAAAAACGAGAGTCGGATACATTTATCTTCCGAAATTTTACGCCGATTTCAACGACCGCAACGGCAGATTCTGCTCCAAAGACGTTGAAAAGGAAATCAAAAAACTTTCAAAAGACAATGTTGACGGCATTGTAATCGACCTTAGAAACAACGGCGGCGGAAGTCTTAGCGATGTTATTGACATGTCGGGACTCTTTATTGACAACGGACCAATCGTTCAGGTAAAAGACAAGGAGGGAAAAACCAAATCCCTTGACGACAAAAAAAACGGCATCGCATACGGCGGACCTTTGGTGATAATGGTCAACAATTTCAGCGCGTCAGCCTCCGAAATTATCTCTGCGGCAATGCAGGACTACGACCGCGCAATCATCATGGGCAGTCCTTCGACATACGGCAAAGGCACGGTTCAGAGTTTTTACGATTTTGACAAGTTGCTCTCCGGCAACGACCATCTGAAACCGCTCGGCTCGATAAAAGTTACGATTCAGAAATTTTACAGAATCAACGGCGAAACCACGCAGTTAAGAGGCGTAATTCCCGACATTATCGTTCCCGATTCATACGCTTACTTAAACGTCGGCGAAAAGGAAAGCCGCAACGCCCTGCCCTACGACATCATCACAAAGACAAATTACAATGCTTGGAAACACAAATATTCCAAACGCAAAGTAATTGAAAAATCGCAGGACAGAATCGCCGCAAATCCGGTTTTTGCCGAGATAGAGAAAAACGCGAAACGCTTGAAGAAACGTTCTGACGAGTCATACTACTCGCTCAACTACGACAAGTACCGCGCCGACAAACAGCAGATAAAAGAGGAAGCTGACAAGTTCAGCAAACTGTCAAAAGACAAAACGGGAATTACGGCGGACTTTTTGGTTGATGACCGTCTTGCATCGGAAGGCGACAGTCTGAAAACCCAGAAGTTCACGCGCTGGTTCGGCGATTTGGAAAAAGATGTCTACCTGCTTGAAGCGGTAAACGTCATAAACGATATGAAATAAAAAAAAGCAGGGTTTTATTCCCTGCTTTTTTTATCCGTCTTTTTCAACTTCGTCCAAAAATTTCTGAGCCTCGTCGTAGCCCTGGTCTGCGGCAAGTTTCATATAATAAAACGCCTTTTCCTTATCAGGTTCAACACCTTCGCCGTTAAAATAACACCCGGCGAGATTGTATTGGGCATACGACAAACCCTGTTCAGCCGCTTTTTTGTACCACTCTACGGCAGTTTCGGGATTTTTCTCCACACCGATTCCTTGATAATAACAATTGCCGAGATTGTTCTGAGCATTGTCGTATCCCTGTTCAGCAGCCTTTAAAAACCATTCTGCGGAGATTTCAAAATTCTGCTCCACACCGCTGCCTTCGGCGTAACATTCGCCGAGATTGTATTGCGCAACAGCATCGCCCTGCTCAGCCGCCTTTCTGAACCATTTTACGGCTGCATCAAAACTTTGCTCCACACCGTCGCCTGCATAATAACAACAGCCCAAATTCAACTGCGCTTCAACATTGCCGTCCAAAGCCATTTTTATAAGGTCGTCTGTACCAATGGTTTTGTCTTCGTCAGTTTTGTTATCATCAGGTTCGCTGACAGGTTCTTTTACCGGCTCTTCCGGCTCGCTCTGAGGTTCTTCTTCGTCGTATTCAAAAAGTTTGTACTTTAAATATACGTACCAGTCGCGGGACTCCTGAACAAGCCGCGAAAAAAAGCCGGGTTTATTTTCTTCCGCCATATTTTTTTTAAGTTAAATGTTTAGGGTTAATTGCAAAAATAGGGATTTTTCAAAAAATTTCCAAGAAAATCAGATAAAATCAACAAAAAAATAACCGAATAAAAACTCTGAATTTTGAAAAATATTTTTATCTTTGCCCAAAAAATTATTTACGATGCAGAAACATAAACTTACCAAAATAGTCGCAACGATTTCCGACAGACGGTGCGACGTAGACTTTATCAGACAACTTTTTGAGGCAGGTATGAACGTTGCTCGTATCAACACCGCCCATGCCGAATTTGAGGCTACCCGCAAGATGATTGCCAACATCCGCAGCGTGTCTAAATCAATCGCGATTCTTATCGACACCAAAGGCCCCGAAATCCGTACAACAGACGCCGCTGACGGTTTTGAGGTAAACGCCGGCGAATTTGTCTATTTTTGCGGCAACACGGAAAAAATATCGGAAAACGGTATGATTTATGTCAACCGCACAGGCTTTGAAAACGACGTTCCGCTCGGCAAAAAAATCCTTATCGACGACGGCGACATCGCTTTTGAAACCGTCGCAAGAGACGAAAACGGTCTTAAATGCAAAGTCCTGAACTCCGGCAAAATAAAATCACGCAAAAGCGTAAACGTTCCCGGCGTGCCGATTAACCTGCCCGCTCTGAGCGAAAAAGACAAAAAATTCATAAAACTTGCCGTTGAAGAAGACATCACTTTTATCGCGCACTCTTTTGTCCGCTGCAAAGAAGATGTTCTCTGCATTCAGAAAATTCTTGACAAGTACAATTCAAAAATCAAGATTATCGCAAAAATCGAAAACCAGCAGGGCGTTGACAACATTGACGAAATCCTCGACCACGCTTACGGCATTATGATTGCCAGAGGCGACCTCGGAATAGAAATCGAAGCCGAAAGAATCCCCGCAATTCAGAAGGAACTCAACAGAAAGGCTATCGACCACTTAAAACCCGTAATCGTTGCAACTCAAATGCTCCACACGATGATCAACAATCCGAGACCCACAAGAGCGGAAGTCTCTGACGTTGCAAACGCAATTTACGACGGTGCTGACGCAGTGATGCTCTCCGGCGAAACAGCCTCAGGACAATACCCCGTTGAAGCGGTTAAAACCATGAGCAAAATCGCTTTGGAAGTTGAGCACATAAAAGAAAAACTCAAAGAAAACACTCACCCCGTACACGTAAAAAGCGAAATTTCGGAGTTTTTGTCAAAAACGGCGGTTCACGCCTCGGTGGAACTCGACGCAAAATGTATCATCGCCGACTCGTTTTCGGGAACAACAATCCGCAACCTCGCGGCTTACAGAGGCGCAAAACCCATTTACGCAATGTGCTATAACGAAAACGTAATCAGAGAGTTGGCACTTTCTTACGGCGTTTATGCGCACGGAGTAAAACTCAACCGCTCGGCTGACGATTTTATACAAAGTTCGGTGTCGTTTGTCTTAAACAAAGGTTTTGCCGAAATTGACGACAAAGTTGTGCTTTTGGCAGGCAGTTTCGGAAAAGGCAATTCTGCGACACTGATTGAAGTAAATTATTGTTGTAATTTGGTAAAAAGATATTAATGAGAATAATTTATATGGGTACGCCCGATTTTGCGGTTGCGCCGTTAAAAACGTTGGTTGACAGCGGTTTTAACGTCGTTGCCGTTGTAACGGGCGAAGACAAGCCGCAGGGCCGCGGCCGTAAAGTTTTGCCGACTCCCGTCAAAGAGTTTGCGCTTGAACACGGAATCCCCGTACTTCAACCCGCAAAATTAAAAGACGAGGCGTTTTTGGCGGAATTAAAAAGTTTCAACGCTGATTTGCAAGTCGTTGTGGCTTTCAGAATGTTGCCGGAAGTGGTTTGGGCAATGCCGAAGTTGGGAACGTTCAACCTTCACGCCGCACTTTTGCCACAATACAGAGGTGCCGCGCCGATTAACTGGGCTGTCATCAACGGCGAAACAAAAACAGGCGTTACAACGTTTTTCCTCGACAAAGACATCGACACGGGACGCATTATGTTGAAGCAGGAAGTTGACATTTTGCCGGAGGACAACGCAGGAACTATCCACGACAAACTCATGGTTGTCGGCTCGGAACTGGTAAAAAAGACGGTTGAAATGATTCTCTCAGGCGATGTTAAAACTGTGGCTCAGAGCGAGTTAATATCTTCTGACACGGTTTTGAAACCCGCGCCGAAGATTTTTAAAGAGGACTGCCGTCTGGATTTTTCAAAGGACGGAATCTCTATAAAGAACCTTGTCCGCGGTCTCAGCCCATATCCTGCCGCCTTTACAACCCTGAAAATCAAGGACAAAGAAATGAACGTAAAGGTTTTTGAAGTCGGTTTTGAGCCGGATTCGTCAGAAAAAGAAGTCGGAAAAGTTATCACCGACAACAAAAATTTTATAAAAATTTCCTGTCAAAACGGATACATTCAACTCCTTGACATTCAGTTGGAAGGAAAGAAAAGAATGAAGACGGAAGACTTTTTACGCGGAGTAAAACTCTAAAAAAGTTAAAAAAAATTTTGCAGTGTCAAAAAACTGTTTTACCTTTGCATCGTCAAAACAAGGAAAACAAGTTTGGCCCTATCTTCTAACGGTTAGGAAATCAGATTCTCAATCTGGGAATTGGAGTTCGATTCTCCATGGGGCTACAAAGAAAGGCTGTTCTCATATTTCGGGAACGGCTTTTTTATTTTCAGTAAAAAAACACAATGCAGCCTGAGAGTATCAAAACTAAAACCGCCGAAGGGCTTTTTTGGGGCGGGCTCAGCAACGTTTTGCAACAACTGCTGAACCTTGGTTTCGGTATATTTCTGGCGCGGAAATTAAGCGTTAGCGACTACGGAATTGTAGGAATGTTGACAATTTTTGCCGCACTCTCCAACGCATTGCAGGAAGGCGGTTTCCGCTCCGCCCTCACAAACAGAAAAAACATCACTTCAAACGATTATAATTCAGTATTTTGGACAAGTTTTTTGACGGCGGCGGTGCTGTATTCAGTGCTGTTTTTTTCGCTGCCGTGGATAGCGGATTTTTTTAAAACGCCTGAACTTGTCAGCCTCGGACGGTTTATGTTTTTGGGCTTTCTGTTTTGCAGCCTCGGCACGGCGCACAACGCTTATCTGTTTAAAAATCTGAAAGTTAAAGAAATGTCAAAATGCACTTTGACAGCGACGGTGGTTTCGGGACTGACGGCGGTCGTATTGGCGTTTTCGGATTTTACATATTGGGCGATTGCGGCGATGAACGTGGTCTACATCGTGGTTTCAACGGTGATGTACAGGATTTTTTCTCCGCTGAAAATCAGTTTTAAGATAGATTTCCGTCCCGTTAAAGAAATGCTGCCTTTCTCGTCAAAACTCCTTATAACAACGCTTTTTCAAATCTTAAACGACAATTTTTTCACGACTCTGTTGGGAAGGTTTTTCACGAAAATAGAAGTCGGTTTTTATTCGCAGGCCTACAAATGGTCGAACCTCGGCACGCAAACGATTTCCCTTGCAATCGAAAACGTCATGCAGCCCGTCCTCGCAAAAACCGAGCAAAATTCCCTGCTGAACGTTTTTAACAAACTCATGCAGACGACTTGTTTTATTGCGTTTCCGTGCATGTTGGGCTTGGGTTTTATTGCGCCTGAATTTATCGCCGTAACCATCACCGACAAATGGGCGCAAAGTGCTGAAATTATGACAATTCTGTGCGTTTGGGGCGCGTTTTACCCCGTCGGCAAACTTTATCAGAAACAACTTCTGAGTTCGTCAAAATCCGGGATTTTGATGTTTTGCGTCATAACAAACTGTTTGTTGCAGATTCTGACCGTAGTTTTTACCTTCAAATACGGAATTTTGACGATGGCGGCGTTTTACGTGATTGTCAACGTGTTGTGTATTTTTTTGCTGCATTTTTTTGTCAGGAGAATCAACGGCGTCAGCATAAAAAATCTTTGTATAAACACTCTGCCGTTTTTGGTTGCGACTGTGGCGGCGATAGTTTTGTCTTGGCTTGTAAGTAACGGATTTTCAAACGTTTATATCCGCTTGGCAGTAAAAATCACTGCAACGGCGGTGGTTTATTATATTATTCTGAAAATTTTCAAATCGGAAATTTTAAAGCAGGCGGAAATTTTTTTGAAAGGGGTTTTGAAAAAGTAAAATTTCTGCATTTCACAAAAGTCTGTTATTAATTGTTCGTTTAAGTATAATTTTCATACTATTTTAATGTTTGGGTACTTTGTATTCAAATCTGTATTTATTTCTGCAAAGTTGCAAAAAGTTTTGCAGATTTTCAAAGGATATTTTTAAGAAAAATGCAGATTTTCGGAGTTTTTTTTTTTAACATTTGCAGATTTTCGGAGGTTTTGAGGGTTATGGACGGGAAAAAGACGAGCCGCAAACATTGCGGCTCTACGTGGCAGCGACCA
>JAFXUC010000126.1 GCA_017535325.1 Bacteroidales bacterium | reverse complement strand
GTCATATCTTTTTAATTTTCAACAAGATACGTATTTTTGATAAGTTTTCCAAATTATTTTGATAAAAAAACAGGAAAATTCACACAAAAGCGAATTTTCCTGTTTTTTTATTTGGACGAGGAACTTTTTAGACAGCCCCCGGCTGATACAAAATGTTAAATGAAAGAGCCGTGGAATTTTTTCAAAAAAATCGTCAATTCTTTGTCTATGTGATTTTTTTGACGTAATTTTGAACTGTTTTTAAATCATAACTGTCATTATGAAACATTTAAAAATAGAAAACTTCGGACCGCTGAAACTTGCCGACATAGAAATCGACAGGTTCAATCTTCTTATCGGTTATCAAAGTTCGGGAAAAAGTTGCATTTTGAAGACCGCTTGTTTCTGCTCGTGGGTTGAAAAACGCATTATGCTTTCGCAATCCGACCGCGATTTTTCCAGAGGAAACAGTTTTAAAAAGATTATTGAAAAATATTACAAGTTTGACGGATTTTTTAAACCGGACACCAAAATAGAATATGAAAGCGACTTTTTGAAGTTTTCGTTTGATAACTCGGATACAAAGTTTTCGTTTGAGTGGAAAAAACGTTGGAATTATAACCGAAAGAAAATTTCGTACATTCCGGCGGAGCGTAACATTGTGGCAGCGTTTCCAAATTGGAAGACTCAGGCTATGGCAGGAGACAATGTTCTTGATTTTATGAACGATTGGGACAATGCCCGCAGATACATAAAAATAGTTCCTGAAATATTGAATCTCGACTTATCTTACTCATATAATGAAAATACCGACCTTGACAGTCTGCAACTAAAAGACGGTCAAGAACTTACTCTTGCAAATTCGTCAAGCGGAATACAGTCGTTGATACCGATGTACGTTTATATATATTTCTTGTCGAAAGGAATATACAATCAGGAGTTAGAAACAGAAAAACAAACCTACGAGGCACGCGAAAAGTTTAAAAATCTTTTGTATATACTTTATAATTCGCTTGAAAATCAAGAATATACAGAAACTCCGGTTAAAATAACAAAGCAAAACATAGATTTTTATTTTTCAGACGAGGTTCAGGCTGACAAATTTGAAAAACGTGTTAATCAGTTTAGCAAAACTTCCGGTTGTGACATTTTTTTGGAAGAACCCGAAAACAATCTTTTTCCTCCTACGCAATGCCAACTGATTGACAAGTTTGTGGAAATGACAGAAGACGAAAAACATTGTAATTCTTTTTTTATTGCGACCCATAGTCCGTATGTTTTGAACCATTTGCTTGACCAGCAAATCAACGGTTTCAGATTTTTTTTCACGCATCAAACACCTGACGGCTCGATAGTTAAACAGGCAACGGAAGAAGAAATTCAGGAAATACGCATCAATGGTGTTGATATGTTTTTTAATTTTGAAGCATTCATCTAATGGAACGTCTTTTATATATTATTCCTGAATGTTACGTTGATACCAATTTGATTTCAACGCTTATTAACGCGGCTGTCAATCATCAGAAATGTTGTACAAAAGTTACTGAAACACTCAATAAAACTTTTTCTGACAATTTTGCTGTCGGCATCATTGACAGAGACAAAATGGAACCAAAATATGTTGATGAGTTTCAGGAGATTGCAGTGTATGGACATTTACAGTTGTTGAAACATAAAAACAGACCTCACTATTTGATTACAATCAGTCCTGCTGTCGAGATGTTGATAATAGACAGTGCGGCAGAAATCGGATTGGATTTGAATGCATACGAATTGTCGTCCGATTTGAACGCATTAAAGAAATTTACCAAAAAAGTTTCGTCCAATGTTGACAGCAAATTTACTAAATTGTTCAGAGATTTGCGGGCGAGTTCCGATTTTACAGTACTTTTCAATGCGTTGAACTATTTGATAGAAAACAAGTTTAAAAGCAAAATAGAGGATTTGAAAATTATTTTTGCGTAAAAATGTCAGCCGTCGCGAGGGTAAAACTTTTTTTCAAAAAAAATCATCTTGACGATGGAAAAAAAAGAAATTTTTTCATACATTTGTGAAAAATAAAGTAGCAAAATTCGTCGCATTAGAAAATAATAAAATTATGAAAAGATTTTACCCCCTCTTAAAACATGCCATAAAAGTAGCGGTACTGTCGTCTATGATATTGATTGTCAGTATTATAAGTTATATCGTTTGGCAAAACAACCAGCACAAGGTTATCTCTCAAATCGCCAAGGAAGAACGCCGGAACATGACCGAAAGAATTTGGAAAGCCAAAACTGAAAACTATCAATACGCCGTCAGATACAATTCTGCATGGGACGACCTCGCGGATATATGCAACGGAAAATCGCAGCCCGATTCGGCGTGGCTTGAAGACAATATCGGCTATATGTTGGAGGCGTATTCGGCGGCGATGGTGGCAATTTTCGACAAAAACGGACAAAAACTATACACAAAAATTGCTGACGGTTACGAAAATCTTGATTTTTATTCGCTTAATTTCGTAGTCCTTTATGACAAGTTTTCGCAAACCGGCACAAAAGAGTTTTTCCAACTGAGAGACACTGTGTTGCTTGAATATTTCGGCGGCGCGGTAACTACTTCCTCTGACAACAACCATCAACTTCCGCCGCAAGGATTCCTGATGTTGGTGAGGGTAATTACGCCGGAGGTTTTGGAGGATTTCAGAATGTCGCTCGGTGCGCTTTACACCGGTCTTGACTGCAACGGATCTTTTGTTCCAAAAGATGATAATAACATTGTAATTTCCCAACAATTAGACAGTTACACAAACCACCATGAGGCTTATATGTGTTCGGTTTTTGAAAATGAGGTGGAAAATTTCTTCGACAAATTGATTCCTGTTTTCGGAATTTTTGTGCTGATGTGCATACTTTCGACGGGCGGAATTTTATTGTTTATGCAAAAGAAAATTATGAACCCGCTGTCAAAAATTTCAAAATCATTGAATAATAACAATCATGCTGAAATTCAGGAACTTAAAAATGAACCAAACGAATTTGGGCAAATTTCTGAAATGCTTGACAAGTTTTACCTTCAACAAGAGGAAGTTGTTATGCAAAACGAAAGGTTGAAACAGCAGAGCGAGGAAATTATTTCAATCAACAACGACCTCAACAGGCAAAGAAACCGTCTTGCCGAAACCAACAATACTCTCACGGAATCAATTAGTTACGCGAGCAGAATACAACGTGCGGCTGTAAGTTTGGAAGATGATTTGGAAAAACTTTTCCCTGATAGTTTTGTGATTTACATACCCCGCGATATTGTTTCGGGCGACTGGTACAGAGTGGCGAACATTAGGGGTCAGCGGATAATTGTTGAAGCTGACTGCACGGGGCACGGCGTTCCGGGAGCGTTGCTCAGTATGTTGGGAATCAGCGCGTTAAAAGATATTTTAGGCATGATGGATGCAGCCGGTGAAGAATTTTTACCGGGTGTAATTTTGGACAGAATGCGTCATACGGTTAAAACCACTTTGATTAAGAGCGTTGACGATACTATGGAAATGAGCGACGGTATGGATATGACGATCGCGGTTTTTAATCCTGACTGTACGGCGATGAAATATGCGGCGGCAAACCAATCGCTGCTTGTTTTGCGAGGCGGCGAAGTTACAAGGCTTAAAGGCGACCGTATGCCGGTAGGCAACTATTCGACGGAAGATAATTTTCAAACTTTTGATTTTGAGTTGGAAAAAGGCGATAAACTTTTCTTTATGAGCGACGGTTACAAGGATCAAACCAATCCTGAGGCAGAGAAATTCAAGGGTAAGCGTCTTGAAAAATGCCTTATTGAAAACGGCTCGCTTTCGATGCCTCGTCTTGGCAAACGTCTGATTGAAGTTATAACCGAATGGCGCGGAAATTCGTTCCAATTAGACGATATTACCATGATTGGTGTAAGGGTGGAATAGGATATTAGTGGGCGAAAATCGTCAAAAAATTACGTTTTTCGCCCACTAATAATCGCCTTTAAAGAATATAACTGTTTGACTATCAAATACTACATCAAATCATCCAATGTTATTTTAAAGTCTATTGCGCCCGAATATTCGCCTCTGCTGGTGCCGAAAACTGTAACAAGGACAGGATGCACAGTTTTTTTTGTGCCGGTGGCATTTTTGAATGTCTCAATGCGGTCTATGGTTTTGAAATATTCCTCTTTCGTGAGGCGGTATTCGGTGTCAGAATATTTGATTTCGCAAATGTCAATGATACCGTCGGCGCGGTCAATTATAAGGTCAATTTGAACCCTTTCACCCTCATATTCGCCGCGCCACGTGTAATGCTGCGTGATAATTTTGTCGATGCCGAGAGCCTTTTTTACTTTGTCAATATGTGCTGACACAACCCTTTCAAACGACAGCCCAAACCACGCGCTGACAACTGAACTGCCGATATTCTTTTGAAAATAATTCTTTGTTGAGCCGGTCTTGTCGTGGAACGTAAAATAAAAAATCGTGTAAAAATCTGTTAACTGATAGAAACACGACGAAGATTTCATTTTGCCGTTGCGCCCGATAGTGTAAAATTTGCGCACAAAATCGCAAGTCTCCAAGTCGTTGAGAATTTTTGTGAGGTGTCCGTTGTCAATTTTTTTGAGTCCCTCGCCAATTTCCTTGCGGCTTATTCCCGACTTTTTTGTCGCCAAAAATTTCATCGCTTGTATATACGGCAACGGCTGGCGGAACAGTGCGGCAAACATCTGGTCGAACTCGTTTTTCAGCACCCCGTCGTCAAAAAACAGCCTGTCAACAGCCTTTGCAAAACTTTCGCCCTTTCTGAAATAGCCCAAATAATAAGGCACTCCGCCAAAGGTCATATAAATTTGCAAAACCATCTGCTTAGAATATCCATATCCAAGGCTTGTGAAATATTCGTATGTTTCTGACAACGTAAATTCCCGGAGATGAATTTGGTGTGTCAGTCTGTTGTACAGTCCGCCATGGTTGTTTATGACATTGTCAGTCATCCATGACGTAGCCGAGCCGCATACTATGAGCATAATTTTGTCCTCCCAATTTGCCCACGAGTTCCAAAAATGCGAAAAGGCACGTAAAAAGCCCGATTTTGCGGTTTCAAAACAAGGAAGTTCGTCGATAAAAATGACTACACGCTTTCTTGATTTTTTCACTAACGGTTCTAAAAGTGTCCTTAACTCGAAAAAGGCTTCTAACCAATTTTTCGGCAACTTACCTTTGTAGCCAATATCGCGCATTGACGACACGAAAGCCGACATCTGTTCCTGCGCTGAGCCGTCTATTATGCCGGACGTAGAAAATGCAAAATTGTTGTCAAAATATTGCCTAATCAGGTATGTCTTTCCGATACGTCTGCGCCCGTAAACAGCGATGAACTCAGCCCTTCCTGACTTCGTATAATTATCTAAATCAATGATTTGCTCTTTTCTTCCGACAATTTTTCCCATAGTGAATTTTCCTTATTGTTTTGTAGCAAAATTAAAATATTTCAATCAAATCTCCAAATATTAGTGGGCGAAAATTGCATTTTTTTTGCATTTTTCGCCCACTTATAACTTATTACTGGGCGAAAAATGTAATTTTTTTGCAATTTTCGCCTAGTAATAATTGCCAATAAAAAATGTAATATCTTGATTATCAACAAAAAAAGGATTGCAAAACTCTTGCAATCCTTTTTTATATTTATTCGTGAAAACTACTGTTATCCTCCGAAATTATCGAATCTAATCATTTCGTCTTCAACACCTAAACTGTGAAGAAGGTCGAGAACGGTTTTTGCCATCATAGGTGGACCGCAAAGGTAATATTCTATATCTTCAGGAGCCTCGTGAGCCTTCAAATAGGTGTCGCCCATTACAGGTGCAATAAAGCCCGCTGTATATTTAACGCCTAATGAATCGGCTTTCGGGTCTGGACGGTCAAGTGCCAAGTGGAAGTGGAAGTTAGGATATTCTTTTTCCAAAGCCAGGAAATCGTCCATGAAGAATACCTCGTCGATTGCTCTCGCACCGTAGAAATAGTGCATTTCACGGTCGCGGGTATGACGCGTTTTCAACATGTGCATAATCTGAGCACGAAGAGGAGCCATACCGGCACCACCGCCGACCCAAATCATTTCACGTTTAGAATCGTAAACGGGACGGAACTCTCCGTAAGGTCCTGACATCGTTACTTTGTCGCCCGGTTTCAACGAGAAAATGTATGTTGAAGCAATACCGCACGGAACGTCCTGAAAACCAACCTGAGGTTTCGGTTTGAAAGGTGGCGTTGCAATTCTGACTGTCAAAGTGATAATATCACCTTCGTCAGGATAGTTAGCCATTGAATATGCACGAATTGTCTCTTCGGTGTTTTTCTGTTTCAAGCCGAACAAGCCGAATTTCTGCCATGCCGGAAGATACAAATCACCGATTAAACCTTTGTCCATATCCTTGTCGTAGTCAATGTCGTATTTCGGAATACGGATTTGAGCGTATGAACCCGGCTCAAAGTGCATGTGTTCGCCAGCAGGAAGTTTTACCTTGAACTCCTTAATGAACGTTGCAACGTTCTTATTGGAGATAACTTCACATTCCCACTCTTTAACGCCGAGAACTGACTCGTCCATCTTAATTGACATATCGCCTTTGACCTTAGCCTGACAGCCTAAACGCCAGTGATCTTTTATTTGTTTGCGAGTAAAATGCGGAACTTCCGAGGGAAGAATATCTCCGCCACCTTCCAAAATCTGACATTTGCATTGTCCGCAAGAACCTTTACCACCGCAAGCCGAAGGTAAATGGATTTTCTCGTTTGCTAACGTCTGCAATACGGAACTACCTTGTTCCACTTCTACAACTTTATCGCCGTTAATTGTGATTTTAACCTTTCCCGAAGGAAGAAGTTTCGCTTTGGCTACAAGCAGCAACGCTACAAGCAGCAAAACCACTATGAAAAATATTATAACGGCAGGTCCTAATGTTGACATTATTTCCATTTTCTGCTTACTAATTTTTTAAAGTTTAATACCCATAAACGACATAAACGCAATAGCCATCAGACCGCAAACGATAAACGCAATGCCGACACCTTTCAAAGGAGCGGGAACGTTTGAGTAAGAAATCTTTTCACGGATTGCAGCCATCAAAACGATAGCAATAAACCAACCTATGCCGGCTCCTAATGCGTAAACGGTTGCCGTTCCGATTGACGGAAAATTCTTTTGCTGCATAAAAAGCGAAGCACCCATGATTGCACAGTTTACGGCAATAAGCGGCAAGAAAATACCGAGTTGTCCGTAAAGTGCGGGGGCAAATTTTTCAACAATCATCTCAACCAACTGAACTATCGCCGCAATTACGGCAATAAACATAATGAAAGAGAGAAAACTAAGGTCTACGTCCTTATATCCGTCGCCGAGCCAACTGAGTGCACCCGGTTTGAGGATAAAATTCTCCAAAAGGTAGTTCACGGGAACGGTTACCAAAAGAACGAAAATAACTGCCGCACCTAATCCTACCGATGTTTTAACGGTTTTAGAGACAGCAAGATACGAACACATTCCGAGGAATGAGGCAAATATCATGTTGTCAATAAAAATCGACTTTATAAATAAATTTAATGCATCCATTTTTCTTGAAACTGTTAAGGTTTAACAATTATTTTTCTTGAAGTTCTTTAACTTTCGCTCTTTGAATCCAAATAACGATACCGATAAGAATCAATGCCATCGGGGGATTCAACATGAAACCGCAGTTAGAGTAACCGAGTTCGTAACAAGCATCGGGGATAACCTGAATGCCGAACAACGTACCCGAACCGAAAAGTTCCCTTACAAAAGCCACGATTACCAATATCGCGCCGTAACCGAAACCGTTTCCGATACCGTCAAGAAGCGCGGGCAAAGGTTTGTTACCGAGGGCGAAAGCCTCCAAACGTCCCATAACGATACAGTTTGTAATAATAAGTCCGACATAAACCGAAAGGGCTTTGTCGAGTTCGTACATAAACGCTTTAAGTACCTGATCCACAAGAATTACGAGGAACGATACAACTACCAACTGCACGATAATTCTAATACGTGAAGGAATTGTGTTCCTTATCAAAGAGATAATCAGGTTTGAAAGAGCCGTAACCACCGTTACCGAAATGGCCATCACGATTGCAGGCTCCAATTTTACCGTTACGGCAAGTGCCGAACAAATACCCAAAACCTGAACGGTAATAGGGTTGTTTAAGTTCAGCGGGTTTTTCAAAAGTTCTGAATTTTTTGTCTGTGCCATAATTTTTATTCGTTAACGTTAGTTAATTTTGACTCGGGAGCATCGGGAATTTCGTCGATTGATGCTTGCGGTTTGCCGCCGCTGATTGTAGCCTTGAAACTTCCGTATGCTTTAAGACAGTCGTTTACCATAGCCTGAACGCCGTTTGTGGTCATTGTAGAACCGGAAATAGCGTCGATTCCGTGCTTAGGATCTTCGCCGTCGCCTTTTACTTTCGGATTGTTTTTGGTAACGCTCGAAATTCCTACAAACTTTTGACCGTCAAAGAGTTCTTTTTCTGAAAACTGATCGCAGAAATACTGTTGTGTCATTTCAGCACCAAGACCCGGAGTTTCGCTTGCGTGGTCGAAAACAACGCCGTTGATGGTGTTGAAATCGGCTTTCAAAGAGGCAAAGCCCCAAATTGCGCCCCAAAGTCCGTTGCCTTTCAAAGGAACAACGTAGAGTTTTTCACCGTTTTTGTCGATTTCATAAACGGGAAGTTCTTCTTTTGAAAGTTCCGTTTTGAAAGCGTCGTCTTTAATCACTTTGCCCGAGGGGTCAACAACGTATGACTTTTTAACGTACTTGTTATAAGAGTCCTCGACAGAGCCTTCGATGGCGATGCCTGCCGATTTTAAAATATTCTGACGTTTTTCGTTATCGATGTTAGCCTGTTGAAAAGGTTTCAAGCCGACAGCGATAAGCGTTAATGCAGCAGCCACAACTACAACCATTATTGCAGAATAGACTACCGTGTAACCGTTACTTTGTGTATTCATCTTAATTCTATTTTAATGGTTAGTGATTATTTATTTTTAACGCGGCTTAATCTGCGTTTAACATTCTGACGGATAACGATATGGTCGATAAGCGGAGCGCAAACGTTCATAAGAAGGATTGCGAGCATTACGCCTTCTGGGAATGCGGGGTTAACCACACGAACCAAAATTGCAACGATACCGATTAAAAATCCGTAAATCCACTTGCCGGTTTCGGTTTGAGCCGCCGTAACGGGGTCAGTCGCCATAAATACGATACCGAAAGCAAAACCGCCAAGCAAAAGGTGAGACCAGAAAGGAATCTGCGTGTAAGCGGCCTCTCCGAAAGTGTTGAGCAACAAGCCCATACAAAGAACGCCGAGAACGCCTGAACACATAATCTTCCAAGAAGCAACACCCGTCCAAATCAAAATTACCGCACCTATTAATATACAAAGAGTAGAAGTCTCGCCGATTGAACCGGGAATGTATCCCATGAACATATCGCAAATTGAATATTGCGAGGTGAGTTGGTCAAAAGTTGTACCGTGAGCGAGTTCTCCGAGGGGAGTTGCGCCTGAAAAACCGTCAATTTTGGTTACATCTTTGTCGCCGAAACCTGCAACCCAAACTTGATCGCCTGACATTTTGGCAGGATAAGCGAAAAACAAGAATGCACGTGCAAGAAGTGCGGGGTTAACGATATTCATACCCGTACCGCCGAAAACCTCTTTACCGATTAAAACGGCAAACATTGTAGCAACGGCAACCATCCAAAGCGGACAATCAACGGGAACAATCATCGGGATTAAAAGACCTGTTGCAAGGAAACCTTCATTAACCTGCTCCTTACGGATTTGGGCAAACAAAAATTCCAAAAACAGACCTGAAATATAACTTACGGCAATAATCGGAAGCACTTGTCCCAAACCGTAAAAGAAATTGCCGAAAAGACCTGCTTCTTCACCAGTCATTTTGTGGTGGAAATAACCCACGTTCCACATTCCGAAAAGCAGAGCGGGAATCAGGGCGATAATGACCATCGTGATAGTACGTTTGAGGTCTACGCTGTCGCGTATGTGCGCTCCTTTTGCGGCTGTTGTGCCGTTTGGAACGAAAAGAAACGATTCAAACGCCTCGAAAGTCGATTTCAGACCGGGATGTTTGCCGCCTTCTTCAAAATTCGGCTTTATTTTGTCTAAATACTTTCTTAATGCTTTCATTTTCAATTAATTAACGAGTTTCACTAACCATTAAATCAAGACCTTTGCGGATAATTGCCTGAATGTCGGTTTTTGACGTATCGGCAAATTCGCAGAGTGCGAAATCCTCTTCGGCAACCTCGTAAATACCGAGTTCTTCCATAAGTTCGATGTTTTGAGCAAGAATTGCTTTAATAAGTTGAAGCGGAAGAATGTCCATCGGCACGAGTTTTTCAAACGTACCCGTAACCACGTATGCGCGTTTTTCGCCGTGCATATTTGTATCGAGTTCGTATTGTTTTTTGGGACAAAGCCAAGAGAAAAACGTGTGCGAGAAACTATATTTTTTCAGTCCGGGTAATGCCCAGCCGAAGAAATCGTAATATTTACCTTCGGGGATAATCGTGATTTCGTTGTCGTAAAATCCTAAGAATCCGTCTTTTGAAAGTTTAGTACCTGTCAAAACGTTGCCGCCGATAATTCTTACAGCCTCGCCTTCAACGCCTTCCAAAGGAGTTTCGTCGATTTTTCCTTCCAAAACGCTGTCGATGTTGCTGTTAGCGACAACCGAAACGTAAGCGGGGTTTTTAACTTTTGAACCGGCGAGTGCGATAGTTTTTTTAGCGTCGTAAATTCCGTTTTTAACAAGTCTGCCGATGATAACGACATCTTGCGGATTAACAACGATAACGCTTTCGCCTTTGTTGACGGGGCAAACGTAAGAGATTTGCACGCCTGCATTTCCTGCGGGGTGAGGACCTTCAAACGTGTTGATTTCGGCGTTTTTAACGTTTGCGAAAATGTTTGAAGCAACTTTTCCGTCAAGACCGATATAAACTTTTGCGAGTTTTGACAAAGCGTCAACACCTGCTTGGAAAGCCTCTAATTGGTCTTTTAAAACGAATTGGTAATCAGCAGCGAGCGGTGCAGAGTCGAAAGTTGAGATGTAAACGGCTTTCGCATCTTGTTGCGGGTCTGCGATGATGTTGAACGGTCTTTGGCGCAAATAAGGCCAAACGCCGCTTTTAAGGAAGAGTTCCTTGACCGCGTCTTTTGAGTTGAGATCTTTGACCTCGAACTTAGCGTATTCGGTCTGGGAGTCGGCTTTGACGATAACGTCGGTGATTCTTCTGCGTTCAGCGCGGCGGATTTCCGCCACTTCGCCGGAAACGGGCGAGCAGAAACGGATTTCAGGCCTGAACTTGTCGGTAAAAAGCACATCACCGGCTTTAACCTTATCACCTTGTCTAACTTCAAGATGCGGCTTAACGCACGGAAAATCAGACGGTTTGATTGATATAAAAGTAGGGCTGACGGTTTTTTCGACCGTTTTTTCAGCCTGACCTTTAAGGTTAATGTCCAAGCCTTTTTTAAGTTTTATGACTTTTGACATAATTTATTAAAAATAATGTTGATTTTTCTAAGTCGCAAAAGTAGTAAATTTTTTTATATTTTTTTAATCTATATGTGTGAATTTTTTGAGAAATTTTTTAATGCGAAATTTGAGCAAAAAAATTATAATTTTTCAATTTCTTCTCTACTTAGTCCTGTAATTTTGCAAATTTCTTCCAAATCATAATTACGGGATTTCATCCGTATTGCAGTTTGTATAAGGCTTTTATGAACGCTCGTTTCTTTGACGACTACTTCTTTTTTCTCCCATTCGTCCCAATTAGTTTCTGAGATGTAGCGCAAAACTTGTTGACGAAGCGGAAAAATATCGTTCTGAGCAACAGCCCATATCGTATTAAGATTGATTTTGTAATAGTCGTGAACAAGGACATTGCGCATTTTTGTAATTACATTCCAATCAGTTTCCGAATGTTCCCTTTGAAATGCTTTTGTGAGGTGATATGCAGCCTCTCCAATTGTCATTATATTGTAAACAACAGCATAGCACATCATATCATCTGATTTTAAGTTATCAAATGTCTTTCCTTCCGTATAACGGTAACACGTTATCGGCTGACTTTAAAATATGTTCTAACCTCTCTCTGTCTTTAAGCGGCTCTCTCATAGACTAAAATTTTATCATGTTCAACACTTTCGCGGGCAAATTCAGCCAATGAACCTTCTTCTACAAAATCCACCCGTCTGTCAAGAAGTTTTTCCAAATCGTTCCACATACCGAAAAATTTAAACCCGACTGGCTGAGAACGGTCAATAACAACAAGAATATCCACATCGCTTGCTTCGTTTTCTTCACCGCGAGCAAACGACCCGAAAAGCCAAGCCTTTAAAACCGGCTGGTTTTTAAAGTATTCGGCTAAAATTTTTTGTACTGTTTCTGTATTCATAATGTGCCTATTTTTGTTTCAACGGCAAAAATAACAAAAAAGATTTTTATAAAGAAACTTTTTGCTTACTAATTTAAGTGAATAAGATAGAATTGAAACTCATTTCACAATCAGGATAAATAAAGTAAATATGTGAAGACATATCTATCTTATCTAACTCTAGTTTTTTAAATTCTTCTTTCCATATCAATTTCCATTTCTCCTCACTATGAATTTCATCTGTTTTACTTCTAAAACCATTGATAAAACTAATATATAGTAATTTTGCATTTATGCCGTGGGTGTTACAAAAACACAAAAATGCTAACCTATTTGCAAGTTGATAGCAATTTGAGTCAATCCATTGCTTTTCTGTTTCAACCTTTAACCATTCCTGAGTTTTATGAAAAGCATCTTCAATTTTAACTTTACTTATTTCTGATGATGCACCACACTTCTGATAAGATTCTTTTTTGTGTGCCTTTGCTTCTACGAAAAACCACGTATCCACAATTTTGAAAATACCATCCCAATTCATAGTTTTAGTTTTAGTTTTTCTTTTTCCGCTTTGCGGCCACCATTCTTTCCACTTTTGAGCAATATCAGCGTAATTTTCTAATTTTTCAAAACACTCAATTCCTTCCCATTCTCCATCTCCTGATAATCTATTATTAGCGGTTGGATAATCAAGCCACTGAATTTCACCATCAATTTTTACTGTTTCACGGATAAGTTTGTTCAAATAATTACGATGATGTCCAAGAAATCTCATTAATTGAAACTCACTTCCGTATCCAAGTCCCATTTCTGCCATAATTAATCACGTTTTTTTAAAAGTTTACGGTGTAAAGGTAAGAAAATTTTTTGAAAGAACTGAAAATTTTTGAGATTTTTTTGAGGGGGAGTAATGTTAGAAATTTATCAATATTTGCTAAAATTATCAATCAATTTTTGGTACTATTGTCCAAATCTAAAATTCAGTTTTAGATTTGGACGGTGATTTTGTAAATATATGTATAACAAATAATTAAAAACTTTTAAAAAAATTCGGATTGTTTTCAAATGCCGTACCTATTACCGCGATGTCTGCGCCGGCGGAAAACAATTCCTGAATTGTCTGCATGCTTCTTATTCCGCCGCCGACGATTATAGGGCTTGAAATGTTTTCCCGGACTGCCGAAATCAGTTCTTTTTTGATATGAAACGCCGCACCGCTTCCGGCTTCAAGATAAAAACATTTCATGCCGAGAAGTTCGCCTGCAACGGCTGTCGAGACCGCTAAATCGGTTTTGTCCGCTGGTATAGGCATACTGTTGCTGACATACTGAACCGAGGTTACACGCCCGCCGTCAATTAAAATATATCCCGTCGGAATGGTTTCAATGCCGGATTTCTTGATTTTGTACGCCGTTTTTACCTGCTCGCCGATGAGGTATTCGGGATTTCTGCCCGAAATGAGGCTCAAAAAAAGCAATGCGTCCGCCTTCGGCGTAAACTGACTGCCCGAACCGGGAAAAATAATGACAGGCTTGCCGGTTTCGTTTTTTAAAATTTCAACCGTTTTTTCCATGTTTTCGTTGACAAGGCTGCCGCCGGTGAAAATCATGCCGGCGGGAGATTTTTCTATCAGCGAACCGTAATACGCTGTTTTTTCGTCCGTAAGTTTGTCGGGGTCTAATAATACGGCAATGTGTTTTTCCCCTGAATTGAAATATTTTTGATAAACCGTCATAATCTTTGCTAAAAAAAATTGTTATTCGGCACACCACGCCGTCATATAACCGTCAAACTCACAATAGCGGATTGTAAAGTTTTTCTGAAAACCGCCCTGCATGATTTTGCCCGGAACTTCGCCCTGCGGCTGATATTTAAAGGCTTCCAAACGGAAATTGTCTTTGAAGTCAAAGTCATTGATATTGAAGGCTTTGTACATGGCTTCTTTGGCGCACCAGTTAACATACAGACTTTGAATTTTGCTGTCGGGTTTCAGAGACTGAATCTCCGATTTTTCCATAAACTTGTGTTCGATTTTCAAAATCCTGAGATTCATTTTTTCGACGTCGAGACCGATGTTTTCAAGCGGCGAAATCATAACGCCCGCAATGTCGTAACTGTGTGTTATTGAGATGTTTTTGCCGCCTTCGATGTACGGTTTTCCCGATGTCTCATAAAAGACTTTATGATATTTTCCCGTAAGACGGTAAATCAGATTTCTGCTTGCAAGCCACTCGCAACGCCGCCTTTCGTGCGTAAACTGAGAGTATTGCGAAAGTTCGTCTTCGTCCAAAAAGCCTTTTATCATATCAAACAGTTCGGTGCTGCTTTCCTCAATGTGCCAAAAGCCGATAAGATAGTCTTTGCCGGAAAATATTTTGTCTAACTGTGCCATGTTATTTCCATTCTAAGGTTTCAAAAATATGTTTTATGTCTTCTTTGATGAAGTCAACCGACGGCAGAAGCGAGTCTTTGTTCGGGGTGCAGTTAAAATAAAGCGAACCCCTTAAAAAGTGTTTTACGCTGTCCGTCATATAAAACTGTACCGGACTTGCCACGTTGCCTTTGAGGTTGTAAAACAAGCCGTAAACTCTTGTCGTGTCGTTGAAATACGCGATTTTTTCTATCGCGTCGGCTTTTACAGTGTGTTTGAAGGCAAGCGTGTGCGAGTCGTCAATCAGTGTGTCAAGGTTTTTGTTGAGAAAACTGAACGTTAAGTGAATTTTGGCGTTCATCTGTTTGAAGACTATGTTTGTCCAAAACTGTTCGCCCTGAGCGGATTTTTCATGTTCCATAAAACAATATTCCGGCAGTTCAAAACGGTAGGGAAGGGCAGTGGTGTCATAAACCTCATATACTTTCTGAGGAAACGTCGCCCTGAAATATCCCCTCGGTTTCGGACTCGGTGTTTCGCCGCAGGAGACCATAAAAAATATAATTGCAAGCAGTTGTGTGATTTTTTTCATTGTGTCTTAATGATTTAAAATTTTAACGCCGATTTTTTCAATGCGTCTGTTGTTGAACGCCTCAACTATGAAGATGAGGTTTTTGTAAGAAGTTTTTTCGCCCTGAGCGGGAAATTCGCCCCTTAACTCCAAAAGCACGCCCGCTAAGGATTCCGCGTCGCCTTTGACATCGTCAAAAAAGCCTTCGTCCAGCGATAACGCCTTATAAAAATCGTTCAACATGATTTTGCCGTCAAAAATATAATAACTGTCATCTATTTTCTTGAACATAACTTCGGGCGTTTCGTCAAATTCGTCGTTGATTTCGCCTACGATTTCTTCCAAAATGTCCTGCATTGTTATAAGCCCGGAAATTCCGCCGTATTCGTCAGAGACTGCCGCCATGTGGATTTTTTTCTGGCGGAAAACTTTTAAAAGGTCGGAAATTTTTTTGTTTTCCGAAACATAACTTATCTTTCTGACAAGCCGTCGCCAGTCAAAATTCTTGTCCCGCGAAATATATTTCAAAAGGTCTTTTACGTAAATAATTCCGAAAATGTTGTCGGGCGTTTCTTCAAAAACAGGAATCCTCGAAAAATTGGATTCGGTGATAAGTTTTTTTAAGTCGTCAAAATTTGCATCTTTTTCTACTGCAACGATATTGTGTCTTGGAGTCATAATTTCCTTGACCTGAGTATCTCCGAATTGAAGAATATTTCTTAATATTTCTTTTTCACCGATTTCTGTTTTGCCGGAGTTTAATGCGTTTGAAATTTCTCCGTTGTCGCTTTCCTTGCGGCTTTTGGAATATGCGTCAACAAAGACAAACGGTGAAAACACCGAATATATAAAATCCGTCAGCCAACTTGTTTTGAGCAGAAATTTTTCTTTCTGCGTTACCGAATATACCCGTGAAGGAATTTCTATGGTTATGACAAGCACAAAAGCGATGCATACAAACGTTGTCAGGTATTGAAACGTGGTGTCTCCGTAAAATTCAAACAGGGGAAAAACATCGTTGAAAACGTTGTAATCCGACTTTATGAGCGAAAAGGCGCAGAAAACAAAAATCAGCGACAAGAGGATTTCGCACGCCGAAACGGAGGCTTTGATTTTGTCTTTCCTCTGATAAAACGTGTATAAGCGTTGTTTGCTTTTGTTTTTGTGAAGGATTTTCGCATCGGTTGTGTTGAGTTGCGAAACCGCGCTTCTTGACAGCGAAAGACAAAACAAAAGCGTCAATATCAAAAACATAATGCCGGGGACAACGAAAAAAATTCCGTCTCCGGGCATAATAAATCTGAAACTCAGTATAATGTTTATAAACAAGCCGTTCACTTCTTTTTTCTTAAAAATTTTAAAACGGAATATCGGCGTTTTCCCCTTTTATCCGTGCTGCGGGAATGTTTTCCATGTCAAAACCCGGAATCGCCGAGCCGATTTTTTCTTCCACGTTTTCAGGCACAGGTGTTTGGGCATTTTTCTGACTTCTTGCGATTATTTGGATTTTTTCGCCTTCAATTTCTGTTATTTTGTAACGGTAACCCGACTCAGAGGTTACGTAACGGGTTTTGAGCGAGCCTTCCACAAAAACGCTGTCGCCTTTTTTGAGGTATTGCAACGCATATTCCGACAATTCTCCGTACACGCAGACATCGTGCCATTCTGTTACGGAGACTTTTCTGCCGTCGGGAAGCGTGTTTAAACAATCGGTCGCCAGAGTGAAGGAGGTTTTTGAAAATCCTTTTTTAATGTATTGTGTTTCAGGATTTTTGCCTGCCGTTCCGATTAATATTACCTTGTTTAAGCCAATCATGATTATTTTTTATTTCTTTCTTCAAGAGTAGCCTCGTAGTTTACCGAATCTACAAAAACGATGTTCAGAGTATACAGGTTGCGTTGAAAAATCGCGATTTTTACAAGTCCGTATTCATTCTTAAACATACAGTTTTTTATCAGTTTTATGTTTCTCCAACCTGACTCGTATCCCGGATAAATAAATTCCGAAAAACTTCCGTCGTTTTCTGCAACCGGCTCGCCGAACTCTTCCGTAAGATTTTTTATGATGTCGGTATAACGCTCTTCCAATTCTTCTATTTTCTGGGCGTAGCAATAGTTGACCGAAACGGCGTAAACCTTTGTGTTAGCGTGTGACGAGGCGACGTTTACGATTGCGTTTTTGCAGCCCATAATGTTTGCCGTTAAGATTCCGACACCTTTTTCTATTCCGACGTTTTTGTAGTTCAACTTGTTGAGTTTGTGCATATAATCCGTTAATACACCGTCAATTTCGAGATCTTCATATTTCAGGTGGATAATCTCAGTGTCTGCTTCGGATACGCTTGCGGTATCTTCAAGTTCAGGAATTTCTGTTGTGTCTGCGGTTTGACCCATAGTGTTGAAAGCCAAAAACCAAAGCATTAAAGTAAGGATAATTGTTTTCATGTTGTTAATAATTTGAGAATTTATTCCGCAAAAATAAATAAAAAAAATTATTCAGGCAAAATTTTTGCATTACGAAAAAATAATAATTAATTTTGCCGTTGTTATTAATGACGTTTAAGTTATGAAAAATATTGTGAAAGCCGCGTTGACATCTGTTTTGATGTTATTAGGAAGTATTAATTATATTTCCGAGGCTCAATATTACAGACAGGATATTGACAGTCTTGTAAAACTTGCGCAGTCGGCTGAGGATTTCCAAAAAGCGGAAATCTGCAACACGATAACCTGGGCTCTCAGAAATTACAAGCCTGAGGAGGCTATACAATTCAGTATGGAGGCTCTTGAAGCCGCTCAGCGCAGCGGTAATTACAGAGAACTTATCAGGGCATACAGTTATATCGGCGTGTGCCACAGAAATATAGGAAATTATGCCGATGCTTTGGACTATTACAGTATGGGTCTTGACAGCGCGATGAAGTACAACAGTACCGAAGACGTTGCCTACGCTTATAATAATCTGGGAAATGCTTATTTGGTATTGGGCAATTATCAAAAGGCATACGACAATCTTATGCCCGCTCTTGAATACGGCGAAAAACTGGGCAACGTTTCCATCATGGCATACGCCTGTCTTAATCTTGGACGTGTCTACACCGAGACAAAAGACTATCCGCTTGCAGATGCATATTTGCACCGGGCATTAAAAATACGTCAGGATGCCAAAATGTCAAGAAGTCAATGCGTTGTGGCGGAAAAATTTATCGGTGATTATTATAAGGCTGTCGGCAAGACGGATAAGGCTAAGAGTATTTATTATATGTGTCTTAACGACGAGACTGTCAGGACAGACTTCGACCTTTTTGCAAGCATTTACGCCAATCTTTCCAATATTTATCTTAACGTTCAGGAGTATGATTCTGCGCTTTATTACGGCAAACTTAGTCTTGAAAGCGCGAAGTTTGAAGGCGGTCAAATCAGCATAAAAAACGCTTACAACGCCATTTCGGGCGTTTATCTTGCGCAAGGCGAATTTGAAAACGCGGCTGCAACCTATCTTGAACAAATCAATTACAACGACAGCGCGTTCGGTACTAAGTTGGCGGAGAAGATTTTCAACATAAAATTTTCTGCCGAACAGTACAAAAAACAGCGCACAATCGACAATCTTAACAAAGAAAACTCTGAAAAAAGTTTGACAATTGCCGTTCAGGAAAACATGATTTATTTTCTTGGTCTGTTTCTCTTTATGGGTATCGCGATAGTCATAATCCTGATTCTCAACAACAAGAAAGTCAAACGGTTGAATGAGACTTTGCACAAGCAGCAGAAACAGATTTCGGACAGTATCCTCTATGCCCAGAAAATTCAGCAGGCGGTTTTGCCGGAGCAGTCGGTTTTTGGAAACTGTTTTTCGGACAAGTTTGTGCTTTACAAGCCGAGGGACGTTGTAAGCGGCGATTTTTACTGGTGTTACGAAACCATTGATTATGAAATAGTTGTGGTTGCCGATTGTACGGGACACGGCGTTCCGGGAGCGTTTATGAGTATGCTCGGCGCATCGGCTCTGTATGATATTGCCGTCAGGGGCGAATTTGAGGCTGGCAAAATTTTGGAAAACCTCAGGGCAAAAATCAAAATGCTCTTAAAGCAGAAAAAGATTGAAAACACTCAGAAAGACGGTATGGACATGGCGTTGATGGTTATCAATAGAAAGACCATGGAACTTGACTATTCCGGCGCGTATATTCCTCTTAACTACATCAGGGACAACGAGTTACATTCTTTGAAACCGAACAAAAACCCGATAGGCATTTACCTTCATGAGCAGCCTTTTGAGTCAACGAAAATTCAACTTCAAAAAGGCGACTGTATTTATTTGTCTTCGGACGGATATTGCTCGCAGTTCAGCGAGAAGGACAACGCGAAACTCCGTCAGGGCATATACAAAAAATTACTCCTTGACAATCACCAACTTCCGATGACCGAACAAGGAGAAATTTTGGAAAAGTTTTTTGACGAATGGAAAGGCTCCAAAAAACAGGTTGACGATATTTTGGTTGCCGGATTCAGGGTTTAATCCTTTGTAACGCTTTCCTGAAAAAATTCCCAAAGTTTGTCGCCTTCGGGTACGTCAGCCGTTACGGAGATTTCCTTTTTGCTGACCGGGTGAATGAACTCCACTTTGCGGGCGTGGAGCGAGAGTCCGCCGTCAGGATTGGAACGCGGATAACCGTATTTCAAATCGCCTTTTATCGGACAGCCGATATTTGCTAACTGACAGCGTATCTGGTGATGACGTCCTGTCAAAAGATTGATTTCCCAAAGATAGTAGCGGTCGGAAACGGCAATGATTTTGTAATTCAGGATTGCTTTTTTTGCCTCTTTGTCCGAAGGCTTGGCGATAAAACTTTTGTTGAGTTTTTCGTTTTTCTTTAAGAAATTTTCAAGAGTTCCTTCGTCCTCATCAGGACGGTTTGAAGTTACCGCCCAATAGGTTTTATGAACCTCGCCGTCGCGGAACATTGCGTTTAAGCGGCTGAGAGCCTTGCTTGTTTTTGCAAAAACCACAACGCCGGAGGTCGGACGGTCGAGACGGTGTGTCACTCCCAAGAAAACCTCGCCGGGTTTTGAGTACTTTTCTTTTATGTACTTTTTTACCTTGTCGATGAGGGTTTCGTCGCCGGTTTTGTCGCCCTGAACGATTTCATTAACCGTCTTCGAGACTATTATAATATGATTGTCTTCGTAAATTACTTTCATGATTTTTTAAAAGAATTTCACCACGTCGTCAAAGGGTCTGTGTTGCGGCTGTTTTGGCTCTGCCTTGCGGTATCCGAGCGAGATGACCGCCATCACCGTTTCTTCCGCCGGTATGTTGAAAACCTGTCTTAAAGAATCCGACTCGCGCATTCCCATAATCAAAGTGTCAAAGCCCATTGCGCGTGCTTTCAAGATGAGATAGCAGTTGCTGAGACCGTTGTCGTATGCGCCCCAGCCGTCGCCGATTTCGTTGGTTTGGTTGCCTTGAAAAAAGCCTGATTTGCCTTTTTCAAAAGTTGAGACTATCAGCACGGGTGCACCTGCAACGTTCCTTTTGTTGTTCTCGCCGACAAGGTTTTGAACTGCTTCAACTTTGTCTTTGCTGATTGCGACATAATATTTTGTCGGCTGTTGGTTTGCCCAGGACGGAGCCTCTTGAACGGCTTTTAAAAGTTCGCGCACCTCTGCCTCTGAAATCGTCTTTGAAGCGTCATAACTGCGGATACTTCTGCGGGATAACAAAACTTCGTCAAATGAGTTTTTTTCTCTCTGAACGGCATTGCCGCCGTCGTTGTTGCAGCCTGTCAATGCTGAAAGTGCGACTGCTGCGCACAGAATAATTTTTTTGTACATATTTCGTTTCTTGTTGTGTTTATTTGTTTAGAGTGAAAAAAACAGGAAAGGTTTATTTTGTCAAAAGAAAAAAATATTTTATTTTTACGCCGTTAATCATAAAAATAACCGCAATTATGAAAAGAGTATTTTCCGTTTTGACAGTCTTGTTTTTTTCTCTGTCATTGGTTTCGGCGCAGGAAAAACTGCCCGATCCGTTCAGATATTTTGACGGCACTTACGATGCCACTCAAAAAGGCTGGCAAAAACACCGTCAGGAAACCGCCAAGGCTGTTCAGGATTATGAAATCGGAATTGTTCCTAAATTCAAAAAAGTTTCTTCGTCATATAGCGCAGCCGAAAAAACGCTCACGGTAAAGGTGTTTACCAAAACCGGCAGTCTTGAATTTTCGTCTCAAATTATTGTCCCCGAAGGCGAAGGTCCTTTCCCTGTTGTTATAGGCATGAATTTTCCGTCGGGCAGCATAAATCCCGAATTGTTCAAAGGCTGTATACTTATCCCTTTTAAGCACGACCAGATAATTAAAAGCAGTCATCAGGCAATAAGGGATACTGCGGCGGCGTTTTACCGTCTTTATCCCGAACTGACACATACAAGCGGCAATTATTCAGGCTGGACATGGGGAATAAGCCGCCTGATTGACGCTGTTGTCCAGCAGAAAAAACTTCTGAAAGCCGATGTCAGCCGTATTGCGGTAACGGGCTGTTCGTATGCCGGAAAAATGGCGATGTTTGCGGGGGCTTTCGACGAGAGGATTACTCTGACGATAATTCAGGAATCGGGCGGCGGCGGAATCAACGCTTGGCGTGTAAGTGATTATTATACAGACTCTTCCGGCGTAAATGTAGAACGTGTTGACAACACGAATTATTCTTGGTTTGCGCCATCGTTTAAGGACAGGTTCAACAACAGACTCGGTGAGTTGCCGTACGATCATCATCAGATTATCGCGATGATTGCCCCGCGTGCCGTTTTGATTCTCGGCAATCCCGATTTTCCGTGGCTGTGCGATTATTCGGGCTGCATATCGAGCCGTGCGGCGGCATTTGTTTGGGACAAGTTCGGACTCTCGGATCGTTTCGGTTACGTTTTTGAAGGCGGACACAACCATTGTTTTGCCTGCGAAAGCGAAAACGACGCTGTAAGACGTTTTGTAAGGAAATTTCTCTTCGGCGATAATACCGATACGAATATCCGTCAGGCGGGTCAGTTTAAGGATGTTGATATGTCAAAATGGATTTCACACTGGAAATGAACGCATTATATCAGGCAGTAACGGACTATTTTTCTTTGGCTATGCCGACAGCCGAAACGGAGTTGCATTACGAAAATCCGTTTCAGTTGATTGTTGCCGTAAGGCTTTCGGCGCAGTGTACCGACAAAAGGGTAAATCAGGTTACGAAAGTTTTTTTCAAGGATTTTCCTGATGCCGAATCGGTTTATAACGCTGATTTTGAGACGGTTTTCCCGTATTTGAAATCAGTGTCGTATCCTAACTCAAAAACTAAGGACGTTTTGGGAATTGCCAAAATGATTGTTGAGGACTTTGGCGGCAAAACGCCTGAAACGGTTGAGGATTTGCAAAAACTTCCGGGCGTTGGTCCTAAGACCGCAAACGTTGTCGCCTCGGTGCTTTACGGGGCAAAGGTTATGCCGGTAGACACTCATGTTTTCAGGGTTTCGGCGAGGATAGGATTGACGAAAAACGCAAAAACGCCGCTTCAAGCCGAAAAACAGTTGGAGGCGGGTTTTGACAAGGACATTCTTCCGAGGGCTCATCATTGGCTGATACTTCACGGACGTTATGTCTGTAAGGCTCGTAAACCGCTTTGCGAAAAATGCGGGCTGGTAAATATTTGCATGGCGTACAAATCCCAACCCGCTTAAACACAAAAACTATTTTACTATTCCTAATCCTATTCTGTTTCTGTCAACGTCCACGGTCAAAATCTTGACCCTTACGGGCTGGTTGATTTTCAGAATATTGGCGGGATTTACGGGGTTGCGTTTTGTGCCGCCGAACTGAGAAATATGAATCAGTCCGCTCACATGAACGCCCAAGTCCACAAACGCCCCGAAATTCGTAACGTTTGTAACAATGCCGTTGAGTTCCATGCCCTCTTTCAAATCCGTGATTTTCTCCACATTTTGTTCAAATTCAGGCACTTTGAACTCTCCGCGCGGGTCTCTTCCGGGCTTTTCTAATTCTGCCATAATGTCAGTTAAAGTCGGCAGTCCCGTCTTGTCGTCAACGTATTTTTTGATGTCGATTTTTTTGCGGGTTTCAGCATCCGAAATCAAATCTTTAACGCCGCAGCCCAAATCTTTTGCCATTTTACTAACGATATAATATTTTTCGGGGTGAACGGCTGAATTGTCAAGCGGATTTTCCGCGCCTTCAATCCGCAGGAATCCTGCGCATTGTTCAAAGGCTTTTTCACCCATTCGCGGCACTTTTTTGAGTTCTGTCCTCGTGCCGAAAGGTCCGTTTTCTTTTCTGTAATTGACAATGTTCTGCGCCAAAACAGGTCCTAATCCCGAAACGTACATCAAAAGATGTTTTGAGGCAGTATTTACGTTAACGCCCACTTGGTTTACGCAACTTACAACCACGTCGTCAAGACTTTCCTTCAATTTTGTCTGGTTGACATCGTGCTGATACTGTCCGACGCCGATGGATTTCGGGTCTATTTTAACGAGTTCCGCAAGCGGGTCGAGCAGACGCCGTCCGATAGAAACCGCGCCTCTTACTGTAACGTCGTATTCGGGGAACTCCTCGCGGGCAACTTCCGAAGCCGAATAAATTGACGCGCCCGATTCAGAGACGATATAAACCTGAATATCGCGGTCGAACCTCACTTTTTTAATAAAGCGTTCTGTCTCGCGGCTTGCCGTGCCGTTTCCGATGGCTATACAGTCGATTTTGTACTGTTCAACAAGGGTCGTAACCTTGCTCATTGCCGCAAAAGCCTCTTTCATGCCTGAATGAGGGAAAATCGCCTCGTTGTGCAAAAGGTTGCCTTGCTCGTCAAGACAGACAAGTTTGCAGCCGGTGCGGAATCCGGGGTCGAGAGCCAAAATTCTTTTCTTGCCTAACGGACTTTGCAACAACAGGTTGCGAAGGTTTTCCGTAAAAACTTTTATCGCCTCTTCGTCGGCTTTTTCTTTTGAAAGGTTGGCAAATTCGGTTTCCATCGACGGTTGCAAAAGCCGTTTGTAACAGTCTTCGGCGGCGAGTTTTATCTGTTTTGCGCCTTCGCCTTTGCCTTTAACAAACTGACGTTCAAGGATATTGAGCGCGTTTTCGTCTTCGGGTTTTATCGTGATTTTCAAAAAGCCTTCGTTTTCGCCTCTCATCATCGCCATCAGACGGTGCGAGGGAATGCGCGAAAGACGTTCAGAATAGTCAAAATAATCTTTGAATTTCTGCGCCTCTTCTTCCTTGTCTTTTACCACTTTGGAGAAAATCACCGCCTCACGCGAATAAAGATTTCTCATGCGGTTTCTTGTTTCAACATTTTCGTTGATATGCTCTGCGATAATGTCGCGCGCGCCCTGCAAAGCGTCTTCTATGTTTTCAACCTTGTCGTTTAAGAATTTTTCCGCCAGAGCCTCACAGTCAGCGTTTTGCTGCAAAAGAATCTGAGTTGCAAGCGGTTCAAGGCCTTTTTCTTTGGCAACGGTTGCGCGGGTCTTTTTCTTCTGTTTGTAGGGAAGATAGAGGTCTTCGAGGTCGGTCATAGTAAGAACTTCGTCGATTTTTTTCTTCAATTCGTCCGTCAGTTTTCCCTGACTTTCGATTGACTCCAAAACCGCCGTTTTACGTTTTTCGAGTTCTTCGTATTTTTTGAGTTCTTCTTTTATCTGACTGACCTGCACTTCGTTGAGCGTTCCGGTTTGTTCTTTGCGGTAACGGCTTATAAAAGGCACTGTCGCGCCTTGTGAAAACAAAAATGCGGTGTTTTTTACCTGAATGTCTCTGATGCCGAGTTTTGCGGCTATCAGTTTTATGTATTTTTCGTCCATGATTTAAATTCAAAATTTGTCGTAAAGGTAAAAAAATAAAATGTCAGCGGCAAAAAAATATTGACAAAAAATTCTTGTTTATAAAAATAAATTTTATTACCTTTGGACAATTTTATTTTTTTTGTGGATGTAAACATTTAAATCATTACAAAGTATTGGCTTACAATATTTTAATAGCGGACGAAGACAACGCTTGTTGTAACGAGATGTCGCAAATCCTTTGCAGCGACCTCTCGGTTGTCTATTCTGTTTACGTTACTCAAAGCGTGGAGCCGGTTTGGAAAATGTTGCAAATCCATCAGTTTGATTTGATTCTTTTGTCGGTCAGCATTTCTGACGGCAGGGGAATTGAGCAGTTGAAAAAAATAAAATCGTCTTACAGAATTGTTCCTATTGTGGTTTTGACAGAGGAGTTCAGCAGCAAAATCATCAATCTTGCCCTTGACAACGGGGCTTCCGACTACATCAGAAAACCTATCGAAGAAATAGAATTTAAGGCGAGGGTTAAGTCCGCTTTGATGCTCCGCGAGGCAATGCTTGAACTTCAAAACAAAAACCGCATGATTGAATCCCAGATATATGACCTCAACAAACTTTCGCTGATTGTCAAGCAGACCGACAATTCGGTGATTCTGTTTTCTCCGGACGGCGTTGCGGAGTGGGCTAACGAGGGATTTCACAAGATGTACGGTTACACTTTTGAGGAGTTTGTAAGAAAATACGGCGACAGCATATCGGATTTCAGTTACAATCCTGATGTTTTGGTTTATGTCGAAAAACTTTTGGAGAGGAAAAAATCAGTTAACTATACAACAAAATGCCGTGTGAAATACGGCGCGGTAAAATGGATTCAAACCACTCTGACACCGATTTTTGACGGCGAGAGAATAGAAAAAATCATCGCTATCGAAACGGATGTTTCGGCGCAGAAAAGCGTTGAGTTCAAACTTCTTAAACACAGCGAAGAAACGCAGAAACTTATGCAGAGCCTTCAAGAGGCAAACCAGCAACTCGAAAAGCAGCGTTCTGAAATCCTTGAACAAAACCGCACGATTGAAATCGAAAGAAACAAAGCGGACGACCTGCTTTTGAACATTCTGCCGACATACGTTGTCAGCGAACTGAAAAGCATGGGTTACGCCGCCCCCCGGAGTTACAAAATGGCGACGGTGATGTTTACTGATTTTAAAGGTTTTACCAAGTCCTGTGAGAATCTCAAACCCGAAGAAATCGTTGACGCTCTGGACTTTTTCTTCTCAAAATTCGACGACATAATTTCGTGTCATTACATCGAAAAAATCAAGACAATCGGCGATTCGTATATGTGTGTCGGAGGCATTCCGCTTAGAAACCGTTCAAATCCGTTTGACGTGGTTTTGGCGGGTCTGGAAATCCGGAATTTTATGTCAACGTACCGGCAGAGGTTTGCCGACAAAAATTTACCTGACTGGCAACTGAGAATCGGCATTCATACGGGAAGCCTTGTTGCCGGTGTCGTGGGAAAAATAAAATTCGCATACGACACCTGGGGCGATTCGGTCAACGTTGCAAAGCGCATGGAAAGCGCGGACGAAATCGGTGCGGTCAACATTTCTGCGGACACTTATCAATATATAAAAGACTATTTTATCTGCCGGCACAGAGGCAGTGTGGAAATCAAAAACCACAAAAGCGTGGATATGTATTTTGTAGACCGTTTGAAGCCGGAATATTCCTTGGACGACGACGGCATTTATCCTAACGACAAGTTTATTGAACTTTTAAACGAAATTTAAATAAATTCATGAAATACCATTTGGTAACGCTTGGCTGTCAGATGAACATTTCGGACAGCGGCAGAGTTAAAACATATATCGAAAATCTTGGCTACGAATCTACCGACAATCCCCATGAGGCTGATCTTTTGGGAGTTATCGCTTGTTCGGTACGTCAAAAAGCCATCGACAAAGTATATAATTTGATTGCAGTTTGGAATCGTCAAAAAGGGTCTCGACCTTTCTCAACGTTCCTTACAGGCTGTATTTTGCCCGACGATCGCGAAAAATTTTTGAAAAGTTTCGACATGGTTTTCGATATGCGCGACCTTACAAATTTTGCTGACATGTTGGCAAAGCACACACACGAAGGCACTTATTATCCGAAACTTAGCCGCGAAGAGCAGGCTTATCAGATGGATTATTTTTGGAAGTTGGAAGGCCGTCAGCCCGACAAGTTTGAAGCGTTTGTCCCGATTCAAAACGGTTGTGATAAATTCTGTACATATTGTGCAGTTCCCTATACACGCGGACGGGAAGTTTCGCGTTCCTCGTCAGAGATTGTGGAAGAAGTGAAATGCCTTGTTAACGCCGGTTTTAAGTCAATTACGCTTTTGGGACAGAATGTAAATTCTTACGGTCTTGACAAAAAGGGCAAAGAAATCAGTTTTGCGCAGTTGTTGGATTTAATCGGCCGTTACGGCGACGAAAGCGGCAAAGAGTTTTACGTTTATTTTACTTCGCCGCATCCGAGGGACATGACGGACGATGTTTTGGAGACAATTGCAAAATACAAATGCCTTGGAAAATGGATTCATATTCCGATTCAAAGCGGTGATACAGAGATGCTTAAACGTATGAACCGCAAATACGACATCGAGCGTTACCGCAGTGTTATACATTCAATCCGGACGATTCTGCCGACCGCGACGATTTTTACAGACATCATTGTCGGCTTTACGGGCGAGACATTGGAAGAGTTTGAAAACACGCGCCGTGCCGTTTTGGAGTTTAAATACAACATGGCTTTTATTGCGATGTATTCGCCGCGTCCGGGTGCAAAATCGTCTCAGTGGGTAGATGACGTTCCAAAAGACGAAAAGTCAAGACGTTACGCGGTTTTGTCGGAAGATTTGAAATCAGTTTCGTCGCTTTATACGGCAAGTATGGTTGGCAAAGAGTTCAGAATTTTGGTAAACGGACACGACCGTCTTGACGGCTATCTTTCCGGCTTGACGGAAGGCAAAATTGCGGTTCGTTTCAAATCTGAAAACGAGGCACTTATCGGCAGTTTTGTCAACGTAAAAATTACAAAATCAAGCGACTTTTCAGCAGAAGGGGAGATGATTTATTGTTGAAATAGTAGCGATACAATAAAACAGCGTTTTTGTCGTTATTGTAAAAAAAATAACCCTTTAACCGTGTAACAATATGAAAAGACTATTATTTTCAATAATTGCGGCATTAATGCTTTGTGCCTTAAATGTTTCGGCGCAAGTTGAAAAGGACACTATGAAAGCCGGAAAACTCTATTTTGTTAACCTCAAAGACGGTGAAAAACCTGTTTTGAAAGGTCTCAGACTTTTTGGAAACCGTGTAGGCAATCAGGAGAAAGAAACCGGAATCAACTACTATCCGTATTCCACCGAAAAAATCCGTTTTATTTTTGAACTCGATGAGTGGGTGGAATTTTATCCTCTGACTGAAAACTCCGGCGGATTTGCTGTTTGGGTTTTTCAGCACAAGAAAGACCAGAGTTTTTATTTGAAAAACGAACTCAGCGATGAACTTCCCGGTTTTGCACAGTATTGCGAAATCCGCAAAGATCCCGAACAAGATGACGACTGGCATTGGGGTTCGTTTTATTTGCATCCGGAAGAATGTACGCCCGGTTATTACGATTTTGTGTTTGTAAGCGGGGGCAAAGTTTTTGCGACCATGCTGACCAGGTTTTACAAATACGAGGGCGAACTGAGTAAAAAATCCGATGCCGAATTGGAAAAAGTTATGAAAGACATTATTGCAGAAGGAATTGAATAATCCGCAGTTTTGTCGTGTGAAAATTTTTTGCTACTTTTGCAAAAAATTTTTTCGCGATGAAAACCATCTCTTTTAAAACCCTCGGCTGCCGTTTGAATCTTTACGAAACCGACGCTCTTGCATCGAAGTTTCGCGAAAAGGGCTTTGTAACCGACGGCGATTTTGAAAACTCCAATGCGGAGATTTTTGTGATTAACACCTGCACAATCACCAACCAGTCGGACAAAAAAAGCCGCGAATACATAAACCGCGCCATCCGGAAAGGTTCGCTTGTGATTGTAACAGGCTGTATGGCAGAGCAATACGCCCAAAAATATTTCTCAGACAAAACAAATGTAATTGTTGTTGACAACAAGCACAAAAACCGCATTTTTGACATCGTGGAGGCTCATCTCAGCGGTGAATTTTCTGATGTTGAAAAATTTGACGGCGATGTTTTCGGTTTTGAGGCGGCAAAAGAGACTTTCCACACGCGCTCCATCGTGAAAATTCAGGACGGTTGCAACAATTTTTGCAGTTATTGTATCGTGCCATACGTGCGAGGAAGGGCTGTTTCAAGACCGGCGGAAGACATTTTGAACAATATCAAAACCGAACTTGAATACGGTTTCAAAGAGATTGTTCTGACCGGCGTCAACATTTCAAAATATAATTTTAACGGCATCGGTTTTGAGGATTTGATTAAACAGATTTTGGAAATTGACAAGGATTTCCGTCTCAGGATTGCATCTATTGAGCCGGACGATTTTTCTGACGGTTTTATAGAACTCTTTAAAAATCAGAAACTTACCCCGCATATCCATCTTTGTCTTCAATCGGGCAGCAACGATGTCCTAAAACGTATGCACCGTCATTACACGAAGGAAGAATTTTTGGAAATAGTGGAAAAATTCAGAAAAATAATCCCTGATTTTAATTTTACGACGGATATTATTGTGGGTTTGCCGGGCGAGACGGACGAAGATTTTGCCGACACGTTGGAAGTCGCAAAAAAAATCGGTTTCGGACATGTTCACGCTTTTAAATATTCGCGCCGCAGCGGTACAAAAGCCGATGCAATGGCGGGTCAGATTGACGAAAAAATCAAAAACAAACGTTCAAAAATTCTCCGCGATTTGTCCGAAGAATTGTCGGAAAAATATCTGCTGTCAATGGTCGGAAAAACTCAGACACTGCTTACCGAAACCATTGAAAATGACGGCTTTATATACGGCTACGGTGAAAATTACGTCCGCATAAAAATGAAAATGTCTGACGGGGTAACCTCAAACGAATTTTATCCCGTCAAAATCGTAAAATTAGAAAATGACGTTTTGGTCGGCGAAAGAATTTAAGACATTATTTCACCACGAATTTTTTAGTTATTTTGTTGTTTTTGTCGGTAATTCTGAAAATGTAAACGCCTGATTTTAAGCCGTTGACAGAGATTTCGTATGGCGTTCCGGCGGTTAACTCTCCGATTTTGGCAAAAACGACAGTTATGCCGGTAGAATTTATGATTTCCACCGTAGCGTTTTGAAAATTTTTGCTGCTTTTGAAACTGATTTTTTCCGTGGCGGGATTTGGATACAAAACGTTTACAATGTCTTGATTCTGAGGTGTTAAGTCTGAAACAGGCGTTTCTTTTTGTGTCCTGAAATCAAACGTTACGGTGTTTCCGATGCCGGAGGTTTTGCCGTCTGGATAAACGTTTAAGACGTAAAATGTATACGAGGTCTCTTTTTTTACTTCGTAATTATATGTAGTGGTCTGAGTATCAGTAAATTCCTTTACTAATTTGTTGTTGCAGTAAAGACGGTAGCCTGTTAATTCTTCGTCGGGATAATAACTTTTGTCTTTGTCTATTTTGATATTGTCCAATAAGAGTGCGGTGGAGTTGTTTGCCGGTGTTATATTGTTGAAATTCAGGTAAATAACTTTTCCAACGTAGTCTTTGAGCGGAAAACTGTACTCTGTCCATTCCTCAGGGACTGAAATGTCTTCGATGGTTTGGTAGCGGCTTGGTTTTGTGTTTTGAGCGAGACGCAATGTGGAAATTCCGCCGACGGATTTTGCCGCAAAAGTAAGAGTTTCAGAGGTCGAAACCGATACTTTCGGCAGAGTGAGATAGTCGTTTGTCGCTCTGTCTGACGGGGTAAAACTTGCCGCACATTTGTCGCCTTCAAACGCTTGAAAATCACCGTTTTGTAAAGTCCACGCCGTGTTTTGACCATTGAGGTTGACGTTTGCCAAAAAAACGTTTTCTATGTCTTCGGTTTTTTCAAAATCCTCAAAACCGCTTTCAAAACTGCTTGTTTTGGCAGTTTGCCAGGAGAGTGTTACAATAGTAGTGTCATTGTTGACAGTGCCGGAAATCTCTGATTTTCTGTAATTTGTGGTGATGTTATACGGGTCGTATGCGTCGGTTTGGGTAATTTCAGAACCGCCTGCGAGCCAGTATTTCAGTTGGTTTTCTTTGTTCGGAAAACTGTCCCACGCCTTGGAAAACATTTGAAAATAATCGTTTACAGGGTCGGAGCAACTTGCATAACCGCCTGATAATATGCCGATTATCTTTTTTGAGGAGTTTAGCAGCGCAGAGCCTGACGAGCCTGTTTCCGTAGTTCCGACAGCCCATTGCGCAATGTGCCAGTGACAGTTTATGTCGTAGTTTGTCTCGTCGTCTTCGTTTGGATAAGTGTCAACGTAAGGCTCTGATTTTGAGACAGATATTTTTTTGTAATCGCCGTTTGGGTGATGTATGCAGGCAACTTTTTCGAGACCTTCGTCTTCGCTGACGGTAAAGCCCGCGTAGTACGGCTCATAATCGGCTGTCGGAACTGTGGAAAGTTTCAAAAGCGAAAAATCCATTTCCGGCACTTCAAACCGTCTGCCGAATGAGGGCGTGTACATGGTTTTCGGGGCGGTCGCAACAAGGCTCGCGCCTTCTATCGTCTTGCAGGCGGCTTCTTGTCTGCTTTCGCATGAAATTTTTTCGTAATTGAAATATGTAATCACCGTTTCAGCAATTTTGTCGGAGCAGACACAGTGCGCCGCCGTCAGCATGTATGGCGTGCCGTCGTTTTGATAATTGTTTATCAGCGTTCCCGTACACATATAAAGCATGTTGTCTTCCTCAAAAGTATATCTCAAAACGGCGTGTTTTATGTCTTGATAATCAAGACCTTCGTCGCAGTTGATGTCAACTTCGCTGCTGCATGAGGCGTTGTTGCTGCGGATTTTCAGAAGCGTGTTTTTTATGCCTGTTATGCCCCAAAAATCGTAATAAACTTTTTTGATTTTGAAGGTTTTCGGCTCAGAGTTTTTCTCTGTGCGCAGTTCTATAACAATGCTGTCGCCGGAAATTTGTGAAGTGCGTAACGTGCTGTGGTTTAGTGTTATAGGCTCTATATACGATGACGAATCGGCGTTGTAGACAAACAATTCCGCGCCGGTCTCCAAAAACAAATCCGTAAAACAAAATCCCAACGAATAAGCGTTTTTGGAACAGACTATAAGTTTGTATATGTCAGTACTTTGCGAGGAAAATTTTGTTGCGTTGCTTAAAAAATCTATGTTAGTTTCCAAAACTTTTGCAAAGCAAAATCTGCCGTCGGCGTTGTTTGTTGCGGGCTTTTCTGCGGGAGCATCAACACTTATTGTGCTGATTTGCGGGAGTGCGGCGGTGGCAAAAAACATTGTCGAAATTAACGTTAATATTAATTTTTTCATTTTTGTGTGTTTTTCTTTGTGCAAATTTACATGAAAATTTTGTTTTTTCAAAAAAACTCTTTATCTTAGCCAATAATTTTACGTTTAAAACACTATGGAAAACACTCCCGCAGGCTGGCTCGTACTTCATACAGAAGGCTGTGAGCCAAAGACTTACGCTCTCAAAGAGGGCAAAAACAGAATCGGCAGAAAAACTGTCAGCAATGCGCCTGACGTTCCTGTTGAAAACGATATTTATGTCAGCAGAAACCACGCAATGCTTGTGGTAAAAAGAAAGGAAAATCTTGATTATGAGTATATTATAGCCGACAACACGGAACTTCTCGGCAAACCGAGTCTTAACGGCACTTTTATTAACGGCAGTCCCGAAAGGCTTGACGAAAAACCCGTAAAATTAAGTGACGGCGACACGATTCAGGTCGGAATTACAAAGTTTGTGCTCCAAAGTGCAAAAGCCGCTGTTGATGTGGAAGACGCCGTAAAACTGACCTCGAAACTTGGGTTTGTTCAGACCGTCGAAATCACAAATTCGGCTGCAATTTTAAGAAAACGTGTATGTTAAAATGTTCAAAAAGTTATTTTTAATTATACTTTCTGCTGCATTGCCGTTTGCTGCTGTATCGCAAAGTTTTACTATATCCGGCAATGCAAAAACATACGCCGGCGACACGCTGAAATTATACGTTATAGACGACTATATCACTAACAGTGAATCACTTATAGCGACGGCGGCGGTAGACAAAAACGGAAATTTTTCTTTTACGGGCAGAGTTTCTGAAATTATGCCCGCTTATATTGATTTGACCGTTTTCAATGGGCGGATTTTTCTTCAACCTAACGTTAAAGAAGAAATCGTACTGCCTGAAAAACAGCAGATTACGCTTGAAGACAAACTGAATCCGTATTTCAAGAAAACGGAGTTTTATGTTAAAACCGTTAATTCAGGCAAGGAAGATTTGAACACACTTATTCCCGAATTTGAAAAATATTTCAATTCTGCGATGGCGAAAGTTTTTTATAACACGAGAGGCGTTTCAAAGGCTGCAACCGACAGCATGGAAAATGCTGTCAGAGAGAAATTTACGGCTAAAAATCAGTTTTTTCTTGATTATCAGAAATATCGTTTCGCGCTGCTTGACTACTCCGCTTATCACAGAAACAAGAATGATATTGTCAGCGAACTTTTTACGGGAAAGCAGCCGCTGATGAACAATCCTGCGTATGCGGAACTTTTTGACGAGTTTTTTTCAAACGTTTTTACTTCCGGCAAAACTTCCGCAATCATGGTAAAAGATTTGTATCAAGGCGTTTATGATAAAAGTTATAACACTTTGAAACAGAAAATGTTAGCCGAGCCGAGGGTCGGAGACGAGAAGTTTGCGGACTATCTTATCCTAAAAGGTCTCAAAGATGCGTACTATGCCGGCAATTTCCCGAAAGAAAATCTTGTTGCCGTTGCGGATTCTATGACGTCTGCATTGAAAGACAAGCAGTTCAAAAAAATTGCCGCAACGCTTTCAAAAAAATTTACGACTTTGCTTTGCGGATTTCCTCCGCCGCAGATTATCTTGAAAGATGTTAACGGTGAGGAATATTATTTAGAAAAATCTTCCGGAAAATTTGTATATTTAACGTTTTATAATCCAAACAGTTATACTGCAAATGCTGATTTGGAACTCTTGAAGCAGATTTATAAGGAAGTGCCGCCTGAGATGATGGAAATCGTTACGGTTTTTGTTTCTCAAAACAAGGACGACATGAAAAAATTCTTGGATTCCGACAAGGAAATAAAGTGGAAATTTCTTTGGTACGGCTTTGACAATCAGTTGCTTAAAACCTACGATGTCAGGGCTTATCCGGTGTATTATCTTGTAAATCCGGAGGGCAACCTTGTGATGAATCCGGCACCTTCGCCTCAGGAGGATTTTCCGTCAAAGTTTTCCGCTCTTTACCGCAACTGGAAAAACGATCAATACCGTAAACAACATCGTGAAAATCAGGGAATTAAGTGATTAACACAATTAAACAGATATGGAAAAACGGTCTCTCGGAATACAAACAGTCAAAACTGAGGGCGATAATTGACAACGTGCTGTTTTACACCTCGATTGTCATTTTTTTCGTGGCTGTTTATGAAATAGGTTTTTTGGGCGGCGATGTGGATACGCATGTTTTACACAAAGTATATTATGCTTACCTCTTTTTCTACTTTGTTTTTTTCTCGGTAAAAATGCCGACTTCCCTGAAAAACCGCGGGAAAAAAATTTATGAATCCGTCATAAAGGTTTTGATCCTGATTATGATGGTTTTCTATCTTTTCAACGTCAATTTTGTCTTTGATTCCGTTGATTATCACGGAATTGTGTACAGGTTTTTGACAAGTCCCGATTTGGTTTACCTGATTATTTTTGCGGTTTTTTTCATCGAAGTTTCCAAAACGACGTTCAAAGTTCTGGTTGCAAAAATCAAGCCTCAGGCACTTTTTGCGCTGAGTTTTATCGTGATGGTTTTTATCGGCGCGGGTCTGTTGAAACTTCCTAACGCTACGCACGAAAAACTGCCGTTTGTTGACTGTCTTTTTATGGCGACGAGTGCAACGAGCATAACGGGTTTGCAGTGTGTGGATTCTGCCGTGGAATTTACAACGCTCGGTCAACTTGTCATTCTGACGCTCTTGCAGATAGGCGGTCTCGGCGTTATGACTTTTACGTGTTTTATTGCGTATTTTTTCAAGGATACGAGTTCTTTCAAGGCGGACGAAATGCTCGGAAACATGGTCGGCACTCAGGGCATGGGTTCGGCACTGAAAATCGTTTTGACGATTGTCATTTATACTTTTACTATCGAAATTTTTGGCGCAACGGCAATCTATTTTTCAATCCGCGACTCGGTTTTCAATAATTTTACGGACGAGTTTAAATTTTCTGTATATAATTCAATATCAGCGTTTTGCAATGCCGGTTTTACGACTATTCCGGGCAGCATGACCGATGAGACGATTTTTCACAATTATTATTTGAAGGTTGTGATTGCGGTTTTGGCGATACTTGGCGGTGTCGGGTTTCCTGTCCTGATAAATTTGCAGAATTTTCTGTATCACAAGTTGGTAAATATCAAACGTGTGATTATCAACAGAAAACGTTATATTTATGAGCCGAGGTTGATTAATGTCAACACCAAACTTGCCGCGATTGTTTCGACTTCGATGTTTTGTTTCGGCACACTCTCGTTTATGTTTTTTGAGTGGGGAAACACGTTGCAGGCTCACGAAACCTTTTGGGAAAAGTTCGTTGATTCATTTTATTATTCTGTAATGCCGAGGAGCGCGGGATTCAACGATGTTTCGCTTTCGGATATGCGGCTGCCGACGGTTATGCTTTTGATTTTTCAGATGTGGGTAGGCGCGTCGCCTATTTCGACCGGCGGCGGCGTAAAAACGACAACTTTCGGCGTGGCGTTTTTGGTGATAACGGGGATTTTGCGGGGAAAAGACCGTATAGAAATTTTCCGCAGAAAAATCGCCAACAGCACCGTCAGAACGGCTTTTGCGGTGATAATGGTGTCGCTGATTTTTATTTTTACGGGCAGTTTTCTGATTGCCGTTTTTGAGGAGCACAACGACAAAGTAAACTTTATAAGTATAGTTTTTGAAACGGTTTCGGCATACTGCACGTGCGGTCTCAGCATGGGCATAACTGATTCATTGTCAACTTCGAGCAAACTTGTTCTGACGTTTTTGATGTACGTCGGCAGGGTAGGGGCTTTGACTTTGGTGGCGGCGTTTTTCACACCCGTCAAATCGCAAAATTATATGTATCCGAAAGAACAGGTGTACATCGGATAAAAGGTTTTTAATTTTTTTGACAACATAAAAAGTATGAACAAATATATAATCGTGGGACTCGGAAATTTCGGGTCGTCTCTTGCTATAAAACTGACCAACGCGGGCAGCGAGGTCTACGGTGCGGACACTTCCGACAAAAAGGTCGAAGCCCTGAAAGACAAAATAACTTCGTCCGTAAAACTCGACTGTACGGACGTCAACGCCATAAAAGCCGGTCTTCCCGTCTGGAAAGATGCCGACTGCGTAATCATTGCCATCGGCGAAGACATCGGACAGTCAATACTCGTTACGGCGACGTTTCACCAAATGGACGATACCAAACGTCTGATTTGCAGGGCGATAAACGACACTCATCAGAGGGTTTTGGAAGCGATAGACTCCAACATCGAAATCGTCCACCCGGAGGAGGAGTCTGCCGAAAGGCTTACCGACCGGCTTTCTCTGGCGGGGGCGCAGGAAGTTTACAGCCTTTTTGACCAGCACAAAGTTGCCGAAGTGGATTTGCCGAAACGGTATTTCGGAACGTTGATAAAGGATTCGGATTTCCGCAGCAAATACCACCTTAACATTTTGTCAATTTTGCGTTTTGAAGAGCGCACCAACTGGCGCGGCAAAATCATTAAAGAGCGCAAAATTATGGATCCGAGAGCCGACACCCTGCTTTTGGCAGGCGACAGCGTGGTGGTTTTCGGACTGTCAAAAAACTTAAAAGCGTTTGTCGAAGACTAAAAAAATTTTAGACTTCGTCCAACGTCTTTTTCAGCAGGTCAACCGCGTAAGAGATTTCTTCTTTGGTGATTGTAAGCGGCGGCGTAAATCTGAACGCATGGTCGCGGAAAATAAACAAATCCGACAACACGCCGTTTTCCAACGCCTTGTGAAGAAATTTCCACATATCAACTTTTTTGTCAACTTCTATGCCCCTGAAAAGTCCTATGCCCCAGGTGCGTTTTACTTTCGGGTGGTCTTTTATGAGACTTTCAAAAAAATCGCCTTTTGCAGTGGCTTTTTCGGGAAGTTTTTCGTCGATGATAAAGTTGAGCGATGCCAAAGCCGCTGCCGCCGAAACCGGATGTCCGCCGAAAGTCGTTATGTGTCCGAGCGCAGGCTCGCAAAAACTCTCCATGATTTTTTTGTCGGCTACAAACGCTCCGATTGGCATTCCGCCGCCCAAAGCCTTTGCCAAATTCACGATGTCGGGCGCAACGCCGAAATTTTCAAAACCGAACATTTTGCCCGTGCGTCCCATGCCCATCTGAACCTCGTCAAAAATCAAAAGCGCACCCGTATCGTCGCAGCGTTTGCGTAAGGCTTTTACCCATTCAATGTCGGGAATGTTGAGTCCGCCCTCGCTCTGAATCACTTCCGTAATCACGCACGCAGTCTTGTCGGTGATTTTCTCCAAATCCTGCATGTTGTTGAAATTAAGACGTTTAACGCCAGGCAAAAGCGGTTTGTAGGCTCGGTTGTACTTGTCAGAACCCCAAATGGACATCGCGCCGATTGTGCTGCCGTGATATGCTTTTTTGAAGGATATGATTTCTTTTCTGCCGGTAAAGCGTTTTGCGAGTTTCAGAGAGCCGTCCGTTGCCTCCGAACCCGAATTTACAAAATACACGTTGTTTAAGTTTTTAGGCAGAACATCCGTAAGACGTTTTGCCAACTGTACCTGCGGCGACTGAATCATCTCGCCGTAAACCATCAGGTGCATATATTTTTCGGCTTGTTCTTTTACCGCCTGAACAACCTTCGGATTGCAGTGTCCGACATTTGAAACCGAAATGCCCGATACCGTGTCAATGATTTTTTTGCCGTCGGGAGTATACATAAAAACGCCTTCCGCTCTGTCTATTTCTGCTGACAAAGGCGCAAATGATGTTTGTGCGACATATCGCATAAACATCTGTCTGTTAGTCTCTTGAATCATGGTAATTAATACTTTGTTATTGTTGTCGGCGAATTTTTGAACGCCCTTTCGTTGACATTGCAGGTTGCGGAAACGGCTGCGGTTTTCAGTCTCTTACAGTCTCTGAAAGCCGAACTGCCGATTTCTGTTACCGAAGGCGGTATCCAGACTTCCGTAAGTTGTGTGCATTGAAAAGCGTGTCCGCCGATTCTTTGCAGGTTGGACTGTTCCGCAAAAGTCAGTTTTTGAAGTTTGTCGCAGTTGTAAAAAGCATCGCCGCCTATGCGTGTAACCGAAGCGGGAATTTCCACTTCCACGAGTCCCGTTTCCGAAAAACAGCCGCCGCGGATTTCTGAAAGGTTTTGCGGAATGTTAATCCTGGTGAGAGACTTGCAAAACTCAAATGCGTAGCCGCCGATTGAATCCATTTCGTCGGGCAGCCGTCCCGCCGTCATGTTTTTGCACCACGAAAAAGCGTAACCGCCTATGAATTTCAAGTTTTTCGGGAAGACAATTTTGCCGAGTTTCGTGCAGTTTGCAAAAGCGTATCCGCCGATATATTTTAAGTTTGCGGGCAGGTTTATCCTTTCGAGATTTTCGCAGTCCTCAAAAGCGTGTCCGCGGATTGTGTCAATCGCATCGGGCAGCGTTACCGAAACAAGGGACGTGGAATTGAAAACATCGCCCCTTAAACCGACAACTTTTTTGCCGTCAACTTCGTCTGGAATTACGAGCGATTCGCCGCCTGTCAAGCCTTCGGTGTAAAATCTGACGTATTTTTCGTTCTGATAGTCCTCATAAAAAACGTGCGGCTTAAAAAACAGCACCGCCGGAATCAGAAACGTAAAACCGCAGTAAATCAACGCTCTCAAAAGTCTTGCGTTTTTGCAGCGGTCGTAAAGTTGCGGCGCGATAACGTCAGAAAACTTTTCGTCGGGACGCGACTTGATTTCCTTGATAAAAAACGTTGACAAGTCCGCTTTTGTAAACTTTTTCCAAAGGATAAAATTCAGGACTATAAGCAGAAGAAGCCCGAATTTTGAATAGTGAAAAACCTGAAAAACAATAATCAGAATCAGGTTTATCGGCGCGGAAATCAGCGTTGCCGTCATTTTTTTCTTTTCCAAATGCGACAGGGATTCCTTTTTCAAGTCAAAATTGTTTTTTGACAGTTCCGCGTTGATGTAATTTTGAAGAATCTCGTTTTCTGTCTTCAAATACAGCGGGTCGATAACTTGTTGTGCTTTATTGTTTTCCATGGTTGTTTTAGTTTTTTTTGTTATTATTTCCGCACGGGGTCGCACGTTAAATCCACACCGAGTTTCTTGAAAATTTTTCTGTCTATTTCCGAAAGCATAACCGTTGAATGAACTTGACAGCCTTTGAGTTTCGGCAGTTGTTCGAGTGCTTTTTTACAAGTTTCCTCCGATGACGAAAGCATTGCCAAAGCCACCAAAACTTCGTCCGTATGAAGTCTCGGATTGTTGCCGTGAAGACTGTTTACTTTCATATTCTGAATCGGTTCAATCATTTCTGCCGGAATCAGTTTTACTGAATGTGCTATTCCGCCGAGATATTTTATGGCATTGAGAATCAATGCTGCCGAGGGTCCAAGCAATGTCGTGGTTTTTGAAGTGATGATTGTGCCGTCTTCGAGTTCGATTGCTGCTGCCGGAAGTTGTGTTCTCTCAAATCTGTCTTTTGCCGCTTTGATAACCTTTCTGTCGTCGGGTGAGCATTTTGCCTGACGCATCAGAAGGCTGATTTTATCGACCTCGTTTTCAGTGGCTTTGCCTTCCGCGAGAAGGTTCAGCGACGAATAATAGCGGCGTATGATTTCCTGTTTTGACGCCTCGCAGCAAACCAAGTCGTCAACGATGCAGTTTCCCGCCATGTTGACACCCATATCTGTCGGCGACTTGTAGGGATTTTCGCCGTAAATGCCTTCAAAAATCGCGTTCAAAACGGGGAAAATTTCGATGTCGCGGTTGTAATTGACAGTGATTTTGTTGTAAGCGTCAAGGTGAAACGGGTCAATCATGTTGACGTCGTTCAGGTCTGCCGTTGCCGCCTCGTAAGCCATGTTGACGGGGTGTTTGAGCGGCAGGTTCCAAATCGGAAACGTCTCAAATTTGGCGTAACCGGCTTTGATTCCGCGTTTGTTTTCCTGATACAGTTGGCTGAGGCAGACAGCCATTTTTCCGCTGCCCGGACCGGGTGCCGTTACCACAACGAGCGGTTTTTCGGTCTCGACGTAGTCGTCTTTTCCGAAGCCTTCGTCAGAGCAGATAAGCGAAACGTTGGTCGGGTAGCCGTCTATTTTGTAATGGCAGTACGTCTTGATATTCATTCGGTTGAGACGGTTGATGAAAATGTCAGCCGCTTTTTGTCCCGAATAATGCGTTACCACGACACTGCCGACAAAAAGTCCGCGTTTTAGAAACTCTTCCCTCAGCCTTATAACGTCTTTGTCGTAAGTGATTCCGATGTCGCCGCGTATCTTGTTTTTCTCGATGTCGTCGGCGGAAATCACGATGACAATCTCCGCAAAGTCCCTGAGTTGCATAAGCATTTTGAGTTTGCTGTCGGGCTGAAATCCCGGCAAAACTCTGCTTGCGTGGTAATCGTCAAAAAGTTTGCCGCCGAACTCCAAATAAAGTTTGTCGCCGAAACGGTTGATTCTTTCTTTGATGTGCTGCGACTGTATTTTTAAATATTTGTCGTTGTCGAAACCGAATTTCATAATTTTAATTCGCCTTTTGATGGGTTAATAACTTTTTTGAGAATCTGACAGTCCTCAAACATTCCTGATGAGTTTTTCAGTTTTCGTACGTCAAAATTCTCCAAATTGAGCGAGGAAAGATTTTTGCAGCCGGCAAACATTCTTTCCGTGTTTTCAAGGTTTTCTGTCTTAAAGCCTGAAAGGTCTAAGAAACTGAGCGTTTCGCAGCCTTCAAACATTGACGAAAAATCCCTGACGTTTTCCGTTGAAAATTGTTCACCGAAATATACCGAAGTGAGTTCTTTGCAACCGGCAAACATTCCCGACATGTTTTTAGCGTTTTTTGTGTCGAAACCCGAAAGGTCAATTTCGGAAAACGGCATGTTTTTGAACATATTTGAGCAGTCAGAAAGAGTGATTTTTTCTCTTCCTCCGTAAAAAACGTCCCCGTCATTAGTCCAAATAGATATGCCGCCGGAGATTTGTTTTGAGAGGGCATCAGGCGGAATTTTTGCGGAAAAAATCAGATTCGTAATCCTCCCGCAACAACCGCTGCCGAGTATTTCTTCGACAGCGGACATAAATTCTTCCTTATAGTCGCCTTTTTTGGAACTTGTTCTTTTATCTTTTAACTCTTTAAAATAGTGCGACAAAAGAGCCCAGATAATTATGACGGCTGAAACTAAAAACACCCATTTCATTTCTTTTTCTAATAATCGTCTTCATCGTCCTCAGGGTAAATCCTCGGACGTTTCGGTCTTTCAACCGGTTCTGAATGGTTGGAGTAATAAACGTTGTTGTCCACTTCGAGTTCTTTCTGAACTTGGAAAAGGAACATTTCGTTGTTAACCGAGCCTTCCATTTCTTTGAGTAAATATTGCATTGCTTCAACCGAGTTGCGCTCCGAGAGTTGTTTTTTGCGCAAATCCCAAATGATGTCAAGCATTTGTTTGTCTACGAGCAAATCGTCGCGGCGAGTGCTTGAAGCGTTTATGTCTATTGACGGGAAAATTCTCTTGTTTGAGAGTTTTCTGTCAAGTTGCAATTCCATGTTGCCGGTGCCTTTGAACTCTTCAAAAATTACGTCGTCCATTCTTGAACCAGTATCAATCAAAGCGGTTGCGATGATTGTCAGCGAGCCGCCGTTTTCGATATTACGGGCAGCACCGAAAAATCTTTTTGGTTTATGAAGTGCGTTAGCGTCCACACCGCCGGTCAAAACCTTTCCCGAAGCGGGTTGAACCGTGTTATATGCCCTTGCAAGCCTTGTTATTGAGTCAAGCAGAATTACAACATCGTGTCCACATTCTACCATTCGTTTTGCTTTTTCGAGCACCATGTTTGCGACTTTTACGTGCTTGTCGGCGGGCTCGTCAAAGGTTGAAGAAATAACCTCGGCTTTTACGCTGCGTTTCATGTCCGTTACTTCTTCCGGACGCTCGTCAATCAAAAGAACGATGAGATAAACCTCAGGGTGATTGTCGGCGATGGAGTTTGCGATGTCTTTTAAGAGAATCGTTTTACCGGTTTTGGGCTGTGCTACGATAAGACCGCGCTGTCCTTTTCCTATCGGGGTAAACATGTCAACGATTCTGCAAGAGATATTTTTTTCGTGGCCGTTGCCCGTGAGGTTGAATTTTTCGTCCGGGAAAAGCGGCGTAAGAGAGTCAAAATTGATTCTGTCGCGGATATAGTCGGGCGTTCTGCCGTTGATTTCCAATACTTTGATAAGCGGGAAATATTTTTCGGTCTCTTTCGGGGGACGGATTGAGCCTTTTACGGTGTCGCCGGTTTTCAAGCCGAAAAGTTTTATCTGCGACTGTGAAACGTAAATGTCGTCCGGAGAGTTGAAATAATTGAAGTCCGCGCTTCTTAAAAATCCGTAACCGTCGGGCATCACCTCCAAAACGCCCTGGTTTGTAATCACGCCGTCAGCGTCGTAAATTGATACTCTGCGGGGATCGTCCTGATATTGAGGCTGTTCCTCTTGTTCTTCCGGTTTGGGCTGTTGAATGTGTTCTGCCGGAATGTTGACAGGTTGAGCGGGGATTTCCTCCGGTTGGGGCTGCGGTTTTGGTTGGGGTTTTGGCTGTTGTTTGGGTTGCGGTTTGGGCTGGGGCTGCGGTTGCGGCTGTGAATCCCGTGTTTCGTTTTCTTTTGACTGTGAACTTGTTACGGGTTCGGAAGTTTTTTTTGTAACCACGAGTCTGCGCCTTTTTTCTTTCGGTTTGTTGTCTGAGGGTGTGTCTTCCGTATTTTCAGCCTGTTGCTGTGCTGTTTCGGCTGCCGGTTTTGGCGCGGGTTTGGGCTGTGCGGGTTTGTTTTCCGGAATTTGAACCGGTTTTACATCTTCTTTCCTTGTTGATGCGCTTGCATTGTTGATTGCCTGTTCGTCAAGGATTTTGTAGATTAAATCCTGTTTTTTATAAGTTTCCGCTCTTGTGATATTCAATGTTTTAGCAATTTCCCGCAATTCGGGAACCAATTTGCTGTTCAATTCAAGTATATCGTACATAAATTTTTATATTAGATTGATTTATAGAAGGCGCGAAACCGCCCCCGATAAGATGATTCTTTTTATTTTCTGAGCGCAAAGGTAACAATAAGGCAGCAAAAATCAAAATTTTTTTGTATTTTTTTTGATTTTGCTGTGGTTTTTATCTGATTATGAGTTTTTTTATTACGACGTTGTTGTCCTCAAAAGTGATTTTTGCGCTGTAAATTCCAGGTTCTTTTTTCTCTATTTTCAATACCAAGTCATCGCTGACAGAGTATTTGTTGACCTCAGCCAGAATGCACTGACCGATAATGTTTTTGATTTCGACACTTTTTATTATACCGCTTGACTTGATTTTCAGCGTGTTGCCCACGAGCGGGTTAGGATACAACTCGGCATACGGACGGTTGCAATATTGATTTACGATTCTAAAATCCTCATCATATACTGCTGCCGTGCCGGGCGTGTCATCTCTGTCCTGTCCGAATGAACAAAGAGGCAGCACCGCAACCCAAAGAGCGGATAAATATTTAACAAGTTTTTTCATTTTTCCTGACGTTTTTAACGTTTTAATACAAAAAACGTACCAAATTAATCCGGGTTCATTGTCGCGATAATTTTTTCCAAATCTTCCGGCGTATCCACCGCAAGACTCTGAAAATCAGTTTCTGAAACTTTTATTTTGTAACCGTTTTCCAACCAGCGGTTTTGTTCAAGTTTCTCGGAGAGTTCAAGACTGCTTTGCGGGAGTTTTGTAATCTCTTGCAAAACACTGTATCTGTATGCATAAACACCTATGTGCTTGAAATATGTGTGCTTTTTTACCCAGTCCTTTTTGTCTGCACCGCGCATAAACGGTATCGGAAACCTCGAAAAATACAATGCTCCGTTCTGGGCATTTTTCACAACTTTTACTGCGTTTTCGTTGAAAAGTTCTTCTTCGGTTTCTATTTTTTTTACGAGCGTTGCTATCTGGACGCTTGGGTCTTCAAAGGTTGCGGCGAGTTGTTGCAACTGCTGAGGTCTGATAAAAGGCTCGTCGCCCTGAATGTTGACAACAACATCGAATGTTTTTTTTGTGTTTAGTTGATATGTCAAGGCGGCTTCCGCAGTGCGGTCGGTGCCTGACTGATGACTTTCGCTTGTCATAACAGCCTTGCCGTTGAAACTTATGACCTTCTGAAAAATTCTGTCATCGTCGGTGGCGACAGCCACGTCGTCAAAAGCCTTTGAAGCCTGTTCGTAAACTCTTTGAATCATGGCTTTTGAGCCAATCATTGCCAAAGGTTTGCCCGGAAAGCGCGAGGATTGAAACCGCGCCGGAATTATGCCTAAAACTTTCATATCCACTGTATTTTTATAACGGCAAAGTAAATAATAAATTATCAGTTTTGCAAATTTTTTTTAAGTGAAAAAATGCAAATTTTTCTTTAATTTTTATTCGCCGACCGACGAGGGCGTTACTCCGAAATGTTTGGTAAAACATCTTGTAAAATATTTCGGGTCGTTGAAGCCCACTTCCCATGCTATTTCGGAAATGTTCATGTTGTGCGTGATTTTGTTTTTTATGATTAAGTCGTGCGCAATTTTCAGCCTGTAATTTCTGATAAACTGGTTTGCGCTCTGCTTGGTAAGGGCTTGAAGTTTTTTGTTCAGAACGGATTTTGTAATAGACAGAGCCTCAGAAAGTTCCGTGATGTCAAAACCCGAATCCTTGTATTTTTCCTTTACGATTTTCATTGCCTTGTCCAAGAGTTTTTTGTCAGCCGAATCCTCCGGAATGTTGAGGCTTTCCACGTCCATGTAAGTTTTGAAACGCTCGCTGTATTTTTTGCGGTTTTCTATCAGAGAAAGAATTTTAGCCTTCAAAACCGCCTCGTCAAAAGGCTTTGTGATATAGTCGTCAACGCCAGAACGGAAACTTTCGAGTTGAGAGTCCCGCGAGGTTTTTGCCGTCAAAATTATAATCGGAATATGCGAAATGTTGATGTCAGCCTTCACCGCCTGAGAGAGTTGAAGCCCGTTCATCTCCGGCATCATAAGGTCGGAAAGTATAAGGTCAACAGTTTGAGTTTTAAGCACTTGTAAAGCGTTTTTGCCGTCTGACGCTTCAACTATCGTGTATGTGTCGCTCAAAATTGAACGGATATAATGCCGCATTTCAGCATTGTCTTCCACAACCAAAACACTGAGACGGTACGAAAAATCCTCCGGCAGCGAATCGTCAATTTCATCGTCGTATTCGTTGACAGAAATGCCTTCTATGATGCCGCTTGCGGGCGCGATTTCTTCGGTCTGAATGTGCGAAAGAGGAATCGTCATTCTAAAACTTGCGCCTTTTTTTCGGTTGTTTTTCGCGAAAATGTCGCCGCCCAAAAGGTTTGCGAGCCTTTTGCAGACGTAAAGTCCTATGCCGGTTCCCTGCTGAAAATCCGCTTTGATGTCTTCCTGGTTTTTGGACTGGTAAAACGAGTTGAAAATTTTTTCGATGTCGTCTTTTATTATGCCTTTGCCTTGGTCGGAGACCGCGATGTAAATTTTTTGCGCTTTTTCGAGGGCTGCCGCATAGACGTTGATTGAGGTCTCCGGCGGCGAAAATTTCAGGGCGTTGCTGACGAGGTTGGTCAAAATCTTGGTCATCGCCTCGCGGTCAAACATGATAAACGGATTTTTAAGGTGCAGAAAACTGTTGATTGTGATTTTGTTTTCCCCCGCAAGTGCTTTGAAAGGCAGCAGAACATCGTCAACAAATGTTGAAAAATTGCCCGGCTGCAACGAAACCGGCATGTTGCCGCTTTCTACTTTGCGGAAGTCCATAAGTTGGTTTACAAGCGAGAGCAGATGTTTTGAATTGTTGTGGACAAAGTTCAACTGCTCAATCACTTTCGGGTTTGTTGAGAGTTTCAGGGCGCGTTCTATCGGTCCGATTATCAGGGTCAGGGGCGTTCTGAACTCGTGAGTTATGTTGGTAAAAAACGCAAGTTTGTCAACGGTGAGTTCCTGAATTTTCCGCGTCATTTTTTCCATCTGGTTTTTCTGACGTGAAATCTCCTCGTTTTGGCTGAAAAGTATTTCGTTTTGACGCGACAACTCCTCAGACTTGTTTTTTAAGGCGGAAGTCCGTTTGTTGACTTCGTTTTCGAGTTGTGTTTTCTGACGTTTTAAGTTTTCAACCCTCCAACGTACAAGCTGGTTTATCAGCGAAATAATCACCAATGCCGCCAAAACCATAAACCACCACTGTTTGTAAAAATATCTCGCGACGTGGAGGGTTATGTTAGCGGGCTGCGAAAATTCGCCCTGACCGGTTGCGCACCTTACGCAAAAAGTATATTTTCCGGGCGAAAGGTTGGAGTATAGCGCGGCTCTGCGGTGGCGTTTGTCGGTTCGCCAGTCATTGTCGTAACCCTCTAATTTGTACTGATATACTATCGACTCAGGCCAGTAGTAGTCAAGTGCGGAAAATTCAAACAGCACGGTGCGGTCTTTTTCGTGGACGTAAATATCCGAGGCGGTTGTGATGTCGCTTTTTAGATATTCGCCGTCGCCTTCAAGAACGTAGTTGTCGTTGACTTTCAAGCCCGTTAAAAACACTTTGTTGCAAGTCGGATTGTTGCTGTAACGTCCGGGGTCTATTTCTATAAGACCGTGCATGCTGCCGAAATAGATGTTGCCGTTGAAGGGATTTTTGAAAGAGCCGTTCCAAAAAAACTGGTTGTCGCAAAGTCCTTCTTGTTTGTAATAGTTGGTAATTCTTTGAGTATTAGGAGAATAACAACTTAGTCCGTTGTTGGTTGCAGCCCAGATGAGTCCGTTGTCGTCTTGGGCGATAAGGCATACAATGTCGTTTGCCAAGGCGTTGTCGGTGGTGATAAAAGTGTATTTTCCGCCTTCGTATTTTACTATTCCGTAACCGTCTGTGCCGAAATAAATTACACCGTCAGAGGCTTGGTGTATGTAAGTGATTTTGCTCAAAAAGTCCGTTTCGTGGTTGTGCGGCTCGGGACTTTTGAGGGTGTAATTCAGAATTTTGCTTCTTACGGTATGCAAATCAATTGTCATAAGACCGGCTGTCGTGCCGATTAAAAGTTGTCCGTCTTTTGTGATTGTTGCGCCTAAGCAGCCGGCGATACGCCTTCTTATTTCTTTCGGGAAAAAGTCCGTAAACTCGCCCGTTATATGGTTGAAGAAAAAAATTCCGCCCGTAGAGCCTATCCAAAAGCCGTTGTTGACGGTGTCTTTTATCGCAACGCCCGTAAAATGTATGTTGAGACCGCTGTTGATTTTTTCGTCGTCGGTTTCGGGGTCGATGGTTTTGATTCCGCGCTTTTGTTTCTTGTCAAAAACCGTAAGTCCGCCTCCCCATGTGCCGAGCAAAAGCGTGTTGGAGTCTATTTCAGAAATGTAACTTACGGAGTTGTGCGAAAGTCCGTCTTTTTCGGTAAAGTGCAAAAACTCGTTTGAATTTTTTTCTTTCATGTTGAGACCGCCTTCAATTACGCCTACCCAGAGGGTTTCGTTCTTGTCCATGAAAACGGAGTTGACACAGCCGTTTGAAATCGTTGTTTTGCTGTTTGGAGAGTGTTGGTAGTTTTTTACCGAGAGCATCGGTTTTATCATTTTGTTGAGACCGCCGCGCTCAGTGCCTATCCAGAGAATTTTGCCGTCGCAAAGTATCGTGTTTACAAAGTCGCAGTTAAGACCGTTGTTTTCGGTCTCCTGACTGCTCTGACGTATGTGTCTGAAACTGTCGGTAATGGGGTCGTAAAAGTTAAGACCTTTCAGGGTGGCGACAATCAAAACCCCGTCTTTTGAAACCGCCAAATCAGAAATCAGATTCTGGCTCAGCGACTGAAAGTCTGTTTCTGAATGTGTGTAAGTTTTCAGTCTTTCGCTTGAAGGGTCAAATCTTACAAGACCGTCGTCAGTGCCTATCCAGAGTTCGTTTTCCTTTTTGACCATACATTTTATATTTGTGCAGTCGAGTTTCAAAAGGTTGGAAAACGGTACGGCGACAAGTTCGCCCCTGTCGGTAACGGTGATTTTTGAAACAACGTTACCGATTCCCGCAAGCATTTGAGAGTCAAATTCATAGATTGAGGTTATCGGGACGGAGACTTTTGTGTCTTTGCGCAGCGTGTTTACTCTTATGATGTCGCCTTCCGAGTCAAAGTCAAATTTGGAGATTGAGTTGTAACTTGCCGCCCAGATGTTGCCGCCTGAGTCTTTCAAGAGTTTTATTGTGGGTGTGCAGAAAATATTTGAAGAAGTGTCGCTGCCGCTTAAAACTTCACTTTTTTTGTAGTTTTTCAGGTTCATAACATCGATGCCGCTTTCGGAGGCAATCCAGAGCCGGTGAAAATTGTCTTCAACAACCTCCGTTATAAAATTGCTTTTTAAGGGGCACGCGCTTCTGTTGTTGAAAGCGGTAAAAGAGTAGCCGTCATAACGGAGAAGTCCTCCGCCGGCGGTTGAAATCCATAAAAAACCGCGGCTGTCTTTGTATATTCCGTCCGTAAAATTGTTTGTAAGTCCGTTGTTTACAGTAATATACGAGAACAGGAAATTGTCTGCGAAATTATCCTGCGCTTTTGAGACCGCCGTTAAAGAAAACAGCAGAAAGAGTGTCAACAATGTTTTTTTCACGATGGACGATGTTTTTTGATGTTTTTATTTTTTTTCGCTACAAATTTATGAAAATAATTCTGTTTTACAAATTTTTTTGTAATTTCGGGCGTTAAAAAAAATTACAGAGATATGAAAAAATTTTTGACTTTATTATTGCCGGCGTGCCTGTTTTTTCAGACGCTTTCGGCGCAGACAAAACAGAGAATTTCGGTTCTCGGCGATTCTTATTCGACCTTTGAAGGTTATATTCCCGAAGGCAACGAGCCTTGGTATTTTCAGAAAATTGACACTTCGCGCTCCGATGTCCTGAGTGTCCGTCAGACCTGGTGGTGGCAACTTATAAAAGACGGCGGTTATCTTCTTGAAAAAAACGAGTCTTACAGCGGCGCGACAATTTCTTACACGGGTTACAACGACGACGACTATTCACCGCGCTCTTTCATAACCCGTCTGCCGAGGGTCGGGAGTCCTGACATTCTGCTGATTTTCGGCTGTACCAACGACAGTTGGGCGGGTGTAAAAACGGGTGAGTACCAATATTCGGATTTTAAGCGCGGCGACCTTTATTTTTACCGTCCCGCATTGGCAAAACTTTTGGAAGAAACCATTTCGCGCTATCCCAACGTTGATGTTTATTTCATCATTAACAGCGAACTGCGCCGCGACATCACGGAGTCAACAATTGAAATTTGCAAGCATTACGGCATAAAATACATTCAACTCGAAAACATTGAGAAGCGTTGGGGACACCCTACCGCAAAAGGCATGAAAGCAATCGCAACCCAAGTCTCAAAAGCGATAAAATGAAAAAAGTGATACAAATTTTGAATTAAAATGCAGTTACAAAAGTCTGAAAGCCAGCATACGGAGTTTAAACAGTCTTGGAAAGACGATTATTTGAAATGGGTTTGCGCCTTTGCCAATACTAACGGCGGAGTGCTTTATGTCGGTGTTGACGATTCGGGTAAGGTTTGCGGAATACCTAACAGCAAACGGCTTTGCGAGGATATTCCTAACAAAATTTTGCACACGATGGGACTTATTTGCGCCGTCAACCTTCACGGGGACGAAGGCAAAGATTATCTTCAAATCGTTGTGGAAAAATATCCTTTTCCCGTAAGTTATCACGGCAAATATTACAAACGTTCAGGCTCTACTACTCAGGAAGTTACAGGTTTTGAACTTGACAAAATGATACTTGGGGTTCAGGGGAGGACTTGGGATAGCGTTCCCGTTCCGTATGTCAGGGCTGAGGATTTAGACGAGACGGCTTTCAAGATTTTTAAGCGCAAAGCCTTGCAACGCCACCGTTTGAGCGAGGAAGATTTGGCAGTAAGCCGCGAAGATTTGTTGCAAAACTTGCATTGTTACGAAAATCAATATCTTACACGAGCCGCAGTGCTCGTGTTTCATTCCGACCCCGAAAAATGGTTTACCTGCGCGTTTATAAAAATTGCCTATTTTGAAAACGATGCTGACATTCTTTATCAAGACGAGGTTCACGGCTCGCTTTTGGAACAGGTTGAGCGTTCAATGGAAATTATTTACACCAAATATATGAAGGCTCTTATCAGTTACGAGGGAATCACGAGGCGAGAAACGTATTTTTTCCCGCCTGAGGCTTTCCGCGAATTGCTTTTGAACGCCGTCATTCACAAGGATTATATGCAGCCTACGCCCATACAGATTCAGGTTTTCCGCGACAAAATCAACATTTGGAACTATGGCAGTATGCCGCCGGATTTAACGTTGGAAGATTTGTTTAAAGCGCACCGCTCCGTGCCGAGGAATCCAAACATTGCGAATGTCTTTTTCAGGTGCGGCTATGTAGAAGCCTGGGGACGCGGTTACAACAAGATAATGCGGCTTTGCGACGAGTCGAAATCCAAAGTCCCCGTTCCCGAAGTCAACACCGGAGGGCTTTCGGTGGAATGTCCCGCAAGCGAATCGTATCTGAAACTTGCAAAGGAACTGAAAGTGGACGGTTTTGTGGAATTTGCAGAAAAGGTTAATGCAAAGGTTGATGAAGGGGTTAATGTAAAGGTTAATGTAAAGGTTAATGTAACGCAACAGCGCATCATTTCCGCTTTGAAGGAAAATCCAAAAACAACCCAGTCTGAACTTGCGCAAATGCTTGGCATTTCGGTGGTTCATGTCAATAAAAATATGAAAAAACTGCAAGATGCCGGATTTATCAAACGTATAGGCGCGGATAAAAACGGACATTGGGAAGTTCTGTTGACTCAAAAGCGATAAAATGAAAAAAATTTTTTTGTTTCAAAAAAAGATTTTATATTTGAGACTTGAAGTTTTCAACCTTAAAATCTTAATGAATTATGAGTGCTAACAAAAAAACATTTGTGCTTGATACTAACGTTATCTTGCACGATTTCAGGAGTATATACAATTTTGAGGAGAACGATTTGGTTGTTCCGATTGTCGTTTTGGAAGAATTGGACAAATTCAAAAAAGGCAACGACACTATCAACCTCAACGCCCGCGAGTTTATGAGAACTCTTGATTCCCTTACCGAAAATTATACCGACATGAACAAGGGAATACCGCTCGGAGAGGGCAGGGGACAACTTTTTATCACAAGCGGCAAACCTTTTTCTAAGGACATGCAACTTTCGTTTTCCGAACCGATTCCCGACCACAAGATTCTTGCCGTGGCGGTTTGGGAAAAGGCGACTTATCCCGAAAAAAACGTTATCCTTGTCTCTCAGGACATTAACCTCAGAATGAAATCTCGCGCCTTGGGCATTGAGGCTCAGGACTATAAAACCGGCAAGGTGGAAAACGCCGAAAGACTTTTCCAAGGCGTAAGGCTTATCGAAGAGCCTACGGGCGAAATTGTTTCAAAAATTTACCGCGACGGTTCAATTGATTTGGCGGAAAGTGGTATTCAGGCGGAACTTTCGCCCAATGAGTATTTTCTTTTAGGCGACGAAAAGACCAATGCGATGTGCTATTTCAGCAAGCAGGACAACAAAATCTGTAAAGTTGTAAAGCATCGTTTAAGCGGTATAATGCCCAGAAATGCCGAGCAGTCTTTTGTGTTTGACGCTCTTATGCGTCCGGAAATTACGCTTGTTACCATAACGGGAAAAGCCGGTACGGGAAAAACACTTTTGGCACTTGCAGCGGCTTTGGAGCAAGAAAAACAGTTTATGCAGATTTTTCTTTCGCGACCGATTGTCCCTCTTGGAAACAAGGATTTAGGCTATCTTCCGGGCAACGAAAAGCAAAAAATCAATCCTTATATGCAGCCGCTTTTCGACAACCTCAACGTCATAAAAACTACTCTTGGTCTTAATTCCAAAAATTCCCAAAACATTGACAAAATGGTGAAAGAGGAAAAACTTTTGGTTTCGCCTTTGGCATACATTAGAGGTCGTAGTCTCAATAGTTCGTTTTTTATTGTTGACGAAGCGCAAAACCTTACTCCTCACGAAGTTAAGACCATCATAACAAGGGCGGGGGACGGCACGAAAATTGTCTTTACTGGCGATGTTGAGCAGATTGACTCACCGTTTTTGGATTTGCGCTCCAACGGTCTTTCTTATCTTGCCGACAAGATGAAAGGGCAGGATTTTTTCGCGCATATCAACCTTGTTCACGGCGAAAGAAGCCGTATGGCGGATATTGCAAGTAAAATTTTGGACTAAAAAATGAACGGATTCAAGTTAAACGAAAGATTAGAATTAGCGTTCAACTACCTGTTTTACACCGGCAGAAATGTTTTTCTTACCGGCAAGGCGGGAACAGGCAAAACTACTTTTTTAAAAGAGTTGAAACGGCAGTCGCCTAAACGTATGGTTGTTACCTCGCCGACTGGCGTTGCGGCAGTTAATGCTGGCGGAGTAACTCTGCACTCGTTTTTTCAACTGCCTTTCGGTCCGCAGATTCCGGGAATGACACGCAAGGAGAGCCGCAAGTTCAATTTTCAGAAAATGAAAATCGACATTATCCGCTCCTTGGAACTGCTTGTAATCGACGAGATTTCCATGGTAAGAGCCGACCTTTTGGATTCCGTTGACATGGTTTTGAGACGTTACAGAAACGTTGACAAGCCTTTCGGCGGCGTTCAGATGCTTTTGATAGGCGACATGCAGCAACTCTCGCCCGTGGTAACGCCCGAAGACGCGGAAATCCTGCGCCCGTATTACGACACGTTTTATTTTTTCGGGTCAAAGGCTTGGCAACAAACGAATTATGTTTGCATAGAACTTAACGAAGTTTTTCGTCAGACAGACGGAACGTTTATTTCTATCTTGAACGAAATCCGCGATTCAAGGGCAAACCAAACTACGATTGAAAAACTTAACGCGCAATATCGTCCCGGTTTTAAGCCGCCGGAGGGAGATGACATCGTAACACTCGTTACTACTAATAATCAAGCGGATAGAATTAATCAAACGCATCTTTTGGCACTTGATACGCCCGTTCAGACTTTTACGGCGGAGGTTGAAGGCGACTTTCCAGAATCGGCTTACCCCGTGGAAAAAAATCTTACTTTGAAAAAAGATTCCGTCGTAATGTTCCTAAAAAACGACCCCTCGCAGGAAAAAGCCTTTTATAACGGCAAAATCGGCAGAATTACGGGCTTTGAAGACGGCGCGGTAAAAGTAAAATGCAAGGGCGACGATTTTGAAATCACCGTCAACCCGTTGGCTTGGGAAAACATGAAATATTCCGTTGACGAAAAAACAAAAGAAATCACGGAAGAGGTTGCGGGAGTCTTTAAGCAGATTCCGTTGAAAACGGCTTGGGCGGTTACGATTCACAAAAGTCAGGGCTTGACTTTCGACAAAGTGATGATTGACGCTTCCAACAGTTTTGCGCACGGACAGGTTTATGTTGCGCTGTCGAGGTGCAGGACGTTAGAAGGCTTGATACTGTTGAAACCGTTGGCAGTCAGGGACTTGATATATGATGCGACGGTTAATTCGTTTTCAAAAACCGTTGAGCAGAAAACGCCCGACAACACGCTTTTAATCCGCGACAAAAGGGATTATTTTTTTGACACGGTAGGCGATTTGTTTGATTTTATGCCGCTTTTTAATGCTTTAAAAACGCTTCAACGTCATTTGGATATGGCGGGTGGCTCGGTTTTTGGCAATTACAAAACTATAAAAGGTCTTGATTCGGTGGTTTATGAAAACTTTGTCGTTGTCTCGGAAAAGTTTTTGAGGTTTATACGTTCAAACTACGCTTCGGCGGAAAACATCGATAAGGACGAAACCCTTTTGTCAAGAATCCGCAACGGCTGTTTGTATTATTTGGACAAATGCAAAACGCTGTTGGACAGCGGAATAGAAAGTTACGATTTTGTCTCAGACGACAAAACAAAACTTGAAAAAATCGCCGAGGCAAGCCAGAACATGCTTTTTGTTTACAATTTCAAAAAAGCGGTTTTGGACTTTTGCAAAGACAAGTTTTCTGTAACTTCGTATTATTCTCAAAAGGCTAAACTCTCGATGCCTGACGGTTTGAAAAATGTTAAAAAAACCGTCGCACCGAAAGAAAAAGGTTCAAAACATTTTTCCGCGCTTGTTAAGTGGAGAGAAGAAATTGCTGATAATTACGACGTTGAAGAAAAGGAAATTGTCTCGACCAAAACGCTTCAAGAGATTGCTAACAAAAAACCGCATACGACGGCTGCTCTGCTTGCGATAAAAGGTATGGGCGGCAAGGCAAAAAAATATGCGAAAGACATTTTGACGGTTTTGAAAAATTCGGGAGAAGACATTCCGCAAAAGGAACTCGAAGATGCTGAATACGAAAGTCTGTCAACACAGGAAAAAACTTTGAGGCTCTATCTTAACGGCAGGACTGTTCAGAGGATTTCTCAGGACAGAAAAATCTCCGTTGAAACGGTTTTGGGACATTTGGCAAAATACGTTGTAAGCGGCGAGGTTTCAGCCGAAAGCCTTATTTCGTCTGAGCGTTTGGAAGAACTTGCGGGCTTTATCCGCAAATACCCGAACTTAACAGACAAGGAAATCGTCAGCGGAAACAAATTCTCTTACGGTGAGGTAAAAATCGCGAGGGCTTATTTGGAACAATAACTTTAAAAAAAATATATAATGCGTATAGTTTTATTGGAATCCCAAGATAAAGAAAACGGCAAAATAACTTATTCCGAAATTTTGGAAGAGGTTAACAAAAGTGCAAAAAAGGGTGATTTTTGGATTTTGCCCGAAGTTTTTGACACCGGCTGGGGCGTGAACTCCGGCACAAAATTTCCGTCGATGGAAAACCTGATTTTTTTTCACCAGTTGTCAGAAAAGCACGAAATCTCGGTCTGCGGAAGTTTTTACGTGAAAAAAGAAAAAGGCAAATTCGTCAACCGTTTTGCTGTTGTTACCAAAGACGGCGGAGAATATTTTACAGAGAAACGACATCTTTTCGGAGATTTTGAAACAAAGTATTGTAAACAAGGCGATAAAAATTTGCAGTTCAAAATTGACGGCATAAATTTTAGAGTTGCAGTGTGTTACGATTTGAGGTTTCCTGTCTGGTGCAGACAATCGGAAGATACATACGATGTTTTGCTGTGCGTTTCGCAGTGGCCGTTAGTAAGGCAGTTCGACAAAGACCTATTGCTTTCCTCACGCGCTTTGGAAAACGTCGCTTATTCTGTCAACTGCAACGGTCTTGGCGGCTCCGACGTGTTTTTTGCCGACGGAAAACCGCTTTTGAACATTCCCGAAACCGAAAGGATTGCATTTTTTGAATTGGATTTAGCCAAATTGAACAGTTACCGCGAACGAAAAAAATATCTTTCAGATGCAGATAAATTTGAAATTTTATAAACTTTTGACGGCGTTTATGCTGTTTGCCTTGACGGGTTTTTCACAGGAATTTCCTTTGATAAAGGCGGTTCAGGACAACAACGCCGAAGACGTAAAGCATTATTTGAACCGCAATACGGATGTAAACGCTTTTGATTCAAACGGTTATACGGCTTTGATGTACGCAGTTGACAACCTCAACATTCCTATAATAAAGATGTTGATGGAGGCTGGTGCTAACGCCGACTTAAATCCGCTTTACGACAACGAGCCGCCCGCGCTTCATACGGCGGTTTTAAAAAATTCGCCGAAGGTTGCGGATTTGCTTTTGCTGTATTCCCAAACTGACGTTAACTTTCTTGACGGCAACGAGCAAACTGCTTTGTATCAGGCTGTTAAATTCGGCTATTTGGAATGTGCCGAGGTTCTGCTTTTTCACGGTGCTAATCCTGACAGAGCCTCCGAAAATTCTACGCCTTTACAAATTGCGGCTTATTACGGCGATACGGCGGCGGTAACATTGCTTTTGAAAAACAAAGCCGATGTCAACAAAATTTGTCAGGAGCATACGGCGTTGTCGGTTGCTCTTAGCCGCGGAAATTTGGAAGCCGCAAAAATTCTTGCCGAAGCGGGCGCGGACAAAAACCTCTGTAATCCCGGCGTTTACGTTGCCGCGTATTCCGATGCCCAAACCTTGGAATACATAAAAAATCTCGGTATCGACCTTAATAAAGCGGAAGAAAAATACGGCTATTCGTTGAAAGACGTCAGCGTTTTTACGGAAAATTCTTCTACTAAAAAAGAGTTGAAAAAACTCGGCGTAAAAAGTAATAAGCCGCTGATTTTAAGACGTTTTTCGCTTTCGGAAATTAATGAATTTTCCAAACACGAGGCGCGTATGGGTTTTCAGGCGGGTCTGCATGAAAGCAATACAAAAACCGCTTTTTATGTCGGGGTTTCTTTCCGTCCGAGTTATATGTGCCGCCTGAAAAAAATTTCAGACAATTATTATTATCAACTGCGCGAAAAGTTGACATTTTTGCACATCGGTTTGGAAAAGCTTTTTCCGTTTTATAACACCGACAAAGCGGATTTCGGCGCGTATCTCGGCTATCAGTTTTCGTATTGTTCGGGCAAATACGACGGCTCCGTGGAGTTCAAACCCGAAAACGAGAGTTTTCATTCGCCGTCCGTTGGGCTGTATTCGCGCTTAAAATTCATCGGTCTTTCTGTCGGTTACAAATATTACGGTTATCAAAACTCGATTCAGGCACCCAAAAACGTTTTCCGTTTCGGAATTGATTTTTATTTTTCAAGACGTCTTAAAGGGTACGGAAGTTTTGAGTTTTAATCGATAATTCCCATTTTTTTCATAAGGAAAGATGCGTTGAGATTTTGCGAAATGCCGTCCTTGATTTTGTAGTCAAAAACAAGTTCGCCGCCGTTAAACGAAATCTCAAAGCATTTTGTATCAACGTTTTGCGGAAAATCGTTTTTAATGTTTCCGATGTCGATGTCGTGGGTCGCAAAAATTCCGTAACAGTTGTAATTTAAGAGTTTTTTGACGAATTTTTCGCTGCCGTCGTGCTTGTCTTTTGAGTTTGTGCCGCGCAACATTTCGTCAACAATTATAAAAAGTGTTTCGCCGTTTTCGAGACGTTTGATAATCTGTTCGAGCCTTTTTAACTCCGCAAAAAAATACGATTGATTGTCCTGCACGGAATCGCTCGTGCGGATACTCGTATAAAGTTCTACGGGCGAAAATTCAAATTTTTCAGCGCAGACAACAGCCCCTAACTGACTTAAAATCAGGTTTGTGCCGATAGTTCTGAGGTACGTGCTTTTGCCCGCCATGTTTGCGCCTGTTAAGATTACAAGAAAATTTCTGTCAGAAAATTTTATGTCGTTTCTTACGCATAATTCGTCTTTTATGAGCGGATGTCCGGCGTTTTTGGCGTTCAGAATAAATTTTTCTTCCTTCGGTTTCGGAAAACACCACGACGGATTGTTGAATTTCAAGGTTGCAAGACTGAACAGAAAATCGTATTCCGCGATAACAGAAAACCAGTTTTCGATTTCGCCGCAAAATTTTCTTTCCCAATTTTCAAATCTGAGGTTTATCAAAACGTCATAAAGGAATATACCCTGTCCGAAAATTGCAAACATAAAATTATGCCGCTGCTCGTAACGCTCGGAAATTACGGCAAGTTCGCTCAACGCTTTTGAAATTGTTTTCGTTTTTATCAGCGCGGAAAATTTTTCGGGACAGTTTTCCATGTTTTCAACGATGTTGAAAAGACTGCGGTATTTTTGGAAGGCTTTTGTATTTTTTTCTATTTTGTCGCTTAACGTCTTGGTTTTCTTTGCGTTAAACATGATAATAAACTGCTGAACCAAAAACAAAAACAGCGGAACAAACGGATTTATAAAATCGTATGAGGCAAGTAAAATTGTCGTTACGGTGCTAACAATCAATACCGCCGCAATGATTTTCCACAAATTGTTTTTTGAGAAAAAATATTCGGCTTTTGAAAGGTTTTTGATGTTTTCTTTTGAGATTTCGCCGTCAAAAAGTCTGCCCGTTGCAATAAAACATTGCCGCGCTTTGGTTTCGTTTTCAAAAAGCAACGTATTTTGCTGAATTTCAAGAATTTTGGAGATGTTTTTTTCGGGGTTCATAAAGCCGTTCGCAAGAAGTTCGTAACCGCCTTTTGTTATAGTGCGGTTAACTTTTTGGAAAATTGACTTGTCGCCGAAAATGTCCAAATCAAAACTGTAATTATGCTTTTTGTCGATAAATTTTCCGCCGCCGTCAAACGCGGAATTGTCGTTGTCCAAGGCTTTTAACTCGTTTTCGTTGACTTGTTTGAGATAAAAATTAAACTCTTTTTCGCGGCGGAATTTTGCGTTTTTTTGCACGAAAATTAGAAAAAAAACTATCGAAACTAAAATCACCGCAGTCATCAAGCCGAGAGAAAAATTCGCAAAAACGATTGCAAGACCCGTTCCCGTTAAAAATGATAACCCTCTGAAAATGTTTGTGTTACGTTCCTTTTTTCGGAACATGTCATATTTCTCATTAAATAAAAACAGCCTGCGGCTGTAAAAATCTTTTAACTCTTTTTTGTCGGTCATAACAAATAAATTGATTAATTTTGTGCAAAAATATTAATAAAATTTGTATGAAAAAAATCCCGCTTTGGAAAAAAATCATTTTGGCGGTTGTCGCCGTGATTGTGATTTTTTTGTTAGTTAACATAAAATTAGTGATTTACGGTGTTCAGCAAGGCCTCGGACAGTTGGAAATGGTAAGAAATGCCGTTCCGATTTCAGAGTTGCTCTCTGACAAGGACTATCCCGACAGCCTTAAACAAAAACTACTGATAATCAACGAAGTAAGGCGTTTTGCGATGGATTCGTTGGGCTTGAAAAATTCAGAAAATTACAACGCCGTTTATGACCTCAAAGGCAGGGCGACGGCATACGTTGTTCAAGCCGCCGAAAAATACCGCGTTAAAAAATACGTTTGGAAATTTCCTGTTGTCGGAAAACTTCCTTATAAAGGTTATTTTGATGAGGCTGACGCCAAAAAAGAGGCGGAAAGTCTTAAAAATCAGGGCTATGACGTCAGGATTGTGAATCCGGGCGGCTGGTCTACGATGGGCTGGTTCAAAGACCCGATTCTTTCCTCGATGCTCAGGCGCGATGAGGCAAACCTCGCCGAACTTATCATTCACGAACTCACACACAGCACGATTTTCGTAAAAAACAACTCTGAACTCAACGAAAATCTTGCGGATTATGTCGGCGAAAACGGTGCAAAACTCTATCTGAAATCAAAATACGGCGAGCAGTCAAAACTTCTGACAAATTATATCAACTCGATTGAAGACAATCTCACGCTTGCCAATTATTTTTTGTTTTCGGCAAAAAAACTTGACTCGTTGTATTGTTCGGAAGGGTTTTTAAAACTTTCAGACACATTGAAAGATGTTGAAAAACAGAAGTTTATTTCAGGAATAATTGACGGCATCGACGGTTTGGATTTTAAGATTTTTGACAAGGCGAAAATCAAGAAAAACCGTCTCAAAAACGTAAACAATACTTTTTTTACCGGTTATATGACCTATTACAACAAAAAAGATTCGCTTGATATTCAGAGAATTAATGAGTTTGACGGAGATTTTTTGAGGCAATTGGAATATTTGAAGGAAAAGTTTTAAATTTTGTTTTCAACGCTTGTTTCGGCGTTATTTTTGTAAGAGAAAAATGTAATTAAAAGTTGAAAAGTATGAAGTTCAAAGATTTAAAACTCCGCACGCAACTGAGCATTGCCTTCGGCGTTGCCATTTGGCCGCTGTTGCTTATGGCTCTGATTCCGATTATCAAATTGGGTTTTGTCAACAACACGACAAAGGAACTCGCCGCGAAATATGTTCCGATGCTTCAAGCCGCTGACGACATGCTTTACAGTCTTACCGGCACGGTAAACGCTTTTCAGATGTTTGTAGCCACCGGCAGAGCAGAAGGAAACCGCGAAGAAGGTTTTAGAACCTACAACGAGGCGCAGAAAAATCTTGAAACCCTTTCAAAAATAATGGAAGGCGGCGACATACCCGTAGAGTTGAAAACCTGTTTCGACTCGGTAAAAACGCTGTTTGAGGATATGTCTCAGACGTTTTACAAAATCGACGGTTTCAACAAGCAGAGCGAAGAGGTTATGTCTGAACTTTCAAAACTTCAACAGGAATACGAGGGCAGCCTTGACAGGTTTTACAAAAAACTCGAACAGCAGCCGCAAAACGCGATGGCGTGCGAGTGTATCAGACGGTCTATGCTTCTTAACAAACTTCTGACCTGCCACGATGTTACAAGCGACAACGAACTTCTCCACAAATATTTGGACGAAAACTATGCCGTTTTGAAAAAAATCAGCACACTTCCGATGGAAGAAAATCTCAAACGCGAATACAACCAAATCAACGCTGAAAGAAACAGTTACCTGAAAAAAAGCGATGACTTTTTCTCCAACGCCAAAGAAATGACAATGACGGTTTACACCCTCCCCGCCAAAAGTATGAAACTCCGCAACAAAACCGAGGAACTCTGCTCCGTCATCGAGAAATATTTTGCTGAGACCGTACAGTCAATAGAAGGCACTACAACCGAAATGCAGGCTGTCGGCTATCCGCTTTTGGCTGTCATTCTGATAATAGTGTTAATAGTTTCCAACCGCACCGTCAGCATAATAATAAAAGGTCTTAACGAAAACACAATCAAAACGCAGCAACTTACCTCAGGCGACCTTACCGCCGAGTTTGACCGCACGGACGGCGAAAGCGAACTTGCACTGCTCAACAATTCAATGGCAGACATGAAAGACACGCTTTCGCAAATAATTGTTTCACTTTCAGAGACTTCCGACATGATTTCCACTGCGGCTTCCGATATGACAAAAGCAAGTCAGCAGATGAGCGGCAGCGCGTCGGAACAGGCTTCTTCGGCGGAAGAAATAAGTTCGGCTGTCGAAGAAATGGCATCGTCAATAGAGCAGAACAGTCAGTATGCCGTCAAAACCGAAGAAATCGTCAACGCCGCAGCAAAGACAATCCGCGACTGCGACGCGGCTGCAAAAAAGACCGTCAAAGCCATCGCCGAAATTGCGCAAAAAATTTCCGTCATCGACGACATCGCCTTTCAGACCAACATTCTCGCGCTTAACGCCGCCGTTGAAGCGGCAAGAGCCGGTGAACACGGCAAAGGTTTCGCAGTTGTGGCAGCCGAGGTCAGAAAACTTGCAGAAAAATGCGCAATCGCCGCAAAAGACATCGACTCTGTAAGTTCGGGCGGTGTCAGCGTTGCAAAACTTACCGGCGAGGTTTTCTCAAAAGTTTTGCCCGAAATGGAAAGAACAACGGGACTTGTTCAGGAAATCGCCTCGTCGAGCCGGGAACAGTCTTCGGGAAGTGCGCAAATCAACACAGCCGTCCAGAGGTTCAATTCGGGAATCCAGCAGTTTGCGACAATCGCCGAAGAAGTTTCGGCAAATTCCGGAAATCTGATGACTCAGGCGGAAAAACTTCAAGAACTGATAAGATTCTTTAAAACAAAATAAAAAGCACCGGGCGGAACGCATTAAAAAACGTTCCGCTCTTTTTTTGTCCACCTTTTTACCGCGGTTTGTCTAACTGAAAAGCCGCAAAAAACATACTCCGTCCACCTTAGAAAATTGTATGTCCACCGTAAAAAAAACGTCAAACCTTAATTTTGCCGTAACAATTTTCAAAAAAAATACACACACTTAATTTTTTTCTAAGCGATATGAAAATATTTGGTTATATGTTATTAATTACGGTTGTCATGACTGCGGTTTTAGGATGCGGGGGAAGTCCTAAGCCGCCGTTCCAACCGTCGGATTCCTCAAATCCCTACAAAGACGACTACCGCGATGTCGCCTCTTACGAGAGCCGCGCCTCTTGGGGAACGTATAACATTCACGACCCCGTAGTCAGAAAATTCGGAGACACTTATTATGCATATTCCACCGACGCAATCTGGTGGCCGCCCAAAAAAGACGGAGAAAACTCAGTTGACAAAATGCCGAAAATCGGAAACATTCAGGTCAGAAAATCCAAAGACTTGGTTAACTGGGAGTTTCAGGGCTGGGCTTTTGACAGTATTCCCGCCGGGGCTTGGAGTCATGTCTATCCGATAAGCAAAGAAAAAACCTCACGCGGACTTTGGGCTCCGTATGTTTTGGAGCATAACGGAATTTTCAGAATGTATTACTGCCTTTCAACTTTCGGCGAAAAAATCTCTTACATCGGTCTTGCGGAGGCTTCGTCGCCGGAGGGACCTTGGAAGGAAAAAGGTTGCGTCGTTAAAACCGACAGCACTTCCGTCATGAACGCCATCGACCCGACTGTTGTTGACGATGTTCAAAACGGGAAACAATGGATGATTTACGGCTCGTTTTTCGGCGGAATTTTTGCCGTGGAACTCAACAAAGAAACCGGTCTCGCTAAAACAGAAGGTGATCAGGGACATCTTGTTGCTCACCGCGCAAACTATACCGTTGACAACATGGAAGCCCCCGAATGTGTCTACAATCCCGAAACTAAAAAATATTACCTTTTTGTCTCTTACGGACCTTTGGTTACGACTTACAACGTCAGGGTTTCGGTCTCTGACAAGCCGGAAGGACCTTACAAGGATTATTTCGGCGTTGACCCGAAAGGCGAGGTCAACACGCTGCCGGTACTCACCGCGCCTTACAAGTTTGAAAACCACAGCGGCTGGGCGGGTCTTGCGCACTGCACGGTTTTCAGCGACGGCAACGGCAGGTGGTTTTTGGCATCTCAGGGCAGACTTTCGCCCGAAAATATGCTTATGGATTTTCATATCAGACGTTTGTTTTTCCGCTCTGACGGCTGGCCGATGGTTTCGCCCGAACGTTACGCAGGCGAGGTAGAACGCGAACTTTCAGAAAGCGAAATCTACGGCGAATACGAATTTATAACCGTCAAAGACAATTACGTGTCAAAAGATTTGGGCGGCACAGGTCAGTCAAACGTGCTTTTGGACGAGGAAATCAACAAGTCAAAACCTCTGACTTTGAGCAAGGAAAACGTCAAAAATTTTTCTCTCAACAGTTTCGACCTTACTCTTGACGGCGGTGAAATCAGGGAGATAAAAATTTTCGTCGGACATGACTGGGAAAATCAAAAAACGACACTGCTTTTTACGGGCATCAACAAGGACGGATTTTCCATTTGGGGCAAAAAAATAAAATAACTTAAAAAACTGATTGATAATATGATGAAAAGACAATTTTTTACGGCAGCATTAATTTTTGCGGCACTTTTCAGCGGCTGCGGCAAGGACGATGACGGCGGCACGGGGCTGAGCGTTGACTCCACAAAAATAAAACCCGTTGACCCCGTTTCAGGCAATACGCCGACACTTTCTGTAACTGTTTCGCCGGGCGCAATCTCTACTGACGGCTTGTCAAAAAATGACAATTACCGCTCTTATTCGGGCTGGGCGCAGAGAGATTCTTGGAACTTGGCAAACTGTCACGACCCGTCGGTGGTTTATTACAACGGTTATTATTACATGTACGGCACTGACGCTTCTTTCGGAAACGAACACAACAAAGCCCCGCACGGCAGACATTTTCAGGGCAAGCGTTCAAAAGACCTTGTCAACTGGGGCTGGGTCGGCGGACCTTTTGATGAGGCACCGTCTTGGATATTGGATTCAATCAACAGTTTCCGTTCAAAAATGGGACTTCAAGGCACTTTGACATACAACGACATCAAAGACCAACTCGGCTATTGGGCACCTGTTGTGAGGGTTGTTGACGGCAAAATCAGAATGTATTACAGCATTGTCTGCGACAACTGCATAAAAACCGGCGGCAAAACGTTTGACGGCTCATGGAACATCTGGGCGTTTATCGGAATGTGCGAGACTACCGACCCCGAAAACGATGTCTGGTACGACAAAGGTTTTGTAACCTGCTCATCGTCAGACAAAGGCAAAGACGGCTGGGCGAGAAGTTCTACAAACGACTGGAACGCATATTGTTTTTACAACGCGATTGACCCGACTTACATCGTAACTCCCGAAGGCGAACACTGGCTTATCCACGGAAGTTGGCACAGCGGTTTTACGTCTTTGCAACTTGATGCTGTCAGCGGCAAACCGTTAAAAGCGGTCGGCGACCCGTGGGCTGACAACGTTACAGATTTGCAGGCAAGATTCGGAAAACGTGTTGCGACACGCGGCATTTCACGCTGGCAGGCCTCGGAAGCACCGGAAGTTGTTTACAAGGACGGAAAATATTATCTCTTTATGGCTTGGGACGGTTTGGACGTGCCTTATAACACGAGAGTTGTCCGCGCTGACAATATTCAAGGACCTTACTACACTTCACGCGGTGCAAATTATACAAACGGCGACGAAAACACAAAAGTTTATCCGATAGTTACGCACCCGTATAAATTCAAAGACGGAGCGGGCTGGGTCGGCATTTCGCACTGCTGCGTTTTTCAGGGCGAAGGCGAGAACAGCGGTTCATGGTTTTACATGTCGCAACAGCGTCCGCCGGCAAACACTTGGGGCGATGCTTATTCCAACGCCATGATGATGGGCGGTGTCAGAAAGATTGTCTGGTGTCCTTCAACGGCGGAAGATTTGACCGACCTTTGGCCTATCGCTTTGCCGGAGCGTTTTGCAAATGTTGAACAAACGCCGATAAAAACTTCCGAAATCGCGGGCAAATACGAACTTATAAACTTGGGCTACAAATACGGCGAACAAATCCCTGCCGACGAGGATTATCTTGTTTTAAGTGCTGACGGAACGATGTCAGGACCATTTAGCGGCACTTGGGAGTTTGACGAGGCGACAAAGTATCTGAAACTCACCTCTTCTGACGGCAAGTTTGAAGGTTCAGGAAACAACCTCGGTTCGGTGATTGTCTGCGTTGAAAGGGAGCGCGACTGGGAGAAAAACGTGGAATCGACGTTGGTTTTTGCGGGTTTTCACAAACTCCACACCAACACTTTCTGGGGTAAAAAAGTTGAGTAGAGCATAAATATCATCCATACACACTTCTTTTTTGTTTTTATTTTTATTTATTTGAAAGCGGTTCTTGGGAGTTTATCCAAGAACCGCTTTGAATTTGTATTGCGATGAAAAATAATCAAACATCAGTGTTTTTTATTCTCCGTATAAAAAAAAATATTAATTTTGCGGTAAAAAAATTATAAAAAAACATGATAACATTTCTTACTGCAATTGGTCTGCTTATTTTGGGCTATGTTTTTTACGGAAAATTTTCCGAAAAAGTTTTTGCCCCCGACCCTTCAAAAAAAACTCCTGCATACGCCATGCAGGACGGTGTGGATTATATTCCGCTGCCGACTTGGAAAATCTTTATGATTCAGTTTCTTAACATCGCCGGTCTCGGACCGATTTTCGGCGCGATACTCGGAGCGCAATTCGGAACGGCGGCATACATCTGGATTGTTGTCGGCTGTATTTTTATCGGTGCTTTTCATGACTTTTTTTCCGGCATGATTTCTGTCCGTGAAGGCGGCGCAAACCTTCCCGACATCATCGGAAAATATCTCGGAAACACCACAAAACAAGTTATGAGAATCTTTACGGTGGTGCTTTTGGTGCTTGTCGGAGTGGTTTTTGTGAGCCAGCCCGCCGGAATCCTCGACAAAATTACGCCCGACTATATGAACAACACGTTTTGGATTATAGTCATTTTTGCGTATTACTTAATCGCGACGCTTCTGCCGATTGACAAAGTTATCGGAAAGGTCTATCCTGTGTTTGCTTTCTCGCTGATTTTCATGGCGGTAGGCGTTTTGTTTATGATTCTCTGGCAAGGCATCGACCTTCCTGAAATCACCGACGGTATCGCAAACTCCCACCCGAACAAAGACACGACCCCGATTTTCCCGATTATGTGCATAACGATAGCCTGCGGCGCAATTTCGGGATTTCATGCGACACAGAGTCCGCTGATGGCACGCTGTCTTAAAAATGAAAAACTCGGACGTCCCGTTTTTTACGGCGCAATGATTCTTGAAGGCATTATCGCAATGATTTGGGCGGCTGCGGCTATCTGGTTTTACAAAGAAAAAGGTTACGGTGAATCTCAGGCTTCAATCGTTTATTTTATCACAGAGACCTGGATGGGAAAAATCGGCAGCATTTTAGCGATGTTGGGAGTGGTTTTTGCCCCGATAACAAGCGGCGATACGGCACTGCGCAGTGCAAGGCTTATCGTTGCGGACTTTTTCAAAATCGACCAGACAAAAATTTCTAAACGCCTTATGGTCAGCGTTCCGATTTTTGCGGTAACGGCTCTGATTATCGTTTACAGTCTGAGCGACGCGGCTGGTTTCAATATTATTTGGAGATATTTCGGCTGGTCAAATCAGGCGTTAAGCGTGTTTACGCTTTGGACGGTAACGGTTTATATGGTCTTGAACAACAAGCCGTGGATTATGGCGTTTTTACCGGCGGTTTACATGACGCTTGTCTGCTCGACGTATCTTTTTATCGCGCCTGAATGTTTCTCTCTGAATCCGATGGTAAGTTACTGTGCAGGCGGTGTTTGTGCGGCAACAAGTATGGTTTTGTTTTTCAAGTGGAAAAACGGACAAAAAAAATTGCAGGGTTAAAAAGCCCCGCAATTTTTTCTATTTAATTCACTTTGAATTTTTTAAACTGTGTGCAACAAAAATTCGTCCAAGTCGATGTTTACCAAATCGTAAGGAGCGATTTGCGGCAAAGTGTAACAGCCGGGCTGTTGTTTTACGACAGCGCGTGCGCATGAAGCCAAAACCTGACCCGTTAAAGCGGGATTGTTGATTTGCATCGTGAATTGGAATCTCTGGTTCTGAGTCTCGCCGCTGACGCCTTTGCGCTCCAAAAGAACGCCGTGTCCCATGTCGCGGAGGACGTTGACACAGGAAACCTCGTGAACGTGAGTGTCGTCATGACAGAAATATGAGTCGGTTTTGATTGCGTTTTCAACTGCTTTGAAATCCGCGCCGTCTTCCAACTGAACATAAACGTCTCTTCTGTGAACGCCCGTTCCGAGCGGAATCGTCATCGAAAGCGCGTCTTTAACGCCTTTTTTGCTGCGGGCAACCACCGAGTGTCCCATGCTCATACCCGGACCAAAATTGGTGTAAGTCAAGCCTTTGGGAGCCATTGCGAGAAGAACCGTTCTGATTAACGAGTCTGTACCCGGATCCCAGCCTGCCGAAATGATTGCTTTTGCGCCGGATTTTTTGCACGCTGCGTCAAGCGATTTGTAAAGGTCAAGAATGTCCTTGCCGTGAATGTCGAAACTGTCAACGGTTGAAATGCCTTTTTCTACGAGGGCTTTTGCCGTAACGGGAATTTCGCGCGAGGGAACGGCGAGAATTGCAACGTCAACTTTTCCGAGTTCATTGATGTCGGAAACAACTTTTACGCCTTCGAGTTCGGGCGATTTTTTGCCTACGGATTCTTTTCTGCGGACAACGCCGGCGAGTTCCATATCGGAAGCGGCTTTAACAGCCTGCAAAGAATACTTTCCGATATTGCCGTAACCTACTACGGCAACTTTTATTTTATCCATTTTTATGTAATATTTATGATTTAAAAAATTATTATCTCCAACCTAAGTCTATCCAGCCGTTTTTCTCAAAACTGAGACCTTTGAGATAACTCTCGCCGGAGGTTTCAGTATAAGTTTTTAACAGTTTAAAATCCTGTGAATCAACGGCGTACCATGTGATTTTTTCATCGTTTTTGATACGGATTGTCCACGTAAAGGCGTTTCCCATTACCGTCATTTCTTCTTCCAAAAGGTCAACGGGCGGAATTTCAACCTTCAAAACCCTGTTGTCGGGCAGCGCAATCACGTAAAGACAGTTTTTGGTGTCAAAAAACAAGCCCAAACTGTGTTTGCCGTTGAACTCCGTTACAAGACAGTGTTTTGGTGTGATACCAAGCGGTACGCTGATTCTTTTCAGAACAGGGTTTCCTTTCACCATTTTGAGATTAAAGAGACGCTCTTTGGAATCAACAATCAAAAAGCCGTTGTCATATTTCTTTTTGACGGTCGGATTTCCGGCAACCTCCGCAGCGGGAAAAGCAAAGTCGGCATTTTTCAACGCCTCAGTAAAGAGAGTTGATTTATCTTCGTTGACTTTGTTGTCGTCTTTGTTGATAAATTCCATTTTGGAGTCCGTAATCCTGAAAACATCGGGCGGCATTTCCAAATCAACCCTTCCTGATGCGCCTTCCAGCATTTGGTAAAGCGGAATTGACGGTCCGAAAAGTGCCTCAGGTTTTATCCTGAAAGAAATATTTTCGTCAGTTAAGAATTTGAGGCTGACGGGTTTTGAGAGAATCGTGTCAGGGAGTCTGTTTTCCGAGGCGAGTTGCTTTGCGAAATACTCCGGCAAAAGACTGTCGTATTCAGGACGGGTGAGTTTTTCGCCGGTTACGAGAGCCCATGACGAATTGTTGTCAACAGACCTTCTGATTGTAAAATCTCCTGCAACCGAACTGTACAAAACAAAAGGCGTTGTCTGCTGTTTTGCGGACAAGAAATTCCAAATATACGGCAACTGCCACAGACACACCACCGCAATCAAAAACCAAAGAAATATTTTTGCCGTTTTAACCATTTTAATCCTGTTTTCCCTCCTTGAAATCGTTAAGTGAAATAACGGACAAAACTGCCGTCATCAATGTTAAAACCACGAATATCCAAATTTCAGGCGTGTATGCGCCGGGAGTTACTGTTATAAAAAACATTTTAATCACAAAAACGGACAGAATAATCTGCAAAATTCTTTTTTTCCAGACGGGCTGCAAAACCACCCAGACAGTGAGCAGATAGCCGCAAATTCCGGACAGAAACCACGGAACGGAAGTTTGAAGAATTTTTGAGCGGATTTCTTCCGGCAAAATTCCCGACATCGAAAAATGAAGAACCGAGAAACTTACAACCGAACACAGCAGCAAAACCGCCACACCGTAAAACATCATTGCGCCTACGGTTTTCAAAGCGTTGTAAGGCAGATGAAGTGTCAGTTTGAGACATTTTCTGTTCATTTCAGGGGCAAACTGAACAACTGCTCCGCCTATTGCGACAATCAGCGGCACAAATTCCAAGATTGTGATTTGCGAATCGTTTTTCATCAAAAAATATTCCCAAAGTTTTCTTGCGCCTGCCAAATCGTCAAGACGGTTGAGATAAAGACCGGCATAACACGCGAAACCAATCATAAGGATTCCGGCGATTATGTAATACAGTCTTGTCTTTATCCATTCTTTATAAAAAATAGCATATAACATTGCTTTATGAAAAATTAATAAGACGTTACAAAGGTAAAACTATTTTCCGATTAAGAAAAATTTTTTGAAAAATATTATTCAGAAATACGAAAATAACGTAAAAGAATGTTGTTTAATTTTTTTGCGGAGAAAGAGGGATTCGAACCCCCGGAGGTGTTACCCTCAGCGGTTTTCAAGACCGTCGCAATCGACCACTCTGCCATCTCTCCAATAATTTTCTGTCGGGGCAGAGAGATTCGAACTCTCGACCTTCTGCTCCCAAAGCAGACACGCTAACCGGGCTGCGCTATGCCCCGAATATCTTTTTTAAAAGAACATTTTGCGGAGAAAGAGGGATTCGAACCCCCGGAGGTGTTACCCTCAGCGGTTTTCAAGACCGTCGCAATCGACCACTCTGCCATCTCTCCAAATATCAAAAGACCTCTTTTTTTGACGGTGCAAAGGTAGAACTATTTTTTGAGACAAAAAAATATTTTTGCAGTTTTTTTTGAAAAAAACTGCAAAAATATTGTATGACAGTATTTTATATACGTATTATTCCACCGTAAAACTGTAAGTTTTCGGATATTTTACTTCGTAAGAAAAGCGCAAAACTTTTTTCTCTCCGGCGGCGAGGTTGAGTTTCCACGAGAGTTTGCCTTTTTCGGCATCGGTTTCAGCACCGCCTTTGTCCGTCAGTTCAACTTTTATGTCAGAATATTTCGGCAAAGGATACTGGTCGGTGATAACAACGTCAACCGAAGATTTCTTGTTGTTTTTAACCGTGATTTCAAAACATTTCACAACTTTTACATTTGAGCCGATAAACTTTTTAGAAGTAAACTCCTTGACAGCCTGACGGTTGACCGCGATGTCCTTGTCCCGTCCGACTGAAATCGAAAACGTGTCGGCGGCAAAATCCGGCGCAATTTCACATTCGCCTTGATAAACGTTG
>JAFXUC010000125.1 GCA_017535325.1 Bacteroidales bacterium | reverse complement strand
TATCATCGGCAGAAGCAATATTGTTGGCAGACCGCTGAGCATTTTGATGAGTCAGAAAGGTATTGACGCAACTGTAACTGTTTGTCATTCAAGGACAGAGAATTTAAAAGAGATAACCAAAACTGCTGACATTTTGGTTGCAGCAATCGGCAGACCGGGCTTTGTTACCGCCGACATGGTGAAAGAGGGCGCGGTTGTAATTGACGTTGGCACAACACGTGTAAAGTCAGACCAGACGAAATCGGGTTGGAAACTCAAAGGCGACGTTGATTTTGACGAAGTTTCAAAGAAAGTTTCTTTGATAACTCCCGTGCCGGGCGGCGTTGGTCCTATGACGATTTGTTCGCTCCTCAAAAACACGTTGAAAGCAGGAAAGAAATAAAAAAAACGGGCGGAAAAATTTAAATTTCGCCCGTTTTTTATTTTCAAAAATCTACCAATATAGTTTTTTGAGTTTTCCGTTTTCATCGCGCTGACGGAAAAGGATAAACTCTCTGCCACTATGTTTTTCACCGTTCAAATACCAAGTGTCGTCAACTTTCAATCCGCCTTTGTGAACCCGCTTGAAATGAACTGTGTCCGCACTGCCGTCCGCAAAACTGATGATAAAATCATCATCATAATTATGAGCACCGTCCAATTCTCCGAAACAAAAAAACGGTTTCTTTGTTGCGCTGCTGTCAACATGCAGCCCTTCAAAAAAAGGCATATAGTATTTTTGTAACGTTTGCCCCACTTTGTAATCTTTTCCCTGATAAGTAAGCGTAGTAGTGTTGACAATGTCATTGTAATTGTCGGCAACAAAATTAGTATACTGACCGTAGTCAACTACAAAAAAACTGACAGTAATAGGAGACCAATCAATTACCCCAAAATCTTCATCTTCTTCATTTTTGTTGCATGAAACCGCTGTCAGCATTGCGGCTGCTGCAACCGTTAATAAAACTTTTTTCATGTTTTGTATTATTTTAAAAGGTTAAAATTTATAAAGCAAAATTAATAAAAATTATTATTACTTTATATATTATTTCGATAATTTTGCAAAAAAAAATCAATGAGAAAATACGACGTACAGAGAATGTTTGATTTTTTGAGGGAAATCAAACTGAACAACAATACCGAATGGTTTCACGCAAACAAGACATTTTACGAAAAAGCGCGTGATGATTTCAAGGCGATGAGTCAGGAAATTTTGACAAAAATGCAGACCATTGACCCGAAACTGCAAGGTTTGGAGGTTAAAAACTGCATTTTCCGTTTCAACCGCGACACAAGGTTTTCGCTTGACAAAGCACCTTATAAAAGGCATTTCGGCGTTTACCTCGTTCCGGGCGGAAAAAAGAAAGTCGGCGCGGGTTATTACCTTCATCTTCAACCTCTTGACCCTGACGATGAAGAATACGGACAGTCGCTTTTGGATGTCGGAATTTATATGCCGCCCTCAAAAGCCGCCAAAATTATCCGCGAAGAAATTTTTTACGGCGGCGGCGAAAGGTTGCAGAAATTTCTTGACAGGGAAGACGTGAAAGAGCGTTTTCAAGACTCTTTTGAACAGGACAACCGTTTGAAAGTTTTGCCCAAAAATCTCAAAAATTCGCCGTATGACGAGCTTATCCGTCATAAGAATTGGGATTTAATGCATCTTCTTTCCGACGAGGACTGTCTAAAAGATGACTTTTTGGATTATGTTATCGACAGTTTTAAAATTGGAAAAGACTGGAACGACTTTTTTAATGAGATTTTGGAAGACAGCGATTTTGAAAGCATATTTTAATAAAAAAAAGACCCGCAATTTCGCGGGTCTTTTTTTTAATATGCTCTTGCAAAAACAACTCTTTGTTTTGACGGTTTGCCGGTGAGCATGTCAACGCCGTCTTCCTGCGGGTTGTTAAGCGGAATGCAGCGGATTGTGGCTTTTGTTTCCTCTTTGATACGTGCCTCGGTCTCTGCCGTGCCGTCCCAGGGAGCGTAAACAAAACCGCCTTTGTCCAAAGCCGCTTTGAACTCATCGTATGTGTCAACTTTGTAAGAGTGTTCTTCTCTGTATTTCAAGGCTTTTTGATAGATGTTTTTCTGAATCTCGTCCATCAGGCTGATAACCAAATCTGTAACGCCGTCAAGCGAAACGGTCTGTTTTTCCATGGTGTCGCGTCTGAAAACTTCCACCGTGTTGTTAGCCATGTCTCTTGCGCCCATAGCAAGTCTTACGGGAACGCCTTGAAGTTCGTACTGATGGAATTTCCAACCCGGTTTCTGATTGTCTGCACCGTCAAATTTTACTTCCAAACCTTTGGCTTTGAGGGCGTTGATAACCGGCAAAAGTTTTTCGTAAATCTGGTTTGCCTCTTCTTCTTTTTTGAAAATCGGAACGATAACCACGTGCAACGGCGCGAGTTTCGGCGGCAAAACCAATCCTGAATCGTCGGAATGTGTCATAATAAGCGCACCCATCAAGCGTGTTGAAACGCCCCACGAAGTAGCCCAGACGGTTTCCTGTTTGCCTTCTTTGTTCAAGAATTTTACGTCAAAAGCCTTTGCGAAATTCTGTCCCAAGAAATGCGACGTACCTGCCTGCAACGCTTTGCCGTCCTGCATCATCGCCTCGATACAGAATGTCTCCAACGCGCCCGCAAACCTTTCTGTCGGGGTTTTAACGCCTTTCAAAACGGGAATTGCAAGAACGTTTTCCGCAAAGTCAGCATAGACGTCAAGCATTTTCTGAGCCTCTTCCAACGCTTCCTCTTTTGTGGCGTGAGCGGTGTGTCCTTCCTGCCAGAGAAACTCTGCCGTGCGCAAAAACAGTCTTGTGCGCATTTCCCAGCGTACAACGTTAGCCCACTGATTGATAAGAATCGGAAGGTCGCGGTATGAATGAATCCAGTTTTTATAAGTGTTCCAAATGATGGTTTCGGAAGTCGGACGGACGATCAACTCTTCTTCGAGTTTTGCGTTTTCGTCTACGACGATGTCTTTGCCGTCAGCGGAGTTTTTGAGTCTGTAATGTGTTACTACCGCACATTCTTTTGCAAAGCCTTTGACGTGTTCCGCCTCGCGTGCAAAAAAACTTTTCGGAATAAAAATCGGGAAATATGCGTTTTTGTGTCCCGTTTCTTTGAAACGTCTGTCAAGTTCGTCGTGCATTTTTTCCCAAATCGTGTAGCCGTAAGGTTTGATTACCATACAGCCTCTGACTGCGGAGTTTTCCGCAAGGTCTGCGTTTGTAACAAGGTCGGTGTACCATTTTGAATAATCTTCCGACCGCTTGGTTATAAAATCTGCCATATTTTTTCTAAATTTTTTTAACGTGCAAAGTAAATACTTTTTTTTCAAAAAATCAAATTATCTTCGGTCATTCTTTGCATATAACTTTGAACCAATGCTTTCAAAACTCTGTGCATAGAATCCGCCTCTAATGGTCTGCTGTCAATCAGATTATGTGAGAGCAGCGAATCGTTCTTAAAATCGTAAACCGATTTTAACGCGCCGTCCTCGGTCATCTGAATCATCAGACCGTTTTTTTCATATTGGTAAAGTCCGTTGTTGTAGTTGACAGCCCATGTCAAAGAGTCAGGCGTCGAAAGCAGGTCTTTTCCGAAGGCAACGTAATTTCTGTTGTAACCCACTGCGCTCAAAACCGTCGGCATAATGTCAATTTGCTGGGCAATGCACTCCCTGCGTTCAGGTTTTATTTTCTTTGACGGGTCGTAAATGAACAGCGTTATCGAATATGCACCCAAATCCGTCAGCGAAAAATCCCTTTCCAACTGGTTTGTGTGGTCGGCTGTAAAGACAAAAACCGTGTTTTCAAACCAGTCGGTCTTTTTCGCCTCGTCAAAAAATCTTCGCAAAGCGTTGTCGGAATACAGGATACATTTGTGCAGCGGATTTTCGTCCGTATCCTTAAAACGGTCTTTGTATTTTTCGGGAACTTTGAAAGGGTGATGAGACGAAGCCGTAAAAACCGACGTTACAAAAGGCTGCTTAAATTCGCTCATTTTTGCGGCGTAATACTGCAAAAACGGTTCGTCCCAGATAGCCCATGTGCCGTCAAATTCTTCTTCGCCGCCAAAACGCGGGTCTTCGTCAAAGTTTTCCCGTCCGAAATAATCGTCGTAACCCGTTGCCGCCGCAAAAGCCTGAAAGCCCATGCTGCCGTTTTGCGCACCGTGAAAAAACGCCGAATAATAACCCTCGTTTTTGAGTTCGCGGGCTATTCCCGAAAGTTTGTTGAGAGAATACGGCGTTAAGAAAAACGGCTCTACAAAGTACGGAATACTTGACAATGAGGACGGCATTCCGTCAATGCTTTTCCTGCCGTTTGCAAAAGTATGCTCAAAAGTAAGTGAATGTTCCATCAAAGAATCCAAAAACGGCGTAAATCCCTGATAATTACCGCCGTCTATAGTCTTGTTGTAAAAGCCGCAAAACTCCCTTGAAAAACTTTCCAAAATAAAAACCACGACGTTTCTTTTGTCTGTTGCGACGGAATCTTTTGCAATATGAACCGGCGAAAAAATCTTTTCAACTTCGTCTTTGTCATAAAAATCCGGCACTCTGAAAGTTTTGTTGCCGAGTGTTCTCATCAGCGCAAACGGCGTGTTGAGAATCAGCGAGGCTTCTACCGGACGGTTTACATACTGAGTCGCGTTGCTGACGGTTACGGGACGGACTGCCGTCGTAAAACCGCCTCTCATTCCGCCGATGCAAAGCGGAATCATCAAAACCAAAAGCAAAGCCGAAGAACTGTAATGAACAATTTTCTCCTTTTTAGAAAGGTGTTCGGTTTTGACTTTCGGGGAAGTATAAAATTTCCAAAGCGCAAAAATCATTGCCGCGCCCAAAATTACAAGATACCAGTGCGAGAGAATTTCAGAAAAGAAAACGCCGCCTAATTTTCCCGTGTCGTTTCCGAACTCCGAAAACACGGAACTCGTAGTTCTGCGGTTGGTGTACGCAAAATACACTGAATCAATCAGATTGATAAAAATTCCGATACTGTTGACCGCAACGAACAATATTTTAGCAGCCTTTTGATAACCCGCCTTTTCCCTGAAACTGAAAGGCAAAAGCATCAAAACCATATACAAAATATTCGAGTAGACAATGGCGGAGGTGTCAAAAACGAGCGAGCCTTTCAGAGCCGTCAGCCAGTCAAGATTAAAAATTCCGTCTTTGAATGCCGCCCAGTTTTCCGCCAAATATTCTATCCGGCAGATTTGGTAGCAGAGATAAACAAGAAGAATATTAACGGCAAAGGCCGCAAAATAAGAATAAGTTTTTTTCATTTTTTTCTTTTTTTTACCCGCAATAATCTTTGTCTTCGGTAACCGAGAATAAAATCCACGAAAAACTGCCGTCGTTTACCCTTGTCATGCAGAACGGACAAAGTCCCGAATTGTCAACGTCTTCCGCTTTTTTGCCGCAGTTCGGACAACATTCCGGGTCGGTGAATTTTCCAGAATATCCGATTGCCGAAATAAATTTCCAGTATTGTGAAAAATGTCTTTTTTCTTTGTTGGAACCGCCTATCAAGCCGTTTTCGTAATTGATTACGTAGTCGTAACATTCCGCAAAAATCCTTACCGTCAGGCTCTGGTAAAAGTTGTCCCTTTCGTAACTGACGGTTTCTGTTTCCGTTACCTCCAAATCCGAAACCGTGCGTTTGTAGCCCAAGTCCTTGTATTGAAGAAGCCGCAGATTTATGTTTTGCCAGAGGTTTTCGTAAACCAAATGCCGCGTTTTGTTCCATTCCTTGTCGGAAAAGTTTTTGTAGATTTTCTTAAAGTACGGTTTTGCGACACGGTTTTCAAAATCCCTGAAATTCATAAACTTATAGTTTTGAATTTTGTAGAAGTCGTGTTCTTTGTTTTTTAACAGTCCTGAAACGATGCTCGGCAGCATTTGTTTTGTTTCGTCATTGTATTCGGCGAGTGTTTTTTCGGGGAAAATCTGTCTGATACTCTCTGAGGGGCGTTTTATTTCTGAAACCACCCACTGACCGGCGTCATAGTTTTGCGTTGTGCCGCAGCGGGGACAGCGTCCGTAGTCTTCAAAACTCAAAAATCCTCCGCATTTCGGACACCTGATAACGCCGAAACCGTTAGGCACGCTTGACACAGTACCTGCCTTGCGCGAAAATTTCCATTCTTCAACAGCCTTGCAGTGAAAAACCGTCTGTTTGTATTTTGCGGCAAAATATGCAGAAAAGTCTACCCAGACGTTGCATTTGCCGCCTTCGTATTTTATGTCGGTGATTTCGGCGTTTTCTACAACCACGTGAGAATAAACGGTTTGCGGAAGTTTTTTTAAATCGTATTCAAAATAAGGTTCTACTTCTTTGATTTTTTTCTCGTCGGTAATGCTGTAATGTGTTTTTAAGAAAAGCATTTGGGCGTAATCGAGAAAGACGGGGCGTGAAAAATTGGAATCGTCTTTCAAAAATCTTGAAATCTGCCCCGTAACCCTGTTGTTAATGTCTTTTTTTGTAACAACGGAAGCATCTTCCACGGTGTTGAAAAATTTGACAACTATCGGCGCAAGTCCCAGAGCCACAAAGAGCAGCGTACACAACGCGCCTTCCGGAACAGAGGAAATCCAGACGAAAAATCCCGCGCACCCGGTGCAAAAAACAAGAACCAGCAAATGACCCAAAATACCTTCCGTCGTTTTTGTTTTGAATTTAAAAAAGACCAGCAGGTAAATTGCGCAAAAAGTTATTATAGTGAGCCATTGTATGAAATTCATTTCCCGGTATTGGTGTCAACAAAAAAAATATCTCTGCGATTCTTTTTTATTAAATCACAAAGATATTAAGTAGCGAGACCCGGGATTGAACCGGGGACCTTATGATTATGAATCATACGCTCTAACCAGCTGAGCTATCTCGCCAAACTTTTTTAATTGTCGTACATCTTTTTTGTTTCGACGGTGCAAAGGTAGATACTTTTTTCGGGTTATGCAAACTTTTTTTGCATATTTTTTACATTTTTTTTTTAATTGACAAAAATTCAGCGGATTACGGCGGCAAAAAAGTCAAAATTAATTTTCTTTAAAAAATTCAAAAACGTTTGGAGAAGAAACTTAAAAAAAATATTTTTGCACAAAAAATAAGTTTATGGGCGTTATAGTCTCAGATGAAGAAATAATAGAACTTTTCAGCAGCGAAAAAACAAGGGAAAAGGCGTTCAGAATAATCGTAAACCAGTTTTCGAGGCAACTGTATTCGCGTATACGCGCAGTTGTAAACTCGCATGAAGAGGCTGACGATATTCTGCAAAACACCTTTTTGAAGGCTTGGCGTTCACTTGCGAATTTCAGGAAAGAGTCCAATTTGTATACATGGCTTTATAAAATAGCCACAAACGAGGCTTTTTCTTTTATCCGCGCCAACAGCAAAAAACTTTCAGTTTCACTCGACGACGACAGTTTGAAGTTGGACTTCTTTACTTCCGGCATAGACGACGCCCAAAGCGGCGAGCAAATCCGTCAAAGGCTGCACAACGCCGTTGACCAGTTGCCCGAAAAACAAAAGAAAGTCTTTGAAATGAAATATTTCGGCGAAATGAAATACGACGATATGGCTCTCGAACTCAACACTTCCGTAGGCGCGTTGAAGGCGTCTTATCACCATGCTGTTAAAAAAATTGAAAAATTATTGGAGTTTTAAATTAAACTCTGCGCCTTTTTTTGCGTCCAAATACCAAAACAATTACTAAAACAATTTTTATTGCAATGAATATACAATTTGATATTCCTGACGGTTATTTTGAAAATCTGTCCGACAGATTAATGCAGCGTATTGAATATGAAGAAGTAAGAAAAAAACGTAAACGTCGTGTTATTATAAGGAGTCTCAGTTTTTCGGCGGCGGCTGTTTTGTGTGCCGGTGCTTTTTGTTTTCCGCTGATAAATTCCGGAACTTCCCCCGACAAAGAAAATTCTGCTCCTGATTATTATGTTCAGTATGCTTCGGATTTGTTGGAAAATTCCGGCGACGTAACGGCTTTGTATTATACTTCCACGGACGAGGCTTTTTCGTACAAGGCTGATTTTACCGAGATTTTGAATGATTATCCTTCACCTATAACTATCAATGAATATTATGATTAAGAAACTTTTTTTTATACTGCTGTTTTTGTCTGAGGTTTTGTTGTCGTTTGCTCAGGACGGCAAAAACCAGCCTTCGTGGGACCAGAGAAAAAGGCAGTTCAAGTCGGAAAAAATCGCGTATATTTCCACGGAAATGAATTTTACAGTGGAGGAAGCGCAAAAATTCTGGCCGCTTTACAACAAATATGACGAAATTTTTGACCAGATAGGCGAAAAACGCAGAAAAAATTTCGCGCCAAAAAGTGCCGGTATTGATTCTCTTACTGAGGCTCAGTGCGCTTCGATGTTGGAAATGAACCAGGTGCTTGACAACGAGGAACTGCTTGCAAAGCAAAATTTTTACAAAGAATTGAAAGCGGTTTTTTCTTACAAGCAAATTATGCGGTATTATCATGCCGAACACGAGTTCCGCCGCCGTCTTATTTCCGACAAGCAGAATGTAAGCGGAAGTTTCGGAAAAAGTTATAAAGAAAATTAGTTTTTAAAGAAAATCTTTTGTATATTTGCAAACATTTTTACCGTTTTATTTTTTGTAACTAATTTTAAGACAAAATGTTTGTTCCGTTATTGCATTATCGGTCAAAGTTTGAAATATATTCGCGGCTCTCGCCGGAGGATTTTTCTATGCACTTGTTTGACAGCGTTAAGCCCGACCTCGAAAAGGCTTATATGAACAAACGCTGGCGGCACAAGATGGAGTACGAATTTTCCGGAACGTTTTACCGTTTTATCTGGAACGGTTTCAACCGCTTTAACGGCGTTAGAAAATGTTCGCTCCGGGTGGACAAAAAACTCGGTCAAATTATAGTCTACGGCAAATACGAATTTACGGAAATATTTCTTTTATGCTTGATTTTCAGCATCATACCTCTTGCCGGATATACCGGGGAGCAGGCGTGGAGAATTATTACCTTGGTTCTTATTTGGATGGTTTATTTTTTGAATTTTTTTATTTCATACATCAGGCTCAACAAGTATTTTAAGGAAAAGGTAAAAAATACTTTTCTTGAAGCCGACAAAACTTATCATAAAAAATTATTGTAAACAACAATGACAGAAATGCTTGAAAATCTGCGCGTTGAAATGCAGAAAAGGCATATTTGCGCCTATTTGATTTTTAACACCGACGACCACAACAGCGAATACATTCCGCAGGATTTTATGTTTGTAAAGGCTTTGACGGGCTTTACCGGCGACAATGCCGTTGTCATAGTAACGGAAAATTTTGCGGGACTTTGGACGGATTCGCGGTTTTTCCTTTCGGGAGCGCAGGAATTGGAAAACTCCGGCTTTACTTTGAAAAAAGATTCCTCATATACCGCTTTTTTGAAAGAGAACATAAAACCCGGCTCAACTGTCGGATTTTCAGGCGGTTTAATCACGGCTTACAAATTCTTGGAATTAAAACGCAAGTTCAGCGGTATTAATTTTTTGGACGTTGACCTCATCGAAAAAGTCTGGAAAAACCGTCCTAAAAAAAAACTGACAGAAATTTTCTCTTTGGAAGAAAAATTCAGCGGCGAGAGTTCCATGTCAAAACTTTCAAGACTGAGGGAAAAAATCAGTGAAAACGGCGCGTCGTATTTTCTTACCTCAGGGCTTGACGACATTGCGTGGTGTCTCAACCTCAGGGCTTCCGACATTGATTTCTGTCCTGTTTTCCGCTCGTTTTTGGCTGTGGAAAAAGACAAAGACGCTTATCTTTTTATTCACGAAAACCGTCTGAGCAACAGCCAGAAAGAATATCTAAGCAGCCTCGGCGTAAAAATCTGCGGTTATGACTCTGTTTACGAATTTCATAAAAACATACCCGAAAACGCCGCGTTGTTACTTGATACAAAGACAGTTAATTCAAGACTTTACTTGTCGTTTACACAAAAAATCATCGACAAGCCCTCGCCCGTACAACTGATGAAAGCGGTTAAAAATTCTACCGAATTAAAAAACATGCGGCTTTCGATGATTGACGACGGTCTGGCGTTGGAGAGATTTTTCTTTAAGTTTGAGAAGAATTTGGAGGAAGGCGTTAAGATGACGGAACTTTCAGCCGCAAAAATGCTTTTGGAAGAACGTCAGAAGTCAGAGAATTTTCTTTTTGAAAGTTTTGAATGTATTTCGGCATTCAATCCGCACGCAGCGATGCCGCATTTTGCGCCGTCAGAAAAAGACAATCTCGAAATAAAAAAAGACGGCGTTTATCTTGTGGATTCTGGCGGACAATATTATCTTGGCACAACGGACGTTACGCGGACAATTCCGACGGGGAAAATTACGGAAGATTTTGCGCGTGATTACACTTTGGTTTTAATCGGAAATATCAACATCGCAATGCAGAAATTTCCTGAGGGCACGCCCGGCTCTCACTTGGATGTTTTGGCGCGTCAGGCGTTGTGGCAATACGGTTTGGACTTTGGACACGGCACGGGACACGGCGTAGGCTATTGTCTTAACTGTCATGAAGGTCCTCAGGCGTTTTCCACTTCGGCGGCAAGAAACAATGCGGTCGCTTTTCTTCCCGGAATGATTATCACCGACGAACCCGGTTTTTACAAGGAAAACTGTTACGGAATACGCCACGAACACATACTCGAAGTCGTTGAAAGCAAGACGAAAGGCTTTTTGGAGTTTTCGGTTATGACGCTTTGTCATATTGACACGCGCCCCGTTAAAAAAGAACTTATGACAGAGGCTCAAATCAACTTTTTAAATGATTACAATAAAAAGGTGTATGAGACTTTGAGTCCTTATCTTAACGAAAGCGAAAGAGAATATTTGAAGAAAAGGACTGCACCTGTCTAAAATAAAAAATTCAGTTTCGCGCTTTGAAAACAACTATTGAAAAAAACGCAAAAATTTTTGAAAGTTATGAAAAGAATTGTATTTATATTAACGGCTTTGCTTTTGGGTGTCAACACGCTTAACGCTCAGAGCAGTTCGTCTTACGATTACGACTACGAAGACGAGTACGACAACAGCCGCGTTTATGAAGTCGAAAACGAGGTTTATGACTCTTACGAGGTAAGAATCAAGAGGTTTCACCGTCCGAGAGTCAGGACGACGGTCTATTTTGACGGTTTGTTTACAGTTGCGGCGGGGGCTGCCATTATAACGGCTGCCGTAACGCCTGAATATTGGCATCCGCTTTATTATTCTTGGTACCGTCCGGTGGTTTACGACCGTTGGCATTACAACTGCGTTCATCACCATTATTATACGTATTCTTACAGACCGTATACATACCATTTCCGTCCGTATACGTATACATATATTTCGCGGCCTTCGTGGTATTATCACACGCCTGGACACTATTATTACCATACGATGAGACCGTATTATTACCACAGACCGTATTATTATCATACGCCAAGACAGCGTTATGCTGCTCCTGACCCGCATCATCATAATTATCATCACAATGATTATCATCATAATGATTACCATCACAACAGCAATAACAACGGCTATCATAATAATAACAACAGTCATAACAGCAACGGTTATCACAATAACAACAACAGCAATAACAACGGCAACCGAAACAGTTATAACAGCCGCGACAGTCATGGCAACAGCAGCAGCCGTGGCAGCAACAGCGGAAACAATACCCGTAACGGCGGCAACAACACCAGCAAACAAGGCGGCGGACAAAGCAACAGCAGAAGCGGAAACAGCGGTTCATACCATTCCACTCCGTCCAATTCAGGCGGTTCGCATCACAGATAAAAAAAAGCGGGTGAAAATTTTTTCACCCGCTTTT
>JAFXUC010000124.1 GCA_017535325.1 Bacteroidales bacterium | reverse complement strand
ACTTTTTTTGCACGGCGGCTGCAATATTGAAGAAAGGAGAGATATGGTTCAAAAATTCCAAAATGATAATGCCGTGAATATTTTTATACTTTCATTAAAAGCAGCAGGTACAGGATTGAATCTTACAGCAGCAAATCATGTAATACATTTTGACCTTTGGTGGAATCCTGCGGTAGAAGCACAAGCAACAGACAGAGCATACCGTATAGGTCAACATCAAAATGTTATTGTACATCGTTTTATAACCCAAAATACATTTGAAGAAAAAATAGACAATATAATTCAACAAAAAAAGGTTCTTGCCAATCTTACGGTTGCAACAGGCGAATCTTGGATAAGCAGGTTTTCAAATGAAGAACTCAAAGAACTATTCAAATATTAGTATCTATATTTACACGAAGTAAAATAACTTCCGCCTAACGCTGCCGAAAATACAGCCATTACATCAGGCTATGTTTTCGGCATCCATTACGCCGGACTTTCTGGCTTTTTCTGGAATAACGACTACACCTGTACACCCGTAGTAAGAGACAAAGACGGATGTTTCAACGAATACATGATTTCATACGGCAGAGTATTGGATAAAGCCGTCAGAGACCTTAGAACCGCGCTTTTGCCTTACGTAAAATCTTCCGTAACCGTAGACCCGGAAACCGGCAAACTGCCCAAGGCAACGGCAGCATATTTTGAGGCGGTAGGCGACCAAGTGTTTGAAAGAATGATTTCCGCCGGATTAATCACCGCCGGAAAGACAACCGTAAACGCCGACAGCAACCTTATGATTACTCCGCGTGTTTTGGAAGTCTCTTTCGTTGTAGTGCCTACGGGCTGCATTGACGAAATCAAAGGAACTATCAACCTTAAAACCAATTTGTAACCATGATTATAATTAAAAACGGACAGACAATCGGACCGGGCGACGCTCAGATTTCGGTTTTCGGCGACCTCAACTTGGAAGTTACAAAACTTTCTTACGGCGTTAAGCAGAGCCACAAGGCAAACTATTCGCTTGGCAGTGTTACGCCCACCAGTTATAGTGTAGGCAAAAAAGAGTATACCTGTACACTCGGATTAAGATTCAGCGGTATCAACACACTTGAAAAGGCGGCGGGCGGCTCACTTCTTGACATCAAGCCTTTCAACATTATCGCGACCTACGTAAACGAGGAAAACGAAATTATAACAGACAGGCTTTTGGTAAAGTTTGCAGACCAAGGCCGCGAAATATCAACCGACTCGGAAGACATCACAAAAGAGTTTGAGATGTTTTGTCTCGGAATCGAATTTAACAAATAAATTGACAATTGACAATTGAAAATTCACAATTAATAAGATGGAAAAGACAGAATTAAAAGACGGCATTACGCCGGAAATCATAAAAGCGGCAAAAGAACGCTACGGCGAGGACAAGGTAAAAATCGCAAGCCTCCCCAAAGACGAAAACGCAGAGGAATTTTTGGACGTTCTTGTCCGTGTTCCCGACCGCAAGACACAGGGAGAGTTTGAAAAATGGCTCGACAAGTCGCCTGACAAGGCAAAAGAAATCCTTGTCAACGCCTGTGTCCTGACCAACAAAGAGGCGGTAAAAGCGGACGACGGTCTGTTTGCGGGCGCAATCGACGCGCTGAGTAAATTGTTGGTAGTTAGAACCGCAATCATAAAAAACTGCTAAACTCCTGCCCGAAAATTGACGGCGGGGAGTTTCCTACTCTGACAGACGAAATCCGCAAAGGCAACGCCTTGATGTCGCTTTACTTTCATATTCCGTTTCCGGAGAATCTTCCGGACGGCGTATGGGTGGAGAAATTCAGACAAATAGAATGGCTTGCCGACAAAGGTCTGTTGGGCGCAAAACAGCCGCAGACGATGGACAATTAAAATTGACTGTTGAGAATGATTACAATTGATTTAAACGAGCGTTACAAAAAAGCCTTCGGATACGTTGCAAAAGTTTCTGCCGAGGGCTTTTCAAACAAGGTTGTCCGCCACAACACAGAAACGGCGGTGCAGAACCTTGCGGCGGCGGTGGTTCATACGCAGATTGATAAAGGACTTTTGGCGGTCAGTCAGAGTAAAAACTTGTTGCAGCAAAAATTTGGAAAAAGTTTCAACGGCAGGGTTGAAGTTATGGTCTACGCCAACGACTTCACATTTGCCAACCTCAAACTGAAATCCTCAAACGACGGCAAAATTTACGAGTTCAAAAACTCGCTTTTGACAGACGGAGAAAACGGCGTTTTTGCGGCAAGTCCGATGTTGAAATTTGACCGTAATAAAAAAATCACTGCCACGGCAATAGCAGGCAGCGATAACACGGTGATTGAAGATTTCGGAATGGAGCCGTGGACAATAGTAATGGACGGACTATTGATTGACTTAGACAATCACCAATACCCGACGGCAAAGGTTCAAACATTCAGGCAGATGTTTGAAACCGCCGGTATTTTTGAAGTCTTGGAATGTCAGCCGATGCTGGATTTAGGAATTACGGCGTTGTACTTTGAAAACGTAAAAAACTTGGCCGTTGTGGATGATTATCCCGACACGGTAAAATATCAACTGACAGCCAAAAGTATACAGCCGCCGGAGTTTGACATCAATTAACGGTTGATGTGCGGATGAAAATCTCTAACTTCAACAGTTAAATCAGGATTATGGTCTACCAGTTCTACCCGCAAATCAGGATTATGGTCTACCAGTTCGTATTCACCGCAATCGCTTGGATGGTGTTCCATCACATAAATATCGGGATTGTGGTCAACGATTTCCACTCTCAAATCGGGGTTATGGTCAACAATCTCTACTCTGCCATGCAGGGGGAATGTCTTGCCGTCAGACTTGCGGGTAATCGTACAAGTATTCTTGTCGATGGTAAACTTGCCGATGTCTACGGTTTGGGCTGCGGCGGCGTAGCATATTAACGCCATTAAGAATGATAACAGAAACTTTTTCATGGTGTTTAAACGGTATTTAAAAGGTTATTAAAAACGGTGTAAATATATCAAAAAATGTATTACGTGGCAAAGGCTGAGTTAAAAATCGGCAAAATAAATTTCAAAGGCATTACGGAAGCCGAATTTGAGTCAAGCGTTGACACCATAGGCGGCACGGCAAAAATCACTCTTCCGAAACGCCTTACGACAAAAGACGGCAAAGCACTGTTGGACCTTATCCATACCGGCGACAGAGTTGAACTGAAAATCGGCTACAACGGCGACCTCAAAACCGAATTTACAGGCTATGTTTCGCACATCGGCGACTCTACACCGTTAGTCTTGGAATGTGATGACGCTTGGTACACATTCAAAAAGGCGGCGCACATCACCAAAAGTTACAAGAGCGTATCTTTGAAAGACCTGTTAAAAGACTTGTTTCCCGGTTACGCGGTGGAATGTCCCGACTTTACTTTTTCGGGCGGCTACATAATAAAAGACGTTACGCCCTACACCGTAGTCAAAAAGATAAAGGAAGAAGTCGGGTTCTGCGCCAAGTTGGACGGGGAAAACAAAAAGATTTCGTGTTTCTGGCCTTTTGACTTTAAAGGATTTACTTGTCATACCTACGTGTTCGGCACAAGAAACGGCACATTGTTGAAGGAGTTGAGGGACAAACGCCTTGCGCCGAACATCGCGGCATGCAACCTAAAATTTGTCAGAAAGGAAGACCGTAAACTTCAAATCACCGGCAAAGCCAAGCAGAAAAAAGGCAAACCCCTGACGGCGGTTGTCGGCAGCAAAGAGGCAGACGCAGAAAAGCGCACAATGAATTTCGGGTCTGACGTAACCTCCGAGGCGGAACTCAAAAAGCGCATTCAGACAGAACTTGACAAAAAGAGTTTTGACGGTTACGAAGGTTCAATCACGGGATTTGGCTTTCCGCAAACCAAGCCGGGCGACTCTCTGAAACTTATCGACAAGGAAAACCCCGACCGCGAGGGCGAATACCTTATTAAAAAGGTGAAAGTAAAGTTTTCTCCGTCGGGTTTCAGACGGGAAAACGAACTCAGTTACAAAATTGACAGTTGAAAAAAATGGCGGCAGGAGATAAACTTGTAGAACTTATAGAAAAGGTTGTTACCCATACCGGTAACGACGGCTTTATTTGCGGCGTTGTACAGTCGGTCAACAAAGAAAAACTTACCTGTGATGTTGCTTTGGACGATGATTTGGTTTTGTCGGACTGCCGTTTGGGGGCGGTTGTAATGCAGGAGACTTTCAATCATATAACGGCGTTTCCGAAAGTCGGAAGTTATGTCTGCGGCGTTGCGACAGCGGATTTGCGGGACGTTTTGATTGTAAGCATAAGCGAAGTAGAAAGCGTTGAAATCAAAGCCCCAATAATTAAGATTAACGACTTCAAAACGCAGTTGGACAAGATGTCGGCACGTATCGACTGTATAATTAACGCGATTAACAAAGGTGTACCGGGCGCACAAGACGGCGGTGCGGCATTGCAACAATCCATTATTGCACTTTTGCCGACCGACAAAGACAAAGAAAACTTTAAAACACTTGCGGACTATGAAGGGAATTGAACTTGACGAAAATTTTGACTTACAGACAGAAAACGGCGCGTTGAAACTCGGCGAAACCTCGGAGCAAAACGCCGCTCTGATTGTCAATTCAGAAAAAGGCGAGTGGAAAGAGTTTCCGCAAATGGGCGCGGGGTTAAGACACTTGGTAAAGTCGCAAAACTCGGAGCGCGAAATCATCCGCGAAGTGTCAGTGGCTTTGACCTTCGACGGTATAAACGCCGCCGTCGTCATTAAGGACGGAAAACTTAGTATTGAACTTTAAGAACATGGAAGCGGTTTCTACATATAAACAGAGCCTTTTTGACGTTGCCTTGCAGCATCTTGGCGACGCTCAAAAAGCCTTTGACCTTGCAGTCTTGAACGGCAGGTCTCTGACGGACGACTTGGAGCCGGGCGAGGTCATAATCTTTGACGAGACACAGAAAAACCGCCAAATGACACAGTATTACAGTGTCAACGCCCTGCAACCTGCAACCGCACTCAGCGAGACGGTTGATATACCGGGCGGTATCAACTTTATGGGCATTGAAATAGACTTTATAGTATCATAAAAAATGGCAAGAACGGTAGACGAAATAAAAAAAGATATGGAGCGGCGGTGGATGGAGTCCGCCGCACTCAAAACGCTTTACGGCTGGGAACTCGGCTCTGACAACAAGCCGCCGGAGTTTGCGGCGTTTTATTCCAAAGCGAGCCTTGAAAACGTTTTGCTTTATATCGTGGCGTTTTGCGGTTACGTGATTGAGCGTCTTATGGACGAAATCAGAAAGGAGATTGAGGATGAAATTTCAACAAAAGTGCCGGGTTCGCTGTTGTGGTATGTCAAAAAGATGAAAGAATTTGTCTATATGCCTTATTTGCCGGAATCAGAGAGGGACAAGGTTGTTTTTGATGACAATTCGGGCGAGTACACAATAGACGAAAGCCTGAGCACGGCGGCTCTGGACAATGCGCAGATCATAAAACACGCGGTTGCCATCGACGACAACAGAGCAAATTATTTGCAGATAAAAATAGCGACGGAAGATTCAGAGAAAAACCTCAAACCGCTGACTTCGGCGCAAAAAGAGGCGTTTGAAAGTTATTTTTCGCGGATAAAATACGCAGGTGTCAGAGCCAAAATAATAACCGCTGACGGAGACAGGTTTAATTGCAGCGTTACCGTCTGGTATGATGCAATGTATACCGCCGCAGACGTAAAACGGGACTGTGAAAAGGCTGTTAAAAACTATATAAAAGGTTTGCCGTTCAACGGAGAATATTCCAACATGGCACTGATTGACAGTCTGCAAAATGTCAAAGGCGTGAAGATTGCGGAACTGTCGTCTTCGAGTTATACACTGAATCAGAACGGACGTACACAGAAAATTACGGCGAAGGTGCGGCCTTTTGCAGGTTATTTCAATGTCGGAAGTCTGAATTTTACAATGAAATGCTATGAATGAGAAACTTTTGAGAATTGATTTTGCGAAACTGTGCGCATTGCTTTTGCCGGTAAAACTGCGCCAAAGCCGCATTATAGAGGTTTTGAGCGTACTTGTAAAACCGTTTGAAAAGTTGCTTAACATTCTTTCTGAATACCGCCGGGACGTTTTGCAACGGCTGAAATACAACGGTCAGAAATGCCGCTTGGAATACTGTCTTAATTACATTTTCGGCGACAGAAAGGAGATTCATAATTTGAAGTACAAACGCCGCATTTTGGTTTTGGACAGCGAGAGACCTGAAAGTCCGCCCTATATAATCTACCGTCGCGGCGTAGAAATTATCTACGACAAGCCGAAACGACGGGGAACTTACGGTCAGGTGATACTAAACAAGCGCGGTGTCAACAGCCGTGAGTGGCCAGCATTTATCGTTGAGCCATACGAGATAGCCGATATAAAAAACGTACAAGACGAACTCGTGGCGGTTACAAATTATTACAAAACGCAGGGCAAAGCATGGGAACTGCAATTTAGAAACACTAAAAACTAAAAAACGATGGAGAAAGATTTTTCAAAAAATATGGTTTACGGCAATTTTTGCAGTATGGAAAACGATGCTTTTCCTATTGACTGCGAAACTCTGGCAGCATTGCAGTCCAATACAAAAAAACTTGCCGTCATAGCACTTGTTTCCGGTTGTCCAAGGCTGATTCTTACTGGCTGCAAACTTTTGGCAAACGGCTACCGTTCCGAAGGTTATGTTTTTATGGTAAACGACGAAAATCCGCTCACCGGAGAAATTTTGTATCATCCTTATCAGTCTGGCGGCAACTTTTGCCGCATCACGGAGACCGATGAAACCGTTACCGCCGACGGCACTGAATATCCGAAAGCATATACGGTCAGGTATTTGGCGGACAGTTCGTCAGGTAGTCTGCCGTGGTCGCAGTTCTCGACGCTCAAAGGTATAACCAACTTGGAGTTATATTCGCTGATTGATAAGGTTGAAAACTCATTAAAGAACTCTCTAAATGATGTTTCAAACAGATTGGATAATTTCAGCGAGTCAGTTTCAAAGAATATTACAAACGAGATTAACACTGAGGCATCGGCAAGGAAGTCAGCGGATAATGCAGAGGCATCGGCAAGGAAGTCAGCGGATGACGGATTATCGAACCGTATTAATTCCGAAGAATCAGCAAGAAAGTCAGCAGATGACGGATTATCAACCCGTATTAATTCCGAAGAATTGGCAAGGAAGTCGGCTGATGACGGATTATCTAAGCGTATTAATACAAACGAGGAGTCCATAAAGACGTTAAGCAAGCAAATAGAAGCGATTAACGGCGCACCGAAAGGAATTATTGTTATGTGGAGCGGGTATTATGACTACATTCCGTCAGGCTGGGTATTGTGTGATGGTAATAATGGCACACCAGATTTGACAGGGCGTTTTATATTAGGAGCCAGAGGAGTGCTTAAAACCGGCAATATTGTATTAACTGGCGAACCGATAATAGATGAATACGTAAATGCCCAAGGCGGTTCTAAACAACGTACTATTACACTGACAACTGCTAATATGCCAAAGCACTCACATTCGATGCACTGCGATAGTTATGAAACGGATATAGTAGATATTATTCAGCCCAGTAATACGAATGGTTATCCAAACGGTTCGGCGGACTCATCGGATGGTAAAGATTTAGATAAAATAGGAGAAGACGAACCAAATATGAATCATAGAAAGCAATATTGGCGAGGGCACAACTCATGTAAGTTCAAAATTAATGAAAAAGGTAGTGGCACGCCGTTTACTGTAACAACAGTTCCACCTTATTACGCACTTTGTTTTATTATGAAATTATAGTTTAACCATTTAAATATATAACAATTATGTCAGGAATTAAAAAAGACAGGGAAGTCCTCAAAAAGCGTTTTTTGAAGGGCATGTACCCGACCGAAGACGACTTTGCAGACGTTTTCGAGAGTTACGTCCACAAGGACGACGAAATCATTAACAACAAGGCGGACAAAACTGCGCTTGAAAAATTCGCCAAAGAAACTGAAGGCGTTTTGGAAGTAGTCCGTAATGAAGACGGCACGGTAAACAAGACCGTGATTCAAGACCTCACCAAGCGCATTGAAGACGCGGAAGAAGACATCGCCGATGCAGCCAATAACGCCGAGAAAAACGGTGATGCCGTTGCAAAAATTCTCACGATACTCGGCAAGCAGGACGGTGAAACGGTGAGCGAACTTGCGGAGCGTTTTTCGGCGTTAAGCGGCAGTTACGCGACTGTTTATGCTTTCGTCTCGAAAGTAAAAGCGTTTCTTGAAAGTGCTGATGCGTCAGACGAAACGATTAACCGTTGGCAGGAGATTGAAAGTTTCTTGCAGGGAATCACCGACAAAAAGACTTTGACGGGATTGTTGGAGAGTCTCAAAACGGAGATTATGCAGTCAGTTCCGAAAGGAAAGTTTATGAAACTTGTAGATGACTTAGATGCATATACCGACGCATCCGACGGCGAAATCGTAAAATATAACGGTCAGACAAACGAAAAGTATACAAGAGGCTTTGACTATGAGAGGGTAGCAGGAGAAGAAATTTTGTTACAGGAATATGATGAATATATTGAACAAACAGAGGATCTCCCTTTTACAGAAGATGTCATTTTGACAAAAGGTGTGTACAAACTTTATCATTCTCCGCTTTGGAATAAAGCAATATGTTGTCATAGTTGTGATAATCGTGCTGTAGTATACGGAGTATCAAAAGAGGTAATGACTTCGGGTGATGTCGTATCACGGGAAATTCTCAATAGAGAAACTGGATCTTATGAATTATATTTATATACAGTATCACAAATTGAAGACGATTCTTTTACAGCCGTTTCAAAAGACGGGGAGTGTATAACCGTAAAATTTGGTTCAGAGTTTATTAATACATCTACTCTTGTATGTAACGGGATAGAAATGTATGTTTGTAGTACTAACATGGGAGCGTTTAAAAAAGACGGTCATTATTATACCATTGCAAAAATACCAGGGTTCATTGCAAAAATTAAAACGGCAAACAAAACAATGACGATAGGACAACCAAGTTCTTGGCAACATCTTCCCTCATCACCAGTTATTTATTAATAGAAGATCTCGTAATTTAAAAGCGGTTGTCGCAATGCGATTACCGCTTTTTTGTAGGTTTGAATTTTGAAAAATGTAGGATTGAATTTTGGGGAAATATTATAGTGAAATAGAAATACAGGGAAATTTAATTAAAGTTAGAACCGATGATTATAAGTACGGTGTATATACAACGACAGGAAAGTTAATAGTTCCATGTTGTTTTAGTTTTGTATGGTGTAATAAAGAAGGTGTTGAAGTAACGAATGAAGATGGATTAAAGGGTGTATATACATCCCAAGGTAATATTATTTTTCCTTGTAAATATACTAAAACATACGTTAGTTATAATATAATTTGTGCTTTTAACAATGAGAAAACGGAATGTTATATCATAAAGGAAAAGAAATATGTTAATTTCAATAATATTTATACACGTTTATATTATAATAATAGTGATGGATATTTTTATGTGTATGATAATGAACTGCAAGGTTTGGCTGATAAAAATGGCAACGAAATTATTCCGTGTATTTACAAAGATTTACACGAATACGATCTTTATGTAAGAGCAAAAAATCAGAATGACAAATGGGGTCTATTAACTGTTGAGAATAATGAACTTGTACCTTTTGAGTATTATAATGTAAACGTTTATCAATGGTGTGGAATAATTATGGTTGAAAATAATTCAGGTAAAAAGGGTGCATACGACTTATCAGGCAAAAAAGGTGCTAACTGTAATTACGACACTGTAATCAACGCAAATGAGGACTTATATATTGTCAAACAAAACGGTAAATGGGGCTATTGTGCAAACGGAAAAGAAGTTATCGCTTGCCAATACGACGAGGCGGGAACGTTTGCCAACGGTGTTGCCACCGTTAAAAAAGACGGCGAAGTAAAACTGATAAAAAATCCGTTGAAAAACGCCGACGAGATTCAGATTGCCGAAGGCGGCGGCATAAACAACAAAAAAACGCTCGGCGGACCTGCCGTTTCGCGCTATCCCGCACCAAATTCGGACGTTGACAAGGATATTCCGACCAATAAAAGCAATCCGAACTCGACGACGTTTGCATTCATAATTTCCAACGAAAACTACCCCGAAGCCCCCGTACCGTATGCCCTTAACGACGGCAGAATCTTCAAGGAATATTGTCAAAAAACGCTTGCCCTGCCCGAAAACCACATTTTTGTTTACGAAGATGCAACTTTCGGCAACATCATTGCCGCCGTTGAAAAAATGAAGGATATTTCAAAAGCATACGACAACGAGGCAAAACTCATCATCTATTATGCCGGACACGGTGTCCCCGATGAAAAGAATAATTCGGCGTACTTATTGCCTATCGACGGCAACGCCAACAGCGTTTCAACAACGGGTTACAGCCTTGCAAAGTTTTATTCGCAGATTTCGGAAATGAAACCAAAATCGGCGGTTGTTTTCATAGACGCTTGTTTCAGCGGCGCAAAACGTGAAGACCAAATGCTGACCTCGGCACGCGGTGTTGCAATCAAGGTAAAAAACGATGTTCCGCAAGGCAACCTTGTGGTATTTTCTGCGGCGCAGGGCGACGAAACCGCACATCAAAACGAATCGAAAGGACACGGGCTGTTCACGTATTACCTTTTGAAAAAACTTCAAGAAACAAGTGGCAACACAACCCTCGGTGAACTATCTGAATATGTCATCAAGCAGGTAAAACGTCAGTCGGTAGTGATAAACAATAAATTACAAGTGCCGATGGTGATTCCCTCGCAGTCAATGGTAAACACTTGGCAGAGTTTGGGATTGAAATAATACGGATAAAAAGGGAAAAAATCAAACGAATTAATGTTACCGTAGGTTTACACCCACGGCTATTATATATCACCCCTTCGGGGTTTGGTTTCCGAAAGCAATATGAAACCAAGTCCTGAAAGGACGAAACATAATAGACGGGGGTGTGAACCCCTGGTACAATGCGGTTTTATTTGCATCACAATTTAACATCATTTTTCGTTTCTCTTAACAATCATAACACTCAGTTCGTAAACAAATTGCAACGGCAACGCGGTTAAGAGCATCGTAAAAATATCCGTTCCGGGAGTAATAATTGCTGCCAAAAACAGCACAAAAACAAAAGCGTGTTTGCGGTGGTTTTTCATAAAATTATACGACAGGATTCCGATTTTTGAGAGAAAATACGCCAAAACAGGCAACTCAAAAACAGCACCGAGCGAGAGTGTCAAACTGATTAACGTATCAATATAACTGTCAAGGTCAACAAGATTATCAACCTGAGCGGCAACTTGATAACTCGCCAGAAAGTTTACAGATAAGGGAAAAATCAAAAAGTACGAAACCAAAACTCCCGTATAAAACAGCAACGTCATAAAAACCAACGCCTTAACCGTCATCTTTTTTTCATTTTCATAAAGAGCCGGCTTCAAGAAAAACCACACTTCGCCCAAAATATACGGAAATCCGACTATCAGCGCAAAATAAAACGAAGTACTCAAATGTATGAAAAGTTGTGCGGAAAGTTTTGTATTGATGATAGTTACAGGTTTTATTTCCATATCCTGAAAGAGTCTAAAAAGGATAAAATCCTCCCTTGACGGGGCAAAAATTATCCCGTCAAAAAGAAACTCCTTGAAACTGAATATCACTACCGCCAAAACGCTCAAAACAGCAATAGAACGTATCAAAGCCCACCTCAACACGTCCAAATGTTCCCAAAACGTTCCGCCCTCCTGCTTTTCCATCAGTTTTCGGAAGTTGTTTTTTTGTCCTCTGACGGCTGTTTTTCGGTGTCTTTGGCATTTCCGTCAAGACCGTTCATGCCGTCTTTGAACTCTTTTACGCCCTTGCCGAGACCGCGCATGAGTTCGGGAATTTTTTTCGCGCCGAAAAGCACCAAAATTATTATCAGGATAAAAATAATCTCCTGCGTTCCGATAATTCCGAGTAAAATCATATTGTTAAAAAATTTTATTAATCTGGTTCAACGAACGGATTTTATAATCCGCAATATCAAAATCCTTTGAAGAAAAATCCCTTTCATTCGGCACGGCGACAACAGTCATCTTGGCGCGTTTACCAGCCAAAACACCGTTAGCAGAATCCTCTATAACAAGGCATTTTTCCGGCTCTACGCCGAGTTTTTTTGCCGCTGAGAGAAAAACGTCAGGCATAGGCTTGCCGAATTTTTCGTCTTCGGACGAGTGCACCGCGTCAAAATACTTTCTTATGCCGAGTTTATCCAAAACAGTATCTATCAAGTGATATTTACTTGACGAAGCCACCGCTGTTTTCAACCCCGATTTCTTAAAAAAATCAAGCGCAAAAATCACTCCGTCAATCGGTTTGCCTTCCTGAGCAATTTTGTTTTTCACCTCTTTTTCGATTTCCAAAGCGTATTCATGCGACGAAAGTTTCAGGGACGGAAACATCTCTTTCCAAGTGTCAATCACGTGTTCTGACTTTTTGCCCTGAGCCGCAACGCACATTTCTTCTGTTATCGTAACGCCCTCACGCAAAAAAATCTCTTTTTCAATGCTGTGCCAAAACGGTTCGGAGTCTATCAAAACGCCGTCCATATCAAAAATTACCGCGTCAAAATTCATTTTTTTCTCTTTTAATTTTCCGGCAAAGGTAATAATTTTTCGTCCGGATAAAAAAACTCCTGAAAGTTTTTTTCCACTTTTGAAGTGTCGTATTTGTCAAGCGAATACGTCAAAAGCGAAGCAACCCGTCTCAAAGAATCGTAACTGTAATAATCCTCTTTGGAGACAATCCATTTTTTTTGCTCAGCGTCCCAAAAAAACACCGACTCCGAAAAGACCAACGAATCGTCTTTCAAATATTTAAAAACGTGTCTTGACACGCCCTTCCACCTGCCTGAAACGCCAGAAACCAAATGCACCGACTCGGTTTTCAGACCTCTGTCGTTATAGACAAAAGAATCCAACTCCAAAGGCCGGATTTTCAAATACTGGTCAGGCACTGAAATTATTTCCTTTGCGACTTTTCCGTTTTGGGCGTAAAAAATTTCGTTAACCGACGAAAGCAGCCAGTTTCCCGTCGTCGTGTCAAGAAAATAACCGTCGGATTTTACAACCCTTTTTTGAGAATCCAAATAATCGACCTTCTTTACTTTGCCGCTGACAGAAACCGAAGAATCACAAACCTCTCTTTCCGCATTTTGAGAAGGCTGACCGCACTCAGAAAAAAACGCCAAAGCGCAGCCGCAAAAAACCGCCACAAATTTTCTCATTTTCTACTCCTGAATTTCTGCCGGCTGACAATAATAACGCTCAATAAGTATGTCGCAGTAGCGGTGGCAGTTGTTGATGTATTTTGAAAACAGTTCGTAACCTGTATCTATATGAAAATCAGAATCTTTGATATACGAAGTTGTCATTATGACATAACTTTTTTCAACGCTGAACATCATACGCGGAAGTTTGTAGTTTTGCCTTAACAAAAACTCGTAAACACGGAGAATTTTTCCCGTCGGAATTTTACAAAGAATACATTCTGCCGAAACGTAATTGATGTCTGGACGGTGAGTAATGGCGATTTTAAGATTTCCGTCCTCAATAGTCCAATCATATTTTCCCTCGCGCACCATATTGAGATTGTAACCCATTTTCTTGATTATCTCTTCAATTTTTTGGCTCGTATGACCGGGAAGATAAAGTTTGCCTTTGAAATCGTCTTCGTCCATTTTAACGCCGCAGTACGGACAATATACGCCTTTGAGCGCACTTTCGGTTACAAGATTTGTACATGACGAGCAGCGGACGGCGTATTCGTTTTTTACCTTTTTGTAATCCTCCAAGGTCTGTCTCAAATACGAAAAATGCAACGCGAAACCGAGGTTTTGTCCCGCCGCCATTATAAAAGTGTTGACACCGATTACCAAACCCTCGCTTGTCAAAAGCGGACCGCCTGAGTTTCCGGGATTAATCGCCGCGTCGGTCTGAATGTAATTGATTCCGTCCATAAGACGCGAAGCCTTTGAAACGATGCCTTTTGTGTTTGTGTAATTGAGATTCAGCGGGTGTCCGACAGCCAGAATCGGGTCGCCCTGCGATATTTGATAATTCTCAAAAGCAAGTTGCAGACTGCCGATAGCCACGTCTTCTGGAATTTCCAAAAAGGCGAGGTCGTAAAGCGGGTCGGCATACAAAACCTTAACCGTCCGCTTTTTAAAATTTTCCGACATTATGATAACCTGTCGGCAGCCCTGAATGACGTGCCTGTTGGTAACAATCAGTTCGTAATCGCCTAAAAGAAAGCCTGTTCCGTTGCCCCAAGGCGTTAATATTTTTACGATAGCATCGCCCGCCGTCAAAAGAGTGTTGTATGCCATAATCAATCCGTAATTTGTAAGTTTTTAAGTTCAAATAAAAACGTATACGCAAAATCCTCCCGCGAAGAAAAATCAAGTTCAGAAAAATCAAACGAAAAACCTTGATAAACGCCTGAATATTTGGCGTTTATATTTTCGATTTCCTGAATAATCCTGCCTTTTAGGAACTGCGAGGAGTTTTCGTTGTAAAGCAGGTTTTCAAATCCCAAGCCGTAAAAGAAATCGGGATTCAAAACCCTCCAAAACAGCAGCAGCAGTTCGTTTGCCGCCTCAGGCATACCGTGTTTGTAAAGGTGAACTCCGGCAATGTATTCGCACATCGGGACAACAAGATATTTCATTCTCTGTTTTACGCAGTCCACCGGCAACTGCAAAAGTTGCGACAGCGACTGTGCCGTTTCAGAAAAGCACTGATATGTCGCCTCCGGAAAAACGGTATAAGTCTTAAAGAGTGATTTTTCGATTTCCTCATCCGGGAGTCCGGCGATTTTTTTCAACTCCTCAATCATTTTGTAATTGTATTCAGCCCTGTTGTCTTCCTGGTCTGAAACATCACTGTAATGTCCGAGTATCTGTCTGAAACGGCTCAGAAGCAGACCTTCCGGCGAAATCAAATACAAAATCTTGAAAATGCAGCCGAGAATCACCTCTGATTTTGTCTGCTCGTCTTCCACTTTTTCAATCAGGGCAAACAAATCCGAAAGCCACTGCCTCAAATATTCAGTCTTTGTCAGCACCTCTTTTTGAGAAAGCGGGATAATGTTTTCGTAGTCAACGGGAATGATAAAGGGAAAATCCGCCTCAATCATTTCGTCCAAGGCGTCGGATACGATTGCAATTTCCGACAGCATATCCGCAAAAGCCGCCGGCGAAAGGTCTTTTATCGGGCAACGCTGGTTCAAGACAATCGAGTCGCCGGTCAGAGCGAACTTTGAGTATATCAAATCGTTGTTTTTCCCGAGCAGAAACCTCAAAAGCGTGATGTCGGGTTCGGAAAATTTTGCAACAACCGATTCCGCCCAAACCTCTTTTTCGCTGATAATTCCGCTGACGATTTTCGAGCCTTGAAGCAGTTTGAAAGTAAGATTGCCGGTTTCATCGTCTATTTCGAGCAGCACTGCCGGTCCGCCGAGTTCTTGCAAATAGTTGAAATACACAACGTATGCGTCCAAAAACTTACCTTTATCAAAAAGGTCGTCCGCTTGTGTACGCATATCGTAGAGTTCTTCGGTTTCGGCAGGCTCAGAAAACCTTCCGAACTTGATTCCGGAAGTACCGTTTTGCGGCGTTTTTCCGTTAAATATTTTTGATAAAAAACTCATAATTTCATTTCTTTTTTCTGACCGTATATCCGTAATACCCAAGTTTTTTGCCGAGAGAAAAATATTCTCCGTGCGAATAAGCAACAAGTTTTGCTTTTTTGAGATCCATCGCGCCGGTTTTTTCGTCAATTAAATCCTCCGCAACGCTCACTGAGTCTACTTTTGCCAAAAACATATCGTGGCTACCGAGTTCAAGCACCTGAGTAACAGTACATTCTATGTTAATAGGGCTTTCTTTTATAATCGGCAAATCAGAAGTTTCGGCTTTTTCGGCAGTTAAATTCATTTCAGAAAATTTGTTAACATCTTTTCCCGATTTTACACCGCACCAGTCAGTTGCTTTTACGAGGTTTTCGCTGACAAGGTTGATAACAAACTTACCGCTCTCTTTTATTATTTCGTGCGAAAACCTTGATTTTCTGATAGAAACAGAAACCATCGGCGGGTCAGAGCAGATTGTACCTGCCCACGCAACGGTTATGATATTTTTCTGTCCGTCAATTTTTCCGCAACTGAGCATTACCACTGGAACTGGATTGAGCATTGTTCCGGGTTTCCACACTTTTTTATTTGATGCCATAATTTTTCCTTTACTAAATTTTTGCCGAATTTAAAAACTATTTTCTACAATTCAAAAAATTTTTTCACCGCTTCGGCTGCTTTTTCGCCGTCCATAGCCGAGGAGACGATTCCGCCTGCGTAGCCCGCGCCTTCTCCGCACGGGAAAAGGTTTTTGAGGTTAAGACAACTCATTGAATTTTCGTCTCTTACAATTCTAACCGGAGAAGAAGTCCTCGTCTCTGACGCTAAAATCATTGCCTCCTCAGAGACAAAACCTTTCATTCTTTTGTCAAACTCCTTAAAACCTTCCCTCAACCTTGAACTTATAAAATCCGGCAGCCAAAAATGTACCGGCGAGGATACAAGCCCAGGCACGTATGACGACTCCGCAAGCGTACCCGAAATTCTCCCTTTAATAAAATCCGTAAGACGCTGAGCAGGTGCTTTTTGCGAACTTCCGCCATTAATAAAAGTCAATCTTTCCACCTCTTTTTGATATTCGAGACCACAAAGCGGATTTTCGGGGTTAAAATTTAAGAAATCTTCGGGACGGATTTCTACCACGATTCCAGCGTTAGACCAATAATTGCGCCTTGCAGCAGCGGACATTCCGTTAACGAGGTTATAACCTTTTTGAGTTGCGCTCGGCACTATTTGACCGCCCGGACACATGCAAAACGAATACACTCCCCTTTCCTTAACCTGCGAAACAAGGCTGTAACTTGCAGAAGGTAAATAAGTTGTGTCTGCATTATGATAAAAAATACTGTCAATCATTTCTCTTGGATGTTCCACTCTAACACCCATTGCAAAACCTTTGGGTTCAAGTTTTATTTTTTTATCTTTCAGCAATTTGTAGACGTCCTCAGCACTATGTCCTGTCGCAAGAATTACCGCTTCGGCTTGAAACTCTTTACCGTCCTGAGTTAAAACGCTTGTAACTTTTCCGTCAGAGATTTTTATGTCGGTCATTTTGGTTGAAAAATGCACCTGACCGCCTGAATCCAAAATCCTTTGCCTGATGTTAGAAACAATTTTCGGCAACTTGTCAGTCCCGATATGCGGACGCGCCTCATAAAGAATATTATCTGCCGCGCCGTGAAGGTAAAAAATCTCCAAAATACGCGAAATATTTCCGCGCTTATCGCTACGGGTGTAAAGTTTTCCGTCGGAAAACGTCCCCGCGCCGCCTTCGCCGAAACAATAATTAGAATCTTCGTCTAAAATTTGTTTCGTGTTAAGAGCCGCAATGTCGCGTTTGCGGTCAGTAACGTTTTTGCCGCGTTCCAAGACAATAGGTTTAAAACCCAATTCTATAAGCCTCAACGCCGCAAAAAGTCCCGCCGGACCTGTCCCGACAACTACGACAGCAGGACGTTTTGAAACGTCTCCGTATTGATAACTTTTGGAAATGCTTTCGGGCTTTTCGCCGTTAAAAAACAGCGCAACCCTCATATTTATAAGGATTTGCTTTTTTCTCGCGTCAACGGATTTTCTTTCAACCCTGAAATCCGTGATGTCATGAATGTCAACGCCCGCAACAGAAGCCGCTTTTTTTAAGACGGTCTCTTCATAAAATGCCTCTTCGGGCGACAAAATAAGGTCGGTTTGTTGCATGTTGTTTTATTATCACATTTACGCTGTAAAATTAAGGATTATTTTTGTAATTTTGCAGAAAAATTTTCAGATATGAACAAATTTTTCCAATTCGTTAAAAATCACGCACTTCCGATTGCAATTATCATCGGAAGCATATTTTATGATTTCTTTCAGCAGTTTGCTTTTATACTGCCCGTGTCTATGTTCGTAATGCTGACTTTGGCGTTTACGAAGGTAAGTTTAAAAGAAATAAAGTTTAAGAAAGTTCACTTTTTATTGCTTGCAGTTATAATTTTCGGAGCAATGGGCGCGTATTTGGCAATCGCACCTTTTAATAAAATTTTGGCTGAATCGGTAATGGTTATCATCATGTGTCCGACAGCGGTTTCGGCGGTTGTTGTAACGACAAAACTCGGCGGCAACGCTCCTAACTTGGTAAGTTTCACTATTTTAGCAAACATAGCCGCCTCACTCATAATTCCGTCGGTTTTTCCGCTGATTGAGGCAAAAGGCATGACGTTTTGGGAAGGTTTTGCGGCGATTATCCAAAAAGTTTTCCCGCTTTTGGTGTTTCCGATGATTTTGGCGGAAATTTTCAAAAAATTTATCCCGACGGCGCATGAATTTTTGAAAAAATATTCGGGCGTTTCGTTTTACATTTGGGCGGCATCAATTCTTATTTTGATGGGACGGACGGTAAAATCAATCGTCGAAAAGCCTGAAAATTACCACATTGACATCTTAATGGGAATAGCCGCGCTGATAATCTGCATCGTGCTTTTTACGGTCGGAAAAATTATCGGCACAAAATTCGACGAAAGAATTTCGTGCGGACAAAGTATCGGTCAAAAAAACACAATTTTTTCAATTTGGGTAGCAGGCACCTATCTTGACCAGCTGAGCGCATTATGCAGCGGCTTTTACATAATTTTTCAAAACCTTTTCAACTCATGGCAGTTGGATAAAAAACGACACGCAGACGAAAAAATCAAGCAGAAAAAATGATTTTTTTTATATACCTTTGCAAAAATAATTTTTGCAGATATTATGAAAAAAAGAATCAATTTTTTCGCGGCGTTCTTAACGCTTTTCTCGTTGAACGCAAACGCGCAGCAACTTCCCGCTCAGGCTCGGAATCCTGAAATCACGGAAGAAAACCGTGAGGCTATGCACGCCTCGTGGTTTGTCTATTCAGACAAGCAAAACGCACTGAAAGACAACGAGTTGTCTGATTATTACATCAACCTTAACGGCAAATGGAAATTCTTTTTTGCCGAAAACCCTTCAAAAGTGCCGCAAGGTTTTGAATCAGAAGGCTTTAACGACAACTCATGGGGCATGATTCCCGTGCCGGGCGACTGGCAGATGAACGGCTACGGCTACCCGATTTACACAAACGTCTCTTACGATTTCAGTTGGGACCCTCAGCCGCCGGAAGTACCGTTTGAAAACAACTGGACAGGCGTATACAGAAAAACTTTTACGCTGCCTGAAAAGTTTGAAAATCAAGAAGTTATATTACAAGTTGACGGCGCAAGAAGCGCGCTTTTCGTCTATGTCAACGGCAAATACGCGGGATATTCAGAGAATTCAAAACTCGCCGCCGAATTTGACATCACAAAATATTTGAAAAAAGGCAACAACGTTTTGGCATTCAAGATTTTACGCTGGTCTGACGCTTCGTATCTCGAAGATCAGGACTTTTTCCGTCTCAACGGTATCGAAAGAAACGTGTGCATTTATTCAAGACCGAAAGCGCACATCCAAAACGTAAAAATCTCAGCCGAGACTCCCGACCTTAAAAACGGCGTTATAAATCTCGATTATATCATTGATAATCATAACGAAAAGGAAGAAAACGCCGACATTTCAGCAGCACTTTATTATAAAGACCAAAAAGTTGCCGAAAAAAGTCTCAGCATCAAGAAAATAAAAGCAAACTCATCTGAAAATCAGACCATTACACTTAATGTCAACAATGTAAAACTTTGGTCGGGCGAATTTCCCGAACTTTACCGCCTTGTGGTAAGCCTTGAAAACGAAAGTTCCAAAAAGCCGCAGTTTATGAGTTTTGACATCGGTTTCAGAAAAGTTTCCATCGAGGACGGCGTATTGAAAATCAACGGCAAAAAACTCTTAATCCGCGGTGTCAACCGTCATGAGCACGACCAGTACACAGGACACGTAATCACCAGAGAATCAATGCTCAAAGACATTCTCCTGATGAAGAAAAACAACATCAACGCCGTAAGAACCTGCCACTATCCAAACGACCCTTACTGGTACAAACTTTGCGACTCCCTGGGCATTTATCTTGTTGACGAAGCAAATTTGGAATCTCACGGTCTTATATACGGACCTAAAAACATTGCAGGCGTTCCGCTTTGGAGACACGCTCATATTCAGAGAGTTATGCGTATGGCTTACCGCGACATACACCATCCGTCAATCATCGTTTGGTCACTCGGAAACGAGGCCGGAAACGGCTCTAATTTTGAGGCTTGTTACGACAGCCTAAAAGCCTTCGACAAGACCCGCCCCGTACAATACGAACCCGCAAGAGAAGACCGTAACACGGACATCGTTTGTCCGATGTATGCTTGGCACTACTGCTTTGACTACGCGAAACAGAAAAAACCGCGTCCGATGATTCTCTGCGAATACGCTCACGCAATGGGCAATTCAGTCGGCGGATTAGACGAATATTGGGACTTATTCAAAACAAGTTATCAAATTCAGGGCGGTTTTATCTGGGACTGGGTTGACCAAGGAATTATGAAAACTGAGAACGGCAAAAACTACTGGGGCTGGGGCGGAGATTTCGGACCCAAAGGCGTTCCCTCAGACCAGAATTTCTGCATGAACGGTATCGTTAACCCCGACCGCACTCCTCACCCGTCTCTTTACCAGGTAAAGTATAATTATCAAAACATCGACTGCAAATTTTTAGCGGATGAAAACGGACTTTCGATTTTCAACAATTATCTTTTTACCGATTTGAGCAACTTTTTGATTAAATGCGAAATACTTGCAGACGGCAACGTTGAAAAAATCATCGAAATGGACTGCCCCGCAATTCAGCCTCTTGCAAAACAGGCAATCAAAATTGCAGAACTCGATAATTTTAAGTATGATGCTGACAAAGAGTACTTTATGAACGTAAGTTTCATAACCAAAAAGGCGACTGCAAACGGCATTTCAGCCCGCGAAGAACTCGCAAGAGAGCAGTTTTTGTTAAAATCGCCGTCCACTGTTTCAGAAAAACCGTCAACCAAGATAAAATCAAAAATTACAGAAGAAGGCTCAAAATGCGTGGTAACTGTCAACAATACGACAGCCGTTTTCGACAAGTTAACCGGCTCGCTTTCAGAGGTTAACAATGTTGTTTTTACCGAAGGCGTAAAACCGAATTTTTGGCGTGCACCCACTGACAACGATTTTGGAAACCACATGCCTGAGCGTTGCAAAAATTGGAAACTCGACACCGACAAGCCCAAACTCACGAACTTTAACACGCAGATTATCAAAAACTCAGGCGTAAAAGTTCAAGCGGTTTACTCTCTTGAAAATACCAAAACAGAGGTAACTATTGAATACCTTGTCATGGCAGACGGAATTATTGAAATCAGTGAAAAACTTGATACTAAGGGCGTTACGGAATTGCCGTTGTTACCGCGTTTTGGCTTGAAATTCAAAGTGAAAAAAGATTTTTCCAACATCGAATGGTACGGCAGAGGACCTTTTGAAAACTACGCTGACAGAAAAACGGCGGCTTTTGTAGGTCGTTACAACTCTACGCCTGAAAAAATGTTTTTCTCGTATCCTTCGCCGCAGGAATCATCAAACCGCTGTGATACAAGAAGTTTGAACATTTTCAACAACAATGGTAACGGTTTGGAAATAGTAAAAGGCAAAGAAAATTTTGAGTTTTCAGTAATGCCGTATTCCGTAGAAGACTTGTCGCAGGAAAAACGCGGTGAAAAACACACCGTAGACCTTCCGGAAAACAACGATTTCTATGCGGTTACCTTGGACCATAAAAATCAAGGCGTTGCAGGTATAGACTCATGGGGCTCGATGCCGCTTGAAAAATACCAAATCAAGCCCGCAAACATGAAATTCTCCTTCACATTAAAAATCCGTTAATGAGAAAAATTTTATTTATAATATTTTTGGTTTTGCCGTTTTGTGCCTTGTCGCAAAACGGCAAAATTAAAAAGAAAATACAAGAGGTTTTAGAGACTGCTTACAAAGTTGACTCGGTTTATCAAAGCAGAGAGACTTTCCGCACCGACGCTTTTTGGGATTTCGGCGTGTTTCATGTCGGCAATCTTGAATTTTGCAAACTCACAGGCAACAAGCAACTTCTTGATTACACTGTCCGCTGGGCTGAGCACAATAACTGGCAGGGCGCAAAAGAGCCGAATCCTATGCGCTGGCATTACCGCACGCCGCTCAGAGTGGAGCAAAACGTCATGTTTGCCGATTATCAAATCTGTTTTCAGGTCTATCTCGACCTCAACGAAAAAGACCCCGACGAGAAAAAAACAAAACGCGCTTTTGAGGTTTTCAACTATCAGACGAGTCTCAATCTTAACGACTATTGGTACTGGATGGACGCGCTTTTTATGGCAATGCCTTCAATGTCAAGACTTTACGCCCAGAGCAAAAACGGAATGTACTTAGACAAGATGTTTGAGTATTTTTCGTTTTTTGACTCTCAGTTTTATGACAAAGAGGCGCACTTGTATTACCGCGACAAAAAATACAAATATCCGTATTGCCGCAGTCCCAAGTCCGGCGGAAAACTTTTCTGGTCGCGCGGCAACGGCTGGGTAATAGCCTCATTTGCAAGGGTTTTTGAGCATCTGCCGGACACAAGCCGTTATAAAAAAGTGTTTCTTGACAGGTTTACGGCGATGGCTGACACGCTGAAAAATCTTCAAAAACCGGAAGGCTACTGGCAAAACTGTCTGTCTGACAATCTTTTGACGCCCGGTTACGAAACTTCCGGCACTGCGTTGATACTTTACGCTCTGTGTTACGGTGTCAACAGCGGAATCCTTGACCGCAAAACATTTTTTCCGGCAATAGAAAAAGCGTGGGAATATCTTTCCAAAATCGCCGTACAGGAGAATTTTACGGTCGGATATATTTTCACCACGCCCGAAAGAAACTGCTATTTCTACGACCCGAACCCAAAAACGCATACGAATTACGGGACAGGCTGTTTTCTTTTAGCGGCAACAGAATACGCAAAATTTTTGCAAAAACGGAAATAAAATTTCTACCTAATACTAATTTCCGCCGTTTTCAATCCGTCTGATGACGCTTTCAAAACGGCTTCACCTTTTGTTTTAACAATCACTAACGCCTTACCGCCGAAAAGGTTGCGAGAATAATTTTTCGCGGGAATTTTTACGCCGACAACGCCGGGGTCTGTGTTCGGCTCGTCCCATTGATAAGATTTTTTTATCTTTTTGCCGATGAAGAAAATCTCGTTTTTGCCAGTTTTCAAAAGTTTACTATCAAGGGTAAAACTCTGAGGTTCATCACGTTTTATGCCGGAAGCAATTTTTTCACCGTTAACATAAATGTCTTGAACCGCTAAAATACTTTTTGAAAACAGAGTATAAGTATTTTTGTTAGAAACCTCGTCCAACAAAACTTCACATTTCACCGCTAACAAAGTGTCATGATAAAAATCCCATTTTTCGTTTCGGTCATAAACCAAAGCATCACGCCAATCACTCGGTTTTGAGGCTGAAATTTCACTTTTCCAATTATTTAAATCGCTTAAAGAAAGTTCTTTTTGCGCAAAGATCTTTACGCCGAAAGAGTTTTCAAATTCTCTATCGTTTTCAAGCGATGACGGGTCGCCGTTGCCGACGCCGAGAATTTCCGCCGGACCCGAAACCTCAAACCTGATATTGTTGTTTGCCACCGGCGACTCCAAACCGTTTTTGTCTGTTGCCGAAACACTTACCAAAACAATATCGCCTGTTTTTGAAGGTTTTAAGACGATGTTCTGCGGCTCTCCGGCAGTTTTAACGCTCTCTGTTACAATCGTTTTGCCTTTTTTGTAACCCTTGACTAAAAGTTCGCCGGGCGTGTATTTTACGTCCCAAGAAAGATGCCCGTATTTTTCAAGTTTCTTTTTTCCAAGTGATTTTTTGTTCAAAAACAACTCTGCTTCGTCGCAATTTGTATACGCCCAAACTTTTATCGTCTCTCCTTCCCTACCTTTAAAATTCCAATGCGGGAACAAGTGAATTACAGGCTTTTCGGTATTGTTAGCCAAAATATAAAACGCCGCGTCTTTCGGAAAACCGCAAACGTCCAAAATTCCAAACTGGCTTGAAACCGCCGGATAAGAAAACGGCGTCGGCTCGCCTCTGTAATCAAAGCCCGTCCAATAGAAAAGCCCTGACATCCAGTCTCTTTCAAGGCAAAACTTGTAACCTCTTTCAATCGACGTGCCGCCCTCGCGGTCAAACTGCGGAATGTGGCAGTTAGCGGAATCGGCAAAATAAACGCCCCTTGTGCCGCAGCCGGAAGTCTCCTCCGTCAGCCAGCCGGGTTGAGAAAGATGTTTTTCTCGGTATTTGTCTATATCGCACTGAGCCAAATAGTTAAAGCCCATAAGTTCGAGACTTTCAGATGTGCCGTAACCGCAGCCGCCGCTGACAGCCGCCGTTATCATGCGCGTTGAATCAAGCGTTTTGGCGTATGCCTGAATCGTCCGCGTGATTCTCTCGCCGTAAATGTTGCTTTCGATTTGCCACTCCTCGTTGCCGACCGACCAGGAAATAATTGACGGATGGTTTCTGTCGCGGAAAATCATACGCCTTAACTGCGTTTTGTGATAATCATTGATGCCTTCGAGCCGCGTTTCTTCCAAAACCAACATTCCGAGCGAGTCGCAAACATCCAACAAATCCGTATTGACAGGGTTGTGCGAGGTGCGGACAGCATTGAAACCATATTTTTTCAGCATTTTAACCCTTTCGGTTTGAAGGGCTTTCGGGACGGCGCAACCTACGCCCGCAAAGTCCTGATGAATGTTAACGCCGATGATTTTCAAGTGCTTTTTGTTTAAGAAAAAGCCTTTGTCAGCGGTAAACTCAATGGTTCTGAAACCTGTTTTAACAGACTGAATATCTGTTGTTTGCCCATCTTCCAAAACCGAGACTTCAACGGTGTAAAGTTTGGGGTTTTCAACGCTCCACTGCAAAATATTAACCGCCGAAAATTTTACGAAAAATTCGTGTTCTGAAACGCCACGTATTTCGTTTGACGTGCTTTTTTGAACCGCGACAGCCGTACCCGCTTCATCACGCAAAACTATGTTCAGGCTGACATTTTTTGCGCTAAGGCTCTCATTTTCAACCGTTACACGCGCCGAGATGTCAGCATTGCCGCCGCTGACATGGCTCGTTACAAAAATGCCGTCTTTTTTTACATGCAACGGATTAGTTTTCAAGAGCCAGACGTCGCGGTAAATGCCCGCGCCCTCATAAAACCAGCCTTCTTCGAGGCTTGCGTCGGCTTTTACGGTGATAACATTTTCGCCGCCATAATTGATGTAATCAGTTATATCATACTGAAAATCAAGGTATCCGCTTTGCTCCTGACCGAGATAAAAACCGTTGAGCCAGACTTCCGAATTGCGGAAAACACCGTCAAAAACAAGCGAAATCTTTTTACCGAAATCGCTTTGCGGTATCGTTAAACGCTTTCTGTACCAGCCGATTGAAGTCTCAGGAAACGCCCAGCCGACCTGTTTGTAACCGTGGCTGTGGCTGGCTTTGGGCGAAAAAGGCACTTCAACCGCCCAATCATGCGGCAAATCAAGAGTGCGCCATGCGCGGTCGTCAAAATCCTTGTCCGCAGGGCCGTCGCCGTAACCCGTCTTGGTAAGATAATTAAAATAGCGCGTTCCCGCCATAAAATTTTTTTCAGGCGAAGAAGCATCGCCGAAAGAGAATTTCCAATCCCCGTTGATTGATATTTTTTCTCTTGTTTGTGCGTAACCGTTTGAAAATCCGCACGAAAGAATAAGCGCAAGTGCTGCGCCGAATATTTTTTTTGTCATAAAGTGTGTAATTTGGTAAAAAATTTGAGCGTAAAATTATAATTTTTTAACGCCAATAACAAGTTTTTGTCAATATTTTTATAAATTTGCAGGCTGAAAACATATAGCATGGACATTTCAATATTATATAGAGGGATAGGAATCGGCTTTTTAGCAGCCTGCCCCATCGGAGCAGTAGCGATTTTATGCGTCCAGAAAACCATCCAAAAAGGTTTTTGGCAGGGTTTTTTGATGGGTGTCGGCTCGGCATTCGGAGACTTTTTTTACGCTGTCGTAACAGGTTTCAGTCTGTCGTTTATTTCTGATTTTTTGGTAAGCCACAGAATCAGCCTCGGAATTTTAGGCGGAATTCTGATGATTTATTTGGGCTGGAACATTTTCCGCAAAAATCCCGTTCAGCAGTGGAAAGAAAACAAGGCGAGAAACAAACTCGCAAACTCCAAGCGCAAAATCCTCGGCGACTTTGCGGCAAGTTTCGGCTTGACGATTTCCAACCCGCTGACAATCATCGTGTTCGGCGGCTTATTTACCGCATCGGGCGCAATCAGCAACGAAACTCCGCCCTTGGAAACCGCATTTCTGCTCTCCGGCGTAATTATCGGCGCGGTTTTGTGGTGGGCGTTTTTGGCGTTTGTGGTCAACATTTTCCGCAACAAAATCGGTCCGAGACATATCATGTGGATCAACAAAATCACGGGACTCTGCGTCATGCTTTTCGGAACAAGTGTAATAATAACGGTTGTTTTCTTTAATGACAAACTTTAAAAAAACGGCGTTGTTTTTAGCAGTTTTTTCGCTTGCCGTGTTTATAAGAATGCGGCAAACGGATGTTAAAAACCCGTATTTTCCGACGGAATTAGTTTTTAAAACCGTCAACAACACTCAACTCAAACTTGATGTCTACCGTCCGAAAGACACGTTAACAAAACACAAGACACTGCTGTATTTTCACGGGGGAAGTTGGATTAGCGGCGGCAAAATCAAAGTCTTGGAGCGTTACAGAAATTTTGCCGTCAAAACGCTTTTGGACAACCACATCGAAATTATTTCCGCCGATTACCGCCTTATAAGACACGGTAACAGTCTTGAAGACTGTCTCGAAGACTGCATTTCTGCAATAGATTTTTGTTTGGAAAATTCTGACTATCTGATGATTGACACTTCGGATTTCGGACTTTGGGGCTCGTCGGCAGGGGCGCATCTGGCGTTTTTGAGTTATATTTTTTCTGAAAACGACAAAATAAAACTCATCATCGACGATTTTGCGCCGGCGGACATTTACGAAATGTGGAGCGTTGTGCCGGAAGTTTTCAGAAAAGAATTTTCAACCGTTTTTTACAGGTTAAAAGATAAAAACATAGAAAAATTTGACTCTCTGTCAAAAGTTTTTTCGCCGGTAAACTACACCGAAAAACTTAAAAAAATTCCCGTTTTGATTTCTCACGGCACTGATGACAAAATCGTAGACTTTTCGCAGTCGGTTTTGTTAAAAGACTCGTTAAGAGATAATTGTGAATTTTTTAGTTATGAAAATCTCGGACACGGTTTCAAAAATGCGGACTCCTCAGTGATAAAAAATTACGCAAAAAGGTTAATCAATTTTCTTAGAAAATAAAAAAGGCTGACCTTTTTATTCAAAAAGTCAGCCTCACAAAGTACCGAGGAAGAGACTTGAACCCATGACCCCCGGATCCACAATCCGGTGCTCTAACCAACTGAGCTACCTCGGCTCCTTGATTTTTACGGGTGCAAAGGTAAACAAAAAAAACAGTTCGCTCCAAATTTTTAATGAGTTTTTTTTTATTTTTTTTATATCTAAATGATTTTCAATATTTTAAACAAACATTTCTAAAATATTTTGATTTGTGGAATTTTGCTTGTAATTTTGCAGTAAATTTTTAGCAATTTATGAATAAGATTATTCTGATTTTCAGTTTGTTAACTGTTGTTTTAGCGTCGCCGTCATACGCGCAAAAAAACAAGGACAAGGATAAGGACAAAAAAGAATACCCCAAAAAGGTAAAAATTTGGACGTTGGACTCAGACTATTCCATGGAGGAATACAGTCTGGACACCGATACGGCTTTGCATCTGTTTCAGGTCTACGACTATAACGACAAACATTCGATTTCGTACTCCAATTTAGGAAACATGGGTACGCCGTACATTTATAACATATTCGACGACAGAGAGTTAAGAAAAAACAACGACGTATTTTTCTTTGACAGAATCAACGATTTTATCTCCAAACCCGAAGAAACAAAATTCTATCAGGTAAACCACCCGTATACATGGCTTTACTACGCCACAACGCCGAAAGCCCGCAACGGTCAGGTGATTGACTTCCGTCATACCCAAAACGTCAACAAAAATTTCAACTGGGGTTTCAACATCGGTCTTGTAGGCTCCACAGGAAGAATGAGCCATCAACATTCCAGAAACACAACTTTCTCTCCGCAAATGAGTTACGTCGGAAAACACCTTTCGATGTACTTTTTTTATAACTTCACAAAAACGGGAATCGAAGAAAACGGCGGAATCGTGGACACAGTGGAAGTCAAGAACGAAAGATTTACCACAAAACTCACGCAGCCTTTCAGCAACTGGGGCAAACGCACATGGAACTTTGTTACGGAATATTCTGTCGGAAAAACTGATTTTCAGATAATTAACGACTCTACGAGAAAAGAAATCTACACGCCGAGACTTACTTTCGGCTACGTGTTTAAGTTCGACAAGATGTTCCGCACTTACGAAGATTCGGAACTGAATCCCGACCTTTACGAAAACTTTTATTTTGACGGGACTGCCACTTACGATTCTCTTTGTTTTAAAAGGCTGACAAATCAGTTTCACTTGAAAATCGCTGAAAACCAACTTCTTGGCATAAGCCCCGCGATAAAAGGCGCAATCGGAATGGAAGGAGAATCGTACTATAATTTTCAGAATTATCATTCTTCCAACAATTCCGGCGACTATTCAAACGCATATTTTGAAGGCGGAATCTACAAAAACAAATCGAGAAACATGTTTTTCAACGGCAATTACCGTCAGTATTTGTCGGGCTACAAAGTCGGTGATTTTCAGTTGAAAGGCTCTCTCGGACTAAAATTTTACCAAGGCAAAAGCGACACGCTGAAATATTATTTCAAAGCCACGGCGGATTTTTCCAACAAAGAACCTGATTATTTCTTAAAACGTTATTATTCAAACAATTACCGTTGGGAAAACAAATTTGACAAACTTCTTACGACAAGAATCGGCGCGGAATTTGCCATACCGGTCTGGCATTTCAAAATCGGAGCAAGCAACTATTTGATTAACAATTACATATACTTCAACCACGATGCCGTTCCCGCTCAATTAGGCGATGCTCTTAACGTATTTTCTGTCAGCGCGATGAAAGATTTCTTTATCTGGCACGTCAGGTTTGCAAACCGCGTTACCTGGCAAAAAACCAACAAAAACGAAATCCTGAATCTGCCGCAGGTTGCGCTTTACCACGCGACATATTTCGAGTTTTACTTGGTTAAAAACGTACTGCTCACGCAGATAGGCGGCGAAGTAAACTTCTCGACCGAATACGACGCTTTCGGATATTCGCCCGCAACGTCAATTTATTATCCGGTCTTAAAAAAAGAAGTTACCGAAACCACGCCCGAAACAGAAGCAGCAAAACCCGCTTTCAAAAAATACAACCCCGGAAACTATCCGCTTTTGAACGGTTTTGCAAACATAAAAATCCGCGGCGTTTTGATGTTTTTCAAATGGGAAAACATCTGCAACGGCTGGATGAGAGACTGGTATTATTCAACCGACAACTATCCGTATCAGGATTTTCACTTTATGTTCGGAATTTTGTGGCGGTTCGGCGACTAAAAGAAACGGGCGGACTTTACCAGTCAGCCCTTACCGATTTTTACGAAAAATACTTACATTTAGGTATTGCGATATAAATGTTTTTTTTCATAATTTTGCATTTTATAAAGTATTAACAAATAAAATAAAAAATATGAAAAAATTTTTTATTACATTAAGCGCATGTTTTGCAGTATTGGCTTTGTCTTTTTCGTCCTGCAAAGACGATGAAAAAGAAACAGAAGAACCAATTAATAACACTATAACCGAAACTGAAATAATAAAAATAGTAAAGCACCCGACAAAAGAAGAATTGCAAAAAAACAACTACACGGCAGCGGGCAAATATTTCGACTTCAAAAACATGAAAGCGTATTCCGTTGATTTCAACGACGAAAACAAATACACTTTTGTAAGTGATGTTACTTTCAACGAAGAAAACTCGACACTCACCTTTGAAGACGAATATTCGACTTATAACTATGTCTTGTATTTTGTCGGCGAAGAATTATACCGCCGGACGGGGATTTTTAAGAGTGCCGACGACAAAAAAGACGGCTCGCTCTACGGCAAATACACCGGCGAAGACCGCAGCACAGGCGAGACTGTCTCAATAAACATCACGGAAGACGGAAAATTTTCAGACACTCAGTCGTACGTAATAGACGGCTATAAAATCATAGTTGACGGTTTTTACGATTATTATTACGACGGCAAAGACATTGTAACGCTAAGAAACTATTTTACCGCAACAGAGGCCGCCGCGCCGACGATTGACGGCACTGCGGAATAACAACCGTAACAAAATGCACAAAATATTCTCATACATTGCGTTAATCCTGCTGACAATAAAAACCCTGTCGGCACAAAACTATAATGTGGAAGGTACGGTGAAAAATCTTTCTGATTCTTTGCCGGTGCCTTTTGCAACCGTTGTCTTAGGCGACAACCTGCTTTGGTGCGTTACCGACGAAAACGGATATTTTATCTTAAAAAACATTCCGGGCGACAACATAAAAATCACAGTTCAGTGTCTCGGTTTCGTGAAAAGGGAGTTTACTGTCCGCAGAAACATGAAACCCTTAAAAATTTATCTTCACGAAGACAACCTCACAATCGAGGAAGTTACCGTAACGGCTCAAAGAACCAAAAACGAAGCCGCCTCCACCTACACTCTCGACCGTAACGTCTTAGACCACAGTCAGATAATAAACGTCAGCAACGTAAGCAGCCTTTTGCCGGGCGGCAAAACGATAAACGCAACACTAACCGACGACAGCAGAATAAGTTTAAGAAGCGAAAATTCCGAATTAGGCAACGCATCTTTCGGCACGGCGGTTGAAGTGGACGGCGCAAGAATTTCAAACAACGCCGCGACACAGGAAACCTCCGGCGCCTCAATGCGCAACATTTCGTCCTCAAACATCGAAAGCGTTGAAATCATAACCGGCATTCCGTCAGTAGAATACGGCGATTTGAGCAACGGAATCGTCAAGGTCAACACCAAAAAAGGCAAAACGCCGTTTGTATTGGACCTTGCGGCAAATCCGCACACCAAACAGTTGGCAATAAGCAAAGGCTTTGACCTGAAAAGTCATGCCGGAATGTTGAACCTCTCGTTTGAGCACGCAAAATCCTATTCCGACATCACAAGCCCTTACACGTGCTATCAGCGCAATGTCGCCGACGTAAAATATTCCAACACGTTTTTTAAAAACACCAACCCTTTGATGTTTTCGTTTTCGCTGAGCGGCAACACAGGCGGTTATAATTCGGAAGACGACCCTGACGCTTTTTCAAACGAATACACCAAAAAGAAAGATCAGGTTTTGAGGGCTTCGTCAAAAATAACGTGGCTCTTGAACAAACCCTGGATAACCAATTTTTACGCTGGACTTTCTGCCTCGGTTTCGGACAAGACTTCCGAAAACAATTACCGCAAAAGCGAGGCTGCCTCACAGCCGTACAGCCACGCCACGGAAGAAGGCTATTTTATCGCCGAGGAATACGACAAAAATCCGTCCGCGCCGATAATTCTCTCGCCCGTAGGCTACTGGTACGTAAAGAATTTTTCTGAAAGCAAACCCGCAGACTTTTCCGTAAAAATAAAAGCCGACAAGGTTACGGAGGCGGGCGGAATAAAAAACAAAATTACCGCAGGCGGCGATTTTTCATCGTCGGGAAACCTCGGACGCGGCGTCTATTATGACGATATGCGTTACGCGCCGGATTACAGGGAATACCGCTACGACAAACTGCCCTTTGTCAACAATGCGGCACTTTATATAGAAGACAAGTTTGAAACAGTTGTTTTCAAAAACTTGAAAGGCTCTAAATTTCAGGCTGTTTTCGGTTTAAGAGAAGATTTGACAACGATTTCCGGCTCGGACTACGGCACTGTTTCGAGCCTCAGTCCGAGGAGCAACGCAAAATTTGTTTTCTGGGACGACAGATACAAAAAACTTAAATCCCTGAGCATCAACGTCGGTTACGGAAAAAGCGTGAAACTGCCATCGTTTCAAATCCTGTATCCCGCGCCGCAATACGCCGGCGACAAAGTATTTTCGTCAACCTCGGACGCTAACGGCACGGCGTTTTACGCATATTACAACCGTCCTTTTTCGGCTGAGAGAAACACAGACTTAAAATGGCAGTCTGTAAATCAGTCGGAGGCGGGTTTGGAAGCGGAATTAAAAGGCATAAAACTGTCGGTTTCGCTTTATAGAAACAAAACAAAAAATCCGTATCTTCAAAGTACGGTTTACAAGCCCTTTGTCTACTATCTCAGCAGTATGGAGAGCAGCGCGATAGATATTGAAAACCGCGTTTTCTCCATTGACAGGCTCTCCGGCGTTGTAACCGTCAGCGACAAAACAGGCGCACACCCCGACGAGACTTTGAAACAGACCGCTTTGAAAAACTACCGCAGCACGCCGACCTACGTAAACGGCACGCCGCTTACAAGAAGCGGAATAGAATGGATTTTGGAATTTCCGCAGATAAAAGCCCTGAAAACCTCAATGCGCTTTGACGGAAATTTTTATGCCTACAAGGGTACAAACGAGACTCTTACGCCTTTCAACCCGTCGGCGGTAAACACCGACGGCACAAAATTCAATTATATCGGCTATTATGTCGGAACTCAGAACAATTATTCCAACGGCAGCATAAAAAAGGCTGTCAACCAGAATGTTACGTTTACGACACACGTAACGAAAATCAGAATGATTGTAAGTCTTAAAATTGAGACCTCGCTTTACAAATATTCAAGAATTTTGATGGAAAGCGGCAAATACCCGAACGTTGCCTTTGCCTCAAAAGAAAGCGGCGCAACTTTGGGCGAAACCTACGACAAAAGCATGAGGGACGTTTTTGTAACCGTCTATCCCGTGTATTATTCCACTTGGGAAAACCCTGAAAAATTGATTCCGTTTGAGGAAACGTACTTTGCGGCAAAAGAAAGCGACCCCGCGCTTTTCGCCGACCTTGGAAAACTGACCTCGACGACCACTTACAGTTACAACTTCAACCCCGAAAAAATTTCGGCGTATTATTCGGCAAACCTCAGCATAACGAAAGAAATTTCGGACATTGCCTCGGTAAGTTTCTACGCCAACAATTTTTTCTGTCATAACGGAAACGTAAAGTCCACAAAAACGGGGCTCAAAATCTCTCTCTACGACAGCGGCTACATTCCGCAGTTTTATTACGGCATCACACTAAGAATCAAAATTTAAGACGGCTATGACGAATTTTTTTTCTATATTGTTTTTCCTGACGTTAGTTTTTTTGAACGCCTGCAACGGAAAATTTGAAGACGACATCACTTCAAACGGCAGTCTTCAAACCCTTTCGCTGCAACTCTCCTACCCTGAGGACTCTCCTTACGGCGCATCAGAGGGCGTTGAGGTAACACTGACCGACAATTCAGGCGGCGTTTTTATCGGCAAAACCGACAAAAACGGCGTTGCGGAATTTAAGATTCCGTGCGGCATTTATTCGGCAAGTGTCAGCGACGAAAAAGGAATCTACGTTTTCAACGGCAAATTAAGCGACATCATAATTACATCTTCAAAGGAAGTTTTTTCAACGGTAAGGCTCTCAACCGCCAACATCAACAAAGTGGTTATCAAAGAGTTGTATTGCGGCGGCTGTCAACTTGACGACGGAGGCGGATACACACGGCACGACAAATACGTAACCGTTTACAACAACTCGTCTGACACGCTTGAAATCAACAACTTCGCGCTCGGAGTCGGCACGCCTTACAATTCGAGCGGCACAAATCCCAACTACTCACAAGGCGAACTTATCTACGCTGACCAAGGTTTTACGCCCGCCGCAATGGGTATCTGGTATTATCCGGGGACGCTTGAATTTTTGCCTTACGAGGAAAAAGTGATTTCCATCTACGGTGCAATAGACCACACCGTAACTTATTCAAACTCTGTAAACCTCGCCAAAAAAGAATATTACGTGCTTTATGACGAGACCTGCGAAAAGTATTCCGCCGACACGCACTATTATCCCGCGCCTTACGAAGGAATACCCAAGAGCCACTATTTCAGGGCGTTGGTCTACGGATTGGGGTCAACATGGATTGTAAGCGTTACCTCGCCGTGCTTTTTTGTTTTCACTCTCGACCAAGACCCGGCTGAATTTTCCTTGGATGAAAACAACCACTATTTTGAAGGCGGAAAAAGCGGCTCATGGGGCGCATACGGCTCTTGCCTGAAAATACCGAACAAAAACATTTTGGACGCTCTGGAAGTTTTCACGACCCGTTATGACGGCAACAAAAAACGTCTCTCGCCCGAAATAGACGGCGGATATGTCTGGCACACAAATCAATACGGCTACACGCTTTACAGAAACGTCAACGCGGCGGCAACCGAAAAACTGCCCGAAAACAGCGGCAAAATCGTTTACGGCTATTCGCTCGGTACTTCTGACATAGAAAAAGGCTCAACCGACCCCTCCGGCATAGATGCAGAGGCTTCTATAAAAAACGGAGCACACATAATTTATTGCAACACAAACAATTCGTCAAACGATTTTCACCAGCGGAAAACGGCGGCGATAAAAGATTAAAAGGAAAGTTTATTAATTTAAAATTAAAGCATAAAAAAAGATGAAAAAGTTATTTTATTACGTTTTAGGTTTCGGACTTTTGTCCTCAGCCTTTTTTTCGTGCAAAGATGACACGGAAGACCCCGTAAACAAAGACACTGTACAACCGGCGGTTGAAAAGCAGAAATACCAGTTTTCGGTAAAACTTTCCACCGACATTCCGGTTCTTGAAGGCATTACGGTTACGGTTTCAAAAGACACCGCCTTAACGCTCACCTCAGATGCGGAAGGCAAAGTTTCGGCAACGCTTTTTGCCGGAAAATACGATGTTACAGCCACGGGAAAATTTTCTGACAACGGAAAATCTTACACTCTGAGCGGACAACTCACTGACATCGAAATCTCGGAAAATTTCGACCAGACAAAAGTTTTTGAAATCGCTTTGGAAAAAATACAAAAAAATCAAATCGTTATAAAAGAACTTTATAACGGCGGCTGCAAAAAAGACGACGGCAAAACTTTCCAAAACGACAAATACGTAATCCTCTACAACAACAGCGGCGAAAAAGCCGATGTAAAAAACTTTGGTTTGGCAACAGCAGCACCGGCAAATTCGTATTCAACCAACAAAAATCTTGACGGCGACAAATTAGTTTACGCAGACCAAGGTTTTATACCCGCGATTTACGGTATTTGGTACATTTCAGAACTTTCGTTTGAGCCATACGAGCAAAAAGTTGTCGTAATCAACGGCGCAATCGACAACACAACGGACGTTCCCAATTCTGTAAACCTCGCCAACGCCGCATATTATGCCTGCTACGACAAGGACGATTTCAAAGGCTTGGTTGTCCCTGCCGCAGAAATTCCTGAAACCCAGTATTTCAAAGCCGTTAAATGCGGTTTGGAAAGTATGACAGGCTGGCCGATGAGCGTTTCGTCGCCCGCGTTTTTCTGTTTCACTTTGAGCGAAGACCCGGAAACTTTCGGCACCAACGAAAGCAACCTCTACTACGAAAGCGGAGTCTCTGAGCGTCATGCCTCAGACGAGTGCATAAAAATCCCCGCAGAAAGCATCATTGACGGCGTTGAAGTATTTTCGGCAGACGAAAAATACGCCAACAAAAATCAAAAGCGTCTTACCGAGTCTGTTGACAAAGGCTCTGTCATGCTCACTAATTATCAAGGACATACGCTCTACCGCAACGTTGACAAAGAGGCAACAGAGGCATTGACGGAAAACGCTGAAAAATTGATTTATTCTTCTGACGGCATTATCGACGCGGAAGCCTCAATCAAAAACGGCGCACACATTATTTTTGCCGACACCAACGACAGTTCGGCAGACTTCTACGAACGCGAAACATCTTCGTTAAAGAACTAAAATGTCAACAAAAAAAATCATAACATTATTGTCAATCTGCACCTTGACGGTTTTCAACACCGCCAAGGCGCAGTTTGATTCTTTGTATCACAGCATCAACGGCGAAAATTTTCTATTGAGTCAAAACGCCGCACTGCTGAGCGGGATAAAAATTTCAAGCACTTCAAACGCAGAACTTAAAGCGGAAGCCTCAAAAGGCGGCTTTAAGAATTATTCCGAGGGCGACAAAACTTTTTCCGCCGGAATAAAAGCGGAATCTTTTTACCGTTTCAACGAAAAAGTAAGCAGTTACGGCAAAATAGAATACGAAAGTTTTGCCGGCAAAAATATGACGGGCGCGGCTTTTTCAGACCCTGAAAACAGCCCGTTCAACATCATAGAACAAGCCGACACCAACGCCGGAATAAAAAGGCGCGAAAACTATAACATCATCGGCGGACTCAGCGTAAAAACCTGGAAAAAACTTTTTCTCGGCGCAAAATTCAACTACCAAACCGCCAACAACGCCAAACGCAAAGACCTGCGCTGTCAAAACAGCCTTATGGACTTGACAGCCTCATTTGGAATAAGTTATGATTTTGAAAAATTTCAACTCGGAGGCGCGTACATCTACCGCCGCAGAAACGAGAGCATGAAATTTTCCGTCAAAGGCACTTCCGACAAAATCTACAACAGCATAATAAGTTACGGAAATTTCTTCGGCATAAGGGAGGAGTTTGGCGAGGACGGTTTTACCGACAAGTCAAAAGAACTGCCGCTTTTTGACCTCTGGCACGGCGGAGAGTTTCACGTTTTAATACACTTAACTGACAACTTACAGTGGTTGAACGAGTTGGAAGTTTTTTCAAGAAAAGGACATTACGGCACAAAAGGTCAGTACACAGTGGAACTCTCGCAACACGAGGCGGACATAACCACATTAAAGGGCAGCCTTTTCCTTAAAAACAACCGCCTTATTCAGAGCATAAACTATGCGCTAACCGATGAAAAATTGTACAATTTTCTTAACATTTTCAATTTTGAAAGTTTTGAAGGCGGACTCACAAACTACGTCTATTACGACAAATTGAAAACCTCCGGCAAAAACCCGCAAAAAATCTCCGCAAATTATTCAGCGGTTTATTTTTACGGTGCTGACATTCTGAGTTTTAAGACCGGCGCGGAATTTTCTTCACGCAATACTTTTGCCGTAAAATATCCGTTTTGGAGACGGCAGAAGATAAAAACGAAAGAATTTTTTGTTGAAATAGGACACGAAAACGGCTTTTTAAGCGGCAGACTGTCAAAAATTTTATGCCTTCAAATGCAAAAAGGCAGCGGCACGCCTTACGAGGACGGCTGTGTAGAAAAACCGGCGGAAGGTTTTATAAAACCCGCAACTCAAAACGATTTTCTTATGCAGGAATACGAATATCTCTGCAAACCGCATTTTAGGATTTCAGCGGAATTAAAATACTCAGAAAAAATATTTTCAAACAAACTTGACGGCTATATTGCTGCTAATTATGCTTTTACGTCAGCCAAAAATACAAATTATTTAGACGGCAAGAGACATTTTGTCAGCATAAGAACGGGAATTGTTTTCTAAAAACAAGGGATGCATATATACAAAAAAAAACGGTTTGTACAACCGTTTTGAGAAACTTTAATTAACTAAAACCTAATAAATAAACATCAATAATGAATAAAAAAAAGAGCGGGAGACGAGGCTCGAACTCGCGACCTCAACCTTGGCAAGGTTGCGCTCTACCAACTGAGCTACTCCCGCATTGCCTGTCCGATTTTGACGGTGCAAAAGTAGATACTTTTAACGACACCGCAAAATTTTTTTGCAACTTTTTTTCATTTTTTTTATAACTTAATGTTTGTCAGGGTTTTGTTATATCAAAATATTCAAAACCTTTTGTCTTCAAGGTCTTAAAATTGCCGTTTTTGTCGCTGTAAATAAAAAAACCTTCCGCTTCGGGCAGCGAATCCACCAATTTAAAGCCTTTTTCCAAGCCCAAAACCATAACCGCAGTCGCCAAACCGTCGCCAAAAAGCGCGTCAGGAGTTACGACAGAAACCGAAAGCAAAGAATCATCTTTCGGATAACCGGTTTTAGGATTAAGTTCGTGAGAATATTTTTTGCCGTCAATTACAAAAAAATTTCTGTAATCACCTGATGTACAGAGAGATTTGTTTTCAAGCGGAACAGCGGCAGAAATTTCCCTGTCGTTTTCCGTAGAGCCGTCGATAGGCGTATCAATGCCGACTCTCCAAGGCTGAGCCTCTGAATTTTTGCCGAAAGCCCTTACCTCCCCTCCTACTTCAACCAAAAAATCTTCGTAACCTCTGCCTTTGAGCCACATACAAAGCAAATCCACGCTGTAACCTTGGGCGTTTGCGTTGAAATTAAGCGTCAGGCGGGGGTCTGTTTTTTTAAGTCTGCCGTCCTCGACTTTTACCTTGTCCATGCCGACAAATTCCAAAATGGAATCCAACTCACTTTGCTTGGGTTTTTTAAGGTCTTTGTGCTTGTTAAAGCCCCAGGCGTTGACAAGCGGACGGCATGTCGGGTCAAAAAGTCCGCCGGAGAGTTTGTACAAATATTCCGACGAAGCAAAAACCGCCGCAAAATTTTCATCAATTTCGTCAGTGGAATTTTCGTTGAGTTTTGTAAGCCTCGACTCCTTGTTATAAGACGACATCGAAAAGTCAAACGCCTTCAAAATGCTGTCGAACTTAGGCGTAAGGTCTTCTTTGTCAAAACTTTTGTACGTAATATGCCATGTCGTCCCTTGCGCAAAACCGGAAGTCCTGACATACGAAGGATTTTTGCCGCATGAGGCGCAGAAAAGTGCCGCCGCCAAAATAAGGGAAAAACTTTTTTTCATTCCTTTACCTCCGGCAAAACATCGTCGATTTTTTGCAAATCTTTTTTAGAAAAGATATACTCAGGACTAAGAACATAGATAAAACCCTGAGGTGAATTGATAACGCCACGGATATACGGAGCGGGAGCCATAGCACGGTCAATTTCATCAGCAACTTTTATTGTGCTTACATTCATCTCGCTGACCGACAGCACTTTGTCAACCAAAATTCCGAACTTTTTGTGTCCCGTGGGAATATTGATTTCAAAGACAGCAACGTATTTTCCCCTTGGCTCATCACTGTCAGAGTTGATGTCAAGCCTTTCAACGGTGTTGACAACGGGAATTACCTCGTCCCTGAATTTTTTGATGCCGACAACGTAATCAGGCGCACCCGGCAACGGGCTTATGTCCTTGTTTTCAGTTACCTCCAAGACATTGGTTACCGAAACGGCAAAACTTCTGCCGCCCGCCCTGAACAATATAAAAGATTCCTTAAAGTCCATACTAAAAAATTTTTCGCTAAATTATCGTTTTTTTTTCAAAAAACAAAAGAAAGTTTTAACTTTGCGCTCATAAACCTTAAAACTTAATAAAAATGGCAGAAGAAAACAAAGACGGTCAGGAGACCCGCAAAGAGGACGTTACTATCAACGACCTGCTCAAAAAAATCCTTTATCAAGGTGTCGGCATGGCGGCAAACGCAAAAGAAAGGGTTGAAAACGCGGTAAAAGAACTTATCGGCGAAAAGAAAATCTCAAACGAGGAAGGCAAAAAAATCGTTGACGATTTCTCTTCAAACATTGACACCAAGGCAAAAGACCTTGAATCAAAAATCCGCACCGTTATCAACGAAGCCCTTCTCAAAGTAAGACCGGCTACAAAATCGGAAGTGGAGGAACTCAAAAAACGAATCGAAGATTTGGAAAAAAGAGTTGCAAGTCTTGACTAACAATTAAAAAGAAATTATGATTAATTCACTTTCCAAGGTATCCAACATTATCATCGACGAGACTGTCGGGACGGTAAAAAAAACTCTCGACACCCTCGTCAATGATAAAAAAATATCCGGCAGCCAGGGTTCGTCGATTTTTGAAAACATCAAAAACGGCCTGTTCGACAAGTCGTCGGAACTTGAAAATTCCATCACGGAACTCATAAAAAAAATCTACGCCAAAATGGACATTGCCACTCCGGAAGAACTCGAAACCCTAAAACGCAGAGTAACGCTTTTGGAAAAACTAACGAAATAAAAAACAGAAATGCCGCTGAAATTTCCGAAAAACCCGAAAATTTTTGACAAGTTCAACAACGCTCTGACGGTGCTGTTCAAGTACGGAATCACGCCTTTTGCAGAAAACGGCAGGCTGAAAAGACTCGCCGAAAAAGCAGGTGTTGAAACCTTAAAGGATGTCCACGCCCGCAGCAAATGGGAAAAAATACGCCTCGCCACTCAGGAACTCGGACCTACGGCGGTGTATTTTGCCAAGTTTTTGTGTTCGCGTCCCGACATTCTGCCGCTTGAACTTATTTCGGAATTTTCGCTTTTGGAGTTCGACAAGATACCCGTAACAAAAGCCACGGCGATAGAGATTTTTGAAAATTCCACGCGGAGAAAGGCAGACAAAACTTTCTCGTATTTCGACAGTTACTGTTTTTTTCAGAACGGTTATGCCGCAGTTTTCAGGGCAAAACTCCTAACGGGCGAAGACGTTGCCGTAAAAATAATCCTGCCGGAGGCTTACGACAACGCGGTCTCGGACATAAAACTTATAAAACGCCTTGCCAAGTTTGCCGACATTTTTCTTGAAAGGCACGGCATCCAAAACGCTGACGAAATTATCAGTTCGTTTGAGGAAATCATCATGCCGAAACTCGATTTGAACAACGAGGCGGAGACGATAAAGCGTTTTAAGAAGGCTTACCGCGACATGAAAAATTTTGCCGTCCCGGAAGTTTTTTTGAATTACTCCTCCGAAAAAACTCTGGTAACCTCCTATTACAACACCTCCGGCATCACAAAGGCGAAAGAGTTTACCGCCTGGGGGCTTGACCACAGAAAGGTTTCGGACACGTTTTTGAACACTTTTATTACCGGCATGCTGACGACGGGGCTTTTTATAGGCTCACTCTCCGACGACATTGTAAGGATAATGCCGGAGGGAAAAGTCGCATTTTCGGATTTCGGGTCTGCAAACCTTTTGAGCAGCGTTCAAAGAAACTTAATCAGCGACATCGTGGCCGCCTTGACGACACAAAATTCGGGCGTTTTGGCAAACAGTCTTAGAAAAATAGCCTTCAACTCCGACGTCAAAAATTATCAGGAGTTCAAAAACGACGTGCAGTTGCTCGCTGACAATCTGTACTTTATGGAATCTTCGGAGCATTACATGAGAGAGTTTTCGTTCGGAATTATGAGAATCTGTTTCAAACACAAACTCACGCTTCCGGCTGAAATTCTGAGGGCTTTTTCCGCGCTTTCGGACGCTGAAAACATCGCGCTTTCCATCACGCCGACATGCCTTATTTCGGAGTTTTTCAAACCCTACGGCAAAAAACTGCAATTCGAGAGGTTTTCGCCCGAAAGGTTCAAAAACACAATCAACAAAAACCTTTCGCAGGCAAGCGATTTTCTTGAAAACTCGCCACTTGAACTCTCCGTTATCCTGAAAAAAATACGGCAGGGTCAACTCTATACCAACATCAACATCACGGATTTCAATTTCTTTATACAGAGAATTGACATCGCCGCCAACAAATTGATTTTCTGTTTTATAATAGGCATTCTGATACTTTCGGCAACGATTTCGGCAGTGTTTACAAAAGACGGATTTATGATTTTCGGACTGCCGGTTTTGAGTTTTGCCGGTTTTACGTTAGCATTGTTTTTCGGAATTATGCTGTTTGCATACGTTCTCGGAACACGTTTCAAGCAACACAAAAAAGACGTGGAAAACAACAATTAAAAAAGTAAGGAAAAATGCTCAACATCTACAAGGCTTCGGCAGGCAGCGGCAAAACATACAAACTCGCGGGCGAATTTATCACAGAGGCGTTTAAAGATTTGACGGCGTTTTCACGGATTCTTGCCGTAACTTTTACGAACAAGGCCGCCGGCGAAATGAAAGAACGCATTATCAAGGAGTTGGACAATCTTTCTGAGGGTCTTCCGTCAGGATATATGACAGAAATTTCAAAAAAATACAACATTTCGGAAAAGGAAGTTGCCCTTCGCGCCAAAAACATACGCGGGGCAATTCTGCACAATTATTCCGACTTCAACCTCAAAACCATCGACTCTTTTGTCCAAAGGGTTTTGCGCTCGTTTTGTTACGACATCAACATAAATTCCGGCTTTTCAACGCAGACCGACGAGGCTTCCGTTCTCTCGGATTTGACCGACATACTTTTTAAATGCGCCGACGAGGACGCATACCTAAAAAAACAAATGCTGCTGATGGCGGAAAAAAACATCAAGGACGGCGAAAACTGGAATTTCAGAGTGCAGGTAGAAAACATCGCAAAACTTATCTTCACCGAAAAATACAAAGAATTTGAGGCTCAGCAAAACCTCATGAAAGAAAAAGGAATGTCGGAGGCTGAAAAAAAATCCTACTTCGACATTTCCGCCGAACTTGTTAACTCCGTCTATGACAATTACATAGAAAAAGCACGGGAGATTTCCTCGCGGGCAAAAACAGTCATCGAAACCGAACTCTGCGGCTTGACGCTTTCGGATATGGGCACAACCATAAAAAACTGCTGCAACTTCCTTTTAAACAAGTTGGAAGACGCGGAAGTCTCCGCAACGGCCTACAAAATGCAGCAAAAAGACAACTGGCTGCCCTCAAAAGCGACAAAAATTCAAAAAGAGATAATTCCGTCCCTGAAAGAAAAACTTCTCCCCGTCTTAAACGAGGCAGTCAGTTTTATTGAAGACAACGCTGCGGATTTTATCACGGCAAAACTTATCAGAAAGGATTTCGGAGCGTTTGTGCTGATAGGCGAAATTGCAAAACTTCTGCCCGAATACAGAAAGGAAAACCGCGTGATTATGATTTCTGACGCTTCGGCGTTTTTGGACGGAATCATCGCGGAAAACGACGCGCCTTTCATCTACGAACGCACCGGCAACAAATTCGACCATATTTTTATCGACGAGTTTCAGGACACCTCGCCTTTTCAGTGGAACAACTTCCGCCCGCTGATTGAAAACTCTGTCGCTCAGGGTTTTGACAACTTAATCGTAGGCGATGTAAAGCAGGCGATTTACAGATTCCGCGGCGGCGACTGGTCGCTTTTGGGCGGCAGGGTTCAGGAGCAGATTTCCGATGAGAATATCAAAGTCAACAGTCTTGATGTAAACTGGCGGTCAAGAAAAAACATCGTGGATTTCAACAACGCGGTTTTTCAAAAGTCGGTTGAAACGCTTATCAACCACGGCGACAAAGACCTGCCGCTCGACTTTGAAATCCTGAAAAAAATCTATTCCGACTCTTTCCAAAAACTGCCGCCGGGCAAAAACCGTTCGGGCGGCAAAGTGGAAGTGCTTTTTTTTGAGGAGGAAAACCCGGAAGAGGGCGCAGAGGAAGAAGTCGGTTTCAAGGAAAAAGCCTTGAAAAAAACGGCGGAAGAAATCAACTCACTGATTAAAAGCGGCGTCAAGGCAAAAAAAATCTGCGTTCTTGTCCGCAAAAAAGACGAAGCGGCACTGACCGTAAAATATCTTCTGCAATATCAGCAACTGACAGAAGATGCGGCAACGTATGACGTAGTATCCTCTGACTCACTGTACATTGCAAACTCGCTTGCCGTAAAAGTCGCAATGAGCGCGATGAAATATTTAAACAACAGAGACGATAGTTTCACCAAGGCTGAACTTATGCACTCGTATTGCACGCTCAAACAAATTGCAATCAGCGAAGACGAGATTTTTAGTGCCGTCAATAACGAAGAAGCCGCGAAAAAATTCATGCCCGAAGGCTTTGAAAATTTCAACGAGGCATATACCGATTTGCCGCTTTACGACCTTTCGGAAAAAATAATTTCGCTTTTCGGCTTGGAGAGTTTTGAAGGCGACGCGGAATATCTGCGGACGTTTCAGGACTGCATTTTGAATTTTACGAAACAATATTCTTCCGACTTAAACAAATTTGTCGCATGGTGGGAGCAGACGGGCGTAAAAACCTCCGTCCAGCCCTCCGACAATCAAAACGCGGTAAGCGTTATGACGGTTCACAAATCCAAAGGACTTGACTTTTCCATTCAGTTTATTCCGTTTTGCAACTGGAAAATGGAAGACGTCAACAACCTGAACGTCAATTATATATGGGTAAAAGCACCCGAAGGCACAAGTTTTTCGTCATTGCCGTCGATGCCGATAAGATATTCGTCCGAAATGCTGAAATCGCATTTCAAGGATTTTTACGTAAAGGAAAAGCGCAATTTGTACGTTGACTCGTTGAACCTTTTGTATGTGGCTCTGACAAGGGCGGTTGACGAACTGCACATTTATTGTCCGAAGCCAAAAACCGCAAAAGACGGCTTGGGAAAAATCAGCCGAGTTTCAGACCTTTTGTATTACGACATTATTGAGTCAGATGACTTACTGTCAGAGAGTTATGACGAAGAAACGGGCGTATTTTTAAAAGACGAAAACCACGTTTTGGAAGAAGGCAGAAAGGCAAACGAAAAGGGTAAAAATTTCGTGTTGTCAACCTTCAAAAATTCGCCGTGGGAAAACAAACTTGCCGTAACATCACATTCGTCGGAATTTTTTATTCAAAACAGCACGTTTTTGCAAGAGAGAATCAATTACGGTCTTTTTATGCACGATGTAATGTCGAGAATAGATTTTTACGAGGAATATCCCGAAGTGTTAAGACAAATGCAGTTTCAGGGCAGAATCACTGAAAACCAAGCCAAAGATTTGAGCAAAAAATTAGACGAAGTTTTTTCGATTGAAGAAGTAAAACATTGGTTTTCAAAGTCTTGGAAAGAGGTTTTGACAGAAAAGGCACTGCTTACAACCGAAGGCGACATAAAAATTCCAGACCGCGTTTTGATTTCTGACAAAGAGACCGTTGTCATCGACTTTAAATTCGGCGGCGAACACGAGGAATACAAGGCGCAGATTTCGGAATATGCGGCTCTGCTCAAAAAAATGAATTATCCTAATATAAAGGCGTATCTTTTTTACGTTGAAGACAAAAAAATCGAAGAAGTAGAATTATAAAATTAAAAAAATTAAAATAATGAAAACAAGTTATTTATTATTGTCTGCTGCGATAATTACCGCGCTCAGTTCCTGTCATAAAGACGATGAAGAGGTGATAATCAATGAGATACACGTAGACACGACGGTGGTTTATGCTCCGAGTTATATAATCGAAGACTTGGAGGAGGTAACCTCGGACATCCGTCCCGCATTTTTGCAGAAGGGCGACAAAGTGGCTGTCTGCGCAATAAGCAACTCCGTCAGCGAAAGCGATGTCAAAGACGGCGAAGAAACCTTGAAGACCTGGGGTTTGGAAGTTTTGGAGGCTTCAAACCTTTACGCTCAGGATTCAAGATACGCCGGAAGCCTGAAAGAAAGAATTTCAGGTTTGCAGGAAATGCTTGACGATGAAAGCGTAAGAGCAATTTTCTTTGCACGCGGCGGTTACGGTGCGGCTCAGGTTCTGCCGTTTTTGGACTGGGAAAAATTCAAGAAATCGCCCAAATGGATTATCGGTTACAGCGACGTTACAGCCTTGCACATCACACTCAACAACATGGGCTACGAGACAATTTTAGGCCCGATGATGAAAGGCTTCAACAAAGACGCCGAAAGCGTTGAAATGTTGAAAGACATACTTTTCGGGAATTTAAACACGATTTCCATGGACAAAAACTCTGACTGCACTCCCGGAAATGCAACGGCGCGGCTTGTCGGCGGCAATCTCTCGCTGCTTTACGCGCTCTCAGGAACGGCTTTTGACATCAACACCAAAAATTCGATACTTTTTATCGAAGACACCGGCGAGGCAAACTATTCGGTTGACAGAATGTTACTCAATCTTCAACAGTCAGGAAAACTTCAAGAGATAAAAGGTGTCATTGTCGGCGAATTTATAGGCGGAAGTCAGGGCAGCGATTTGCCGCTGAACGAAATTTTTGCAAAATATTTTTCTCCGCTCAACGTTCCGGTTTTCAATGGTCTCCCAAACGGACACGACACAAAGAATTATCCGATAATTTTAGGGTCAAAAATTACGCTGAGTGTCGGCGAAAAAGCGGAAATTATCTACCCTCAGACGGCAAAATAAAAAGTTAAGGTTTTTTATATTTTTTTATTTGCAAAAGTTTCCTTACCTTTGCAAAATATAACAAAAGAACTTAATATGATGTGCGGACAACATAGAATAGGGGTCGTAGGCGGCGGAAGTTGGGCTACGGCTTTAATCAGCGTTTTGACCAACAATGTGAAAGAAGGCAACAAAATCAATTGGTATCTGCGCAAAAAAGAACATATTGATTACGCAATCAAACACGGTCAAAACCCGAAATATTTGAACTCGCTGATTCTCGACACCAACAAGTTGGAATTTTACAACGATTTAACCTCGATTATACAAAATTCCGACATTTTGGTTTTTGCCGTACCGTCGGCGTTTATAGAGAGCACCATGCAGCAATATGACGGAACGCTTGAAAACCATGTCGTAGTCTCGGCAATCAAGGGTATGATTCCCGACAAAAACATAATCATGGCAGACTTTTTCCGTGACAAATACAACGTAAACCTCGACAAAAACTTCTGCGTTTTGGCGGGACCTTGTCATGCGGAGGAGGTCGCTCTCCAAAGGCTGAGTTACTTAACGATAGCCTCAAAGGATTTGAACACGGCGGAAGACATTGCCAACTGTCTGGAATGCAGATATTTGAAGACTTCGATAACCGACGATATTTACGGCACGGAATATGCTGCGGTCTTGAAAAACGTGTTTGCAATAGCAGCCGGCGTATGCTCAGGCTTGGGCTACGGCGACAACTTTTTGGCGGTTTTGATGTCGAACGCAATCCGCGAAATGAAACGCTTTGTGGACACCGTACACCCCATAAACCGCGACATAAAATCCTCGGCTTATCTCGGCGATTTGCTTGTTACGGCATACTCAAAGTTCAGCAGAAACCGCACTTTGGGCGTTATGCTCGGACAGGGCTACTCACTTCAAAGCGCGCTGCTCGAAATGAAAATGGTGGCGGAAGGCTTTTACGGCAGCAAATGTATTTACGAGGTCAATCAAAAATACAACATCGAACTGCCTATCTGCACTGCCGTCTACAACATTTTGCACAAAGGCAATCCCGTGGGCTTTGAAATAAAACTGTTAATAGACAAAATAAGGTAAAAAAATACCGTATAAAATTTTATAACAATGGAAATTAACGAAACTGAATTTGACGAAATACGGCCGTATTACGACAGCGAAGTTGACGGCGTTATTGACAAACTTCTTTCGGAATCGGGATTCAGAAAAACGGTAAAATATTTCTTCCCCGACGTACCGTTTGAGGTTACGGAAAAATTGTTGCGTAACGTCCATACAATCAGAGACTTTCAGACGCAATTCATAGCAAGGCTCGTTAACGGTTTGGAGAAAATGTATACTAACGGCGTAACCTTCAACGGTTTGGAAAACGTTCCGGAAGGCAAAGGTTACCTTTTTGTCTCAAACCACAGAGACATAATCTTGGATTCAGCGTTTTTGAACACATATTTGGCGCAGCACGGTCATCAGACAAGCGAAATCGCAATCGGAAGCAATCTTTTGATTTTTCCGTGGATAACCGATTTGGTAAAACTCAACCGCACGTTTGTCGTTAAAAGGAATCTTTCGGTAAAAGAACTGATGGTAAGTTCCATGATACAGTCAAAATACATCAGACACACCATCATCGACAAAAAAACGTCCATCTGGATTGCCCAGCGCGAAGGCCGCACCAAAAACGGCGACGACAAAACACAAGGCAGCGTCTTGAAAATGTTCAACATGGCATCCTCCGGCGACGTACTTTCTTCGCTTGCAGAAATGAACATTGTACCTATGACGATTTCATACGAATACGACCCCGTGGACGTATACAAAGTAATTGAACAATACAACAAAAAAATCGACCCGGAATTTAAGAAAAACAAGGTCGATGACGTTGCCGGAATGCGCAACGGTCTTACCTGCAAAAAAGGCCGTGTCAACATCACTCTCGGTAAATCAGTCAGCGAAGAAATCTTAAAAATGCCCAAAGCACCGAACAAAAACATTCAGTACGAAGAGGTTGCGAAGTTTTTGGACAGAAAAATTTACGACGGATACGTGCTTTATCCGATAAACTACGTTACTGCCGATATACTTTCAGGCACAAAACGTTTTGAAAGTTTTTACACGAAAGACGACGAAAAAAACGTCAGGGATTATATAGAAGAACAAAGCAAAAAATTTACCGGCGATGTGGAACTTCAAAAGAAAATGCTTATGGAGATTTACGCAAATCCGGTCTTCAATAAATTGGGAAAATAAAAAAAATACCGCGAAATTCGCGGTATTTTTTTATATGAACACTTCCTCTTCTTCCGGCAACTCCACAAACGGCTCGTAATCGTAAAGCACGATTTCGTCGGTTTTGAGAGTTTTTTTAACGTCAATCAGCCTTTGGTTGCTGCTGCCTCTGAAAAGCAGGTCAGGGTCTTTTTTGTCCTCTTCAAACCTGCCGTCAACAAGCACGTCAACCCAGCGGAGAAGTTCCATAAGGTTTTCGTCCTTAAAAATCTCCTCAATCGTAAAACCCGTATAACACCAAATATCCTTGTCGGTGTTGAATTTTATCATACGCGCCAACTCCGAAAAGGCTTTCGGCTGGTAAAACGGGTCTCCGCCCGAAAACGTTACGTTAGCCAGATCGTTGGCTGCGATATGCTCGAAAATCTCTTTTACTTCCGTCGGCTTGCCGTTAAGAATATTCCAAGTCTGGGGATTTTGACAACCCTTGCACGCATGGTTACAACCCGAACAATAGACCGAGGTTCTGAACCCCGGTCCGTCCGATGTCGTATAATCCATTATGTCCATTAACATTAATTTCATAACTAAAATACTTTTGACCTTGTCTCCCCCGCACATCATCGCAACAAGTTGCTTGATGTACAGGGTTATAGAAATATCGTCTTCCAGACGATAAACTTACCTGCCGTCTGGAAGACGGTAACTCTATAACCCCGTACATCGCACGTAGTGCAGATGTGCGGGGTACAAATAACTAAATCCTGTGCGTTGTTCTGTCGTTAAGTTCGCTTAATTTTGCATTGTTCCAACGGTCTGTCGTTCCGACCAAATAACCCGTTATGCGCTGCAATTTGTCAATGTTTTTGCCGTGGCATTTCGGACATTCGGTCATTTCCTTGTCGGCGTTTTCGTAACCGCAGTCCATGCAGCGGTTTCTGTTGTGATTAATTGAGCCGTAACCCATGTTGAACTTGTCCATCATGTCAACAACCGAGGCTACAACCGAAGGATTGTGCGTTGCGTCGCCGTCGATTTCCACGTAGAAAATATGACCCGCACGCTCCAACTCGTGATAAGGAGCCTCAATCTCCGCCTTGTGCATTGCAGAGCATTTGTAATATACGGGAACATGGCTCGAATTTGTGTAATATTCCCTGTCGGTAACGCCTTCTATTATGCCGAAAGTCTTTTTGTCTTTTCTGGTGAAAGAGCCGCTGAGACCTTCCGCAGGTGTTGCCAAAACGCTGTAATTATGACGGTACTGCTCTGAAAAATCGTTGCAACGGTCTCTCATATAAGTTACAATCCTTATGCCAAGAGCCTGAGCCTCTGCGCTTTCGCCGTGATGTTTGCCGACTAAGGCTTTAAGACATTCAGCCAGACCGATAAAACCGATTGACAAAGTTCCCTGATTGATAACGCTTTCTATCGTCTCGTTAGGACGGAGTTTTTCGCTGCCGATCCAGAGTTTCGACATCAAAAGCGGGAACTGTTTTGCAAGCGCGGTTTTTTGGAAATTGAATCTGTCGTCCAACTGTTTTGCCGCAATCAAAAGCACTTTTTCGAGTTTGTCAAAAAACGCGCTGATTCTCTCTTCCTTGTTTTCAATGCCCATACATTCGATTGCAAGGCGGACAATGTTAATAGAGGTAAACGAAAGGTTGCCCCTTCCGATTGACGTTTTTTTGCCGTAACGGTTTTCAAAAACCCTCGTTCTGCAACCCATTGTCGCAACCTCGTATTCGTAACGTTTCGGGTCGTTTGGAGTCCATTTTTCGTTTTGGTTGAAAGTGGTGTCAAGGTTAAGATAATTCGGGAAAAACCTCTTCGCCGTAACCTTGCATGCCAACTGGTAAAGGTCGTAGTTTCTGTCTTCGGGCAGATAGTTTACGCCGCGTTTTTTCTTCCAAATCTGAATCGGGAAAATCGCCGTCGAACCGTTACCAACGCCTTCGTAAGTTGAAATTAAAAGTTCGCGGATAATGCAACGACCTTCTGCCGAAGTATCCGTTCCATAGTTTATAGAACTAAAAACCACTTGGTTACCGCCCCTTGAATGGATAGTGTTCATATTGTGGATAAACGCTTCCATAGACTGGTGAACGCGGTTTACGGTGCGGTTTATTGCGTGCTGTTTAGCGCGGTCTTTGCCGATAAGATTATCCAACGGCTTTTTAACAAAGTCGTCAATTTCAGCGTCGTAAAGGTCTGAGAGATCCTCGCCGGAGAAATTTTCCAAAACCTTTACCTCTTCTTTGTAAGAGGCGCGGACGTAGGGCGCAAGATAAAAGTCAAACGCCGGAATAGCCTGACCGCCGTGCATTTCGTTTTGAGCGGTTTCCATTGAAATGCAGCCGAGAATGCTTGCCGTTTCAATTCTTTTAGCGGGTCTTGACTCGCCGTGTCCCGCGTTGAAACCGTATGTTAAAATCTTGTCCAACGGGTGCTGAACACACGTCAGAGATTTTGTCGGATAATAATCCTTGTCATGAATATGAAGGTAACCGTTTTTAACGGCCTCTTTCACTTCCGGAGAGAGCAGATAATCGTCCACAAAAGGTTTTGTGGTCTCGCTCGCAAACTTCATCATCATACCGGCTGGAGTGTCGGCGTTCATGTTTGCGTTTTCACGGGTGATGTCGTTAGATTTAGCCTCGATAATTTCGGTGAAAATGTCGCGGGTTTTTGCCTGACGTGCAACCGAACGTTTGTCGCGGTACGAAATATACGCCCTTGCAACCTCTTTTCGGGGAGATTTCATCAACTCTTTTTCAACGCAGTCCTGAATCTCTTCAACGGTCATTTGCTGTTTACCGTTGCAGGCAATGCGGTTGGTGATTTTGTTGATAAGTTTGTCGTCTTCGCCGAGTTCCGTTTGAAGCATCGCCCTGCGGATTGCGCTCGCGATTTTTTCCTCGTTGAATCCGACAATACGTCCGTCTCTTTTTACAACTGTCTGTATCATAACGTTTTCAGTTAAATTTGGTTCTAAAATTGTTCTGTCCGTAAAAGTAAATGTGTTCATATTCTTTTTTATTTTTTCTTGTACGGACAAAGTTAATATAAAAAATTCTTATAAAACACAAAATTTATCAACTATTTTTTTCAGCGAGTTACGGCGGAGAGAGTTTTGTGGATAACTTTTATTCTTCTCTGATTTTCTGAGAGTTAAAAAAATCACAATTTTGTGGACAACTTTATTTGACAAGAATTTTCCAATGTTAAGTTTTAGTCTTAAAATGAAAAAATGAGGTTTTTGAACCTCAAAAATCAAAATTTTCCACCGCCAAATTCAAAACTCCGTCAACATTTTCCGCGATATTTCCGGGGTTTGCGCTCTCCAAAACTTTCCTCGAATTAAAGCCCCATGTTACGGAAATAATTTTTACCTCTGCGGCTTTTGCAGCCTCAATGTCGCGGTATTCGTCGCCGACATACACAAAATCCGACTTCAAAGCGCGTTTTGCACGCCTTAAAGCGCGTTTTTTCCCGAAAAGCGGAACATCAGTTTTTATAAAAGAAAAGTATTTTTCCAAGCCGTATTTTTGTAAAAAGACGTTTACGGTTTCAGCGGAATTTGTGGTCAAAATTCCTAAGTTGAACCCTAAGCGGCAAAGTTCTTCAACAAGAAACTGTACGCCTTGAAAAGCGGTGATTTCAGAGGCCTTTTCAGCGGATTTTTTTCTGAAAAATCGGATTAAGTGCGGTATCCGCCAAAATTTTACGCCGGAGAGTTTTATAAGTTGTTTTGCGGTAAAGTTTCTGTTTTTTTCAAAATCTATTTTGTTGTAACCGAACTGTTCCGCATAACAGTTAAGCAAAGCGGCACCCGAGGAAAAAGTATCCGCCAGGGTGCCGTCAAAATCGAATATTATATACCGCGATTTCTGCATGTCTTATTGAGCCTTATCCAAAGAGACAATCCTCAAAGTGCCGTCAAAACCGCAGAGAGCCATTTTTTTGCCAAACCAGCCTATTCTTATCAATTTTGGCATATCATGAACCGAAAATTCACGTTTTAATTCCAAACCGTCCATATCAAAAAGTCTCAACTTCCTGTCGGAAGTCAACACGGCATAAAACTCTCCCGTAGAAACCTCCACCTGAACAATTTCACTTTTCAAATCAACCGCATTCAGACATTTGTTGCTTTCGAGGTCAAAAACCGAAAGTTTACCCGTCTTTTCGCACATTATAATCTTAGTGGAATCCGCATTCAAAAAGGCGGATTTCAACTGTATTGACGACGGAAGTTTCATGGTATAAACAGGTTTCAACCCGTCAACGGAATATATTTTTACGGTATTAAGATAGTCTTTGCCGACAATATAATCGCCCAAAACCGAAAACGAGAGCATCTTGAAATCGTTTATAACTTTTACTATCTCACCTGTTAAGATATTGACAGTCCATACGTTATAATTGTCTGACATAAAAATCACCGTATCGTCCTGCGGATGGAAAAACAGTTTTTTAACCACGTTTTGCGAAACAGAAAATTCTGCGCAGGAGGCAAAATTATTGTCCGTTTCCAGAACTTTCAAAATTCCGTGTCCGCCCAAGGCAAGATACTTTTTTCCGAAAGCCATCACAAAGGCCGGATAATTTCCCTCCAAAACAAGTTGGAAATCCTGAGAAAAAACTTTCAAATTTCTCTCCGAAGTAGATGCCGCAATATATGTATCGTCAAAGGCAAAAGCCGCCTCCGAAACCGCTGCACGGAATACGTTGATATTTTCAACTACAAAATCCTCTATGTCAAACACATCTGCATTTTCTACGACAGATACAGCACTGTTTTCAACATCCGAATCTTGTCCGTTAGAATTTGCATTCAATGCACTGTCAGTCTCAGAAAGTTCCATATATTTGGAATATTTTGGCATGTCAAAGAGATAATCCTTGTAAATATTGGCTATCAAAGAATACACTTTGCGTTTGTCGTCAATACCGTTTTCGACAGCCGTTTTCAAATGTCCTATTGCGTCTTCATATTTTTGTTTCATACAATCCGCAATACCAAGATTATAATAAGCGTCGGCATTGTGCGGATTTATGCTGACGGCTTTTTCAAAATCCAAAACAGCATCGTCGAACCTGCCCAAATTTCCGTTGGCAGACCCGCGTCTCAAATATGCGGTGTCTGACTCAGGCTTTAAATTCAAAAGTTCGTTGCAGGCATCAACTAATTTTTCCCAATTCTCTGATGCGTAATACTCTGCAATTTTCTCCTGCAAAAAGGCTGTACTCTGATCTTCTTCTTTTTCGCCGCCGTCAATTTTTTCCTCAGTCTGAGGTGTCTCAATTATTTCTTTTTTTTTCTCTGACTGCTTTTCAGCCTCTTCTAATTTTTTTTCTGTCTCTTCCAATTGTTTTTTGGACTCTTCCAACTCTTTTTTAGACTCCTCAAACTGATGCCTGTCAGAATAAAACTGCTGTTTGTCAGCCAAGAAACTTTCCTTGTCAATCTCAAACTGCTGAATCTGAGCGTCAAGTTGCTGACTGCCTTCTTGAAGTTGAACTTTTTCGGCTTCAAGACGCTGGATATCAGCATCCAACTGTTTTACACGCGACTCAAACTGCTGCTTTTGAATCTGAAAATCCTCACGCTGTTTTTCAATGTCTTTGAGCATTTCAGAAACATACTCCGGCATAGGCAAATCAACCTCACCTTTTAAATAAGACTCTCTGAAATTATGCTCGGCATAAAACCTGCACTGCTCAATAGTCCACAAATTATGCATGTCAACAGGTCCGATTTTATCATCTCCGTTCCAGGCAACCTCACTGTCGCCTACAAATATTCTGGCAATATCCGCAACAAACCTGCAACATTCCGCCGGCTGTTTCATAACCTGATATTCAGAAAAACGGATTACCGCCCAGCCTTTGTTGCTGAAAACGGTTTCAGAATGTTCAAAAGAGCAGCAGGGATTGTTGTCAACAACGTCAAAATAATGCACCGGCTCGCGGGTTTCCAATGAATAAGGCACGTCAACGGTTATCGCCATGCAAAATTTTTTGCCGGCAAAAACAAGCATACAATCAGACTTGATATGCTCCTCAATATCTTCGCCCTCGGAGTTCACAGAAAAGTTTTTTACATACCTGTTAAAAAACAAATTATTGCCGAAGGTGTCTGACAACTTTTTATAGAATTCCTGATAAAGAGAATTATCTTGCTTGTTTTCACAAGGAAATGTATCCAAATCGGTAGACTTTAAGACCTTTGCCATCTCGTCTCTGCGGAATTTAGCGATATAATTCCAGTCAGAAGACTTTTGTCTGTACGCTGCAAGCCTGTTTTTCAAGTCCACAGACCTATTGAATACTTCAGAATTATATTCCGAATACAACGGTTTCAAATGTTTTTTTATCTTGTTCTCTTTAACTTCAAGGAAAGCAAATACCACACTTAAAACAAATAACGGAATCACAAAACACCACCCAATAAACGGTATTTTAGCATATATAAAAAAAGGAATAGACACTGCAATCACAACACACATCATCATACCCCACTTATTGGTACCTTTCACGGCAGGCATATTCTGTTCTTTGGGTTTTCCCAACGCCTGCAACAACTCCTCGCCCATCGGCACCATATTTTGACGGGCAGCAGAAAGTCTTTCCGGCAGTGAAACTTTCGGATATTTATATGTATTTATCATTCTTCTTCGGTAAAAATTTAATTTGGGACAAAGATAATAAAAACATTCTATTCGATAACATTTTTTGCAACTTTTTTTTAAAAAAAAATAAACGAGTGAAAATGGTACATTTTTTGCATATAAGTAATAAAATTGACAAAATGCTGAGTTTTATAGAAAATTTATTAAACTTCTTTAACAAAAAGCCAATAAAAAGCGCAGTAACGGTTTCCAAAATAAAAGGTGCTTTTATAGGCGGAGGGATTGGTGAAAGTATGGGTTTGCCGGTAAAAAACAAGACGGAAGAAGAACTTTCAGTAAATCCCGTATCAGATTTTCTCGGTTACGGCGACATTTTTGAGCCGGGCGGTGTCAATTTTTTATATTACGCATCTATGTCGGATTTCATAAAATTCCTCTATGACAATCAAGGTATAAAAAACGGCGTAAAGCATTTTTTCAGTATCTGTAATACGTGGTACAACATAAAAATCAAAGACGAAGAACAAAGATTAAGAATTATCATTCCGTGCGCTTGTATTTCGGGAATGTTGTATTCTTTCTGCAAAAAAGACGAAACAACGGCATTGAAAGAAATTCCCGATATTTTATGCGACGAAACAACCGCACCTGCGGCATTTATCTTTTATACCTCGTACTATATCTCATTGGGTGAAAAACCAAAAAACGCAATTAATAAATCTTGGAGAAAAACTAAAAAAATGTTAAAAAAAATCGGATTAAAAATTTATTCCGACAGTTTCACAACAAGACTTCATAAAATATTAACAGACTGTTTTTCAAATAGTTTTGATTTCAAGACAAATGTACTCTTTTGTATCAACAAAGGTTTTTATCCTGACTTGACAGGAAATATTGCAGGTTTTTTTTCAGGACTATTTTGCGGTTTGGAAAATATTCCTTACATTTGGAGCGGATTTCTGCAAAAAAAAGATGCAATAGAAACCTCAGCCGTCAAAGCGGCTGAAATATGTGGTGTTTTGGCATAATATTTGGGCAGTTTTTTTATAAAAACCCTTGTAATACAATATAAAAAGTAATTTATAATACACTATGAGAAGCAGTATAAGCATACCGAGCGTGTTTGAACACAACAATTCAAACCTTTCTATGGTATCACAGGATTTAATTAACGGTTTGCGGCTCTATATTGACGATGTACCGTATGTAGTAGGCAAACTGGCTCTTTCAGAAGGGCTTTCGCCGCACCGCACCGTAAACGCCGCGCCAACGGAGATTGATTATCAGATTTTGTTTCAGGCAGCCTTGCTCGCAGCCTCTCACAAAAACAACCGCCCGTTGACGGTAACAACAGGTTTCCCGTTCAGCACGTATCAAGTTAACAAATCTGTTACGCTTGACCTCTTGCAGAAAACTCACAAAATAAATTATGACATGTCGCCGTTTTCGTCAAAAGGACGTACAGAGATGAGAGTCGAAGTAACAAACGTTGACATTCTGCCAGAAATGTTAGGCAATATCATTGCCCTGAGACAAGGCGACAAGAAAGCCACCGGCAATTTCTTTGTTATAAGTCTCGGTTACGGCACATGCGAGGCGGCTCTGAGTACAGAAAACGGTATCGTGCAGCGTACAGCAGTAAGTATCAACGGTTTGCAGTATGCGGTAAAATTATTTATGAACGAACTCAGCCGTCAGTACAGCCTTGGACTTAGAAACGAGAAACAGATGGAGCAGGCGTTTATGAACGATTTCATTGTTTTGAACCGTCAGAAAATAGACATTCTTGACATCCGCAGAAACGTTCTTAACATGTATTACAGAGACGTGATTTCTCCTGAACTCCGCCGTATTTTCACAGACGCCGACTTTGCAAAAGCAGACAAAATGTTTATCACCGGCGGCGGTGCGCTGTATATGGAATTAGTTGAAAATTTCTTCAAGGAGTTTGAAGACGTTATCCACGTAGAAGTAGTTGACAATCCGCTGACTCTTACCTCGGTTGGATATTGCATACATTCTGCTCAAATGAACGGCGGCGACGAAAGTTCGGCAGTCGGAATTGACATAGGCAATTCAAGCACCGTTATCACACAATACGACGATACTCAGGAAAATCAGGCACCTAATTTTAAATTCAAATAAAAAACTTTAAAAAAAACGGACGGTAATTTTTACCGCCCGTTTTTTATTTTCTGTAAAATTTTCTGTCAATTTTACCGTTGAAAGTCCGCTGGATTTTTTCCGCCTGCTCGTAATAAAACGGCACTTTGAAACTCTCCAAACGTGATTTTATGTAAAGCGCAATTTCCTTTTTTGTAACGGCAACGTCCGCCACATAAATCAGTTTCAACGCCGTACCGAGTACAGGGTGCGGTGCGGCAACACAAATGCAGTCTGAAATCTGAGGCATAGAAAGTGCAACGCTTTCAACCTCCGTAGGCGCAACCTTAAAACCGCCCGTGTTAATCACATCGTCAATCCTGCCTGAAAGCCTCAACATACCTTCTAAATCCAGACGTCCGAAATCCGAAGTATATACAGTGTTGTTTTTCAGAACTTTGGCTGTTAACTCAGGATCAGAGAAATAACCGCTCATCAAGGTTTTGCCCTGACAAGAAATCAAACCTTCATCGGTGATAACGATTTTTGAGCGGCTCATAGGCCGTCCCAAACAGCCCTCAAAACAGCGTCCGTCGTTAAAATTATACGTTGAAATAATGCCTGTTTCCGTAGAAGCGTAAGTGTTATAAAGGCGGCTTTGCGGCAAAACCTCACAAAGTTTTTTCATGTCAGACAAAGAAATAGCCGCCGCGCCGGTCTCAATAAAATCAATTTTAGAAGCGTAATTTTTCAACCTTTCGCCGCTAAACTGCAACAAAATCCTAATCGCACTCGGTACAAGAAACGTCGCGAATTTTTCAAAACCTAAGTCCAACGCACTGAAAAAATCGTTGACATTTTTCATACCCTCGGTAATTATCAACGTTGCACCCTTAATGATTACGGGATAAATTTTTGAAAGGCTGCCGATATGGTTGAAAGGTCCTGTTATAACAAACGCCAAATTATGCGTAAAACCTTGACCTTCAACAAGATTTTCACCGTCAGCGATGATTGTTTCATGGCTGATTATAACGCCTTTTTTCTTGCCCGTTGTACCGGTTGTAAACAAAATATCGGCAGAGCCAAGAGGCGTTTTACTTTTTGTTACCAAGTCTTTAACCTCTTGAAAACTCTCCTCAGGAACGTCCTTTTCCATCGGCACGGCAACCGAACCGTTAACATGCAAAGCAAAATACGTTAAAAGAAAATCCAACGACTGCGAAGCCCTGAAAACAACAATTTCATTTTTTGGAAGTTCGGCTGCTTTTTCCAAGACTTTTTGCCACAATTCGCTGTACGACACAACATTAGAACCGCAAACAACGGCTGTTTTTTGCGGATAAAGTTCGGCATCGCGTTTCAAAAAATCCTCGAAAATCATTTCTCTTTCAGTTTATTTTCTACGAGGGCAACAATGCTATCCAAATTCATAAAATTTTTCGGCGTTGCGTCTTCCGAATCAAGAGTGATTTTAAACTCGTCTGACAAAACCGCCAAAACCGTTGTTACAGAAAGCGAATCCATCGCGCTGAACAAAAATTCAGACGAAAAATCCACCATAGGAAGTGCATCTTCCAAAAGGTTCAAAATTTTTTCCTTCATTTTTAGGCTCTTAACTATTTTTTACGGTTTTTTGAGATGTAATCCGCCATCGTGGAAACGCTTTGGAAAATAGCCTTCCCCTCTGACGCGTCGGAGAGTTTTATACCGTAATATTTCTCCATCATAACTATAAGTTCAAGAGCGTCAATGGAATCCAAACCCAAACCGTCGCCGAAAAGAGGCGCGTTAACGTCAATATCTTCGGGCTTAATTTCCTCTAAATTAAGCACTTCAATAATTCTGCCCTTTAATTCCGAAATAAGATTTTCCATTTTTATTTTGTTACTTTTTTTTCGATAAAACTACAAAAATCATTAAGCGTTACAATGCCCGCCAATTCTTCGGGTCTGATTTTAAAACCGAACTTTTTATCCACAATTACCACAATATCAACGAAATCCAGACTGTCAATGCCCATATCGTCTTTGAGTTTGGCTTCCGGTGCGATTTTATCCTCATCAATTTCAAGTTCTTCAACAAGAAATTTTTTCACCGTTTCTTCTATTTCTGTTCTTGTCATTTTGTATAGTTTAGTTTAATTTGCATACCAAAATCGAATGTCCCTGACCCAAATGGTCAAAAATCTCTTCAACCTTCAAACCGGCCTTTTCAATGCACTCCGTCATGTCTGCCGTATTGTACATTTTTGAATTTCCGTTTGCCAAAGCCGTAAAATAAAGGCTCGTCATCGTAAGACAAAACGCCGCCGGCTCAAATTTCTGTCTGTCCCAAAGCGTTTCCATAATGTAAACCCTTGTTTTAGAAGTCATTACATTTTTCACTTTTGACAGAATGGCAACTATCTGCTCCATGGAAAAGCAATCCAAAAACTGGCTCATCCAAATTGCATCAAGTCCGCCTTCACGTTTTGGCAGAGCGGCATTTTCTTCCAAAATATTAACGCCAAACCCAAAGATTCTCTGAGCGTTATCTTTGCCTTTAAGATTATCTTCCAACATTTTTATCTGCTGAGGCAAATCCAAAACCGTAACCTCAACATCCTTATCAAAATTAACGCACTGCAACGCCCATTTTCCCGTATTGCCGCCAATGTCGTAAAGCGATTTTACGTTGTGCTTTTTAAAGACGATTTCTAACGCCTGAGGAAACGACGAATCGCTGTAAAAATGATCAAAACCGAACCAACTTTTCTGTACGTTTTCAGGCAACTCTGAAAGCCCTTGATAAATTGTCGGCCATGAGCCGAAAGTTTTCAATCCTTCGGGTTTGCCGCTAAGCAACGAGTCTTCAAGATTGAACCAGCCTTTGTAATTGACATCGTGATTGAAATCCACATTCACTCTCGTTGCCTTGTCGTTGATTAAAAACCAACCCGCTTTTGAAATTGTAAACCTCTCTGTTTCAGGGTCTACAAGAATTGTTCCGATACAGAGCGAGGCTTCAAGAAGGCATTTAACAGCGTAATCGGAAAGTTTTGTCTGCTGACAAATTTCTTCCCGTGTCAAACCGTTAAGAGAATCGCGGATTAAATCCAAAATACCGAATTTTAACATCAATCTTGAGGCTTGAAAAACCGCCGGTCCCCAAGCAATAAATTCCGCAAGACGTTGCGCCTCACGTGCCGAAAGTTGCTCTTTCGTATATTTTTCCAATGCCGGTGATAAATACATTTTTATATCTTTTTAAAAACTAACGCCGAATTTGTACCGCCGAAACCAAAAGAATTACTCAAAACCACATTCACCTCAGTATCAACGGTTTTGGAAGTGAGATTAATTTTTTCGGAATATTCGTCGCGGTTTTCCAAATTGATATTCGGCGCAACAAAATTATTCTGCATCATAATAACCGAGTAAACCGTCTCGCTGACTCCTGCCATCCAACATTCATGTCCCGTCATTGATTTTGTAGAACTGACTATGGCATGACTTTTAGAAAAAAGTCTGTCAATCGCGATTGCCTCGTACATATCGCCCTGCGGCGTTGAAGTAGCGTGAGCATTTATGTAATCAATATTATCTGGCTGTAAATCAGCATCTTTCAACGCTCTTGACATTGCCATGACAGAGCCCTCATCGCTCGGTTTTGAAATGTCTGCACCGTTGCCCGAAAAGCCGTAACCCGAAACCTCGGCAAGAATTTTTGCACCGCGTTTTTTGGCGTGTTCGTAACTTTCAAGCACAACAGAGGCGGCTCCACCCGAAGGTACAAGTCCGTCGCGGTCTTTGTCAAAAGGACGGCTTGCCTTTTGCGGTTCATCGTGTCTAACGGAAAACACGCCCAAAGCGTCAAACGAAGACATCGAATAATAATTGGTTTCTTGTGCGCCGCCGCAAAGCACGATGTCCTGCAACCCCTGTTTAATCATCATATAGCCAAAACCTATTGAATGACTGCCGCTTGCACACGCCGCACTGACGGTAAAGTTAACGCCTTTCAAATGAAAAATCGTGCTGAGGTTCATCGTAACGGTGGAGTTCATCGACTGAAAAACCATACCGTAACCAAGCATTGCAGTATCATGCTCGTTTTCCATGGTTTTGTAAGTTTCGATAACGGCTTTTGCAGAGGAATCGCTGCCGAAAATACAGCCGACTTCGTTTTTTTCGAGATAATCAGAATCCATTCCCGCCTGATTAAACGCTTGACGTGCAGCCATATACGCAAATTGTGTATGCTCAGGCATTCCGACACGGATATGACGGCTAAGCATATCTTTTGTTATAACGGGCAAAGGGACAATGCCCGAAAGACCTGAACGGTAACCGTATTCAAGTCTTTCGGGACAGAGTCCTATACCTGATTTACCATTATAAAGTGCTTCTTTAACAGAAAGAATATCAGTGCCTAAACACGACCAAATACCCATACCCGTTATTACAACACGGTTATTCATCACTTATATTTTTTCTGCAAATTTAGATATATTTTTCCGAATTTAAGAAAATAAAATAAAAAAACTTTCTTTTCTCACAGGATTTTTACCTCTGCCGCCGGATATTTTTCCCTAATTTTTTCAAACTCTGCCATAGGTAAAAATTCTACGTTTTTGGCGTCAACCGTTTCAGCAACAATCTTTGCAACTGTCAAATTATCAGGGTCTTCTTCAAATCCGAAAACTCTTATTTGCGGATTTTTTAACGCTGCTAAAAGGCACACTTCCCCCGCTTTGCTGTTTTTGAAAAACACGACATCACTATTGAAAGAAAAATCTCCGTAAGTTTTTAAGCGTTTTTTTACACTATAATAAATTTCCAAACCTTTATATCTGTAACAATCTTTTATCCATGATTTTACGCTACTATCTTTTACAATAATATTCTTCAATGTCAACGGACGTTTTCTTAATTTTCCACCTTTTGAAACCAAAAACTTAAAAATCAGCGGAGGAAAAATATATGCCGAGAAAACCACAGAAAACATACCCGCAACCGTTATCTGCGCCAACGAAAACAGAGCCGGATGTTTTGCAAAAATAAGCGTGCCAATCCCCGCAAACATTATCAACGCCGACATTATAATGCTCTCTTTGTACGACGAAAGCATTTTGCGCCTGTAAGCGTATTCCCACTGACAGCCCTCGGTTATAAAAATCGTATAATCGTCGCCCTGACCGAAAATAAAGGTCGCCAAAATCACGTTCACAAGGTTGAACTGAATGTCAAAAAGCGACATCAGTCCCAAAATCCAAATCCAACTCACCGCCATCGGCAAAAACGACAAAAGCGCAAGTTCAACGCTTCCGAGCGAAAACCAAAGAAAGAAAAACACAATCGCACCGCACGCCCAACCGATATAATTAAAGTTGTCAGAAAGACTTTCCGACGCCGCAGAATTTAGCGATTTTATGTCAAAAACATTTGCAAACCGTTTTAAGTTTTCGCCGTCAAAACCGTCGTTAACTTTCAGAATATCAACAATATTACATTCATTTTTTACGGTGTCAACAACAATATTTTTTGCAAAAACGCTGTTAATGAGCGGCGAAAAATTTTCTATACTTTTTTCTTGATATTCCGCTTTTAAAATTTTAAAAAAATCATCAAAAACGCCAGCCGTAAAACCCTCGTTTTCAGCGGCTTTTGTTAAACGGGTTTCTATTTCTACGGCATATTTTTGAGCAAAATTTTTCCAAAGTTCCAAGCGGTGTTTTTGAAGGCTTGTTGACGGTAAAAAGTCGCGGCAACTTGATATTTTGGACAATTTTCCGACCGCTTTCAAACTGTCATAATTCTTTAAAATTTCGCCGTTAAAACGCCCCGCCGCATCAAAATCCTCTCCCGAAGAAACCGCGTAAACCTCATTAGAAGACGTTGTAACAGACATTGTTTGAAGTTGTTTCAAAGCGTTTTTTTGCGTTTCGGTCATAAAATTTATGTGGCTCAAATCGGAGTCGAATTTAACGCCGAAACTGAAAAAAAGCAGCCCCGCCGTCAAAACCAAAACCGCAATTACAACGCCGCGATTTTTTTCAGGCGAAAAATCGGGAAACATTTTCCCGTGTTTTTCATGGCTGACACCCGCAAAATGCGGCAAAAAAACAAGCACAAAAACAATAGTCCCGATAAGCAGCAACGCGCTGAAAAGTCCCAAATCTTTTAACGCCGCCGCCCCCGCAGGCACTAACGCCAAAAACGCTCCGACAGTCGTAACGTTGCCCACAACAAGCGGCATAACTATCTCTTTTAGAGCGGTTTTGATGTCGGGCGTGTGATTAAGATGTGCCACAAAATGCAGCGGATAGTTGACCGCAATTCCCAAAATCACCGACGAAATCCCGACAACAATTATTGAAATTCCGTCCGTTAACAGCGACAAAACTCCAAACGCAAACAGCCAGCCCCATGCCACTGACAAAACTATTAACAATATGTTTTTCAGACTTTTAAACTGAATTATAAGCAAAAACAGAATCAAAATTAAGGAAAGTATAACAGACAAAACCGTATCGCTCTGAATTTGCGACGAATTGCCGACGGCGATAACAGGTCCACCCGTAAAAACCACTTTTACCTCAGGAAATTTTTCCAAAGCCTCATTCGCCGAATTTTCCAAAAGGTCAAGAAGTTTTGCGTTGTTTCCGCTTTCACCCGACCCGAAAGGAGAAGTTAAGGTTACGATGGCAAATTTCATATCAGAAGAAAAAATTCGGCCGTCATAAATTTCTAACGCCGCGCCGTCCGTCATCTGCATAAAGCCTTGACACTTAGATGAAAACAAGTTCAAAGGGTCTTTCTGAAAATTTTGAGAAAAAACATCCATAAAACCAGAAGACAAAGACCGTTTCAAACTTTTAACACCGTCTTCTACAAAAAAAGGCGCAGAAAAAAGAGAGTCAAAACTTAAAAAATCGTCATCGCTCAAAAAAAATGGGATATTATCTAACACAAAGTCATTCAAGAAGTTGAGTTTTTCTAAATCCGCACTTGAAACCAAGTTTTTGACGATTTTTTCTTTGTCATTTTTTTCCAAAACTTCTTCAAAACTGCCGATTGCCTCTGAAATTTCATCAGGCAAAAACTCGGAAGTATCTTTCAATGAAAAAATTCCGATAATGCGGTCAGCACCCGAATTTTTTTGATAAATTTGCATTGCGTGCCTATAATCATCTTCTACCGGGAGAAAATCAAAAATATCTTCGCTACATTTCTGCCTTAGCGACAAAATAACCAAAACAGCCGTTAAAAACAAAAGTAAAAAATTCCGCAAAAAGCGGTGCGCCTTCAAAAAATTATAAACTTTAAGAATAAAGTCAGACATTTTGTTCGATTCTATTAGAAATTTCGGAATATTTTTCTCTAATTTTTTTCCTCATAAAAGAAGCCTGCTGCAACTCGTCGCCGATTTCATCAAGTCTTTCGCGCGAAAACGGTTCAGAAACTTCCAAGTAAACGGGGCTTTTTCTGAGCAGCCAAGCGTTTTTCGGCAAAACTTTTCCCGTGCCATAAAGACACATCGGCAAAATATCAACGCCGAGTTGTTTGGCAATGTAAAACGCGCCTTGATGAAAACGCCCTATCTTACAATCAGTTGAGCGCGTTCCTTCGGGATAAACCGCTATGCTGTATCCCCGTTTCACAAGGTCTTGAAGTTCAGGAATAAGTTTGTCGATTCCGTCGGTTACGGGATAATATTCGGCGTTTCGGATAACAAAACCGTAAAAGGGATTGTTCCAAACGCGGGAATTTGTCAGAAAAATTATTTTCGGATTAAGTGTCAGTTGACAAACCGCGTCAAAAACCGATTGATGGTTGCAAATAATGACTTTCGGAGTATCCAAATCCGCTTTTTCGTGAATTTGAAAAGAAAATTTTGCACCTGGAACACCATGCCAAATCATTATAAATTTTGCGACATTCTGAATGAATTTGTGAAGTCCAAGTTGCTTTTTCTCAGTCATTTTTCCCATTTTGACATAGAGCCAAACGCCGGGCGTTATAAAAACAACTGAGCAAACAATGAAGACAAAAACGGCGTAAAAAGTTTTCAAATATTTAAACAAAAACCTTAAAATTCCTATCGGTAAAGCGTAAACCAAGCCGACAATACATAGAATTGTGTTTAACACACTTATTCTCATAAAGTCGCGACCGGGGCGGAAATGACTAACCCTATCTTCGGGATAAGCAACGTTAATCGGGACGGCAAAAATATCAACGCCGTGCCAAGAAGAAAGTACTAAAAGTTCCAATTCTGCCTCGTAACGTGCTGATAATATGTTAAGTCCGTGGATTTTTTTTATCGGATAAAGTCTAAAACCAGACTGAGTATCAAGTCTTTTGAAAGTCTGAACGGTGAACCAAAAGTTAGCGAATTTGTTAGCAAAACCGCTGCCCTTTCTGCGCTCCACACCGTCAAGATTTCTATGTCCGACAATAATTGCACCGGGGTGTTTTATGTTGACATTCAAAAACTTAGCAATGTCTTCGGGAAAATGCTGACCGTCGCCGTCAAGAGTTATAGCATACGAAAAACCGAGTTCCAAAGCCTTTCTAAAACCACATTTCAAGGCATAACCTTTGCCTTTGTTTTCGGGATATTCCACCAAAGTAATGTCAGAGATTCCGCGCAAAATTACGCCTGTGGAGTCGGTGCTACCGTCGTTTACAACAATCACGTCAGAGCAGTTTTCGAGACTTCTTTTTACAACGTCCTGAATTGTCCTCTCATTGTTATAAACGGGTATCACAACGCATATTCCTCTGTTTTTCAGCAGTTTCCTTTGGTTTTCCATCAGCGTTTTTTAATGTTTAAAAATGTCAGAGGGTATGTCTGCTCCGATTTGCAAATTTTTGAACTCAACGGTAGTAACGTCCGTGTTTTTTGCTGCTAACTCAGCCCTTGAAACAAGCAGCGTTTTTTTATCGAAACTAAGCGTTATTTTGTCAAACAACATTTTGATTTCCCTGCGTTTTGGCAGAAGTTCGACGGAATAAAAACCGTCTTTTTCCTCAACAGAACTTTCAAAACCGCTTCCGTCGTTTAAACAGCCGCCGCTTACCAAGTCAAGAATCATAGCCGCCGCCTTTGCCTTGATACGGTTCGGGTCGTCTTTGCCGTTGATAGCAAAGACGGTGGACTGCGGCTCCAAATATTCCCAACGCAGTTTTCCGCCTTTAAGATAATACATTTTGCCCCGGCTGACAAGTTCGTTGTTAAGAACTTTCAGATGTTTTGTCTGGACAAAATCACATTCAAGACTTTCTATTGACAAGGCTTTTTCGCTGATTTGCCGCTTGATGTCAGAGTTTTGCGCAAACGAAAACGAAAAAACAAAGCAGGCAAAAATAAAAAATAAAAAAGTTTTTTTCATAGTTTCCGGGTTAAGACAAGTGACAGTGAATAAATTGATTTTAAATCCGTTACGCCGTTTTTTTGCATTAAGGCGCGGTATTTTTCAGTGGTTTCCTCATGCAGTCCGACAAGTACGTTTTTGCATTTGCCGCTTTCGAGCAGCATTTTAGCGTCTCTTAACGCCTTGTCAAGCGACTCTGAACCCTGAGTATAAGTGATATTGTAACCGTGGCATTTTAAGTAAATCGCTATGTTAGAGCCGATTGTGTTGTGAGTGCTCTGCATGAAAAGTGTCGGTTTAGGCTCTGATAAATTATCCAAAATCTTTTCGGAATTTTCCCAACAGCCGAGCGAAGTTGCCGTGATGATTGCATCAGGCGTAGTTATGCCGCTTTGTTTCAAGGCTTTGAGCGATGTCAAAAGCGAACTTTTCAACAGTTTTCCCATGCGGCGGTATTCAGCAGGTTTTAAGATTTTTTTTATCTCATCGATTTCGTCCTCTTGGGTTAATTCAACTTTTGCCGCAACTTGTGGAGTGCAGGCATCCTCGCCTGCCATTGGCGGGCAGGGATGCCCGCACTCCAACTCCAACGCCGAAAAAATCAGCGATGTATCGTTGCCGCCAAAGCCGAAAGAGTTGTCCATCACGTTTTTAAACGCCGGATTGCCTAAAATTTTTTTAACGCAGATAACCGCCTCAATCGCACCAGCCGCGCTCGTGGTATGACCCGTTATGTTTTTTGTGCTTTCGATTTGCGGCAGGTTTTCGCCGAAAACTCTTTTCAAAGCCGCTTTTTCGCTTTCGTCGTTGTTGACAGTTCCCGTTCCGTGGGCGTTGACATACTGTATGTCATCAGGTGACAAGCTGGCGTTTTTAAGAGCCTCTGTCATAGCGAGATATGCGCCTTCGCCGTTTGGTGAAGATGCCGTCTGGTGAAAAGCGTCGCAAGCGTTGCCGCCGCCGCTGAAACGGCACAGAATTTTTGCACCGCGCTCTTTGGCGTGTTCTTCGGTTTCCATAACCAAAAACGCCGCGCCTTCGCCGAGATTCAATCCCGCGCGGTCGTCAGCAAAAGGTCTGCAAACCTCTTTGTCCAAAATCATAAGCGAGGCAAATCCCGACAAATGAAACTTTGTCAACGCTTCTGCCCCACCCGCAAAAACTATGTCAACCTTGTCAGCTTTCAACAATTCCGCACCTAAAAGAATAGCGTTTGCGCCCGACGAACAAGCGGTGGAAATAGTAGTCTTATCGTCAAAAAAGCCGAAATATTCTCCCATTAATTCCGTGCAACTTCCTGAGTCGTGCTGTCTCATTATATCAGCATGATTGTAAATATCCTGCCAATATTTTTCGGTCAAATCCATACCGCCGACCGTTGTCCCGGAAACAAGAAATTTTCTGCCGGAAGTTTGAAGAGAAACACCGGCGTTTTCAGCGGCTTGTTTTACCGCAAAAATGCCGAGCAAAGCAGTGCGGCTGACGGTCTTATCTTCCGCAATTTCTAATTGATTTTTTAACTCAGAATCAGAAAAATCCACTTCACCGACAGGATACGTAAAACCTTGAAAATCAAGATGTTTGATTTCCTTTATTTCCGTTGCCGAAATTATGCCGTAACCTGTTATGACGATGTTTTTGCACATATTAAAGCCAAAATCCGAATGCAAAGGTACAAACAAATTTTGAACTGCAAAAATTAATTTTCGCAGTTCAAAATCATTAGTGTTCCTTTCTGAATTTTTCGATTCTCTCCTTGAACGCGCTTTGCAGGCTTTCGTGGAAAAACGACGTGCAGATTCTTACGCCCTGTTCGTTTGACCCCATCGTGTTGAGCGGAAAAACAGAAACGCCGTAAAACATCAGTTCTTTTGTCAGTTCGACAGCCGTCATGTCAGGATACTGAACCGTGAAATAAAATCCGTCCGCCAAAGGCTCGCCCATGTCGTTGTCGTAAACCAAGTAAAAACCGTTTTCGAGCAAAACGTCTTTCATAAATTTGGCGCGTCTGCCGTATTCTTTAACGTCCGCTAAGAAATTATATCTGCCTTCGCTTGCCGCGTTCATCATCGCCGCCATAGCATACTGAGTGGAATGTGTTACGCCGCTTGACAACGTATATAAAACTCTGTTAGCCATAAAGTTACCGAACTCTGCAACGCCGAATTTTTCTGATAAATTTTCAAACTTTCTATGATAAAGCGCGTTTGAAATGCAACTTACGCCGATTCTCTGTCCAGCATACGAGAAAGCCTTTGAACCTGAAATACTTAGCACGTAATTGTCTGTATATTTTCCGACCGACGGCTGAAAAGGCGCAGTAAACGGTTTTGACAAATCTTTGCGGAAATCCATCGCAAAATATGCCAAATCTTCCAAAACAACCACATCAAATTTGGTTGCCAATTTGCCAATTCCTTTTAACTCCTCGGCAGTAAAACAAACCCATGACGGATTGTTGGGATTTGAGTAAACAAGTCCGCACACGCCGCCTTCCGAGAGAATTTTCTCCAAGGCTTCAATAAGTTTTTCGCCACGGTAATTATAAATATCCAAACCTTTGGTTTTCAGACCGATAACCTCGCACTGCGTTGTCTGAACGGGAAAGCCGGGGTGAAGAAACAAAACCGTATCTTTTTTCGGGTCGGCATGTTTCAAGGTCGTAAAAACCGCAAACGTTCCCTGCATCGAACCCGTGGTCGGCATACAGCAAAGCGGGTCTATGTCCAAGTCAATGAACGCTTTAACGAATTTTGATGCGGCGTTTTTGATTTCGGGGATTCCGTCGTTTGGTGCGTAAGTCTGTGCGCAGTTGTTTTTCAGGGCTTCGATTTCGGCGTTGACACCGATTTCTGAAGGTTTCAAACCCGGAACGCCCATTTCCAAATGAACGAATTTTTCGCCGGTTACCGCTTCAAGTTTTTTGGAAAGTTTTGCGATGTCGCGGATTGTAACGCTTGAAAAATCTTCAAGCCCCATTTCTTTAATCGTCTGATTTACAATGCTTCTGTCCATTACAATTTTTTGCAAATAAGTTTAATTTGCTGCAAAGGTAGCACGAATTTCAAAATATTACAAAAAAACTTTCGGCAAATTTTGTAAAGACAAAAATTAGTTCTATTTTTGCGCCGCAACTTAAAAATGCGGGAATAGCTTAGTGGCAGAGCATTTCTGCCAATGGTTAGAGCACCGCACATATTATTTATTTTGATAAACACTTCATATAAGTAGTATGTGCGGAAGACACGAGTTCGAATCTTGTTTCCCGCTCAATTTTTTCTTATCCTTTGTGGGGATAGTTCAGTGGATAGAACACAACTTAGTTAAGGTTGAAACGCCGGGTTCGACTCCTGCTCCCCGCACAAAAAGCTTTTCATATTCCACTGCAAATACAACGGAAGACTGATTGTCGCAGTACCTTCACAGTCGTTGACAGCGATGTTTTTGAGTGACAGTTTAAAACCGCTTTTCACCTTGAATTTTTTACAAAACTGTTTGTAACTCTTTGCCTGAGTATTGGTTGCCGCCTTGACTTCTACGGGAATCACTTCTCCGGAATTGTCAAACAAAAAATCCAGTTCGGCACTGTTGCCCGACCGCCAAAAATACGGCTGATAAGAAAGGTTCAAAAGTTCGTTCAAAACATAATTTTCCGTAACCGCGCCTTTGAAAGCGGTTTGAAGCCCGCCGTCCTCAAAATAATTTTTATAGCCCATTCCAAGACGTCGGCAAAGCAGTCCGACATCCGAAGCGTAAACCTTGAAATATGTAGCGTCGGCGTATGCAGAAAGCGGACTTTCAGCGTTTTGAACGAGTTCAACAAGATGTACCAATCCGGCATTTTTGAGCCATTGCAACGCGCCTTCCAACTCGTGAGCGCGTTTGCCCTCTTTGACGTGCGAAAAGACAAATTTGTTGTTCTCCTTTGCCAACTGTTTCGGCACGGAATCCCAAACCAAACGGATTTTTTCGATTTCGGAAACAGGCGCGTGTTTTGAAAAATCATCGGCATAATCCGCCAAAATTTCGTCCTGAATCTGTGCGACGGTTTCAAAATTTTTAGTTTCAGCGTATTCCTTGACAGCCTCAGGCATACCGCCGACAACGTAATATTCTTTCAGCAGACGTTCTAATTTTTGGGTATAAACCGGCGGAATTTCTCTGCCAAGAGGCCACGAAGAAAACAATTTTATATATTGTTCGCCGTCAACAGCAGTAACAAACTCTTTAAAATTCATAGGCAACATCTTGATTCTGTTGACTTTACCGACAGGGAACGAAATATTTTGATGTTTCAGCGCGACACCAAGCAGCGAACCTGCGCACGCGAGATGAAGTCCGGGACGGTTTTCACAAAAATATTTCAAAGCGGTGATTGCGCGTGGAGCCTCCTGAATTTCATCAAAAATCAAAAGGGTTTCGCCGTCAGTGATTTTGCAGTTTCTAAGCAGCGAAATTTCGTTTACAATACGTTCTGTGTCATAATCGTAATCAAAAACGGCTGCAAACTTGCTGTCAGCCTCAAAGTTTATATAGCAGACGTTTTTAAAATATTTTTCACCGAACTCTCTGAGGGTATGAGTTTTACCGCACTGACGCACACCGGAAAGAATCAGCGGTTTTCGTCTGCCGCTGTTTTTCCATTCAATTAATTTGTCTAAAATGTCCCGTTTCATAATGCCGCAAATTTACAAAAGTGATATGACTTTTGCAAAAGTTTTTACAAAAGTGATACGACTTTTGTAGTTTTTTAGAAAATTTTGATTTTTATGTGCGGAAAAATCGGAAAAGTTAGTATTTTTGCGCACATAAAAAATGCGGGAATAGCTTAATGGAGTATTTATTCTCCAATGGAAGAGCGCGCGATATGTAATCGCGAGGATACGAGTTCGAGCCTTGTTTCCCGCTCAAAAGTTTTTAGTTTTCAAATCAATATGTAATTATGCCGACAATTTTATTTTTATTTGGTTTACGCTTTTATTTTTATTCCGACGAACATTTGCCGGTTCACATTCATGTTTCCAACGGCGACGGTCGGGCGAAAATTGTTGTAGAAACAGCGGAAGTTGTTGAAAACAAAGGCATTAAACCGAAAGATTTGAAACGCGCCGTTGATGCCGTAAAACAATACAAAGAAGATATTATAAAGTCGTGGCACGAATATTTTGATGAATAAAATTATGGACGAAAAAATTATAAAAGTCTGGTTTTCTGACAACCGCATTTATATTAAGACGGACAAAGCAAACGTTTTGAGCCGTCCGTTGGAGGCTTTTCCGCTTTTAAAAGAGGCTTCTGAAACTCAGCGGCAACGTTTTGAAATCGGACTTTATGCAGATGAAATTCACTGGCCGGATATTGACGAAGATATTTCAATCGAAAGTTTTTATGAAACGCAAGAACCCGACTATGACAACGATACCGCAAAAATTTTCAAGAAATACCCCGATACGAATTTAAATGCAGTCGCCGCCGGTGCAGGCATTCATAAAACTTTGCTTCAAAAATATATTTACGGTATTAAAAAGCCTTCGCCAGAAAGGTTTAATAAAATCGTAAACGCTTTGAAAAATTTTTGATTCTTACGTGCGGAAAAATATGAAGTTTTGCGATTTTTCCGCACATAAAAATCAAAAACCTACTTCAAATCCTCGGTCGTAACAAAACTGATTTTTTCAAGCATTATGATTTCTTTCGCCTTGTCCAAAGGATTGACTTTCAGAATCAAAACACCTTTGCCTTTGAAAAGAAAACTGTACATATACGCAACGTTTACGCCTGCCTTAGTGAAAAGGTCAATAACGTGAGCCGCCTTGCCGGGCTCGTCCTCTATCTGAACCGCAAGAACGTCCGTTAATTGTACGTTTATATTATTGTTTTTCAGAATGTTATACGCCTTTGACGGCTCGTTGCAGATAACCCTGTAAATGCCAAACTCCGAAGTGTCGGCAATCGTTGAAGCGATAATCTGAACGCCCTCCTGGCTCAACAAATCCAACACCTTTATCAATGCTCCGGATTTGTTCTCTATAAATATTGATAATTGATTGATAGTCATAATTATACCTTTTTTATTCATAAACTTTTCTGTTGTCCACAACGCGAACCGCTTTTCCTTCCGAAACGGGTAAAGTTCCCTTTGCAACAAGTTTTACCCTCGGCGTTAACAGAATTTCGTCTTTTAAAGCCCTTGTGATGTCTTTCGTGAGTTTTTCCAACCTCGAATAATCGTCCGTGAAAAGTTCTTCCAACTCCACTTCAACGGTCATGTTGTCGTTGTCGCCGTCAGTTGTCAGCGTTATTAAGTAGTTGGTAGACAATTCTTTGAAGTTCATCAAAATCGTTTCGATTTGAATCGGGAAAATGTTAACGCCCCTGAGAACAATCATATCGTCAGAGCGGCCTTTCATTCTGTCGAGTCTGACGTGATGTCTTCCGCACGGACAGTCATGCCCCAAAATGCGCGTGAGGTCGCGGGTACGGTAACGAAGAAGCGGCATTGCCTCGCGGTTGAGGGTTGTTAAAACGAGTTCGCCGATTTCGCCTTCGGGAACGGGTTCAAGAGTGTCAGGATTGACGATTTCAACGATGTAATAATCCTCCCAAATATGAAGACCGTTTTGCTCTTTACATTCAAAAGCCACGCCGGGTCCGCACATTTCTGACATTCCGAAAGAATTGTAGGCTTTTACGCCGAGCATTTTTTCAATTCTTTTGCGCTGTTCTTCGGAGTGAGGTTCCGCGCCGATAACGAGGGTTTTCAACTTGGTATCGCGCTTCGGATCAACGCCTGTCTGATCCATAACTTCTTTAATACGTGTTACATACGAGGGAATGGCGTGGATTGCCGTCGTGCCGAAATCTTTTATAAATTTGATTTGTCTCAACGTGTTGCCGGCTGCGGCGGGAACGGTCAGCATACCGAGTTTTTCAGCACCGTACTGAAAGCCCAAACCGCCCGTGAACATTCCGTAACCCGAAGAGTTTTGGAACACGTCATTAGGTCTCAAACCCACCATCCAAAGGCATCTCGCAACGGCGTTTGCCCATTCGTCCAAATCTTTTTGAGAGTGAAGAATAACGGTCGGATTGCCGGTCGTACCGCTTGACGAGTGAAGGCGCACGCATTTTTCAAGAGGAACGCTGCGCAGACCGAAAGGATAATTGTCCCTTAAATCCTGTTTTGTGGTGAAAGGGATTTTTTTCAAGTCGTCCAAGGTTTTGATGTCGTCAACCGTTAAACCACATTCTTGAAAACGTTTTTTGTAAAATTCCGAGTTCATGCAACGGTTAAGGGTGTCTTTGAGCCGTTTGAACTGCAAATCCCGAATTTCAGAAACGCTCAGCGTCTCTAATTCCGGATGTAAATATTCCGAATTGTTATCCATTATTTTGTTTAAAATTTATTTTCGACAAAGTTACATTTTTTCTGATAAACCCCAAAATTTACTCTGCTTTCCACTCCGTAATTGTTCTGACATTATTTTCGGAGGAAATATTCACGCCGATTTTTACAACCGTGCGGCCGTCATATTTATAAGGTATCAGATAGTTTTTGGAGTTGATTTGGTCTAACGCTTCCTGTGCAGAACCGTCAACTTTAAGTTCAATGACAAAAATGTTTTTCGGATTTTTTATGACAACATCAGTGCGTCCGACCGCCGTATTGACCTCAACTTCCGTGTAAAAACCAAGCCACGTAAAAAGCACGTACAAAATCGTTTGAAAATGCTTTTCCTCTTTATTGTTCAAGATATTGGGAATTTCAGACAAAAAGTCTTTTAAATAAGTCATCGCCTCGTCAATCTGACCGGCTTTCAAGGCAAAATAAAACTGCTGCATTGACATCTTTCCTGATGAAAGATTTTGCGGAAAATAGTATTTCAGCATATTCTGCATCATGCCTATACGAACCTCATTGTTAGGATAATCCAGAGTAAAAACACAGCGTTCTTCGTCAAAATCCTTGATTGTCAGATAACCTGCCTGATAAAGTATAGGCCAAAGACTGTCATAATCTTCGGGCGAAACATCAAAATCCTCCTTGAATAACTTTTTGGGTACAAGTTTCAGAATATCAGCATGATGACGTTTAAGATGTTCTATAATATAACTTGACGTTGCGGTTTCAAACCAATGATTGTCAAGTTTCTTTTCCTTGAAAGCCGTCAAAATGCTTGTCGGGTTGAAAATATCAGGCGAATTTTCGCTGAAATGATAGCCGTCGTACTGAAATTTCAACTTTTCGATTATTTCTTCAAAACTGCACTTGAATTTTTCAGCCAGCATTTCAATATCTTCCTTGAAATAAGTCAGAAGTTCGTTCTTTGTTATGCCGCAAAGGTCTGAATATTCATCCAACATTGCAATTTTTTCAAGGTTGTTGATTGTGGAAAAAATCGAAACCTGCGAAAATTTTGAAATTCCCGTTATAAAAACAAAACGCTCGTCTTTTTCGCAAACTTTCAACTGCTGATAGAGATTTTGTAAGATTGCTTTTACTTCGCTGAGTTTTCCGTCGTGAAGATGTGCGTTGAGCGGCGCGTCATATTCATCAATGAGGACTACAACGTTTTTGCCGGTCTGTGCCTTGACACTTTTTATAAAATTTAAAAGACGTACTCCGTTACTTAAAGTCCTGTCAACAGGTATGGAATATTTCTTTTCAAATTCTTCAAATTGCAGTCCTATTGCCTTTGGCATATCGGCAATCGTTTCGTCTTTTACCGCCGACATATCAAACGCAATCACGGGATATTGAATCCAGTCTTTTTCGTATTGAGAAATTTTAAGACCTTTGAAAAGTTCTTTTTTCCCCTCGAAATAAGCGCGTAAAGTATTAACCAATAATGACTTTCCAAACCGTCTCGGACGTGAAAGAAATACGAATTTTCTGTCGCCAATCATTTCGTACATTCTCTCCGTCTTGTCAACGTAAAGAAAACCCTCGTTGATAATTGACTCAAAATCCGCGCGTCCGGTAGGATATTTATGAGGTGCTGCCATAGTTCTGACCTTTTTTAAGTTTTGCCGCAAATATAAAAAAATTTTTAGAAAATTTCAAAAAGAAACAATTCTCAGTATTTACAAATTTAATTCTTCTGTATTTTCTCGTATTCTCTCTAAATCTCTCACAATTGCATTGACAAATTTTGTTGAATGAGTTTCAATATTAAGCCAAAATTCATCATTCAATTCATATTCACCAAACCATTCCCATCCAATATATCCTTCGTCTTGGACATTATCAAAAACATATTCTAATTTTTTTATATATTTTTTTGCGATTGTTTTTTGGGGATCTTTCCAAATACCGAAGAAAAGTTTGTTACTTTCATTTTCATCATTTTCTATTGACCACCAACATTTTTCCCATTTGGGGACTTGAATTTCAAGGTCAAAAGAATCATATTGAAACACAATTTTTTTTATTTCATAACCTCTCCTTTTAAGAACATTATATATCTTTTTCTTGCATAATTCTTCGATTTTATTATCTGTTGTATTTGTAACAATCTCTTGTAATTTGTCCACTTCATTCCTCGTTTGCAATAGTTCTTGAATGGATTTTATATTAAGGTCGTTCATAAGTTTTTCTTCTAATTTATTTTCAATTTCTATATCTTCTTTGCGTGCATCAAATAGTATTTTAAGATAATCAACATATTGAATAACTGCTGACTGTAATAAAGGTTCATCTTGAATATACTTGTTTCTTAGGAGTTCTTCAAGCCATGGCATAATATCATATTTATAATTCATAGGTATGAAACGCCTCTTGCTTCTATTGGTACATCCAAGAATTTTTTGAACCATTGGTGTCAAACTATTGTCAGATATTTCTTTTTGTCCGTCTTGGGTCAAATAAATGACAAAAATTTTTCTTTTGGGAATACCCAAATCCTTTACATAATCCACATATCTTTCTATTTGTTTGTTTTGGTCACGAGCATTCCATATTTTATTCTCGACTATTATAGCATAAGATTTTTTTTCCTTAATAAGTAAATCAATATTATGCTCCTCATTTGTTAATTCAGGCTTCTTTATCCTAATATCAACATTGCAATCTGCAATTTCTTTAACACGTTCAATAAATGATTGCAAAATAGGGAAACATCCCTTACGATTATATTGTAATAATCCACGAAGTATCCGCGAATGTGCGTTTTCATAATCGCGGAGTTCATAGACTAAATTCAATGAGTAAGGTAAAGATTCTTTTTCCTCCGTATATAATTTGTACAAATCTTTCGCTATTTGCAAAAGTTTTTCATCGTTTAGTTCCATTTTGCATACATTTTTTATTGATACTCATTTCAGTTTTTCTATTTCGTCCACTGAAATTTTCAAAATCTTTGAAATATCTTCCAAAGACATACCCTGCGATGCAAACGCTTTCACTGAGGCAGACAAAACTGCGTTAAGTTGCGAATCTTTTTCTTGTAACTGCGAATCTTTTTCTTGTAATTGTTCCCGCAATTTCATTTCTGTGGCGTTCCAACTTTCAATATCTTCGTTGAGTTCGTCTTCTACTTCCATTGTTTTGCGGACTTCTTCGTCTGCACACGCTTGCTCCAAACGACGGACTATCAAATGGTAATCTTCATCGATGTTTTCGTCGTCAACTCTCAATAAATGAGAGGTTTTCTTGGTTTTGTCAATTTTATGCAACTGGTTCAAAAAGTCCAAATATTTTTCAACTTTGGTTTTTGCGTTGAGTTTTAGAAACGGAACTTGAACAATTATCAAATGATGAATCAAACCGTTGATAAAATCACTGTCAAAAAGGTCTTCAAGTTTTTGATGTTCCGCATTGTAAAATTCAGGATTTCCGTAAATTACAGGCTCTTGTTTGTCGCAACACGGATGTCCTAAAATGTAAATCGTAACAATAGGAACAGGAACTTTTCTGCCGTCTTTTTCAAGAAAATTGTTTTTGTCCTTGTATTGTTCCGCCAAATATTTCCTGAAACGCATCACCTCACTTTTTAAGTATGCGTTTTGTAACTCGATGGTTATCAGTTTTTTGTTACTGTTTTTATCAAGAATTGTCGCAGAAAAATCTATACGCAAAACGTCAAGTCTGTTTTTGGCTTTTACGGCATACTCGTTGTTTTTCATTTTCAGGTCAACAACCTTTGTGCCGAGCAAAGCACCCAAAAGCACACTTGCCGCTTTTGTGTCCTGCATCAGATATTTAAAAACTGAATCGTATATCGCGTTTGCTATTGTTACCATGGCGGATAGTTTTTTAGTTTTGCCGCAAAAATAAAAAAATTCCCGAAAATTTCAAAAAGAAATTCTTCGGGAATAATTTTTCAACCCAAGGAATAATGTCTTTAATTTTTCATTCCTTCTTCAAACGCTTTTAAATTTGCCTCGACGATTGCATCGCCTTTGCGGGCAAAAACTGTCTTAATAGCCTCTTTCAACTGCTCGACACTGACAATTTCAATATACTTTGCAGCCATTCCAAGAAGCACCATGTTTGCAGATTTGGGCATCATAATGCTTTTTGCAACTTCCTCAATGTCAAGTTTTTTGATGTTGGGCAGAGTGTCCAACTCCGCAAAAAGTTTTCCTTCTTCCGGATAATCGGGAATGTTGACAAACGGTTTTGAATTTGTTACAATCCAAGACGATTTGTTGATGTAAGGCAGGTAGCGCAAAACTTCCATCGGCTCCATCGAAATTATCAAATCAGCCTTTCCAAGCGGAATCAAGTCCGAATAAATCTCTGTCGTTGAGAGCCTTAAATTGCTTTGAACGTCGCCGCCCCTCTGACTCATACCGTGAACTTCCGCCTGTTTTAAGAAAATGCCAGCTTTTGTTGCTGCCTCGCCTATAACGGTTGCGATAGAGAGGATACCTTGTCCGCCCACACCGCAAAGAATTAAATCTTTTTTCATTTTTTCTTGTGTCTTTTAAGGGTTTGCATACATTCGCGGCGGGGAATTATAACCGAAACGCCGTTATAATTGATTTCTTCTTCGATGATTCTTGTGATTTCCGGCATGTTTTTCGGCATCGGAACAACAACTCTAACATGCTCAGGTTCAACGCCCAAACCGATACAAATTGCTTCGTATTTGTTTAAGCCCGCAGAGTCCTGACCGCCGGTCATTCCCGTTGTCAGATTATCTGATATTATTACGGTTATGTTTGCCTTTTCGTTAACAGCGTCCAACAAGCCCGTCATTCCCGAATGTGTGAAAGTAGAGTCGCCGATAACCGCAATTGAGGGGAACAGTCCCGCGTCAGCCGCGCCTTTTGCCATTGTGATTGACGCGCCCATGTCAACGCAACTTGCCAATGCTTGAAACGGCGGCAACGCGCCCAACGTATAACAACCTATATCGCCGAAAACCCTTGCGTTTTCATATTTTGTGATAACCTCTTTTAACGCACCGTAAACGTCTCTGTGTCCGCAGCCCTGACAAAGTTGCGGAGGTCTTGCCGCGAGATTTTTGCCCTGCTCAAACTCGGTTTCAACTTTTGCGCCCAAGGCTTTTGCAACGTTGTCGGGATTGAGTTCGCCCTGACGCGGCAAATCTCCGGTCAGACGTCCGAGAACTTCCGCCTTGTCGCCGACAACTCTCTTAACGTCTTCTTCCACAACGGGTTGTCCGTCTTCCACAACGAGGATTTTTTTGCAGTCCTTTGTCAGCGAAAGAACGGCTTTTTCCGGCAGAGGATATTGAGAGATTTTTAATATTTTTAAACCCGACATGAAGTTTGCAGCGGCTTCCTTAACATAGTTGTAACCGATACCGCACGCAATTACAGCCAACGAACTGCCGCCGTCTTCAAAACGGTTGAACTTGGAATTTTCGGCAACGGCTTTCATTTCGGGCTGCTTTTCGATTAAAGCGGCGTACTGTTTTTTTGCGATTCCGGGCAGCAAAACCCAGCCGCGTGAAGTTGACGGATTGAAAGCGTTTTCGGGTTTAATGTCCGAGATTTCAACCGCCGCCCTTGAATGTGCGAGTCTTGTTACAACTCTCATCAAAACAGGCTCTTTGAGTCTTTCGCTGAGGTCAAATGCAATGGACATCATGTCGAAGGCTTCCTGCTGGTTTGACGGCTCAAAAACGGGAATCATGGCAAACTTGCCGTAAAATCTTGAATCCTGCTCGTTTTGGCTTGAATGCATTGACGGGTCGTCGGCGGCAAGCACCACGAGACCGCCGTTAACGCCTGTAACAGCGGAATTTACAAAAGCGTCGGCGCAGACGTTCATGCCGACGTGTTTCATACAAACCAACGCTCTTTTTCCGGCGTAAGACATACCGAGAGCGGCTTCCATAGCGGTTTTTTCGTTGGTGCACCAACGGGAGTGAATCTTCCTTTCTTTGGAAAGGGGATTGTTTTGAATAAATTCGGTAATTTCGGTGGACGGAGTTCCAGGGTAAGCGTAAACGCCTGACAATCCGGCGTATATCGCTCCCAAAGCAACAGCCTCGTCCCCAAGTAATAATGTTTTTTCCATCAGAAATGAATTGTATTTTTTATGCCCCAAAGGTAATAAATATTTTTTACTTTTCGTAATATTTTTTATTTTTGCGGTTTGAAAATAGAGAGAGAATATGAAAAAACTGTATTTATTAAGGCACGCAAAAGCAAGTTGGAACGATGACAATGTCGAAGACAAAGACAGGATTATCAGTTATTTAGGCATCAACGAGGCAAAAAAAGTCGCCGCCGAAATCATAAACAAAAATATTAAATTCGACAAAATCCTCAGTTCGCCTGCAAAACGCGCCTATCAGACAGCCGAAATCATCAAAAACAAAACGGGATTCTCCGGCGAAATAATCTTTGAAGAAAGTTTCTATTTCGATTATCAAAAGGAAATTCTCAGAATCATTCAAGATATTGACAACAAGGCTGACAGCGTCTTGTTGGTCGGTCATAATCCCACATGGTCAAAGTTGGTCTCAGACTTTACTGACGAGAGGGTTTATCTCGATACCGCAAACTTTGCCGCCATGAGCGCAGACATAAACGACTGGAACGAAGCCGTTTACGGGATTTTTAATTTGGAATATGTAATTTCACCTAAAAATTTATAGAAAAAAATGAACTTTTTCAACAAAATATTGCTGTTTTCTTCTTCCGCACTGCTTTTTTCATGCGGACAAAACGGTCAGGAAAACAAAAACCAAAACCAGCCGCAAAACCAGCCACAGCCTCATCAGGAGAAAAATTTTTCGCTGAAACTCAGCAACTTGGACGAAAATTCCATCGGCAAGATTTCTGACAAATTTTCGCTTGACATTGTTAAAGACAAAGGCGTGGATTTTGACTCTGCATCGGTAAGCGTTGACGGCAGGAAGTTTGCCTCTCTAAACACCGATGAAACTTCGCTGACAATTGACACAAAAAATTTCAGATGCGGCATCGTGCCTGTAACGGTTCAGGTTTTTAAAGACGGAAAATCAGAATATCTCGGCTCATCAGTAAAACTTCATTCCGATATTGTCCCCAAACGCAAAACTTTCAAAGTCTTAAAAACGTATAATCATGACAATCAGGCTTATACGCAGGGACTTCAATACGAGGACGGAGTTTTTTACGAGTCAACGGGCTTAAAGAAAAAATCGTCGCTCAGGAAAGTAAAACCGGAAAACGGCGAAGTGCTTCAAAGTTACATTCTTGAAGAGGAATATTTCGGCGAAGGTCTTACAATCATGGACGACAAACTCGTTCAACTGACATGGCAAAATCACAAAGGCTTTGTTTACGACAAAAAAACTTTTGAAAAACTCCGTGATTTTGATGTTGCGACCGAAGGCTGGGGCTTGACGTATTACAATGACACTCTGCTGCTTACCGACGGCAGCGAAAATGTCTATTTCCTCGAAAAAAACAATTTTTCATCAGTAAAATACATTCAGGTTTACGACAATCTGGGACCTGTTAAAATGCTGAACGAAACCGAAATGATAGACGGAAGGCTTTACGCCAACATTTATCAGTCGGATTTAATCGCCGAAATAGATTATCACAGCGGCAAAGTGTTGAGTTACATAGAGTTGACAAATCTTTTGCCGTCAACACTCAGAGAGTCTAACACTGACGTCCTGAACGGCATTGCATACGACGAAAAAGGCAAAAGGCTGTTTATTACGGGCAAAAACTGGCCTAAACTGTTTGAAATTCAAATAATTGACCAAGCAAAATGATAATTTTAAAAGATATAAAAAAAAGTTTCGGACAGTTGGAAGTCTTAAAAGGCATCAACCTTACGATTGAAGACTCCAAAATTGTGTCTATTGTCGGGGCTTCGGGTGCGGGAAAAACCACGCTACTGCAAATTGCCGGAACACTTTTGAAAGCCGATTCGGGCGAGGTAAACATCGGCGGAGTTGACGCGGGCAAACTTTCGGGCAAAAAGTTGGCGGAGTTCCGCAACAAAAACATCGGTTTTGTGTTTCAGTTTCACCACCTTCTGCCGGAGTTTACGGCTCTTGAAAACGTCTGCATACCGGCTCTTATCGGCGGAAAAAATCAAAAGGAAACCGAAAAACGCGCATTGGAACTTTTGAAGTTTCTCAACCTTTCGGAGCGCGTAAGCCACAAGCCGAAAGAACTTTCAGGCGGCGAGCAGCAAAGGGTTGCCATTGCGAGGTCATTAATCAACGACCCGGAAGTGATTTTTGCCGACGAACCATCCGGAAACCTCGATTCTAAAAACCGAGAAGAACTTCACACCCTGCTTTTTAGTCTCAGGGACACTTTTAAAAAGACGTTTGTAATCGTAACGCACGACGAAAATTTTGCCGCAATGAGCGACAGAATTATCAGGATTAAAGACGGGAAAATAGAGGATTAATTTTTTTTGTAATATGACCGAAAAAACATTACAAATACGCAACAGTACAGCGGATTTTTTGGTTTTTACCAAACAAAATTCGCAGGACACAATAGAAGTGCGCGTTCAAGACGAAAATGTATGGCTTACACAGGACGGAATATCAAGGCTTTTTGATAAAGGCCGCTCTACTATTGCCGAACATTTGAACGCAATATTCGACGAAAAAGAACTTGATGAAAATTCAGTTTGTCGGAAATTCCGACAAACTGCCGCTGACGGAAAAAACTACAACACAAAATTTTACAATCTTGATGCGATAATTTCGGTCGGATATAGGGTAAATTCACTTCGGGCAACACAGTTCAGGCAATGGGCGACAAAAGTTTTGAAAACTTTTACGATTCAAGGCTATGTACTTGACAAACAACGCCTTGAAAACGGTCAAATCTTTGATGAGCAATATTTTGAAAATTTGCTTGAAGAAATCCGCGAAATCCGTATGTCGGAGCGCAAATTTTATCAAAAAATCACCGACATATACGCTACAAGCGTGGATTACGACAAAAACGCCGCCACAACGAGGAAGTTTTTTGCAAGCGTTCAAAACAAACTCCATTGGGCAATACACCGCCATACAGCCGCCGAACTGATAATGGAACGGGCTAATGCAGAAAAAGTCCACATGGGACTTACAAGTTGGCGCAAAGCACCCGACGGTAAAATCGAAAAATCTGATGTCAGCATCGCTAAAAATTACCTTTCAAAAGACGAGTTAAAACAACTTGAGCGTATTGTAACAATGTATCTTGACTATGCGGAATTTCAGGCTCAGCGCAAAATCCCGATGACAATGGAAGATTGGGCAAAACGGGTGAATAAGTTTTTGGATTTTAACGAGATGGAAATTTTAAACGATAAAGGCAAAGTTACCGCTGAAATTGCAAAATCGTTTGCCGAAAGCGAATTTGAAAAGTACCGCGTAATTCAAGACAAACTTTACAGAAGCGATTTTGATTTGTTTCTTCAAGATGTTGAAAAAATAACTTCGGAAAAATAAAAAAGGGGGATTCGGCTTTACCGAAAAGTCCCCCGATATATAAATGAACTGTAAAAAAGTTCTATTGCGCTGTTACGGTTGCAGTTTTCTTTTCCGGATCAAGAACAAATTTGTAAGTTCCAGCCGAAATGTTGAGGTTTGCGCCGTCCTGTTCAAGACCGGTAAGCGCACCGCCGAAATTAACGTCCCATGCGCCTGCCCAGCGGAATTTGTATTCGCCGCTGTTTACGGTAAGGGTTTTTGACCAAGTTTTGGTGGCGGCGTCATAATCCATCACAATACCTGCGCTCCAATCGTAAGGCTCTATTGCGCTGCCGATTAACTCCCAGCCTGTTGCAATGACCGTCGCAGTCATCTTTTTCTGGTCAACAGTCATTTTGTAATAACCTGCCTTGTCAAGTTTTATGTTGTCGCCGTCGCCGATTTTGAAACTGCCGTCGTCAGCCTTGTCGCCGGCAATGCCTATCCATGCGCCCGAAGCGTCATCGTAGAACTTAAATTCCGCATTGTCTTCTCCGATATAAAGCGTATTTGAAAATACAAAGTCGCGGGCAGCAGATGTTACACGATAATCTTTGGTTTGATTGTTCCAACCGTTAAACGAACCCGGAACTGTTAAAAATTCGCTCGAAAGTTCGATTTCGGTCTCTTCCATCGTGTAAGTGTATTTTCCTGCGTTTACGAGGTTAAGGGTAACGATGTAAGCGTGAGCCGAGGGAACTTTCAGGTTGTCGCCGCCGTAAGTGAGTTCTTCCGCGCTGCCGCCGAGGTTGATGTCCCAGCCGCCGTTGGCACGGAATTTAAACTCGCCGTCGGTAAGGGAAGTAACAGCCGTCCAAAGTCCTGTTGAAACGTCAAAGTCCATTTTTGTGTCTTTGTCCCAACTGCCGGAAGTCGCGCTGCCGATAAGTCCCCATTCGGTTTTGTCGCCGACTTCAACGCTGCCGTCAGTGCCGGCTTTTATCTCCAAGAAACCGGTGTTGGTTTCGGGATTCAGGGTGTTGTCCTGAGAGATAACCTCCATCGTTTTGCCGTCAAGCACCGCAAAAGAACTGCCCGTGCCTTCGGGAATGTTGACATAACCCTGATAAACGCCGTCGCCGTCTGGGTCGCCGATTAAGAACGATTTTTCAAAGTCGAAATTCGGATAACCGACTGCAACGTATGCAAAAGGCCAGTCGATGTTTTCGGATTTGGAATCGTAAGCGGTAACTTTTATGCTGACGGTGTTTTCCGCAACGTCGGTTTTAACGCCGCCGGCCGCCGAAGACTCCAACGAAAACGTACATTCTGCCGCTTTGCCCGGATATGCGCCCGCCTCGGCAAGCAGAGAGTTTACAGCCGAATTGTCAAGTTCGAGAAAACAGTCCGTTGTCTCGCCAAGAACGACTTCTTTGCCGCTGCCGTTTTTCATTTTTACGGAGTAACTTACAGCCGCGCCGTTGTAATCGGCGGGAGTCCAACTGATTTTCGGAAACTTTTCCGAAAGGTTGTTTTTATTGATTACCACCTCGGATTTTTCAAACTGGTTGAAACCCGCTTTTTTAACAAGTTCGAGAACGGGCGTTTTTTCGTCCTCGCAGGCGGCAAAGGCAAACATCATTGCCGCCGGTATGATGAAATATTTATTAAATGCTTTCATGGTCTAAAAAAATTAGTTTTCGGAATAACCTTCGTTTTGTTTAAGATTAAGATTGCTGCCCATATCGTCAGAGGGAATCGGGAAAACCGAGTAATAGTTCGGAACGTCTTTTCCCTGAGCCACGCCGCCTTTCCAGGGCCAGTTGTAACCCGTGGTGTATTTGCCGAAACGGATGAGGTCGGTGCGGCGTTGAGCCTCGTAAAAGAGTTCCCTTGCCCTTTCATCGCAGAGAAAATCAAGGTCGAGTTTTCCGAGCGGTGAAGAGATTCCGGCTCTCTCGCGGAGTTCGTTGACGTATTTCAAGGCGTTTGCCTCACTGCCCGCGCGGAGTTGCGCTTCCGCCATGTTCAGGTAAATTTCGCCCAAACGGAAAAGCGGAAAATCTGTATAAGCCTCGCTCGAAGGCGGCAAACTTCCGTCTTTGTAAACGTTGTAAAATTTCGTAACGGGAATACCGTTGTTTTTGAAAGAAGCCTCGTCAGTGATTTCGTTGCTTGAAGTGCCGTCAAGACGGAGCATTGCCATACGCGAATCCTGAGCCTTGCCGTCCTCGCGGTCAAAAATGTTGAAGAACGAAGATTTTGCTCTAACTCCTTGCCATGCACCTTTGGCGTTAGTTTCGGTCTGATAATCGCCTGAACCCCAACACAAAAGAGCCGTCATTCCGCCCCAAGTCATGGTTTGGTCGCCTTCGTAACGGACGGGGAAAATCATTTCAAGGGATTTGTCGTTGTCAGCCTTGAACATATCGGCGTAAACGGGTTCGAGTTTGTAGCCCGCCTCAAAAATCTTCTGACAATAAGTGATACATTCAGTGTTTTTTTCTACGTTGATATAAACTTTGGCGTTGAGATAAAGCCTTGTAAGCGCAGCCCATGCAGCCGCTTTGTTGGCGTGTCCGTAATTCTCTGAAAAACCCGGTTTGGGGTCTGCCATTTCTTCCGCGCTTTCAAGAAGTTGTTTTTCAACATAGTCAAAAAGGTCTTTTGCCTGAATCTGTTCGGGACTTCCGCTGCCGACAGTGCTTTCTTCGGTAACAAAAGGCACGTTTCTGTAAAAGTCAAGAGCATACAGATACATAAGAGCGCGTAAGAATTTTGCCTCGCCTCTGTAAACTTTTACCTTGCTGATAACGTCCTGTGCACAGCCGCGTGAAGAGAGCGTGCCTTCGTCAGTCTCCCTCAAAAAGGCGTTGCAAAGATTGATTTGATAAAAAAGCCTGAAATAAGAGCCTTTTATCCAAGGACTTGAAGCCGACCAAGAAATATGATTGAAATCAGGGATTCCGGGGTCGTTCCAACAACAGTGAGCAATGTCGGAGGCGAGTTCCTGCATATTCCACATAACGCGCAGGAAAGATGCCTGAGAACCGCCGTCAATGCCGACAACGTCCTGTTCTTCGTCGCCGCCCTTGTTGCCGCCGAGGGCAAGACCGGCGTATATCTTGGCAAGACTCTCGCTGTAAGCGTCAAGAGTGCTGCCGAAAACCACTTCCGAGACAAGTTCTTTTTCGTCCAAGGGAATAGTGTCCAAATCCTTTACGCAAGACGAAAAACCAAGGAATGTTCCTATTGCCGCAACAGGAAGAATATATCTGAATTTTCTATTAATGCTTTTCATAATCTTTTATAAATTAAATGTTTAGAAATTAAGATTAACGCCTAACATAAAAGTTACAGGACGCGGATAAATGTTTCTGTCGATACCTTCGCCGCTGATTTCGGGGTCAAGTCCGCTGTACTTGGTGATGACAAACGGATTCTGAACCGTGAAGTAAACTTTTGCGTTCTGGGTCGTGTTGAAAATCTTGCGGAAATTGTAACCCAAAGTCATGTTGTCCATTCTCAAAAACGAAGCGTTTTCGATATAATAACTTGACTTGTACTGGCCGTTTTTGAAATTGGTCTCAGGCGCGGTTGAGATTCTGTTTTTCAAGAAACCCGACGGGTCAAACATCTGAGAGCCGTCCCAAGCCTCGCGGTTGGATTTTACGTTGTTGTAAACGTAGTTGCCGATTGCCGCACGCATTGCAAAGTTGAAAAACCAGTTTTTGTAACTGAACTGCGAAGACAAGCCCATGATAACATCGGGAGCGGATTTTTTGAAAATTTTGAGGTCGTCCTCGTCGATTTTGCCGTCGCCGTTCTGGTCAACGTATGCGTCTTCTACCGGGTTGCCGTTTTCGTCGTACATCTGCTCGTAAACATAGAACGAGTTGTAAGGCTTGCCGACAGCGTTGATTTGAATGTTATGACCTGTACCGCCTTCTATGCCGCCGTGGATAACGCCTTTGTAAGCGGGATCGTCGTTAATCGTAAGTTTTGAGATTTCGTTTTTGTTGTACGAAATATTGTAACTCAAAGCCCATTCAATGTCTTTTTTGTTGATTACGTGAGCTGTAAGAGAGAACTCCACGCCGCGGTTTTCAAGTTCGCCGACATTGGTAAGAAGTTGGTTTGAAAAGTTGGTTCCTGCCGAAACGGTTACCGAGTTCAAGAGGTTGCTCGTTTTGCGGATATAAAAGTCCAAAGAACCTTCAAACCTGCCTTTCAAGAAACCGAAGTCGAGTCCGGCGTTGAGAGTTTTGGTCTCTTCCCATTTAAGATTCTGGTCGTAAGCCTGAGGAGCGATAAGACGGTACTGCGTGTCGCCGAAATAATAACTTGCGCCCGCCTCGGAGTATTTGTAACGCGCCATGTACGGATAGTCGTTAGGACCGTCAACAGTAAGGTTCTGCTGACCCGTTACACCGTAACCCAAACGGAGTTTTAAGTCTGAGAGAACGTCGCTGTTTTTAAGGAAAGCCTCGTCGCTGATTTTCCAAGCAAAAGCCGCTGACGGGAACAAGCCCCAACGGTTGTCTTTATGGAAGCGTGAAGAACCGTCGTCCCTCAAAGTGAAGGTCAAAAGGTAACGGTCCAAAAGTGTGTAGTTCAACCTGCCGAAAAATGAAACTAAATAGTTTTCTGTTTCGTAAGAGTATTCGTCTTTGTAATATTCTTTGCCGGTCTCTTTTGCCTTAGCCTCTGAGTACGGATATTTGGTTCCCTTGTCAGAATAGAAATGCTGCCAAGAATATCCCGCCATTACGTCCAAAGCGTGAACGCCGAAAGTTTTGTCATAATCCAAATAACTTTCAAAAAGTCCATTGGTTTTCTTGTGATAATAATCGGTGTTTTCGCCGAAACCGGTTTTGAAACTTCCGCTGCTCCAAGTCATCGGGGCATTGTCGTTGATAGTTTTTTCGCCGTCGCTCTTTGACACGTCATAACCGAGATTGACGTTGAATCTCAAATCAGGGAGAAAATGGAATTTGTAGTCAGCCTGAATGTTGCCGATACTGCGTAAAACGGTAGACTCGTCGGTCTGCTCTTCAAGTATTGAAACGGGATTGGTAAGGGCGATGTCGATAGGTGCCGAACCGTCCTCTTTCATGTACGTAAACCAGCCGTTGCCGTATTTGTTGCCGTCCATTTTTACGGGCTGTGTCGGGTCGAACTGAGATGCCATTCCGATAGCGTCGGTAGAGCCGAACTGGTTTTTGTTGCTGATGCCTTTTACGTTGACCGAAATACTGAGTTTTTTGTCGAAGAAAGTCGGCGAAAGGCTTACAGCACCTGTCAGACGTTCCATGTTGGAGGTTTTGAGAATACCGTTTTCGTTGGTGTAGCCGACGGATACGCGGTAAGGAAGATTTTTAACAGTTCCCGAAACGCTGATGTTGTGGTCGGTGCTTACGGAAGTGCGGAAAATTTCGTTCCACCAGTCGGTGCTTGCATTTCCGAGTGCGCCAGCCTTTTCGCTGTCCGCGCCGAATTTTTCAAGAACAAAACTCTTGAACTCTGCTGCGTCCATAATGTCGATGTCGTTGCGTTTTGTGCTGACAGACACCGTTCCGGCATAACTTACTCTGGGTTTTCCGCTTTTACCTTTTTTGGTGGTGATGATAATCACGCCGTTGGAAGCCCTTGAACCGTAAATTGCGGTTGCGGAAGCGTCTTTTAAGATAGTAAAGGTTTCGATGTCGTTGGGGTGAACGGTTGCGAGCGGGTTGCTCATACCGTCGATACCGCCGTCATCGACAGCCACGCCGTCAATTACGACAAGGGGATTGTTGGAGGCTGACATTGACGAACCGCCTCTGATTCTGATAGTTGCGCCTGCTCCGGGAGCACCGCCGTCGCTGATAACGCTTACGCCTGCGGCTTTTCCTGCGAGGAGGTCGGTAGCAGAGGTTGCCGCGCCGCGGACCATTTTGTCGGCACTGATTGCCGTTACAGAGCCTGTGAGGTCGTTTTTCTTAACTTTTCCGTAACCGATTACGACAACCTCGTCCATTTCTTTGGTGTCTTCCTGCAAAACGATGTGCAGGTTTTCAGCGGCTTTTACTACGACTTCGCTGTAACCGATATAGGAGACGGCAAGGCTGTCTTTTGAATCGGCTTCAAGCATAAAATTACCGTCGAGGTCTGTAATCGTACCTGCGGTAGTTCCGATAACTCTGACGGTCGCACCGATAATACTTTCACCGGCTGCGTCTACAACCTGCCCTTTCACGTTGATTTTTTGTGAAAAAGCACTTCCGCTGACAAGCATTGCGAGGAGCAACGCCCAGAATTTCAGCGGCAGTTTTGTTTTTAACAGTTTACTTTTCATATTTATACGTTTTTTTATTAAATTTAGGTTTCTTATTAAAGAAAATGTCATCTCTTGACACTGCAAAATTACTCTCAAAACAAATGTTTCGTTAATTTTTATTAAAGTTTCACAATAAAAACTTACGCAAACGATTCCGCAAACGTTTGTTCAATCGTTTGCATTAACTTTTTCATAAATTTATTTGAAAAAGGAAAGATAAAAATCCGCATCGTCTTTGATGATGCGGATTTTTTTGTACTTTTGCAGAAAAAATTACAACCGCTATGAATTTGAGTTTTCAAGAATTGAAAGATTTTTTGGACGAAAAATACCGTCAGTACGACACGCCTGAATTTATTTCAAGCGATCCGGTGCAGATTCCGCACTTGTTTTCTCAGCGCGAAGACATCGAGATTTCGGGCTTTTTGTCATCGTTGATTGCATGGGGACGCCGCGAAATGATTATCAAAAACGCCAAAAAAATGATTGAAATCACGGGAAATTCGCCGTATAATTTCATTATGAATTTTGACGAAAAAGCAGCGGACAAAATTCCAAATTTTGTTCACCGTACTTTTCAACACGCTGATTTTCTGTACACTTTGGCGGCATTGAAGAATATTTATCAGAATCACGGCGGTTTGAAAACTGTTTTTGAAAACGCTTTCAAAAAGTCCCAAAACATAAAAGACACTTTAATAGAGTTTAGAAAAGTGTTTTTTGAATGTGATTTTCCGCTGAGAACGCAAAAGCACATTGCTGACGTTGAGCGCGGCGCGGCGGGAAAACGTCTCAATATGTACCTTATGTGGCTTTGTCGAAAAGATAAGGCGGGTGTACATTTCGGGCTTTGGGACATTCCGTCTTCGGCGTTGATGTTGCCCCTTGATACTCACACGGCAAACACCGGCAGAAAACTCGGTCTTATAACACGCCGTCAAAACGATTGGAAAACGGTTGAGGAGATAACTTCGGCGTTAAGAAAATTTGACGCTGACGACCCCGTAAAATACGATTTCGCGCTTTTCGGGCTTGGAATTTTTGACAAGTTTTGAAAAATTTTATATATTTGCGCCCAAAACACGACGATATGTTGACATCTACACAAACACCGAACGCGGCATCACAGATAATGGCATTGTTTATGACGATACCGTTTGACGAGCAAAGCCGCCTTATAAGCAGTCTCAACACCGAGCATGAGCGCACCGCCGGTCTGCGTGAGCGTTTTGAAACGCTTTACGAACAGTGGTGGCGGGAGACGTGCGTGTATTCGGGACGCAATCTCGCCATGAACCCCACATATTATAAAATAGTAGAGTTAGGGTCAAAAATTATAAAATTTATTGATGAACTTATGCTGACTGAACCAACCTATAAACACCGTCATATACAATGGCTGCGACTTGGTGTATGTCAAAAACAAACAAAGTAATGAACAATTCTGAAAAAAAATATTTGGAAAGTCTTTTTCCGAAAAATATTTAGTTTATGTCCGCCACAGTTTTTCATTTTCAGCAATTCTCTATAAATCAAGACAATACCGCGATGAAAATCTCTACCGACGGCGTTTTGTTCGGAGCGTGCTGCAATTTTGAAAACGCTGAAAACATTCTTGACATCGGCACTGGAACGGGACTTCTCTCACTTATGGCGGCGCAAAAATCCGCCGCAAAAATCACTGCCGTAGAAATAGACAACGACGCTTATCTCCAAGCCGTTGAAAACGTAAAAAACTCAAAATTTTCCGACAGAATAAAAATTTTTCACGGCGATTTTTTGACATTTTACAAAACCTGCGGCGAAAAATACGGTTACATAATTTCCAATCCGCCGTTTTTTGAAAACGCTTTCAAATCAAACGATTACAAAAGAAATTTTGCACGGCATACAGATTCTTTGCCGTTTGAAAAAATGATTCTTGGCGTAAAAGAAATAATCTCTGAAAACGGATTTTTCTCTGTCATAATTCCTTTTGACAAAAGTCTTGATTTTGTAAGACTTTGCGCTCTGAGCAAATTACATTTATGCAAAAAAATCACTGTTTATTCCAAACGGAATGTACCGCCTTTTAGAGTAATTTTAACCTTTTCCAAGCAGATTTTGCCGGTAAAATACAGTAAAATAGTCATTTACGAAAAAAACAGAAAATATTCGGATTGTTTTCAGCAAATTACAAAAGATTTCTATAAAAAATTATAATTTTTCAATTTTTTTATATTTTTGCATCTATATATCTAACCAAATCTATTTGATTATGAGACAGAAATTTTATCTATTTATTTGTGTTTTGATTGGCGTATTGTTTACAGTTTCGTCTTGCGGCGATGACTGGGGCAACCGTGGAACGGCACGTATCCACATCACCGTTAAAGACCGCTCAGCACATTTGGAAAACGAGACAGTGTACATGTTTGAATCACGGCACGCTCCCGAATCAAGTTTTTTTAAGCCTTTTTATGCTGACGGCGATGCTGTCAGCGACAATTATGGCGAAGTAACTTTCGACGTGGAGTTTTATGACGACGATGCGGTGTATTATTTTGCAGTTTTCGACAGAAACGACCGTTGTATCGAATATGTAGCGGTAACAGTTAAGGACGGCGACACCAAAAGCGTCGAACTTAATCTCAGCGGCTCAAATCACGGTTACTATATATTGAAATCAGTTGTAAGTCAAACGCTGATGACTGTTCACGGTCTCAATTACACCGGAGATGCCAACAACAGGAATTTCCTTTCGGTAAAACTTCCGGTAAACACTGAAAGGTGGTTTTACGCCGTATCAGCCACTTGGCAGCCGAATGTTGCGCCCAATCTGCGCTTTTATGACGCTCTGAGCCGCTGCGTGGACGCTGAATACGGTGTCAACTCCGATGCGATGAGTTCTCTTTACGTACCCGCCGGCGACATCGACTGCAACATCTTTCTAATCAAAGACGACCCGAACCTTGATGTCTTTTGCGACAAGAGCGGCTCGTTTGAATATTTTACAGACGCCACCCGTATGAATATCAACAGCGGCATTGTTGATGTTGACGAGCCCGTTGACGAAGGCGCACTGTGGTATCTCGGATTAGAAAACCCCGCACCAGACAACGACATTTTTATCACAATAGAAGTGTGTGCGTTGGTCTGGGTCGAGGATTAAAGCGTTTTTAATATTTGCCGGTCAAACCGATAAAAGCGTCTTCCAAATTTACGGTTTCGCTTTTAAGACCTTTGAACTCGATTTTCTGCTGCCACAGAATTTCTTCCGTATCCTCTTGATTTTCAAACGAGAAAAATTCAAGAATGATTTTATTTTTCTCCGGGTGGAAAAGTCCGTCAATAGTTTCGGGAACTTCCTGCCTTTCAGAAACATAACATCTGTATTTCTTGATTTTGTTCAAGAGGTCATTGACCGGCATTTGAACCAAAATCTTACCGTAATCCATTATAATACAGTCGTCTATGAGTTGTTCCATGTCCTGAATTATATGGGAGGTAAGAAAAACGGTTTTGTTTTCGCTTTTGGCGTAATCCCTGAGATATTCCACAAACAGACGGCGGTAACCGGGGTCAAGACCAAGCGAAAAATCATCAAGAACCAGCAGTTCAGGATTTTGCGCAAGTATCAGTCCGAGAGCCACTTGCGAACGCTGACCGTTACTCATCTTGTTGATTTTCTGCTTTGGAGCCACTTTGAGTTTTTTCATCAGTTCGTAATACGCCTCTTTTTTCCACTGTCCCGGAAAAAATGCCGAATAGAACTTTTCTATCTGCTCAATATTCATAAACTGATACTGAACATGACCCTCTATCAGCAGTCCGATTTTTTTTCTTACTGCCGGATCTATCGCGTTTGCGGGCTGGTTGAAAATCAGACATTCGCCGCTGTAAGGCTTCAAATATCCGCTCAAAATGTTGATTGTGGTGGTTTTGCCCGTACCGTTTTTACCCAAAAGACCGAGTATCCGGCCTTTGGGTACATTAAAGTTCAAATCTTTGTAAATCAACCTCTTACCGTAATAATGGGTAAGATTGTTACATTCTATTACGTGTTCCATCTCAGGAATGTTTTGTTATCTTAATTAAGGAATTTTCTGCCTTCAACATAAAAAACGGGATAATAATCCGTATTATGCTCCTCCATATAGGCTTTCATTTTAGCAGTCTGATTCATAACGCTGTGGCAGCGTTCCATAATCATACAGTTTTCTTTTGTAGAGGTGTCTTCCGGCATTCTTTCCTTGGCGTTTTCTTCGCTTTTCAAAATTTTTTCTTTTGATATTTTGTTGATTTTTACAACGCCCTCCACAACAAGATTTTTGTACATCAACTCGCGGGGAAAAGTGTCAATTTCGCCGCCGTACAAAATCTGCATTGTGTACGTGCTGTCGTCGCTGCCTTGGAGAAAACATTTTTTGCCGGACTGTGTGCAGACATGAGTTACTTTGCCCATAACTACAACTGTTTTGCCCTCAATACTTTCGCCGCTTTCAACAATTCTGCGCGGAGTCATTGCGCCTTCCGTTTCAAGTTGCTGGCTTGCCTTTTGGTTGACATTCTGTTCGGCAGCAGATTTGCCGCCGTTGCCGCTGCAAGCAGACATTGCCATTACGCCGCAAATCATCAACGCGGCAACTGTTCTTCTGTTTAATTTCATATTCTTTTTAATTTTAGTTACTATAAATCTATGTCCAAATCATCAGGCAATTCGTTGACCTCCTTGCCTTTGGACGGTAAATATTTTGCAAGTACCGGAATAATATCTTTCAAAGCCTTCAAAATTTCCTCTTTCGGGGCGGCACTCTCAAACGGTTTTTTCAGGATTTTTTCTATTTCCCTGATTGCGCTGTCCTCCATGAGAAGCGAAATTCCAAAATCGGGAAGAAAACAGACTTCCTTTTCTTTCAGCGAGTAATAAACCAAAAACGCCGAATTGTTCACTGTCTTGTACATTCCCGCCTTTTGAAAAACAGCCCGCGCATGTATTTCCGTGTTTTTCCGCCTGATTTTTTTCGGGATTATAATCCGCTGAAAATCAGAAACAAACGTCAGCGCGACAAGCAGTATCACAGACGCAAAAAACGAAAACGTGTACATCAGATACGGGTCGTATTCTATCGGCGAGAGCATAAAATATGTCAGCAAAACAACAAAAAACATTCCCGCAGCCGCCAATGAATATATAAAATAGTGTCCTGACGACTGTTTTATCATAACGACGGCTTCGGTTGCCGTGTTGTTCTCAATTTCGCCTACCAAATTGTAAAGACGCGTCTTAAAATCTTTGTCAAAATCTTTAATTTGCAGCATATTTCCGCCATTTTTTCGAGTGTCAAATGTAGAAAAAAACTCTGAACGGTGCAAATATTTTTTGGTTGTTTTCTTTTTTAAAAAAAATTCGTACCTTTGTGTTTCTTGAAAACACGTATTTTATTATGAAAATAACCATTAATTCAAATGCGCATGAAACGCTTTCCACAACGGTTGCCGGACTCTCAAAAGAGTTGGGACTGCCGGACTCAGGCGTTGCGCTTGCCGTTAATTACCAGATGGTTACGCGGGAAAAATGGGCGGAAACGCTCTTAAAGGAAAACGATGATATATTAATTATTAAAGCGGCTTCGGGCGGATGATGATACAGTTTATTTCACACCAGAACGCAAGATTTTCTTACCTTGACGGCATAAAACTTGCCCTCGAAGGCGGTTGCCGCTGGGTTCAACTGCGCATGAAAGACGCCCCGGACGACGAAATCATCAGCACGGCAAAAGAGGTAAAAAAACTTTGCGTAGAATTTCAAGCCACTTTTATTGTTGACGACCATGTTTCTCTGGTAAAAATTATCGGTGCTGACGGCGTTCACCTCGGCAAAAATGACATGCCCGTAGACACCGCCCGCAGGATTCTCGGCAAAGATTGCATCATCGGGGCAACAGCCAACACTTTTGACGACGTTGAAAACGCTTATAATAAAGGTGCGGATTATATCGGCTGCGGACCTTTCAGGTTTACGACGACAAAGAAAAATTTAAGCCCCGTTTTGGGACTTGAAGGCTATAAAGAGATTGTTAACCGAATGAAACAGGGCGGAATCAACATTCCGGTAGTTGCAATAGGCGGCATTTTAAAAGAGGACATTCCTCAAATTATGCAGACGGGAATAAGCGGAATCGCGCTTTCGGGTGCGGTGCTGAACGCCCAAGACCCTGTCAGCGAAATGAAAACGATATTAAAAATACTGAAAAAATGAATGATAAATTAATAATCGGCGGAAAGGAATTTTCGTCAAGACTTTTTCTCGGAACAGGCAAGTTTTCCGACAACAAATTGATGGCTGAATCAATAAAAGCCTCAGAAACCCAAATGGTTACAGTAGCCATGAAAAGGGTTGAACTTCAAGACGAAAACGATGACCTTTTAAGCAACATCGTAAAGGACAAATCCATTCAACTTCTTCCGAACACTTCGGGCGTAAGAAATGCGAAAGAGGCGGTTTTTGCGGCTCAGATGTCGAGAGAGGCTTTCGGCACCAACTTTTTGAAACTTGAAATCCACCCCGACCCGCGTTATTTGCTGCCCGACACGGTTGAGACTCTGAAAGCCACCGAAGAACTTGTAAAACTCGGTTTTGTGGTTCTTCCGTATTGTCAGGCTGACCCTGTTTTGTGCAAACAGTTGGAAGAGGCTGGCGCGGCTGCCGTTATGCCGCTCGGTGCGCCGATTGGCACAAACAGAGGCCTCAGAACCGTTGACTTTTTGAAAATAATAATTGAAGAGGCAACCGTTCCCGTGGTTGTTGACGCCGGAATCGGTGCGCCTTCACACGCGGCTTGGGCGATGGAACTCGGAGCCTCGGCGTGTCTTGTCAACACTGCGATTGCAGTTGCCGGCGATCCCGTAAAAATGGCTGTCGCTTTCAAAAAAGCAGTTGAAGCGGGCAGAGAGGCGTTTCTTTCCGGTCTCGGCGATGTTTCTTACAACTCAGTTGCTCAGGCGTCTTCTCCGCTGACAAGTTTTTTAAATTAAAAGAAAAATGTTTTACGACGAAATACAAAAGATTTCCTGGGACGAGGTTACCGGGAAAATTTATTCAAAAACTGAAAACGATGTAAAGCGTGCTTTGAGCAAGCAGCGTTGCGACGTTGAAGATTTTATGGCGATGATTTCTCCCGCCGCAGAGCCGTTTTTGGAACAGATGGCCGCACTTTCAAGAAAGTACACGCTGGAAAGGTTCGGGAAAACGGTTTCGATGTTTATTCCGCTTTACATAACCAACTCATGCACAAACTCTTGCGTGTATTGCGGTTTCCACATTCAAAACAAAATGCCCCGCACAATCTTAACGGAAGAGCAAATCGAAAACGAGTACAAAGCGATAAAAAGAATCGCGCCGTTTGAAAATATTCTTCTCGTTACGGGCGAAAATCCCGCAAAAGCCGACGCAAACTATATCGCCCGCGCTTTGGACATTGCAAAGCCGTATTTCTCAAACCTCAAAATCGAGGTAATGCCTTTAAGCACAGAGGATTACGCAATGCTGACACACCACGGCATGAACGGCGTTATCTGTTTTCAGGAGACTTACAACGAGAAAAACTACAAACTTTACCACCCCAAAGGTATGAAGTCGAATTTCGAGTGGAGGGTCAACGGTTTTGACCGCATGGGTCAGGCAAATGTACATTCAATCGGAATGGGCGTTTTAATCGGTCTTGAAAAAGAGTTCCGCACCGATATTACGATGATGGCTTATCATTTGAGATATTTGGAAAAACATTATTGGAAAACAAAATATTCGGTAAATTTTCCGAGAATGAGACCTGCCGAAAACGAGGGTTTTCAGCCGAATGTCATTATGACAGACCGGCAGTTGGCGCAAATAACCTTTGCGATGAGAATTTTTGACCATGACGTTGACATTTCGTATTCAACGCGCGAGCCCGCAAAAATCCGCGACAACATGGCAACTTTGGGCGTTACAACTATGAGTGCGCAGTCAAAGACCAATCCGGGCGGTTATTACACTTATCCTCAGGCCCTTGACCAGTTTACTGTCAACGACGAGAGAACGGCTGACGAGATTATTTCGTCATTAAAAAGCCTCGGACGCGAACCCGTTTGGAAAGACTGGGACGCTTGTTTTGACCACGAAAAGATGACGGCATGAAAATAATCATTATAACGCTTCCCGAATTTTTTTCAGGGGAAGCGTTTTTTATTAACAAGTTTTTTTCAGAGGGTTTAGAGACTTTGCATTTGCGTAAACCCGGCGCACAACTATCTGATTATGAAAATCTTATAAAACAGATTGAGCCGCAGTTTTATAACCGTATCGTTCTTCATGACTGTTTTTCGTTAGCGGAAAAATACGGTCTGAAAGGCGTGCATCTTAACTCCCGCAACCCGCAACCGCCCGAAAACTTTTCGGGAACGGTTTCAAAATCGTTACATTCCATAGAAGAAGTTATCCAAGAAAAAGACAATTTTGATTATGTAAGTTTAAGCCCGATTTTTGACAGCGTTTCCAAAAAAGGATACAACTCCAAGTTTACGCTTGAAGAGTTGAAAAACTTAAAAAATCAAGGCGTTATCGACGAAAAAGTTTACGCATTGGGCGGCGTTACAAGCGAGTCACTTCCTCTTGTAAAAAACTTAGGATTCGGCGGAGCGATGATTTTGGGCGCGGCGTGGAGAGAACAAAGTTTTGAAAACCTTGTTCGGAATACCTGAGACGATTACCATTCCCATAATTATCGCCGCTAAAACTTTCAGCGCGATGATACCCGTTTCAAATGCCTTTGAAAAATTGTCGGAAATCATGTAATAAATTGTCCAATAAATTCCTATTCCAGGCACCAACGGCAACAAACCGCTGATTCTGAACACCGTAACAGGGCATTTTTTGATAACGGCAAAACACCGCGACAAAAACGTTATGACCACCGAGGCGCAAAAATTGCTTGCAAAGGGCGAAAAACCGCAGTGTTTGGTCAAAACAAAGCACGTAATCCAGCCTGCCGCGCCGACAATTCCGCCCGTATTGTAAAACTGTTTCGGCACGCCGAACAAAATTGCAAAGGCTATCGTCCCGAAATATCCTGACAAAAACTGAAACCAAACAGTCTGCGTTATCATATCAAAACTTTCCGTCATAATTCCAACCCTCCGAAAATTTTATTAAAAATCAGCAGTGCGGCGGCAACGCCCATTGCAATTCCGAAAAACACCACGCAGGCGTCAACAAGCCGTGTCGTACCTGCCAGATAGTCTTCCCCGACAATATCCCTGATTCCGATTGTAAAAGCCACACCCGGCACGAGCGGTATTACCGCGCCGATTATCGTATGACTCAGACTTACACCGAGTCCGGCGTTGACGGCAATGATACAAAAAGACGTTGACAAAAACGAGCCTGCCATGTTGCCCAAAAGTTTTGACATGTGCGGCGCGCTTACTTTGAGGACAAAAAGCCACAAAATCAGACCGGCAAATGTCGAGACGAGACAGTCTCGGAGTCCGCCGCCGAAAATCGAGCAGAAAAATCCGCTGCCGATTCCTGAGGAAAGCACTTGAAACCAGTTTTTGACAAACGGCATTTTGCTGATTTCGTCGAGTTTTTCTCCGGCTGACTCTATCGTGTATTTTCCCGCTTCTATATCGCGGGACAACTGATTGACTGCCACCACTTTGTCCAACCTTGAACCTCTCAGCGGAATATATTTTACGTCTGCGAACTGCTCGGAAAGCAGGTTAGGATTGTTTTTTTTGAGTTTGCGCGAATTGCCGGTCGTAAAAATTCCGTTGCTCAAAACGTAATAATTACCCGTGTCAACGCCGAAATATTTTGCAATGCGGTTCATTGTTTCTTCCACTCTTGAAATTTCCGCGCCGTTTTCCAAAAGAATGTAACCGGCTTTTGTTGCGACTTCCAAGGCTTCCGACATATTGTTGTCATATTGATTAGTCTCCATTACACATACCCCGTAAAAAAAGCAGCCTGCTCTTCTTTATGAACAGCGGGCTGCTACAACAACTTTAAATTTTAAGAATTTGAGAAAGTGGGAGTAACAGGATTCGAACCTATGACCCTCTGCTTGTAAGGCAGATGCTCTGAACCAACTGAGCTATACTCCCAAAAGTTTTACTAATCAAATAAAAACTACGAGAAAAATTATGTGGGAGTAACAGGATTCGAACCTATGACCCTCTGCTTGTAAGGCAGATGCTCTGAACCAACTGAGCTATACTCCCATTATTTTTTAAGAACTTATTGTCTTTAAGAGGTGTTTGTTTCTCTTATTTTGACGATGCAAAGGTAGAGAGAATTTTGATAACTGCCAAATTTTTTGAAGTTTTTTTTATGTTTTTTTTGTATTTTTTTTTAATGCACTGACTTTTAGTTTTTTGCACTGCGACGGTTACAGAGGTAAACACCCGTAATTATGAGCGTACAGCCTATTATTGCGTAGATTGTTATGTTTTCGTCCAAAACTATGTGCGCCGTAATGAGTGCAGAGACCGGATTAAAGAACAAATAGTTGGAAGCGGGTACAACTCCGATTCTTTTTATGACCATGTTCCAAACCAAAAAACAGCCGAGCGAGGCTATCACTGCCAAAAATATCAGACAAAACGCGACTTCGGGTTTCAGCAGAGTTTCCACCGGCGTGTTTTTCGGAAAAAACAAGAAATAAACCGCCATCGTTACCACGCCCCAGAAAAAAACTTTTCTTGTAATGGTGTCTGACGAGTAGTTGTTTTCCAATTTTCTCAGCACCAACGAATATACAGTCCAGCAAAGTCCCGCACTGATACTCAAAATTATAACAAGCGGATTGTCGTCAAGGACAAAAACCCCGTTGAAAACCACCAACGCCGTCCCCGTCAGTGCAACCAACGAACCGCCCAAAAACCGTTTTGAAAGTTTTTCGTCTCTGTACACAAAAAAATTGGCAAGTGCGGTAAACACCGGTGTCAGACATACCAAAAGCGCGACCGTTGAGGAGGCTGATGTCAGTTCTACGGCTGTGTTTTCTGACAAAAAGTACAACGAGCCGCCAGAAAGTCCGCAAAGAAGAAACCTTAATTCGTCTTTCCAACTTTTTGAAATCAAATGTTTGTGCGCAAAAGGCAGCATCAAAAAGTATGCAAGCAAAAACCTGAGTGTCATTATTCCGGCAGGAGAAAGTCCGTTGTTGAGCAAAACTTTGCTAACGGCAAACGTTGAGCCCCAGATAAGCGATGTTATCAGTGCCAAGGAATGAAAAAGTATTTTCCGGGACATTTTATTCTAAAAGAGATCTTTTTCTTTTTCTGTAAATGTGGATTGTGATAAGCACGGTGATTATAAGAGACAAAACGCCTGCGGTCAAAAACAAATCGTCAGCCCCGAAAGTAAAGCCGATGGCAGTCGAAGCCGCTTTTACGACATTGACAATTCCTAAAATCAGCGTTACCCAGGTAACGATTATCATCAGGATATTTGACACAGGGCCGTTCAAATGTTCCTTTCCCATCACCTTTTTGTCGTTTACGACCATGAAAAGGAAAATGCTGACAAACGGCAGAATAAAACCGTTGAAGGCTTGTGCGGCAACTATCGCGGGTACGGGTTTAATTTGCAAAAACCCCAAAATGATACCGATTGCCAAAACCAAATATGCGACCCACTGAAAAGCGTTCGGATTTTTAGGCGTGCCGTCTTCGTTGCGTTTTGCAAAAATGCTCCTTGCCGTAAGCGCGGAAGCAAGAGGCGAGGTAATCGCACTCGTAAAACCTGCCGCAAACATGCCGAAACCGAAAATGTACAACGCCCACTCTCCGATATTTATAACAAGGGTTTGAGAGAGAAGTTTGTATGAGAAACCGAGGTTTTTGACAGCCTCTGGCGTTAAACCGCGTGTCATTTCAGTACCCACACTCAAAATTGCCATCGAAATAAAACCGCCCAAAATTACCGCAGCCGAAATACCGATGCGCATATCCTTTACGGTTGTGTCTTTCTGGACGACGTTGGAACCGAGAAACAAGTCGTAAGGCACGACCGTTGTGCCGACAAGTCCCAAAACCAAAAGTCCCGCGCCGGAGGTATTCGGAAAAGAAGGAACGATCATTCCTTTTAAGATTTCCTCAATCGGAGGCTTTGCGAAAACGGCTGTCGTTATGAAAGTTGCGCCCATAATAAACACGAAACTTCCCATAAAGTTTGCCATTGACCTCAGTGATTTAAGGCTGAGGGCAAGACCCGCAATAAGGGCTATCGCAGCCACAAAGAGCCTCTTGTCAACATTGGTGAAGACAAGCGAAAGTCCTTCTACCGAGCCTAAAATATTGCCTGTCTCGTATGCGGCACAGCCCAAAATTATCGCGCCGACAATCATCACCAAAACGGGAACCTGCGCTTTGCTTCCTGAAAAATGGAATTTTATCGCCTGACCCAAATTCATTTTGGAATAGATTGTGGCTCTTGCGCTCGCCTCTTGAAGTACAAGACACGCCAAAGTTGAAAAAGACAAAGCCCACAAAAGTTGGAACTGAAAATCAGCACCCGCTTTTGTAGCCGTGGTAACAGTTCCCGGACCGATAAAAGCGGCGGAAATTATTGACCAAAACAGAATGTTTAAGATTCTGTTTTTTACGTTTGTTAATGCTTTGCCCATTTCAAATTGTTTATAAAATTTCTTTTTTTTAAAAATCTATTCTCATATCCTGTTTTACGCAGTTTACCACGTCTTCGGGAGTAAGAATCTTCATTTTCTCGTTACCGAGATAAACTCCGATTTCCTCAACGGGGTCTTTGTGCTTTGAGTAATCACCGCCCAAAATTTTTATAGGTTCGTTTCTGCGGCGGTAGTAGAAACAGAGTTCGCTCTTGTCGAGGTCGAAATTAAAGTCGCCGTTTTTTTCTATCGACCATGTCGGAATCAGGGTTAAGTCGTAACCTTTCGGAAATTCTCCCGAACGCGATTCCAAGTGGTTGATTCTTTGAAGACAACTGTAATCTACGTAATAAACTTCACCTTTTGTATACGCCGTATGGTCAGCAACGTCAATGTATACGCTTCCATTTTCGGCCATCATCAGTTGTCCGCGGGTGTAATATTTTCCGCCGTAAGTGCTGCCGCCCATATAAAAATCAAAGCGTTGTCCTTTGAGCAGTGTGCCAAAGACAAAGATTTTTATAATGTGGCTTTTCTGATTGTTTATCATGATAAATGTAATTTGTTTTTATAATAATATTAATAAAATCTGTGCCAAAATGCTTAAAACAGCATTATCTTTTCAAAAAAAAAGCCCGAACCTTGAACCGGTGCCGGGCTTTTTGGTATTTCGGAAGTACAATTAATCGTTGTCTCCGAAAGCCAAATCCTGTGATGCTTCCAAGAATGTCTGGTACTCATCCTCAGTCATATCAACTTTGTAGAAGTTCATCGGTTCTATCGGTTTGCCGTGAAGTCTTACTTCGTAATGGCAGTGCGGACTTGTTGAAAGACCCGTACAACCTACATAACCTATAACGTCGCCTCTGTTAACTTTTTGTCCGCGTTTAGCAGCAATCTTGCTCATGTGCGCGTATACAGTGGTATAACCATAACCGTGATCTATTTTTACGACATTTCCGTAACCGCTCTGTACTCCTGCCTCAATTACCCGTCCCTGACCGGTGGCATGAATAGGCGTACCTTCTTTTGCCGTCAGGTCAACACCGGCGTGCATTCTGTATATGTGTAAAATCGGGTGAAATCTGTAACCGAAAGGAGAACCGTATCTGATAAGGTCTTTTACTGCAATTGGTTGAATGGAAGGAATGCAGGCAAGCATTTTTTCCTTATCTTTTACGTATTTTATTATCTCGTCAAATGATTGTACCTGAACTTTAAGTGTGCTAATCATTTTGTCTACGTTATATGCGGACGAAACCATAATTTCGGAATTCGCATATTTTTTCAGATTGGCATATCTGTCTGTACCGCCGAATCCGGCCGCTCTAAGACTCTTAGGAACTGAATCCTGCTGGAATACATTTCTATAACCTTCGTCATGTTTCTGAATATTGGTCAACTCAACCAAGGCATTGCGCAACTTGTTGTTTATGGTCTTGTATAGTTCGTTTAACCTTTGGGTTTCAGAAAGTGCTTCTCTTTCGGCAGGTGAACCTATATAATAGGTAGCGGCAATTCCTAATGAAATGCCCAAAATCACCGTGAACGCGAATCTCGGCAATATTTTTTTTACGATAAAGTCTTCAATGACTCCTTCTTGACGTTCAAATTTTAATGTTTTTAAATTAAGTTTATACTTATCTTTCATATTAAAAATATTAGTTCCCAAAACAAATAAATATTTTCCTTTTTTATATTAGGAAAAGATTACTCATTTCTATATCCCTAAATCGGTTGCAAAAATATATGTTAAAAATGAATTATGCAACTTTTTTAGATTAATTTTTGCAAAATACGCATCTTTTCCTATTATACTGTACTTTTTAACAAAAATCTTGCCATTTCAACAAATTAAACGTTAAGTTTAATTCGTTAATAATCTTCGTAATCGTTAAGATACTCATACTGAGCACCATGATAGACTCTGCCGAATCTGATTGCAACGAAAAGACTCCCCAAAAACTGATAATTTTTGTCCTGTGCCATAATTTCAAGTTCTTTGACGTAGGCGGAAAGTTTGCCGCCAGCCTCCAATGCAGCGAGTTTTTTATCGGATTTCCCGAACTCAACGCTAAGTCCCGCCTTTATATATGCACCCGGAACAACGGAAATTTCGTCAAAACCTTTCGCAAAACTTGACGTACCTAATGTTATTGTGGCATAATGATTTACGGGGTCGAATTTCTCCGACTCCACGGTATTTTGGTCGTAATATATTTCGTAGTATATCGGTTTTAGAAACGCGAGCGACACACCGGCGAAATAAAACATTCTGATTTCTACACTGTTAAGATCCTGCTTTTGGAATAAAGAACGCTGCCGGCCCCGTGAATAGAATACATCGAAACAAAAATTTTTTTTGCCGAAACAATACTGTCCGTAACCTGTAACGTAAGGATTTGCAGCCCTGTATTGTTGCGGGTGTTTTATAAACCCCAACCCGCAGTCCCATAGATTCTTCTTGTACAGGTCAACAAATTTTCCGCTTCTGTAATCAAATTCCAAACCGTCAGTCCGTGCGCTGATGGCAAAAGACCATTCGTTACGGATTAAAACTTTTCTTTCGGTGTCGATTTCGCCTTGCGCAAAAACGGCACTGCCCGCCCAAAACGACAGCAAAAGTACGAGGCACAGCGTTTTCATGTTCTTTATTTTGCTAATTCTGCGGCAGAAGTGCAGACAGCCGAATATGCCGGACACGAAGGCCTTGAAGGTCTGCATGACGAAATAAGGCTTGCTGCTACTGCCAATGCGATTATGAGTAATGATTTTTTCATAAGTTAACGTGATTTAAAGTTTACTTTTAACTTATTAAACGCAAAAATAGGTATTTTTGTTTAATTTTAAAAACTTTTTTTTTGATTAAATTTTTAAAGTAATGAAAATGTGAAATTTAGCAGCCCTCAATGTTTGAATTTTTTTGTCATAACAAGGTATTGCGTAGGCAAAATTGATTTCGTAAGAAGAATTTGAAAGTCTGAAAGAAGGTCCGAACCCCGAATTTTTCTCATTATGAAAACAAATATCATAAAAAACCGAAAAAGCGCAGTTTTCCCCAATATTATACCCTAAATCACTGTTAATTAAAACATAACGACCGGCATAAAACTGGTTTTTATCGTATCCGCGTATGCTTTGAAGTCCACCCAAGGGATATTTTTCATAAAAGTTGACATCTTCTTTTGTCATCATTGCCTCAGCCCCGGCTTTTAAGACGTAAAAAAAATTGTTGAAAAAGTTTTTTTCGTGTTTTACCTCAGCAAAAACTTCCGCAATGTTTTTTTTGTTTCTTTCTCCGAACGAAAAAGAATTTTTAAGCGTAAAACCGCCGTTTTTTATAAGTGTTTCCACTCCGAAAAGCATTGTTTTTGAGTCGGTTATGTTAAGGAAATTGTCTTTTGAGGACGGAATTATTTTTCTGAAATCCGCAAAAATTCCCGTCTCGACAAAACTTCCGGTCTTGAAAAAAAACTGAGGCACACATCTGACGTTAAGACACAAAGTGTCAGTTTTTATTAATGAGAGACTCAGTTTTTGGGTTACGGGACTTTTAAAAACTGCCGGAATTTTGAGACAGAAATCCAAAGTCTGCGATTTTCTGTTGTAACCCGTCCACGAAAAAGAAATTTCCTCACCTTTTAGAAAGTTGTTTTTCAGTTCGGTTTCCGCATTGCCAAGAAGACAGTATTTTTGAGAAATCTCGTCGTAATTTAAGGCGGCAGCGGCTTTCAAACGGTTGGTTTTAAGCGCGTTGACATACAAAAACAAGTCTGCGCCGTCTTGAAAAAACTCCGTACCGCTCTCCTTTATAACTTCAAGCAGCGGTTCAAAGGAAAGTATTTTGCCGAGATTTCTGATTTTTTTTTCGTTGTATTTTCCGCCGGGTTTTATGCCGGTTAAGTTGTAAATATATTCTTTGGACGGTTTTCTTTTGCCGGCAACGTAGATATTTTTGATGAAAACCTGCTCTTGGAGGTCAAGTATATAGTACACTCCGAGTTTTTTGCCGCCTTTTTTTATAACGGAATCAGCCGAAAATCTGCAAAAAGGGTATCCGAGACAGGCTTTTTTGAAAATAATTTTTTCAACCGTTTTTTCAAACTTCACGCTGTCCAAAGATTTGACTGCAAAGTTTTTATAAAATAAATTCTGACCTGTTACTTTCTCTGCGACAGTTAAGTAAAGTATAAAAAAAAGTGAAATAGTGATTTTTTTTAACATAAAAGTAACGTTTTTTTTGTTTTTAAAAATTATTTTCTTAATTTTGCAGACAAAGTTAACTAAAAAATACAATAACAAAATGGCTCAACTTACACGTACCGGAAAGGTAAAGTGGTATGACACCACTAAGGGGTTCGGTTTTATTGAAACCGACGAAGGAAACGACATTTTCGTCCACTATACTGGCGTAAAAAATGTCAACAACAAGAAAGTCAATCTTTTGGCTGACCAGAAAGTAACTTTTGAAATTACCGAAGGCAAACGCGGCCCTCAGGCTACCAACGTTGCCGTTGCATCGTAATAGTTCCAAAAGGAGTTGAAAAAATTAAAGAGGCTGCCGGAAAAAAATCACGGCAACCTCTTTTTTTTGTTTTTGCTTTTAAAAAAATCAAAAATCTTTATTGTCTCGAAACTGCGGTTAAAACAATCGTGCAGTTAGGATTCTTCTTAGAAAACGTAGCCGTAAAATCGTCGATTTCTTTTTGCGTTACTTCCAAATTTCTGCCCCTGAGCATAGCAATAGCATAGTGAGCGTAAAAATAGTCAAAACTTGCAGCCGAAATCCTCGTGTCGGAAAAGTCGATGTCGTGAATCGTGCGAATCATCTGCAAGGGACGCAAAGTTTTTACCTTGGTGTTTGAAATGTTGATGTTTTCCAACGATTTGAGGTTTTGAAGCGGACTCAAATCTTCAACGCAGGTTTCCGAGCAGTCAAAAGTTATGAGGTTTGTAAGTTTTTCTATACCCATAATAGAATAGAGACTGTGGTTTTTTGAAACGTCAAGGCTCGTAAGTTTTGTAAGCGCGCTAAGTTGCGAGAGGTTGTTGACAGTACAGAAATGTACGTCCAACGTCTTCAAGTTGATAAGGTTTGCAAGAGGCGCAAGAGATTTTACCATCGTGTTTCCGCAGTTCAAGGATACGAGGTTTTTCAAATTGGCAACCGGAATAAGAGAATTCAAGTTGTCGTTGTTTGAACAGTTCAATTCCGTAAGGTTGATGATGCCCTCAATGCCTTCAAGTGTCTTAATCGTTGTGTTTGAGCAGTCAAGCACTTTAAGAGCCTTCAACCTTGCAAGAGGTTTGAGATCGGTGATTTCCTTGTTGCCGGCGCAGTTTACATTGGGAAGGTTGGTAATCATCGCCTCCAACTGCTCGTCGGTCGGTTCGATGTCCTTGCCTTTGAACTCGGCTTCAAGGAAGATTTTTTTCCAAGCCGGAGTAAGTTTGTTCCACCATTCGCGGTTGCTCTGTGCAAACACTGTGCTTATAAAGGTCAATAAGACCAAACTTAATAGAAGTTTTTTCATCATTTTAATCTGTATTAATATTTAAAATTGTATTGTGTTTTCCTTGTTTTGGCTGTCCGAATCCTCAAAAAGTCTCGGATAGTCGTCTTCAAATCTTTTTATGACGGCAGTCATAACGGTTTCGCGCAAAAATTTTGCGTGATTTTTTACTTTGTATTTTTTGAAATACTTGGTAAGTGCCTGTAATTCAAGTTCGTTAAGCATAAAACTCTGACGGTGCTTGCGTATAAGCAGTTTTGCGTCAGTGCCGTTATGATGTTTTTTTACATTTTTTTGTACCGCCATTTTTTACGTTTTTTCAAATTTTTAAAATATCAAAATGCAAATATTTAAAATTTTGGCGAAATAAAAAAATTATTTATCCTCAATTTTTTTCAACTGCCAAAATAAAAACGCCGTTAAAACCGCACTTATTATAATTACGCTTTTGAACTCGAAAATCTGCGGAACGTCATTCATTTTTTCCGTTGAAAAATATCCCGCCGCCAACACTGCAAATGCATTGTTGCAAAAATGGCACAAAATTGAAGTCCAAATACTTTTTGTCATCAGCAGCATCAGCCCCAAAACCGCTCCGAGAAAAAACCTCGGCAAAAAACCGAAAAACTGCAAATGTATCGCACTGAAAACCGCTCCCGTTATCAAAACGCAAAGCCAGCCCCTTATTTTCGAGGTCTTAAACAAAAGACTGTCCTGAATTACCCCCCTGAAAAAAAGTTCTTCGCCAAGTGCCGGAATCAGTGCTATTACCAAAATATTCAAAAGCAGATATTTGGGTTCTCTGTTTCCTAACAGCATGTCCGTCAATTCTTTAGCGTTGTTTTCCTGAGCGCGCATCCAGTCTTCCAAGCCCGAAAGCCAAACGGGCAGTTTCATGTGCAAGTTCAACTCTTCCAAAAAACTGCAAAACGGCATCGAAACCGCCATTATAGCAACGCACAAAACCGCTGACAAAAGTTTCGGCTTGTTTTTCAGCGTCAGAGACTCGTCAAAGACCTTTGCATACACCAAAGGCGGCGCAACAAACAGCCCGACAGAGACAAACGCCTGCAAAAACAAGACGGTATCTATGTGATGCGAGGCGATTTTGTCAGTTCCGAAAAATAACGAGGCAAAAACAGTCCCGAAGGTTACTGCCATAAAAACAGCCGTTAACGCTATGACTATCAGCGTTAAAAACCTGAACCAAAAGCCTCTGTTTTCAAAAAACTGATTCATCTTGAAAAAAATTTTTGCAAAATTAAATAATATTCATAATATTTGTACTATATTCGCGGTTGAATTTTTGTTTTTTAAATTTTATTAATATGAAAAAAGTCTTAACTATTATCTTATTAACTGTCATATCCTTTGGCGGATATGCACAACGCGGCGGCGGTGCGCCGAACTGGATTTCAATTGCTGTAAAAGGCGGTTACGGAAATTCTATTTTCCTTTGCAAACAGAAAAATGACGTTCAAAACGGAAAATTGGAGTATGAACCTATGGCTCCGTCTTATTCGGTCGGCGGACGATTGGGCGTTGTTTTTGTTGACAAAATCGGCGCGTCAGTGGAATTTTTGAGTGCGGATTACAAACCCAAAAACAATTTCAACGACGGCGACGAAAAACTCACCAGCAATTTTGACATGAAAACAACTGACTTTTTGCTTTTGGCGCGTTACACCGGAGAATACGGCTTTTACTGCGAACTCGGTCCCAAGTTTTCAACGGCAAAAGACTTTACAAGAGATGCTGACCGCATTGAAGCGGCAGGCATAAAAGTCACCACAGAAGGCGAAGACGTAAGCGCACACTTCAATGACAAGTTTACGAGCCTTGTTTTCGGTTGTGGTTTTTCACCTTACAACGGCGATAGGGTAATCGTAAGTCTCGGTCTCAGAGCATCTTACTGCACAAAGAGCATCTACAAAGACGGCACTCCGTACGGTATCGCGAAACTCGACACACAGGTTTTGAATCCCGAAATCAAACCGTTCTCTGTTCAGGCAATGCTGGAAGTTTGTTACCATTTTGCAAGATTCGGCTCGGCAACCTGCGGAAAACAGAAAATCATTTTCTTTAAATAAAACCTTATAATATGACACAAGAAGATTTAAATTCATTAGACTTCAACGTAAAAAGTTTGGGAAAATGCCACGTGCCTTCGCCGCTACATCTGTCAAAAGTGATAGGCGATGAAGTCTACGACTACGTCAACGAGTCTGAAAGGATTCTTTACGACGGCTCAACAAAGGCTTTGGATGCGTTCAAGGAGACCGGACGCATACCTATTTCGTTTGAAAAAGCCGGTCCAAGAGAGTTCATTTATTTTGAGCCCAACAAGACAAAAGTCGCAATCGTTACGGCGGGCGGTCTCTGTCCGGGGCTTAACAACGTGATTAGAGGTCTCGTTATGCAACTTTTCCGCCGCTACAACGTCCACAATGTCATCGGCATAAAATACGGTTTTGAGGGCTTTATCTCAAAATACAATCACCCGTATGTAACTTTAACGCCGGACATTGTTGACAGAATCCACGTTTTGGGCGGCAGTTTTCTTAGTTCGTCGCGCGGCGACCAGTCAAGCGAGGAAATTGTTGACACTTTGCAGAGGGAAAACATCAACATTCTTTTCTGTATAGGCGGCGACGGCACTCTGCGTGCGGCTCAGGACATCAGCGAAGAAATAGAAAGACGCGGACTAAAAATCGCTGTCGGCTGCGTACCTAAGACTATCGACAACGATATATGCTTTATTGATAAGTCTTTCGGTTTTGAGACGGCGTTTTCTGAGGCAAGTAACATCTGTATCAACGCTCACAACGAGGCAAAAGGCGCATACAACGGTATCGCAATCGTAAAACTTATGGGTAGGGATTCGGGCTTTATTGCCGCTAACACCACCCTTGCAACCGGCGATGTCAACTTTGTTATCATTCCCGAAATGAAATTCGACCTCTACGGCGAAAAAGGTCTTATCAATCAAATCAAAGACCGCCTTATAAAACGTCAGCACGCTTTGGTAATCGTGGCTGAGGGCGCAGGTCAGTTTCTTTTTGAGCAGGAAGAAAACGTTGAAAAAGACGCTTCCGGAAACGTAAAATACAAAGACATAGGCGTTTATTTAAAAGATAAAATTCACGAACAGTTCAAGAAAGAGGGCTTGCCGAACACGATAAAATACATCGACCCGAGTTATATTATAAGGAGTGCGCCTGCTAATTCCAACGATTCAAAATTCTGCAATCAGTTGGCTCAAAACGCAGTTCACGCTGCAATGGCAGGCAAAACGGCTTTCGTAGTCGGACACTGGAACGCTGCTTTCACGATTCTGCCTATCCGTGCCGCCGTTAAAGAACGCAAGAGAATCAACCTCGAAAGCGAACTTTGGTGGGGTGCGCTTGAATCCACCTCTCAGCCGCCAAGAATGTTGAACGACGACAACGAAAGCGTAGAATATTTGATTCCATCGCCACAATTTAAGTCAACAAAAAAGTAAACGCTATTTTTTTACCGAGTTGACGGTTTTTACAAACATAAGCCTATCGCCAGGGTCTTTTAAAAGAGTGGTATAAACCGCAAAAAAATAGTCGTTTTCAGTATTATACCAACTGCCGGAGAGAAAGTTTTTTTCGCCGGCAGTTGTTTTTTCTACAAATTGAAAATTATAAAGTCCTTGTTTTAACAGCACTTCTTTTTCCCAAAAACCACTTTCGGAATTGAACGACATTTCATCGTTTTCGTCAAAAGCCTCACCGAGAATCATAATTTTGTTTTCGGTATAACGGTCGTATTTCAATCTGAAAAGCACTTTTATATAATCAGCCTCCAAATCAAGAGAAAAACCTTTGTCGTTTTTTATGTAATAAGCCCCGTTTAAATCCTCCTGAAAACTATACGAAACATCAACAGGCTTAAAAGGCGAAAGTTTGTAAGAATAAAGTCCGTATTCGTATTTTATCTCGTCAATACCTAAGGCTCTAAAATGCACGTCTTTACCGTCAAAAAACTCAAATTCTGAACCGCCTTTGAAAAGATTGTTGCCGTCGTTTTTTTCGTAAAGTATTTCGCCCGGAGCATAACCGCTAACTTCCAACTCTCTCATCGTAGAAAAATCCTTGTTTTGCATCGCAAAAACTTTTACATACTTAGTTTGGACATCGGTTTTTAATCTTACGGCAACTTGTTGACAATCAAATGAATATTCCGAAATAAACGGACGTGAAACTTCCGCTTTGAGTTTAGAATTGTCGGCAAAATCATAGACCATAAAACGCTTTCTTAGAATCGGCTTTTCCGCATCGCCGTCCTCATAAACGGTAACTATGTAATTACCACTGATTAAGAGTTTTAAGTCGTTGTTAGGGATTCTGAGAGTGTAATGCGTAAAATTTTGGTGCGTATTGAAAGAGTTTTCGTAAGAGTCAATTTCGCGAAAGTCGAACCCTTCGGCAAACTCACTGAAACTCAAATCGTCAGGCTCAAAATTACAATCACAATGACGGACGGAATAAATAAGGTCGGTGTATTTATCGTCCAAAACATCAAACTGCAACTCCAACGCCCCGCCTAACTGACAGATAGGATAAGAAAAATCTTTTTCACTTTGACGTATCCTCGCCGTCTTAATACCCTCAGAGACAAACTCTTGCGCAAAAGTTACCACCGTAGTAAACAGCAATAACAAGATAAAAAAAATGGTTTTCATAACCGTGCAAAGTTAGTCAAAAAAAGTTTAATTGCATTTTTTTTAACATAGAATTGCACTTTAATTTATTTGAAGTAAATAATGTTTTGTATAACTTTGTGGTTCAGTTTTTGAGGGATTTTTAATTATAACTTTAAAATATATAAAAAATGAAAAGATTATTAAAAAACGCGTTTTTGACGGCGGGAGTTTTGGCTCTTGGTCTTCAAGCAGAGGCGCAGATTACCGTTGCGCCCGAAAACGACCCGAATTTCAAACTGAAATTCATAGGACGTACAAATCTTGATTTCGGAACTTATCTCAACAGAAACGACATCGGAACGTATAAAGAGTATAAGGGCGGTCATGTTGATAACGCCGTTTTAGTAAACGATACTCGTTTGGGTTTTGTTGCAACAAAGGACAAATGGGAAGGCAAAGTGGAAGTTTGTTTCTCTACAAAGAATATTTCTTTCCGCGACGTTACTATGAAATATAGTTTCAATGATCACAGCAAAGTAACTTTCGGTAATCAGTTTATGCCTTACGGTATCAAATTAACGGGTATCAACTACAAATTTACGGAAGACCCGTCTGTTGACTACACTTTCTGTCCTGCAAGAAAAATCGGTGTTAACTACCTTTATACAACAGACGGTTTCAACCTTTCAACAGGTCTTTACACTAACGGCGATGTTGATTCAAAAAAATATAATCAAGGTTTTAACGCCGCTTTACAGTTGATTTGGAGACCTGTTTACGATGAAACAACGGTATTTCATATCGGCGGTGCATTTTTGTATACTGATAAAGGCTCAACAGACGACAATCCTTCGTTCAAAGGCGTAGTTCCGGCTTCAATGGAACAAACAGTTCTTATTCAAACCGGCGTTTTAGATGCTCCTAATTACGAGCGTTATGAAGCACAAGCATTGTTTATTCATACAAAATTGTTGTTGGAGGCTCACTTTATGGGTGCAAGCGTAAATACAGAAAAAACAAGTAGTTTCAACGGCTTTTGGGGACAGGTTTCATACCAAATCATCGGCGAACAGCAGAAATATAATAAAGTAACATGCTTGCCTACAACTTCTGCTCCCGGAACTTTGGAAGTTTTGGGTCGTTTCGATTATCTTAATCTTGATGACTTCGGAAAACAAACCGACTTTGAATTAGGTCTTAACTATATTATCAATAAGCATTTTAACGTAAAACTCAACTACGTTATTGCAACAGGTAAAGACCGTCCGGCAAATGCAGAACCGAAGTATTACAAACTTGACGAAGACAGAACGTTACACCTTATTCAGACAAGATTACAGTTCTCGTTCTAATATGATTTAGTGCGATGCCACAGAGGTCGTTTGCCAAAAGTTTGAATGATTTTCCGATTGTCCGGGTTTTATGCGGAACGGTTGCGGGAATCATTTTGGAAGAAAATTTTTCTTTCGGAATTTTGGCGGGACTCTGCGGCACCGCATTTTTTTTATCGCTTTTATGTTTCTGCTTTTTAAAACGGCTGAAACACAAATTTTCTTTTCTCAGCGGCTTCTCATTTTGGTTTCTTTGGGTGTTTTTCGGAATTTTTATCGTCAACTTTCAAAAAGCAGAAAAACCTGACATTCAGCATTTTGACAACAAAATAAAATACGCCGTCGTAGAAATGCCGTTGGAAGAAAAAAGCAAAAGTTTCAAAACCACACTTTCGGTTGTGGACAGCCTTAGCGGAAAAAAGTATAAAATTTTGGCGTATTTTGACAAGGCGGCAGAACTTCCGGAATGTGGCGATTTAATGGGTTTTGTATCTGATTTTCAACCGATTAAAAGCAGCGGCAATCCTTTGGAATTTGATTTTGCGGAATATTCTGCCCGTCAGGGAATTTATTGCAGCGTTTATTTGAAAAAAGGCTGTTTCAAAATTCTGCAAAAAGGCTATCAAAAAAACTTCCGTTTTTACGGTTCTAAACTCCGCGAAAAACTTCTTTCCATTTATAAAAATTGCGGTTTCGGGGTTCAGAAACTGTCCGTATTAGAAGCACTTACGCTCGGTTACAAAGCCGACTTGGACGAAGAAACCGTTACGGCTTTTCAGAAAAGCGGCTCAATGCATATTTTAGCGGTTTCAGGACTTCATACGGGAATTATTTTACTGATTATCAACGTTTTATTAAATTCTTTGGATCGTTCCAAAAAAGGAAAATATTTAAAATTTTTGATTACGGTTTCCTTGCTGTGGCTTTTTGCGGCGATAACGGGTTTTTCGCCGAGTGTCTGCCGGTCAGCGTTGATGTTTTCGTTGGCGGCATTGGCTCAGGCTCTCAACAGGGCATCGTCAATATATACGACATTAGCATTTTCAGCGTTTGTTTTATTAGTTTTTGAACCGCAGTTGTTATTTAATATAGGCTTTTTGTTAAGTTATTTTGCAGTTTTATCGATTGTTGCTGTCGTTCCGATATTGGAAGATATTTTTTATTTTGAAAGAAATTTTGTAAAGGACGGCTTTTGGGTTGTGGTTTGGAAAAAATCCGCAAATTATTTTATCGGAATCCTTTTGGTTTCGTTAGCAGCGCAAATCGGGACGGCAGTACTGAGTATCAGCACTTTCCATCAGTTTCCAATGTATTTTATGCTGACAAACCTGATTGTAATTCCAGTGGCTTTTTTGATTATGGTTTCGGCGGTTTTGCTGCTTTTGACGGGCGGTTTTTCATATATTGCAGCCGTCCTGAATTTTTTGCTGAAACTCCTCATCAACTCGGTAACGTGGATTGAAAACCTGCCCGGAAGTTGCGTTGAAGATATTTTTATGACGAAAACTTCGGCGGTTTTGCTTTATATTGCGGTGTTTTTCTTTGTTTTGTTTCTGATTTACAAAAAGGTGCGGAGTCTTAAAATTTCGCTTTTGACGGTTTTAACGTGTGTTGTTTTCAGCGGTATTTTTTCAAAAGCGCGCCAAAAAGATGACTGTCTGATTGTTTGGAACAGAGACCGCGAAACGTGTATAAGTTTTTCAAATTCTGACAGTTGTACGGTTTTAGTTTCAAAACAGAAAGTCAATTTGACACCGGTTTATGATTTTGCCAAATTAAAAGGTTTGGAAAAAGTGCGGGTTTTGCTGACGAATTCTTTGCAAAACATATCGGATTTTGGTTTTATCTCCTCCGGCAAAAAAGTTTTTGTACTTGACAATTACAATCAGTTGGAAGTTTTGGAGTCAGGCGGACTAAATGTTGACTATCTGATTGTTACAAAAAATATAAAGGCAGATTCACTACGCTTAAAAAACATTTTTTCACCGCAAAAGATTATTTACACAGGTCAAGGCGTGTTTGTTGACGGAAAAAATTCTGAATTTTTGTGGAAGTATTGACACTTTTTTTGTACATTTCTAAAATACTTTTTAATTTCGCGTATAAAGCAAGTTTTAGATATGCAGACATCAATTTTAATCCTTTCGCTTCCGATAGTTTTCATTTTTCACGACATGGAGGAAATTGTCGGTATGAAGTCTTTTTTGCGCGAAAACAAGCAATTTATAATTTCAAAAATTCCGCGTGCCAAAAAAATCATTGAAAATTGCACAACCGAAGGTTTTGCCCTTGCGGTTTATGAAGAGTTGGTGCTGTTTATCGCGCTGAGTATTGCGGCGTTAGCGGTGGAAAGTTGCGATATTTTTCTAAATCTTTGGCTTGGCGTGTATATCGGTGTTGCGGTTCATTTTCTTGTGCATATAGGTCAGGCGGTTGTCATCAGAAAATACATTCCGGCACTTATTACAAGTATTATTTGTCTGCCGGTGAGTTGTTATTTTATTGCATTAAGCGTGGAGATGTTTTCAAAAAGGCTTTCTGTCGTGTGGATTGTGTCTGGCGGAATTTTGGCGGCGGTAAATGTTTTTGTAGCGCATAAATTGTCAGAGTGGTGGGGAAAGAAGAAGAAATAAAACAAACGCCTTAATCGTAGCCTTTAATAAAATCCCCAAAACTTTTTTTGCACATTTCTAAAATACTTTTTACATTTGCGTATAAAAATTTGTTTGGCGTTTATTTACGCTATGTTTTTGACTCTCTGAAAATTCGCAACTTTCAAAAGATTTGTCTGAAATATAGCAGCGATAAATGTCGTGGGTAGATAGTATCGGTATGCAATGTTTTTGTATGCCTTTATTATACTTACGGCGTGAGGATTCGCTGCTCGTTTTGACAAATCGGGTATTGCGAAGCCTCAGAGAGTGGAACGGGCAGAAATAAGTGATTCCACGCCTTTTTTATATTATGTCTGAAAAACGGAATCTTATCAGACGACGAATTTTTTTTCAGACTATGAGTGTACATATCGGGAAATTAATCAAAGAAGAACTTGAGCGTCAAGGGCGGACAAAAGTTTGGTTCGCAAAGCAAATAAACCGTTCTGAATCAACTTGTTATAATATTTTCCAGAGTTCAACTATTGATACCGAACTTCTTAAAACAATATCCAAAGTACTGAACCACGATTTCTTTAAAGACCTTTCCGAAGATTTAAACGGCTGTTAATCTCCAAAATTTTGGAGGTTTTCATTAAGAAATTCCGAGGATAATTCTTTGTCGTTACGAAAAATGTGTTATATTTTTGTTGCCTAAAAAATTAATAACAAAATTTTAATTGAAATTATGAAAAAGATATTCAAAAATTTAGTCGGCAAACTGTTGATTTTGACAGTATTGCTATCAATGAGCGTTTCGGCATTCGCGCAACAAAATGACAAAGGTGTTGCAAGGGTTCAGAAAAACAACGGTATTTATGCTTTTTGCGACAATGAGCCGATTTCTGAGTATGACATTCTTGACCGCGTAAAATCAAATATGTCTTGGACTGGACAATTTAACGAAATTCGTAACAAGTTGATAAAAAAAGCCGTCAAGGATTATCCAAATTGTGACGGTGTTGTTATCAGTATGGCTCAGGGAGGTACTGACCGTGCGATTATAATAAAATTCAAAGATGGTCAGGATAAAGACAATCTTGCGCTTGCCAGAGCAAACAAAGTAAACGGCTTATATATTTTTACTGACTGTGAACCTGTCAATGAATATGATATAATTGATCGCGAATCGAATTTTATGGCATGGTCTTCACAATATCAGGCAATTAGAGATAAATTAGTAAAAAAAGCCGTGAAAGACCAACCTAACGCATCTGGTGTGATTTTAAATTTTTCAACCGGAGGTGTAGACAGAGCATCAGTTATAAAATTCAAATAATCAATAAATTTAAAAATTAACTATGAAAAAATTTAGATTTTTATTTGCAATGCTCGTTATGGTAACGGCATTGGGATTCACCGCTTGCAACGATGACGAAGAAGATACCGATGTAAGAGAACAAGCAATCGGAAATTACTCTATTACTACGACCTTGTATGTTGAAGATGAAGGCAAATTGGTTTCGTTTGCATCCGAACTTTCTGAATTAGCAGAGGCTCTTGGCGAAAAATTAGATGAAAATGATTTCAAAATCACCGGTACGGCATCAGTTTCAAAAGACGGTTCCAATAAACTGCTTGTAAATTTTGACGGTGATAAATTCCTCTTAAACAACATTAGAGAAGCCTCAAACGGCTTTGTTTTTGATGTTGAGGCTACAACCGTTGATGATGTTCATTTCACTAATTATTCTGGTTATCATCTTGAAGGCGAAACCAAAACTTATGGCGGCGGCTATATCGCTTCAAATAAGAAATTGGAATTTTACATCTATTCTACAATGGAAGAAGTGTTGGATGCTTCACTTGATGAAGAGACAGAAGATGCGTTAGCAGAACTTCTTGTAGCAGCCGGCTACACAGAGGAGGAAGCAAAAGAAGATGCTAAACAAAAGGTTGTTTTTGAGTTTACATTGACGAAAAAATAATTCCGAACATTAATATTAAATATGAAAGCGCAGTTCCGTATTTTTCTGGGCTGCGCTTTTTTTGTAGGAAATTACCCGCATTGCACGCGGGAAGTTATGACTGCCGCTTTGACGTTTTATGCGTATTGATACATTTTGATTTTCTCAAACTCCACTTTGTGTTTGCTGTTTTCTTCCTCCAAGTCATAAAGATTTTGAAGATTGAGCCAAAACTCAGACGTAGTGCCAAAAAATCTTGACAACCGAATTGCTATTCCTGCGGTTATTGCTGATTCTCCATTGATAATCTTGATGATTTTTGATTCAGGAATTTTCGTCAAATCAGACAGCAAACCGACAGAAACATTCATTGGAAGAAGAAATTCTTCTTTCAAAACGTCTCCCGGATGCACATTCGGTAATTTATTAGTGGTAGTCGGTGATTTCAACATTTTTTGCTCCTCCATTATCAAATTGAAAAATAATTCTCCATTGGTCGTTTATTCGGATTGACCAAAAACCGTCCAAGTTATCATAAAGAGATTCAAGGCGGTTGCCGGGAGGTATCCTTAAATCGCGAACTTGTTTGGCTATTTTTTTGCGCAATATCTGACACCAAATTACAATAGTTTGTCTAAAAAGATAAAACGATGCAACGGGCGAAAAATTTTTCGCCCCTACACGGTTGCACGTTGTTGTACGCCATTGTAGGGGCGAAAAATTTTTCGCCCGTGTGCTTTTTAGACAATTCCTTATATTTTTTCCGTTGTTAAAAATTTTCCCTCACGCCAATCCTGCGAAACCCATAAACGCCATTGCTAAAATTCCTGCCGTTATGAACGCGATTGGAACGCCGCGCATGCCTTCCGGAACTTCTGAAAGTTCCAACTGCTCACGCAAGCCCGCAAAAATCGTCAACGCCAAGCCGTAGCCTATCGCGTTTGAAAGCGCGTAAACCGCTGCCTCAGCCGGACCGTATGTCGCTTTGCCCGCAACTTCAATTGCAACGCCAAGAACAGTACAGTTTGTTGTGATAAGCGGCAAAAAGATTCCGAGTGCCTGATAAAGCGACGGCGAAACCTTTTTCAAAACCAGTTCCACCATCTGAACCAATGAGGCAATCACCAAAATAAAGGCTATCGTCTGCATAAAGTCAATGCCTAACGATACCAATAATTTCTGAATGTAAAACGTTACAAGCGTGGCAATTACCATCACAAACGCTACCGCTCCCGACATGCCGAGCGCAGTGTTTACCTTGTTGGAAACGCCCATGAACGGACAAATTCCCAAAAATTTCGCTAAAACTACGTTGTTAACGAAAATCGACGAAATTATTATAATTACGTAATCCATGGTTTATTCCTCCTTTTTGTCAAGTTTTTTAGACAGTTTTTTGGTAACGGCTACCAAATATCCCAACACCAAAAACGCTCCCGGAGCCAGCACAAAACCGATTATGCCGTCGCCTTCGTAAAATTTCAGGTTGAAAATAGAACCCGAACCCAAAACCTCACGAACCGCACCCAAAACAGTCAACGCCAGCGTAAAGCCCAAGCCCATACCCAAGCCGTCAAGCGCGGAATCCACAACGCCGTTTTTGCTCGCAAAAGCCTCCGCACGTCCGAGGACGATACAGTTGACCACGATAAGCGGAATAAACAGTCCGAGGCTCTCGTCCAAAGCCGGAAGATACGCCTTCAACAACTGCTGCAAAATAGTTACAAGCGAGGCAATTACGACAATGTACGCCGGAATATGCACGTTGTCGGGAATCAGATTTTTTATAACGGAGATGATGACGTTTGAAAGCAAAATCACAAACGTCGTCGCAAGTCCCATTCCAAGACCGTTAATCGCCGACGAGGTAACGCCCAAAGTCGGACACATACCAAGAATCAGAATCAACGCCGGATTCTCTTTTATGAGACCTTTTGTTAATATTGATAATTTACTCATATCTTTATAATTTTTTTTAATTGACAATTGATAATTGACAATTGACAATTTTTTTTCAACTTTTAGATTTTTAATTTTTAATTGTCAATTGTTCATTGTCAATTGTCAATTTATTTATCGTTCTCTATTTCACGTTCGTCAGCGTTTTTGTTTGCTGACGAGGTTGCGCCTGAATTTGTGTCAACTTTATTGCCGAGGTGCGTTTGAAGCGCGTTGAAAGCCTGCTGAACCGCCAAAGTATAAGCCCTTGACGTTATTGTTGCCGCCGAAATCGCATCAACGTCGCCGCCGTCTTTCTTAACTTTCAAAGTCTTTTTTGACGGTTCAAAACCTTTGAACTGATCGGCAAATTTCGGCTCTAAGGCTTTCTGACCAAGACCCGGCGTCTCGTTGAGAACCGTTGCCGAGGTGTTGATGATTTTTCCGTCCTTGTCAAAACCCGTCAAAACCTCAACCAAACCGTTGTAACCGTTTGTGTTTGAAGCCTTTATAGCGTAACCGACAACCGCGCCGTCTTTTTTGGCGATATAACAGAACGCTTTTGTGTCGCCCGTCGTAATTGTCAGAGTGTCAGTCATATCGTACTGAGGCAAAACCTCCGACAAAGACTTTTGAAGTTTTTTTGCGTTGGTTTCGGCAATCGTGTCCTTTGTCATGGCATAAACCGCCGCAACCCCCGCCGAACAAACCGCCGCTACAATTAATAGGACGGCAATCATTTGAACTATTGTAGGATTTTTTTTGTCAATCATGATTACTTGGTTTTTACCACGCCGAAACGTGTGGGTTTGACATATTTGTTAATAATCGGGGTCAAAGCGTTCATAATCAGAATTGCGAACGACATTCCTTCCGGATAACTGCCCCAGAGACGGATTACAACCGTCAAAAGTCCGATTCCGAAACCGTAAATCAGTTTTCCTTTGTCTGACATCGGGCTTGTAACGTAGTCCGTCGCCATGAAAATTGCGCCCAAAAGCAAACCGCCGCCCAGCAAATGATAAAGCGGATTAGCGAATTTTTCGGGATCTGTCAAGTATGCTATCGAAGTGATAATCAAGACTGTAACTAAAATGCTGACAGGAATATGCCAAGTGATTATCTTTCTGACGATTAAGAAAATGCCGCCGAGAATCAGTGCTAACGCTGCAACTTCACCGAGCGAGCCGCCGACACCGCCGAAAAACATATCCGCCATGTTAACTTTTCCTAACTCCGTGTAAGACATCGGGGTTGCGCCCGTAACCGCGTCCAAATATTGCCAACGCGATTCAATCGGTTTCGGCCACGCGCCCGTCATCTGAACGGGGAACGAAATCAAAAGGAAAACACGTCCCACCAAAGCAGGGTTGAAAGGATTTTGACCCAAACCGCCGAAACTCATTTTGCCGACGCCGATTGCGATTAACGCGCCGAACATCACGATAAACGGCGAAATGTTGCTCGGAAGATTGAACGCCAAAAGAACTCCTGTTAAAACCGCACTTAAATCGGCAATTTTTGGAGTTTGCTTTAATATGAATTTTGTTATCAGCCATTCAAAAAGTACGCATGAAACAACTGATACTAAGGTAGTTATCAGTGCGCCAAGACCGAAAAAGTACAGCGAACACAGAAAAGCCGGTGCAAGAGCGATTAAAACGCCGCCCATGAGCGTCTTTACCGTGTCTTTGCCTTTTGCGTGCGGTGAAGGCGATATTGTTAATAAATTACTCATTTTTATCTCTGTTAAAAAATTTATTTTTTACGTGATCTGATAATTTTCATAACCGACTGTTTGCCGAACCTTACAAAGTCCAAAATCGGACGGTTTGACGGACAACTGAAAACGCAGCAACCGCATTCGATACAGTCCGTAACGTGGTTGTTTTCAAGTTCTTCAAAGTTTTTGCGTTTTGCAAGAGCCGCTAATAAATAAGGCTCTAATCCCATCGGGCAGGCGTCAACGCACTTTCCGCAGCGGATACAGTTTTCCGGCTCGCCTCTGTGAGCAAGGCTTTCCGGCAAAACGAGAACTCCTGAGGTGCCTTTTGCGACGGGAATGTCAAGTGTCGTAATCGCCTTTCCCATCATAGGACCGCCTGAAATTATTTTTCCGGTGTCTTCGGGCAGACCGCCGACAGCCTCAATAAGTGCGCTGATCGGTGTTCCGAGTCTTACCAAAAAGTTGCCGGGATTTTTTACCGAGTCGCCCGTAACGGTTACGATTCTTTCAAAAAGCGGCTTGTTTTTCATAACAGCCTCATAAATTGCAACCGCCGTTCCCGCGTTGTCAACAACCGCGCCTACGTCAATCGGAAGACGTCCCGAAGGAACTTCTCTGCCGGTTACAGCCGCAATCAAATGTTTTTCTGAGCCTTGGGGATATTTCAGTTTCAAGGGAACAACTTTGATGCCCGGATATTTTGACGAAATTTCTGTCAAATGCTTAATTGCGTCAGGTTTGTTTGCCTCGATGCCGATGTAAGCGTTTTCACAGTTGACGGCTTTCATAATCAGTTGAGTACCAATCATCAACTCTTCACCTTTTTCTAACATGACACGGTGGTCGGCTGTGAGGTACGGCTCACATTCTACGGCGTTGATGATGACGGCTTCGGCTTTTTTGCCGAGCGGAACTGAAAGTTTTACTTTTGTGGGGAAAGTTGCGCCGCCCATTCCGACGATTCCCGCGTCATGAACCTTGTTGATAATGTCTTCGGGTTTCAAGTCGTCGATATTGCGCTTCAAATCGGGTGTGCGGTCAATTGACTCGTCCCATTCGTCGCCCTCAACCTGAATCGTTACAGCCATTTTCGGGTTTCCTGACGGGTCGGGACAAGGACCGATATTTTTTACCGTTCCGCTTACCGAGGAGTGAATGTTGGCTGAAACAAAGCCGTTGGCCTTTGCAATCAACTGTCCGACTTTGACTTTGTCGCCTTTCTGAACGATGATTTCGGCAGGTGCGCCGATATGCTGGGCGCATGGAATCGTAACCGCAGCGGGAATTGCGAGCGGTTTGATTGCAACGCCGGCCGTTAATTTTTTGTCGGCGGGGTGGACTCCGCCTTTATTAAATGTCTTAAATTCCATGTTATTTGTTATCTGAGGGTTTTTCTAAATTGATTTTTTCGGGTTCTTTAACGGGTTCAACCTTGTCAGCACCGGTAGGAGTGTTAAGTTGTTTCGGTGCTTCCTCCTTTGGTTTTCTCGGCGGGAAATTTTCTTCTCTGATTGCGCCCGTGGGACATTCAACGACACATTTGCGGCACATTTTGCACTTTTCAAAATCGATGTACGCGAGGTTGTTTTCCACTGTGATTGCGCCGAAGGGACAGGTTTTTGCGCATTTTCCGCAGCCGATACAAGCTTTTGAGCAGGCTTTTTTAGCGGTTGCGCCTTTGTCCTTGTTAACGCACGATACGTAAACTTTTCTGTATTTGACAGCCTTTTTCCTGAGTTCGATGACGATTTTCGGACAGGCTTTCACGCATGCTCCGCAGCCGGTACATTTTTCTTCGTTGACCACCGGGAGTCCTGTTTCGCTGTTGACTTTGATTGCGCCGAACTGACAGACGCTTTCGCAGTCGCCGAGACCGATACAGCCGAAAGCGCAGCCTGTT
>JAFXUC010000123.1 GCA_017535325.1 Bacteroidales bacterium | reverse complement strand
TTCTGCCCACGGCACATCTTTTACGTCGAAGATTACACCGTGATCGTTTACCTTGCCGGTCATCGGGTCGCCGTCAATGGAGAGAGCGTGATAGTCTTTCATTTGAAAGTGTCCGCCGTCATCGTCTTCTGCGGCGTGTGCCTCCCAGTCATGAGACGGATAAACGAATACTTTGCCGTTGAAAATATGTACGGCAGGGTCTGCCATAAAGTCGGCAGGAAACAAATATCTTTTCTGTGCCATTTTTTAATATTATTTGGTTAAAAAATTTTATTTAAAACTCTATTCTATTACTGTTCTGAAAGAATCTACGATTCCGAGAAGCCGGTTTTCGTTGTCTGTAACAAGTACCGCGTGAATCTTGCTGACGTGCATCAGACGGCTGATTTCTGCGATTTTTGTGTCCGGCGAAACGGTTTTCGGCGTTTTGGTCATAATGTCGGAAACCTTCAACTCGAAAAACTTGTTCTGACTTTTTTCCATTGCGCGTCTTACGTCGCCGTCTGTTATAAGCCCTTCAATCCTGCCGTCCCTGATTGCTACACAAAGTCCGAGGCGTCCCTGACTTACGTTTATAACTGCCTGAGAAAGAAGTGTTTCAGGGTCGATGACGGGAAGGTTTTCGCTTAACATCACGTCTTTTGCCTTTGTGAGAAGTTGCTTTCCAAGGCTGCCGCCGGGGTGAAATTGCGCGAAATCGCTTTTCTTAAAATTTCGTGCTTCAATCAAGGCACACGCCAAAGCATCGCCCATTGCCAAAACTGCCGTCGTACTTGAAGTAGGCGCAAGTCCCAAAGGACATGCCTCGTATCTTACTGCAACTTTGATATGAACGTTGCTGTGTTTTGCCAAAAGACTTTCGGGATTGCTACTTATGCCGATGACAGGAATTTTTTTGGCTAACAAAAACGGAAAAAACCTCAGCAATTCGTCCGTCTGACCGCTGTTGCTGATAGCAATCACTACGTCTGACGGCTCAATAACACCGAGGTCGCCGTGAAAAGCGTCCAACGGGTTGACAAAAAACGACGGCGTTCCTGTGCTGGAAAACGTTGCGGCTATTTTTTCGCCGATATGTCCGCTTTTGCCAACGCCCGTTATGATGACCTTGCCTTTACAACTTAAAATCAGTTCAACGGCTTTGTCAAAATTTTCGTCCAACTGCTCAATAAGTTCCGTTAAAGCCAAGGCTTCGTCTCTTAAACATTGTGCTGCAATCTCTCTGTAATTTGTCATAACAATGAAGCGATAACTTGTTCTAAATCTTTTAAAAACAACATATTAGGTCCGTCGCTAAGTGCGTTGTCGGGGTCGGGGTGCGTTTCAAAGAAATAACCTGAGGCACCGAAAGCCTTAGCCGCCAGAGCCATTGCGGGGATAAATTCACGGTTGCCGCCAGTTTTACCGCCTGCCGCACCGGGTCTTTGAACGCAGTGCGTGCAATCCATAATTACGGTCGGCGTAAATTTTTTCATATCGGGAATGTTTCTGAAATCCACCACAAGATTGTTATAGCCGAACATATTGCCCCTTTCGGTGAGCCAAATTTCTTTTGCTCCCGCTTGCATGGCTTTTTGAACGGGATATTTCATATCTTCGCCCGATAAGAATTGCGCTTTTTTTATGTTGACAATCCTGCCTGTTTTAGCCGCCGCTATAAGTAAGTCGGTTTGACGGCAAAGAAAAGCCGGAATTTGCAGAATGTCAGCGGTTTCTGCGGCTTTTTCCGCTTGAAAACTTTCGTGAATGTCGGTTAGGATTTTTAGAGAATATTTTTTCTTTATCTCCGCTAACATTTCTAACCCTTTTTCCAAGCCCGGACCTCTGAAAGAAGAAATTGAAGTGCGGTTAGCCTTGTCAAAAGAGGCTTTGAAAATGATTTCAACGCCGAGTTTTTGATTGATTCTTTTTATTTCTTGTGCCACTGTGTCAAGTAGTTGTATACTTTCTATGACACAAGGACCGGCTATAAAAACAGGATTTTTCATCATTTCTTTTTTGTGCAAATTTAAGGGATTTCGCGGATTTATTTTATTTTTTAACGTTTTTTATGTTAACGTTTAGCGGCAGGCTGAAATCCGAGTACACGCCTTTGTTGATGTCAAATTCGCTTTTGACCGCCTTTGACAGCGAAAGTTGGTGGTCGGAAAAATATTCCCAGTACATGATTCCGCCGAGGTCTTTCATAAAAATATAATCGACCTTGCGTCTTACGGATTCTTCGTCTTCGTAAGAAATAAAAATTTTATCCTCCTTATTATATAGTGTCGGAGCGTAAGCCGTAGAGTCCCAATAGCGCACGTATTTCGGATTTTTTAGTAGCGGGACGATTTTAGCGTAGGAGACGGAGCCCACGCCTTTGCCGTTTTGAAAAAGTCCGTTGCCGCTTGCTTCCACGTTTCTCCATTTTCTGCCGTAAAAAGCCGCTCCGATGATTATTTTTTCTGCCGGAACACCTTTTTTAATATATGAGTTGGTGATTCTTTCTACCGAATGTCCAGCAGGTTGCAAGTCTGAGGGATAGAGGTTGGTGTGATGTCCCGTGTGCTTGTTCCACTGACCGTAAAAATCGTATGTCATCAAAAACAGATAGTCGGTCAGAGGCTCTATTTCACGGATTTCGGTGTATGACAAATATAGTTCAAACGCGCCGGCGGCTATCGTGAGAAGGTATTTTTTGCCGTCTTCCTTTGATGCCTTGTCAAAAGCCGTGCGGAGTTCCCTCATAAGCGAAGTGAAATTCTTCTTGTCGTCTTCCCTTGTGTTTTTGTTCATGCCCGGAAATTCCCAGTCAACGTCTATGCCGTCAAGAGAATAATACCGCACAAAACGCACCGCGTCGTCAACAAAAACCGCCCTCGCGGAGTCGTTGAGACACATTTTGGAGAAAACCTCGGCCGTACCGTAACCGCCTACCGAAACGAGAATTTTTATTTTCGGATATTTTCCCCTGATGTCTCTTGCTATCATAAAATTCTTTGAGTCGCCCGGATGAATAAGCCCTATACGGTTGTTGGTTATCTTTGTAAAGGCAAGGTTCAGGATGTCTACGCCGTCAAGACACATGTCTTTGAGCAATAGTTGACGGTTGCCGATGTGCATGTAGGCGCAGACAAGGGGCTTTTTGAGCGGAGAAAACTTCCCCGTAGGCAGGGTGTTCAATACCGCCGTCTCGCCGCCGTTTACAAGACAGCCGCAAAAAAAAGCCGCACTTAATATAAAAGTGTATAAAAGTAATTTCATCTCCTTTTTTTAATTACAGAGCGCAAAGATAGTTTTTTTTTGTTAACGGTTTATAAAAAATACCGCCCAAATGGTTAACAAAAAAATAACTGAAAAAAGTATCAAAAAAATTTGGCAGATAGAAAAAAAGTCCGTAATATTGCACTCCGAAATTTTTGAATATAACGTTAATAAATTTATAAATAAAACCATGGAATTATTAAAAGTAGTTGAAGAACAATACGCACTCAAAAGAGAGTGGCCGGCGTTCAACAGCGGTGATACAGTTACTGTAAATTACAAGATCAAAGAAGGCAACAAAGAGAGAGTTCAGCAGTTCAGAGGCGTTGTCATTCAGAAAAAAGGCGAAGGCATCAGCGCAACTTTTACTGTAAGAAAAATGTCGGGTTCTACCGGCGTTGAAAGAATTTTCCCCGTAGAATCACCTTTTATTTCTTCTGTTGAAGTAAACAAGAGAGGTTCTGTTCGCAGGGCAAGAATTTACTACGTAAGAGAACTCACCGGTAAAAAAGCACGTATCAAAGAAAAAAGAATGTAATTTTTCTTTGTGCTTTAAAAAAAGAAAACAAAAAATCCTCAAACCCAATGTTTGGGGATTTTTTTTGCAGGAAAAATTTTGTCAATCCAAATAAAAGGTGTAATTTTGCACCCGTAATTTTAGATTTAGAAAAAAAGAGATTAAAATGGCAGACACACAAATTAACGAAAACGGTCAGGATCAGTTGGAGACTGTTGAAAGTTCGTTAGGAAGGACAGAAATGTTCATTGAAGACAACAAAGAAAAACTGTTGACGGGATTGGCTGTCGTAGTTTTGGTGATCTTCGGTATTTACGCTTACATCAAATTTATTAAAACCCCGAAAGAAAACAACGCCGCTGCACAGATGTTTATGGCGGAGCAGTATTTTGAGAGGGATTCTTTCAACCTCGCTTTGAACGGCGACGGCAACTATCCGGGTTTCTTGAAAGTGATGAGCGAATATTCCGGCACAAAGGCCGCTAACAATGCGAAATATTATTCCGGAGTATGTTATATGCACCTTCAAGATTTTGACAATGCAATACGTCAGTTGGAGGATTTTTCGTCTGATGATCCTATGCTTTTGCCTGTTTCAACAGGTCTTATAGGCGATGCTTATATGGAAAAAGGCATGACGGACAAGGCTGAGAATTATTACAAAAAAGCGGTTTCGCAGGCAGAAAAAAACACTTTGATTGCTCCGCTCTATTTGCAGAAACTCGGCGTTTTGTACGAAAAAGCGCAGAAACTTCAAGATGCTTTGACGGTTTATGAAAGAATCAAGTCTGACTATCCTTCTTCAAACGAAGGCAGAAACGCTGAAAAATATATTCAGGCTGTTAAAATCAAATTAGGAAAGTAATTTTGTAATTCAAGTAATAAATTTTAAAATTTAAGGGATTTGCTGTTGCATTTGTTTTATTCAAGTGCAACAGCATTTTTTTTAAAAAAGGAAAAAATTATGCTGATAATTTCACGTTTTTTGTTCACGAGATTCTTAAAAACGTATTCGGGGATTACGCTTTTTCCGTTTATAATTCTAAAACACGCTAAAAACGAAATTTCTGAATATGATTTTAATGTGCTTTTGAATCACGAAAAAATACATTTTTATCAGCAGTTGGAAACTTTGATTGTCTTTTTTTATATTCTGTATTTATTTTTTTATATTAAAAACCGCTTAAAAGGCTTGAAACATTTTGCCGCCTATCAAAACATTCCGTTTGAAAAAGAAAGTTACGAGTTTGAAAAGGATTTTTCGTATCTTAAAAACAGAAAATTTTGGGCGTGGAGAAGGTTTTTTTGACTTTTGTTTTAAAAATTGTATAAATTTTCACTTTTTTGTATACGTATTTCGCTTAAAATGAAAAAATATTCAAAAAAAGTTCGGCATTTAACGTTTAGTTAATATAAAATGTTTTCCTTTGCACCAAAAGAAATTCATAACAATAAACCGTTATAAGATGTCAAACAATTTGCAAATCAAAAATTTGGATAATGTTGTCGTAAGATTTTCAGGCGATTCCGGCGACGGAATGCAACTTGCGGGCAATATTTTCTCGACAATTTCGGCTACTGTCGGAAACTCTATCAGTACGTTCCCCGATTACCCCGCCGACATTCGCGCTCCCCAAGGCTCTCTGACCGGCGTTTCAGGCTTTCAGGTGCATATCGGCGCAACAAAAGTTTACACTCCGGGCGATAAATGCGACGTCCTTGTCGCTATGAACGCCGCCGCTTTGAAAACGCAGTATAAATATGCAAAATCAAATGCCACGATTATTATCGATACTGACAGTTTCAAAGCCGCTGACCTTCAAAAGGCTCAGTTCCAGAGTGAAGACTATATCGCGGAAATGAACATCGACCCCGACAGGGTTATCGCTTGTCCGCTCACAACTATGGTCAAAGACTGTCTCAAAGACTCAGGCATGGACGCAAAAAGCATTCTCAAATGCAGAAACATGTTTGCGCTCGGTCTTGTATGCTGGCTTTTTGACAGGGATTTGGAAATCGCTTTCAACTTCCTTAAAGAAAAATTCGCTAAAAAAGCGGGCGTTGCAGAGGCTAACATTAAGGTGATTCAAGCCGGTTATGATTACGGTCATAACACACACTCTTCTGCAATGAACGTTTACAGAATAGAAACCGCCGACAAAACTCCCGGCCGTTATATGGACATAACTGGCAACAAGGCAACGGCTTACGGTCTTATCGCAGCCGCAGAAAAGGCAGGACTAAGACTTTATCTCGGCTCTTACCCGATTACCCCCGCAACGGATGTTTTGCACGAACTTTCAAAACACAAATCTTTGGGCGTAACAACGGTTCAGTGCGAGGACGAAATCGCAGGTTGCGCTTCTGCAATTGGTGCTTCTTTTGCCGGCGCACTTGCTGCTACAAGTACTTCCGGTCCCGGTATTTGCTTGAAATCCGAGGCTATGAATCTTGCTGTTATCTTGGAACTTCCGCTCGTTGTGTTGGACGTTCAGAGAGGTGGTCCTGCAACTGGTCTTCCTACCAAATCAGAACAGACAGACCTTTTACAAGCACTTTATGGCAGAAACGGCGAATCTCCGATGCCCGTCTTGGCGGCTCTCTCGCCGACTGATTGTTTTGAAGCGGCTTACGAGGCTTCAAAAATCGCTTTGGAACACATGACTCCCGTCGTACTTTTGACCGATGCTTATTTGGGTAACGGTTCGGCTGCTTTCAAACTTCCGAACTTGGCCGACTATCCGGCAATCAACCCGCCGTATGTTCCTGAGGAACTTTTGGGAAAATGGACACCGTATATGAGAAACGAAGATATGGTTCGTTATTGGGCAGTTCCGGGAAGAAAAGGTTTTACGCATATTTTAGGCGGTTTGGAGAAAGACGACAAAACCGGCGCAATCTCTACAAACCCCGAAAACCACGACCTCATGTGCCGCAAGAGAGCGGAAAAAATCGAAAAGATAAAAGTTCCTGATTTGCAGGTAGAAGGCGACAAAGACGATGCAGAATTATTGATTGTCGGTTTCGGTTCAACATACGGACACCTTCACGCCGCAATGGACGAAATGCGTCAGGCGGGCAAAAAAGTGGCTTTGGCACAGTTCAAATATATCAATCCTTTGCCGAAAAACACTTCGGAAGTACTCAAAAAATACAAAAAAGTAATTGTCGCAGAGCAAAACCTCGGACAATTTGCGGGTTATTTGAGAATGAAAGTTGACGGTCTTGTACCGTATCAGTTCAACGAGGTAAAAGGTCAGCCTTTTAACGTTGGCGAGTTGGTTGAAGCGTTTAACAAAATCTATTAATCTGAAAAACAATGGAATACACAATAAACGATTTTAAGAAAGGGCAACCCCGTTGGTGTCCGGGTTGCGGCGACCATTTTTTCTTGGCTGCATTACAGAAAACTATGGCTGAAATTGGCGTTGCTCCCGAAGATACGGCAGTAATTTCGGGTATCGGATGTTCGTCGCGTTTGCCTCACTATATGGCAACTTACGGTATGAACACCATTCACGGACGTGCAGCGGCTATTGCGACCGGTTGTAAGGTTACGAATCCGAAACTTTCAGTTTGGCAGATTTCGGGCGACGGTGACGGTCTTGCTATCGGCGGCAACCATTTCATTCATGCAAACCGCAGAAACATCGATTTGAAAATGATTCTGCTCAACAATAGAATTTACGGTCTTACCAAAGGTCAGTATTCACCGACTTCACCGAGAGGTTTTGTTTCAAAATCTTCGCCTTACGGAACGGTTGAAGACCCGTTCAGACCGGCAGAATTGTGTTTCGGTGCAAGAGGACATTTCTTTGCCCGCGCTGTTGCAACTGATGCAACTGGTACGGCAGAAATCCTTAAAGCGGCTCACGCTCACAAAGGCGCGGCTGTTTGCGAGATTTTGCAGAACTGCGTTATTTTCAATAATGGTACACATGATTCGGTTTACAAAGCCGACGTTAGAAAGAAAAATGCCATTTATTTGAAGCACGGCGAAAAAATGGTTTTCGGTGAAAACGATGAGTTCGGTTTGGTTCAAGACGGCTTTTCAATCAAAGTTGTTAAAATCGGTGAAAACGGTTACACGTTAGACGATGTTTTGGTTCACGATGCACATTGTGAGGACAACACGTTGCAGTTGAAACTTGCGCTTATGGAAGGACCAGATTTCCCGATTGCGTTGGGCGTGATTCGCGATGTTGAAGCCCCGACTTACGACGAGGCTGTTAACGCTCAAATCGAAGAACTCAAAGCCCAGAAAAAATATCACAATTTCGCAGAACTTTTGGAAACAAATGATATTTGGGAAGTAAAATAATTTTGCATGGGAATTTCTCGTGCGATGTCAGGGGCGGGCAATGTGTCCGCCCTTTTTTTTTGAGCATTTGAAAAATTTTATCTAAATTTGCGATGACAAAATTTAGAATTGAAAATGCTGACTGAAAGAGAAAAATTACAAAAAGCAAATGACGAAATTCTTAACGCTCAGAGCGTTATGGACAGGCATAAAAACTGCGTGGCGGTTTTCGGGTCGTCATCAATAAAAGAGGACACGGAATATTATAAGCAGGCTGTTTTGACGGGAGAATATCTTGCAAAAGCGGGTTTTGAAGTCATAACGGGCGGCGGTCCCGGATTGATGGAGGCGGTTAACAAGGGCGTTCAAAATGCTGGCGGCGTGTCAATCGGAATCTGCATGGAGTTTCCCGACATCTGTATCGAAAACGATTTTATCGACAAGGAAAACCACCTTCTCTTGACCGATATGGCGGCAAGAAAATATTTGTTTTGGAAATATGCCCGCGCTTTTGTCGCTTTGCCGGGCGGTCTTGGTACTTTGGACGAAATCTCCGAAGCCCTTACCCTTATGCAAATGGGAAACATCAAAAAACGTCCGTTTGTTTTTCAAGACAAAATCTTTTGGAAACCGTTTGAAAATTGGCTCTCTACAAGCCTTTTAACAGAATATAAAACCGTTAAACAGTCTGATATTCAGTTGTTTTCTCTATCGGAAAACGCTGAGGAAACCTTGAAAATAATTTTAAAAAACATATAAAATCATGAAAAAAATTTTTATGCTCTTGGCTTTGGTTTTTATCTCGTTTGTGGTAAAAGCGCAAGTTCCTACTGCTCAATGTGTTGCAGGTGATACTATTGTCCGTCAGGGCAACTCGTTTGTTATGACGGTTAATATAAACAAGTGTGATTTGGCGTGTTATGCGCAGTTTCAGCAACTTTTGCCGGAAGGTTTTGCGGCTACGGAAATCAGCGGCGAGTCCGACAACGCCAATTTTTATTTTGAAAACAACAAAGTTTTTTACCAGTGGTACAAACTTCCGATTGAGAGAAATTTTATCACGCTGAAATTTAATGTCGCTGTTTCTCAGGGAGTTAAAGCAGGAAAATACGAAATCCCCGGATATTTCTCTTATCAGGTAAAAAACCGTTTGGGACAAATTGACACACCCGTAACAATTATAGTACAATGAAAAAATTTTTGTTATTGTTGACGGCATTTTTGCCTTTTGCGGCGAAAGCGCAGGATACGGTTGCCGTTTCAACAGACACCGTTGCCGCTGTTAACGACACGGTTGTTGTTAACGACACGATTATAATTACGGCGGTCGGCGACATAATGCTCGGCAGTATTGTCCCCGATATGTCGTATTGTCCGCCGAACAACGACGCGAGCCATCTTTTGGACGAGGTGAGACCGTATTTTGATTTTTCGGACGTGGTTTTTTGCAACGTTGAAGGCACGTTTACCGACACGAAAACAGGCGCGAAAAACTGTCATGACCCGAACACGTGTTATACTTTCGGAATGCCGAGGAAGTACGCAAAATGTTTCAAAGATGCGGGTTTTAACCTTGTCAGCGTGGCTAACAATCACAGCGGCGACTTCGGCGAATACGGTAAAACAAACGCAAAACACCTTCTTGACAGTCTTGAAATCAACTGGGCGGGTTTTACGGAAAAGCCGACAGCGGAGTTTGATGTTAACGGCGTAAAATACGGTTTTTGTGCTTTTGCGCCCAATCAGGGAACGGTTCAAATCACCGACCATGACAACGCCTGCGCATTGGTAAAACGTCTGAAAGACAGTTGCGACATCGTAATCGTATCGTTTCACGGCGGCGCGGAAGGTGCAAATTATCAACACGTTACAAGACAATATGAGACGTTTTTGGGGCAAAACAGAGGTAACGTTTACAAGTTTGCGCACACGGTTATAGACGCGGGTGCGGATATTGTTTTGGGACACGGACCGCACGTTACGAGGGCGGTGGAGGTTTACAAAGGAAAATTCATCGCTTACAGCATGGGAAATTTTGCGACGTACAGCAATATCAACATCAAGGGTGTAAACGGTTTAGCACCGATTTTCCGTGTTAAAATGAACAAAAAAACAGGCGATTTTATTTCGGCGCAGATAATTCCCACTTACCAAATAAAACCGCCAAACAAAGGTCCTCATATCGATTCGCAAAAGCGTGTAATTCAAGTAATTAAAAACCTTACGCAAACCGATATTCACGATAATTGTCCTGAAATTTTGGATAACGGTATAATTTTGCCGCCGTCAGCCAAAGAATCAGAAAAATGATTTACATCATTTTTCTGATTAATTCGTCTTCGGTAAGACCTTCCGCCTCGGCTTGGTAATTTCTGATGATTCTGTGCCTTAAAACGGGCAGTGCAACGGCTTTAACATCGTCAATATCAGGCGAATACTTGCCGTGAAGAAGGGCGTAAGTTTTTGCGCCGGTTATCAAATACTGCGAGGCTCTCGGACCTGCTCCCCAGTTGAGATATTTGTCGGCAAGCGGGTCTGAATTTTTGGTTTTCGGTCTTGTTTTTGCCGCAAGACTTACCGCATATTTTATAACGTTGTCCGCAACGGGAGCACGTTTTATGAGGTCGCGGAAATAAATTATTTCGTTTGACGAGAGTACTTTTTGCGGCTCTATTACGGTGTCTTTTGTCGTGTTTTTAACGATTGTGATTTCGTCTTCCAAGTCAGGATAATCCAAAATCACGTTGAACATAAAACGGTCCAACTGCGCCTCGGGCAGGGGATAAGTGCCTTCCTGCTCAACCGGGTTTTGTGTCGCCAAAACAAAAAACGGCTCTTCCAATTTGTAATTGTTGCCCGAAACGGTTACCGTATGCTCCTGCATCGCCTCCAAAAGCGCAGACTGCGTCTTCGGCGGAGTACGGTTTATCTCGTCAGCCAAAATAATGTTGGCAAAAACAGGACCTTTTACAAACTTGAACTGCTTGTTTTCGTCCAAAATTTCAGAACCCGTAATGTCGGATGGCATCAAGTCGGGCGTAAACTGGATTCGTTTGTATTTTAAGTCCAAAGCCTTTGATATTGTGTTGACCAACAGCGTTTTAGCCAAGCCCGGAACGCCCACCAAAAGGCAGTGTCCGCCGGCAAACATCACCGTTAAAACCTGTTCTATAATTTCTTTTTGACCGTAAACCACCCTGCCGATTTCCTTCAAAAGTTCGTCGTGCTTTGTTTTGAGTGCTTCCGCTCCCTGAATGTCATCTTTGTATTCTGCCATTTTTCTATTTTTTTAACTCAGTGTGAAGCCAGCCGTCGTATTCAAACGGACAACTTTTGTAACTTTTATCAATTCTTATGTATGTTGACTGTGCTTTTTCGCCAATCCATTTGTCGTATGCCTTTTTGTATTTTTTGTCCATAGCCATGTCCTGAATCTCTTGATAATCAGTCTCTATGGAGGCTTGATGTGGCAAAACTTTTGACTTTATCAAAATGATTTTGTAGACCGTGTTGCCTTTGTCGTCGAAAGTTTCAAAAGGCTTGGAAAATTCGCCCTCTTCAAGATTTTTTATGTTGTAATACGTTGCGGGCAAAATCTGGTCAACCTCAAATTTGGCGTTGCCGGAATACGGGTTTACAACAAGACCGCCGTTTTTAGCGGTTTTGTCGTCCTCGGAAAACAGTTTTGCCGCGTCTTCAAAACTGTATTTTTTTTCAGTCAAAGCCGTGTAAACGCTGTCGGCGGTTTTTTTAGCCTTGTTTTTTGCCTCCATGCTGAATTTGGGTTTCATCAAAATATGGCGGACGTTGATTCTCTCGCCTTTGCGGTCGATGAGTTGGATAATGTGGTATCCGAAATCCGACTTTACGATGTCCGAAATTGAATCTTTTTTCAGCGCGAAAGCCGCCGTTGCAAATTCCGGCACGAGTTCGCCTCTTGACATCATGCCGAGTTCGCCGCCTCTTGCCGACGAGCCGGGGTCTTCCGAATACAAAATGGCTTTGGTCTCAAACAATGCGCCGCCGCTTAAAACCTCGTTTTTTATATCGAGAAGACGTTTTTTAACGTTTTCGATGTCCGCTTTTGAAATTTCAGGGTAGATGACGATTTGGTTCATCTCCAAGGTCAAGTCAATCAGCGGCAACGAGTCTTTTGAAAGCGTTTTGTAAAAATTGTTGACCTCTGACGGCGTAATTTTTATGTCTTTTGTGATTTGGTTGCGCTCTCTTTGCGAGAGAAGCTGGTCTTCGGTGATGTCGCGCAAATCCTCCTTGATTTCGCCGATCGGCTTGTTGAAATACTCCTCAACCTTGCTGACTCCGCCGAGTTGGTCGATAAAACCCTGCATACGGTTTTGGATTTCGGCGTCCACTTCTTTTTCCGAAACCTCCAAAGAATCTATTTCCGCCTGAGTAACAAGCAGTTTGTTGTAGAGCATATCTTCATAAATGCTGCATTTGCTGACGTTTTTGTTGTGCGCCTTTGCCTGAACCAACTGTTCCTGAACGTTGGATTCAAGTATGATTTTGTTGCCGACTATGCCTACAACTTTGTCAACAATGACTGTGTCCTTTTTTTGTGTCTGCTGTTTTATGTCTTGCGCTGATGCGGCGGAAAACGTGAGCAGGGACAAAACTGTCAGAATAATCTTATTTGATTTTATCATTTTCTTAATTCGTTTTTTGTGATTGTGTATTCCATTCTTCAAGGCTGCCGTCTGTTTTTGCCTTGTTATAAATGTTAGTTTCCAAGTCGTTGATTAATTGGTTTTTGCGTGTGTTTATAATAATTTTGTCGATCATTTCCCGTGCGTTGTCAAACGGCATTTTTGAGCCTACCGGAATATAGTCTCTGATTTTGACGAGCCATAAGTAGTTGAGTTCGTCTTCAAAGGTGATAATTCCGTGTATTTTCAGAGCCTCGTTTCTTTCACTGATAATACCCGGCAGATTTTCGCACAACTGTCTCAGTGTTACCCAGCGTCCGTTGAAATTGTTGAACTTTTGGGCGTTTTCTTTGGCGTATTCCGAAAGAGCGAGAGAATCTGCGTCACTTTTGTATTCCAGCAGTTTTTTCATCTCTTTTACAATCTGCGCCTCGTCGCTGACCAAAACGCAGACAGCCCTTACCAAAGAGGTGTTTGTTTTGAAATCGTCCTGATGTTTGTTGAAATGCTCCCTTGCCTGCTGCATAGTAATCACTGTGTCAAGGTTTTGGGATATGTATTCGTCTCTGTATTTGTATATCAACAGGTTGTTGCGGTATTCTACCATTTGTCTCTCAACATTTTTTTGTTCGTCTGAAAGATTGAGTTCCGCTTTTTTTACCATAAGTTGCTGCTTTGCCCAAGTGTTTATGTAGTTTTTGACTTTTGCCGCGCTGTCTTCTGTTGAAAGTCCGCGCGGTATCAAATCTCCGAGATCCTCATAATACAGATAACTGTCATAAACTCTTGCAAGCGGTGTTTTTCCGTTAAGTTTTTCTTCTTTTGAACACGATACTGTCAGCAGCAGAGCCGCCAACAGAGCGGTTATTTTATGTCTTCCCATATTTCAAGTTTGTATTTTAGTCTCAATTGTTTCAAATAATTCTCTTTTTGACTTTGAAGATAAACCGGTCTTACTAGCGGGTAAATCTCATTTTTCGACAATTCTTCCGGCACTTTTTCTACTTTCGTAACAGCAATGAGGTGTTGTTCCTCAATATCAATGATGTTGCTATAATTGCCTGAATCATAGTCGTTTATTATTTTGTCGGCAAGCGGGTCGTCCCCTTTTTGAAATACACCGCTTTTTACGGGTTTCAAAAACGAGGTTTCGTTGCCGCCGCCGTTTGTCTGTACAAATTTAAGGGCTTTTTTGCGGTTTTTGTCTGTTAAATAATCATAAAAAGCGATTTTGAGCACGTGGCTCGTTTTGTAAGACAGCCCCGATGTCTTATAAAAAGCGTAAACTTTGTCAATGTCGGAGGCGTTTTTATAAAATCCGTTCTTCAATTCCGCTAATTTATAAAGTTCGTAATCGGTGAAAACCCTCATTTTTGAAATGTAATTTTTGTTGCTTTTTAAGATTTCAAAAATTTTGGTTCCAGCCAGCATCCTCAAATATTCGTCGTATTTTTCTTGAAGATAATGTTCTATTGCATCGTAGGGCGATTCTGACTGCGTGTCGTAAACATACTGCGCAAAATCTCCCAAAGTGTATTCTGTGCCGTAAAATTTGAAAAGCGGTTCGGTATAAAAGCCCAAATATCCTTCGGGTTTCCATTTGCCCAAGTAGATTGCCGAGTCGGGAAAAAGTTTGTAAAGCGGTTTTACAGACGATAATTTCTGATAACCCGAATTTACTTTCAGCGAGTCAAAAAAATCGTTGTAACATCTTTTGTAGGCGTTGTTGCCGTAAAATTTTTCTTCGATTTCTTTTTTGTAGTCTTCGTCAAAAACTTTCGGGGTTCTGCCTTCAAGTTTTACAAAACCGATGAAATAATCCGTCTCAAAAACCGGCGACAAATCACCGATTTTCTCAGTCTTGGAAATTTGTGTCGAAAAATGCTTGTAGGCGTTCTCCAAACTTGTTTCAAAAGTTTTGTATGGAAATTCTGAATATTTTTCCTGAACGGTCAGCAGACTTTTGCCCTGGTTTAAGTCTTTGTATGCCTCGCTCAAAACCCTGCGGATAGAGTCGTTGTAGAGCGGGGATTTTTTCTTGTATTTCAAGACGATGCCGAGTTTGACGGATGAGACTGCCTCGCGTTTGCCGTCAACTTTTATGATGTAAAAATAGTCGCCGCTTCTTACGGGCATAGACCATTCGGGCTTGTCATAATGCGAAATGATGTAATTTTCAGCCATATAGCCGCAGTTGAAGTCGCACGGGGCAACCCAGCCGAGAAGTCCGCCGTTGAAACTTGCGTTTTCGTCGTCGGAGAGTTGACGCGCAAGCCGCGAAAAATCGTAACCGCCGAGAAGTCTGTCCCTTATCTTCATTGCCTTCCTGTAAGCGACCATGGTGTCGGTTTTGGAGTTGGCGGAAATTTTTACTTTTATGTAACTTACTCTGTATTGGAATTTTGAGCGTTCAAGGCTTTCTTTTAAATACTGCTGGGCGGTTTTTGACGAAAAAACGTGCTGGGTGATTAAAAAGTTGCCGTAATAATTCATTGCCTGACGGTAAAGTTTTGTCGTGTCAAGTTTTCTTTTTTTCGCGTCATAAACTTCCAACCTGTAATCTGCGTACATTTCTACCAGACGGTCAAAATCCCAACCGTCTTCTTCTTTTACAAGACCCTGACAATCGGCGTTGAACTCCTCCATGTTGACTTTTTTGCCGTCAATGGAAAAGAGCGTTTGAGCCCCGGAGGTCAAAAACGAAAATGTAAAAAATATTATAAAAACAATTCTGTACATTCTTTAACAAAAAATTTTGCGCAAAGTTACTAAAAAAATATTATCTTTGCAAAAGGAAATTTTTTCTCATTATGAGTATTTACTCTGACATATTAAAAAAATACTGGGGTTATGACGGTTTTCGTCCGTTGCAGGAGGATATTATAAGAAGTGTCGCCGACAATGGAAAAGACACTCTCGGACTTCTGCCCACGGGCGGCGGCAAAAGCATAATTTTTCAAGTGCCCGCGCTTGCAAAAGAGGGCGTGTGCATAGTTATAACGCCGCTTATCGCCTTGATGAAAGACCAGGTTGAGAATTTAAGGCGCAGAAACATTCAGGCGGTTGCCGTCTATTCGGGCATGTCGCAGCAGGAAATCGTCAATGCGTTTGACTCGTGTATTCTCGGCGGCACAAAATTTCTGTATCTTTCGCCTGAAAGACTTTTTACGCCGCTTTTCAGCGAAAAAATCCGGCAAATCAACGTTAACATTCTGGCTGTTGACGAGGCGCACTGTATTTCGCAGTGGGGCTACGATTTCCGTCCGTCATACCTTAAAATCGCTGATGTCAGAGGAATGTTGCCGAATGTTCCCGTTCTCGCGCTCACCGCAACCGCCACAAAGGAAGTTGCCGACGATATTCAGGAAAAACTTTTGTTCAAGGAAAAAAATCTTTTTCAGAAAAGTTTTGAGCGTAAAAACCTGATTTACATTGTCAGAAGGGTAGAGGACAAGGACAGTTATATGTTGCGCATACTTAACTCCCAGCCGGGAACGGGAATCGTCTATGTCAGAAACCGTAAACGTACAAAAGAGGCTGCGGAATTTTTGCAGAAAAACAATATTTCGGCGGATTATTTTCATGCCGGGCTGACTCAGGAGTGGAAAAATTACCGTCAGGAACAGTGGAAAAACGGCAATATCCGCGTGATTTGCTCAACCAACGCTTTTGGAATGGGCATTGACAAACCCGATGTCAGAAGCGTGATTCATATTGACCTGCCCGATTCAATTGAGGGATATTTTCAAGAGGCGGGACGCGGCGGCAGGGACGAAAAAAAGGCTTACGCCGTTTTGCTTTACAATCAGACCGACATCACAAATTTGAGGCGGAATCTTACAAATTCGTTTCCTGAAAAAAAATATATCCGTCAGGTTTACAATGCGTTGGGAAATTATTTTCAGATTCCTGTCGGGACGGCTGAGGGTTCGATGTTTCCTTTTAAACTGTATGATTTTGCATCGAAATACAATATGAATCAGGTTCAAGTGCTGAGTGCGCTTAAAATTTTGCAGCGTAACGGTTACATTGAAACTACGGACGAGGTTTCGTCAAAAGCGAAATTTAAGTTCCTCGTCTCGCAAATGGATTTGTACAAATTTCAGGTGAAAAATACGGGCTTTGATTACTTTATAAAATTGCTTTTGCGGGGTTACGAGGGCATTTTTTCTGACTATGCCGAAATTGACGAAGATGCGGTTGCGCGGCGTGAGCGTTGCCGCGTGGAAGTGGTTTACAGTTATATGGACAAGTTGGCGTCGCAAAAAATCATCTCTTACATTCCGAAAAAATCAACGCCGTATCTTATTTTCTCTCAGGCGCGTATCGACGAGAAAAACCTCATTATCAAGCCAGAAACCTATGAACTTTTGAAAGAAAAATACGAGTCCCGGATCAACGCCATGATAAAATATTGTCTTAACGGCGATGTTTGCCGGTCAAAGCAACTGATTTCGTATTTTGGTCAGGAAGAAGCCGGGGACTGCGGCGAGTGCGACGTCTGCCGGAAGAAAAAAGAGCGCGTGGCAGAGCCGGAAGATTTTGACAAGGTTTTTGACGAGGTTTATTCAAAGGTGAAAAACGAGCCTCAGAGTCTTGACAAAATTTTGGATTTTTACGGCGAATACAAGTCGGATTTTGTGAAAAACGTTGTCCTTCAAATGCAAAACGACGGCGTATTAATTTTAAAAGATGACGGTTTGCTGTATTTGGGAGAATGAAAAATTTTAGGTAATTTTGTGGCGGAAAAAAATTAAATACTATGAAAGCGGAAACTATCAACACCGAATTGGAAAAAATATATGAAAAACAATTTTCCAAATTTATGAAACAAGGTTTGAATACGAATGATTATTCAAATCCATTACTCATGAAGTGTGGAGAAGAGTATGTTAAACCTGATAATATTAAATTACTTTTTGTTGGAAGAGAAACTTCTTCATGGTATTATGATACAGATTGTTATGACGCAAAAGGCGGTTTTGACATCAAAAAACTTATGGATTTGTACGGCGATTATAGTTTAGGTTCAGAAACCGACAAAACGTTTTTTAAATTGGCGTGCGGCATTAACAGCGTTGTAAATCCGGGGAAAGAAAAAAACTTTTTATGGACAAGTATTTTTAAATTTGATTTCAAACAATCCGGTAGGCATCCTTTGAATGAGGTAATAAATTGGGAAGACACTAATTTTAATATTTTTTCAAAGGAGATGAAAAAAGTTAAACCGGACTTTGTTTTTTTCATAACCGGCGGCAAAGACAGCGACGATAACTATTATATAAAACGTGTTCTCAACGATGATGAAATTGTTTTTATTCCGATAAAAGAAAATAAAAATATGTCGGCAATTAGAAGTTTCAGCGGAAAACTTAATATTCCTATGTTCCGTATTCCGGGATTAGAAATAAAGAAGAACGACGTATATAATAAAATTGTGGATATTTCATCAAAATTGGTTATTTCAAAAGATGGCAAGGTTAAAGAATATTAAGTTATCGAATTTCAGAATTCATAAAGATACTGAAATAGAGAATATTGATAATTTTCTCGTGTTAGTCGGCAAAAACGATACGGGAAAATCGTCAATACTTTATGCACTTGATTTTTTGTTTAATAACAGAGAAAAATTGTCGGATGAGGATATTACGAACAAAGAATATGGTTTGTCTATAAGTGTTAATGATAATAGTTCTGACAATTTCTCATTACATAAAAATCGAGGAGAGGAAAATATTCGTTTTGATGGGAAAAATAACCTACGTTATTATCTTTTTGATACAAATACGAAAAATCCTCAAAGAGGATTTAGTGTTGAAAAATTGATACAATACAATCGTAATACTATTAAAATTACAGAAGTTGATAAAATTTTTGATATTTTTAAATGTGTTAATGATTTGATGAAAAATTTTAAGGGCAATTCTCAAATATATTCAATTTTTCAGGAGTTCATTTATGGAAGAAATGTTAAGTTGTTATTAGAACATAAAAAAGAAATCCAACAGAATTCTCCCGATGACGAAATATCTAAAATAATAGAAAAATTATATAAAAAGTTGCCTAAAAATGCAGATTTTTTCCAAAAAGATGGTTCGCCGAAACTATCTAATATTGAGTTTTATAATAGGTATCATAATATTAGAAGAATTTTAGCGGAAAATAATATTGCTGAAGTTCTTGGCTCAGAAGCACTTGTTAGAAGCTGTGTTGATGAATTTAATAAGTCAATCGGTAACAAATATTTCGACGGTTGGAAGGCAATTTTAGACGATTTTACTGATACTACATTTAGAATACGAAAACGTGGGTCAGGAGTGCAACGTCTGTGTGCGTTGTTTAGTTTTGCTGTGAAAAAAACATCAATGCTTTCGGCGGAAGATGATAATGTCAATATGGTTTTTGCTATTGACGAGCCTGAAATATCTTTGCACCCGAACCAACAACGGAAATTGATACAATGTCTTAAAAAATTGACAGAGATCAGCAAAATTCAATTTTTGATAGCAACTCATTCTCCGTTCATCGTTAAAGAGTTTGAGGGGAAAAATATTCGAGTATTGAGAAAAAAGAATTCTACCCCTGCTATTTTATCAGACAGATGTATAAAAGAATACTATTCTCTTAATGAAATAAATTATCTTGCTTTTGACGAACCGTCAGAGGAATTTCATCAAGAACTTTATGGTAAAATTGAGATGGATTGGTTCGGAGAATCAAATGGAAGTAAAAGTAAGGATATTTTAGATAGTTTGAAGAGTTATAAATGTATTAGAGAATCCGAAACATTAGAAGAACTTGCAAAAAAAATTGTTGCAGGAACTCCATTTGATTGGTATCATAATGTTTTTATTTCACCTGATAAACCAACACAACCGTTTAATCTTTGTCATTGTGTTCGCAATGCTATTGACCATCCATGCGCAGGTAATCTAAAATATAAAGAACCATCAGTAATTGATTTATCTATTAAAATACTATTACGAATAAATAAATGTTTTGAGAGTATAAGAGAAGAATTTAATAGCAAAGTTGAATCAATGTCTGATGAGGAGTTAGAACAATATGGTGATAAATACGGGTGTTATGTCAATGATGATATAAACAAAATCGAAACGCATTCATTTGTGTGGTGGGTTCGATTTTATTTACATAACAGAACAAAAGAGATAACAAAAGTTTATATAATAAAAAATAATACAATAGAGGCTAAGAGAGAACCTTATAACTTTAATGTAGTTATGAGGATTAATCAAGCACTTGGTATATTGAATAGTAAAAAAAATTAATAATATAAAAAATTATGACTAACAGAAAAAGAAACATTGTAATTACCGGAGGGGCGGGATTTATCGGCAGCCATGTTGTAAGGTTGTTTGTTAACAAATACCCTGACTACAACATCATTAACCTTGATAAACTGACTTACGCCGGCAATCTTGCTAACCTCAAAGACGTTGAGAATAAACCTAATTACAAATTCGTAAAAATGGATATTTGCGATTTTGACGGTTTTTATAAGTTGATGCAAGATGAAAAAATCGACGGCATTATCCACCTCGCCGCTGAATCTCACGTTGACCGCTCAATCAAAGACCCGTTCACTTTCGCAAAAACCAACGTTATGGGAACGCTGTCGCTGCTTCAAGCCGCAAAACTTTACTGGGAATCTCTCCCCGAAAAATACGATGGAAAACGTTTTTATCATATTTCGACGGACGAGGTTTATGGCGCATTGAAAATGACTAATCCTGAGGGCATTGAGCCGCCGTTTTCAACAAAAGCGTCCTCAAAAACTCACCATGAGGCATACGGAAAAGATTTCTTCTTGGAGACCACAAAATATAATCCGCACTCACCGTATAGTGCGTCAAAGGCTTCGAGCGACCATTTTGTAAGGGCTTTTCATGACACTTACGGAATGCCGACTATCGTTACTAATTGCAGCAACAATTACGGTCCGTATCAATTCCCTGAAAAACTTATTCCGCTGTTTATCAATAATATACGTCATAAAAAACCGTTACCAGTTTATGGAAAAGGCGAAAACGTAAGGGATTGGCTTTTCGTTGAAGACCATGCAAGAGCCATTGACCTTATTTTTCACGAGGGAAAAATCGCTGAAACTTACAACATCGGCGGTTTCAACGAGTGGAAAAATATTGATATTATAAAGGTGGTTATCAAGACAGTTGACCGTCTTTTGGGCAGAAAAGAGGGCGAAGATATGAATCTTATCACTTTCGTAACTGACAGAGCCGGACACGATATGAGATACGCTATTGATTCTACCAAACTTCAAAAAGAACTCGGTTGGGAGCCAAGTTTGCAGTTTGAAGAAGGTATTGAAAAAACCGTTAAGTGGTATCTTGAAAATCAGGCTTGGATGGACAATATCACAAGCGGCGAATATGAGAAATATTACGAATCAATGTACGCTAACAGATAGAAAATGAATATTTTAGTAACAGGTGCTAACGGACAGTTAGGCAGGGAAATGCGGATTCTCTCTAAAAATTCGGCATTTAAGTATATTTTTACAGATGTTGTTGAGGCTGAGGGACTTGAAACCGTAAAACTTGACATCACCGATTTGGAAGCGGTAAGACAAGTCGTTAAAGAAAACAACGTAAAAGTTATCGTTAATTGTGCGGCTTACACCAACGTTGATGCTGCCGAAAGTAACGAAGCGTTAGCCGAAAAACTTAACGCCGGAGCCCCGGAAAATTTGGCTGTTGCGATAAAAGAAAACGGCGGACTTTTGATTCATATTTCTACGGATTATGTTTTCGGAAAAGAGCCTTACAACACACCTTGTAAAGAAGACCAAAAAGGCACACCGACAGGCGTTTACGGCTTAACCAAACTTCATGGTGAAGAAAAAATAAAGGCTGTCGGCGGTGATTTTATCATTATCCGCACGGCTTGGCTTTATTCGGAATTTGGCAAAAATTTCTGCAAGACAATGCTCAGTCTTTTGTCAACAAAAGAGCAGTTGAAAGTGGTTTTCGACCAAGTTGGAACGCCGACTTACGCTCTTGACTTGGCCTCTGTAATTATCAAATTTATAGACGATTACAAGTTAAACGGAAACAAAAATTGCGGTGTTTATCATTTTTCAAACGAAGGCGTTTGTTCGTGGTTTGATTTTACGAAAATGATTGCGGAATATTCGGGCTTGACAAAATGCAATGTTTTGCCGTGTCATTCCGATGAATTTCCTTCGCCGGTAAAACGTCCTGCGTATTCGGTTCTTGACAAAACCAAAATCAAAAACGCTCTCGGCGGAATTTTAATTCCCTATTGGACGGACAGTTTGAAAAAATGTCTTGAAAATCTGAAGTAAAAAAGGGATTGTTGTTGAAAAAAGTACAAAAGTTTCCGCTATAAAGGAAAGATTTATGTAAAAAGTTTCCTTTATAGCGGAAATTTTTGCCCTAAAAGTTTCCGTTATAAAGGAAACTTTTGTATCTTTGCGGCATAACTAAAAAATCAAAAATTATGTTGGACAAAGATTTGGCTAAACGTTTAATCGTTGAATATCAGGAAATTGTAACCAATATTGAACTTATAGAGCGTGATATAACCGTAGATTACACGGGCAACAACGTCTTTGTGGGACTGCGCCGCGCCGGAAAATCGTATCTCCTTTATCAAAGTGTCAGAAAAATAATAAAAAGCGGACACAAAATTGATGAAATCCTATTTTTCAATTTTGAAGACGACCGTATTGACTCTTTAACTATTAGTGATTTGGATACTATAAAATTAGCATACGAAGAAATTTTTGACTCAAAGCCGGTTTTCTTTCTTGACGAAATTCAGATTGTAGACCACTGGGAAAAATTTGCGCGGAGGCTCGTTGATACCGGTTATCAGGTTTTTATAACTGGCAGCAACGCAAAAATGCTCAGCCGGGAAATCGCAACTACTCTCGGCGGACGCTTTTATATAACCGAAGTTTTTCCTTTTTCATTTGCGGAATATCTGAAAATCAAAAATTTGCCGCTTCCTAAAAATTGGCAGTACACTCCTTCGACCGCTGTCGTGAGAAATTTTCAGCAGTTTTTTCTAAGCGGCGGACTTCCGGAGGTTATTCAAAAGGACGAGATTTTTAAGCGCGAATGGTTGAGCAGCCTTTTCAACAAAATATATTTCAGCGATTTGGTTTTGCGTTACAATGTCCGTAACAGCAAGGCTCTCAAAGTTTTAATCCGCAAAATGGCTGAAAGTGTTATGCAGCCGGTTACTTACAACCGTATTGCCGCGATAGTTACCTCCGCCGGTTTTAAAATCAAATCCGAGACAGCAGCCGAATACTGTCAGTATCTCACCGATTCTTACCTGATGTTTTCGCTCGAAAACTACGCTGCCAAATTGCAGGAAAAAGTCTCGGTGAAAAAATACTATTTCAGCGACAACGGCTTTATAACTCTGTTGGTTACGGATGCTGACACTTCGCTGTTGGAAAACCTTGTTGCCGTTACCTTGCGCAAAAAATATCCCGAAGAACTGATGTATTTCAATTCCAACGTCGAAGTGGATTTTTACCTGCCCGAACAGAAAATTTCGTATCAGGTTTCTTATAGTATTAGGGACTCTCAGACAAGGGAGAGAGAAGTCCGCGCGTTAGTCCGTCTTAATAATTATATTCCTCAGAATCAGATGTTTATCATAACAAAGGATGAGGAAGAAACGATTGAGATTGACGGCTGCAAAATCGTTGTTTTACCGGCGTGGAAATGGGTTTTGATGAACAAATAAATTATTTTTTGGGGGTGGAAAAGTTTTACTTCAACTTTTCCGCATCAATCAAAATTTTCTCAAAATTAAAATATGTGGCCGTTCCGAAATCTTCTCCGCATGAAAAATACATTAGATTAAAATCGGGTTTGCCGTTGTCAATTTTTTTGAAGAAATCAATTTTTTTGCCGTTTACTGTCAGCGAATAAATCTTGTTATTTTCAGGTAGTTGCAATGCAGAAAACTGCTCTTTTGCGCGATAAATACCAATAATAGAACCAATATATTCTCTGAGGTTTTCTTGTTTTATTTCTTGATTTTTTTCGTTTTTATAATCAAAAAATTCCAAAAGTCCGTCTTTTAAAACTATTGAAAAAGACTGTATCGTGTCCAAAAAATTTTCTACTTTTATGGAAGAAAAATTTTCTCCTGAAATTTCTAAAAGCGAAAGTTCTTTCCAATAATTTTTCTCTGGTGAAAAATTTACAGAGGGGTTTTCTTTTAGTCCCGGCACGGCTACAACGTAGCATTTGCCGCCGTTGCATGAGCCGATTAGTTGCGGAGAATTGCCGACAGGGTTGAATTTTAGAGTTTTAACCGTTTTGCCGCTTTGTTTTTTTATGGTTATAATGTTTTTGAAACCTGTTTCGCCATTATAACTGCTTAAACCTTGCAACTGTAAGTCTCTTAACGTGTTAAAGAATGCTGAGATTTTATGTTTGTCGCAGTAAAAAAGTTTTTTTTCGCCGCTTTTAACAAACCACGCCGTATCTTTTTCCAATACTACGGTTTTGTTTCCGTCTGATATTTCAACAATTTGACAATCAGTCTCTTCTGTCGGAAAATCCGTATCAGAATTGCATGAAATTGCGGTAAAGGTCAGTGTTAATATGAAAAAATAAAAAAACTTCATTTTATTTTCTTTTTAGAATATTTTTTTGTCCTTATGATATAAATTCCTAAGCCTAAAAGAGAAATCACTGAAAGCGGCAAAACAACGTTCAAAAATGACCAAAAAATACGTTCTTTTTGAGCGCGTTGTTTGTCTAAAATTCTTACTTTCATTTCTTTTAGACGTATCGAGAGAAGGTCTTCGTTGCCAGAAAGATAATTCAGTGAGTTTATTATAAATTCTTTGTTGCCCTTAAAAGTGTTTTGAGAATTTCTGTCAAAACCGAGCGGATACGGTTCGCCTTTTGGAGAAATTTCATTCATGATTATATCACCGTCCGAAACCACGATTTGTTTTGAAGGTTTTGCGGAAGTTGTTGACGGATAGAATTTTCCGTTAATAGTTTTGCCTTTTCTTTCCGAAAATGCTGACTCAAAATTTCCCTCCAACAAAACCGCAACTGTTTGAAAAGGCTTGTTGAAATCGTTAGGGTCAGGTTTTTGACTTATTTGCTCAAAGGATAGAGAAAATGGTGCATTGTTGATTTTACTGTATTTCCCTGATTGCAACAAAACGGTCTTTTTTATCGGAAGATTGGTGCCGACGGTGTCGATTGTCCCGGCAAAATGGCATAGCAAATAGTTTAAGTGCTTGGTTATCGGGTTTTTAATGCGGCTCAAAATCACAGGAAAATAGTCCCATGAAAATAGTTTTATTTGTGGCTGATTGTTGTAACCGTTAACGGTAAGACCTATTGGCGCACATTGTAAATCTCTGATAACGTTTGCGTTAAGTCTTACGCCGTATGTAAAAAGCATATCGTCAAGGTTTGTGTTCAGCGGCAAAACGGCTGAAATTCCGTTTGCTTGAAGACTATCCATTGAGGCAGAAGTTGCATCTAAAAGCCACAAAACATTGCCGCCGTTCATAATGTAGTTGTCGAGAATAAATTTTTCGTCTTCGGAAAAAGGCTTTGTTGGTTTTGCTATTACAAGTGCGGCAAAATTTTTTAAAACATCTGGTTCGGTGTTCAAATTGCCGCGCCTTACGTCATAATAATCAGAAAGTTCCGTGCAAATATCTACCAAATATTCTTCCGCTGCCTCGCCGTGTCCTTCAATGAAAGCAATTTTGGGTTTTTCAATTTCAGAAAGTCTATAAATTGCGTTAATTATCTCGTATTCAAGTGTTTCCACGGAGTTGAAGATGTTTTGCTCATCGCCGGCGGCAAGTTGTGGGTCGGCTTTTAAAAGGTTAAGACCGATTTCGCGTACCAAAGTGGTGTCGTGGAGGTCTTCGCCTGTCTTGCCTTCAAGTGTGTAACAGATTACGGCACAAGGAAATATCATCGTTTTGGTGGTTTGTTCCTGCGTTTGATTGTCAATTTCTACGGGCTTTAAACCGAGTTCGTAGAGTTGTTTGAAAATTCCGTAACGTACTTCTTTTTTGTCGCTTGCGGTGGGATTTATAAACATATAGTCGATTTTGTTGCCGCCGTAAACTTTAAATTCGTCAAGTTTGCTTTTAATTTCGTCTTTCATTCTTTTGAACGAGACCGGCAATTCTTCGCCGTCAAGATAAACACGCACCATTACAGAGCCGCGCAAATCCCTTAAATAATCTTTTGTAAAGTTTGTCAGCGAAAAATGCTTGTCGTCTGTTAAATCTATTCTGAAAAAAAATTTTGACGATATAATGTTGATTATCAATATTCCCGCTATCCAAAGCAGCAATGTTTGAAAACTTTTCTTTTTTATTTCTGTCTTGTTGTTCATAATTTTATTTCCAATTACGGGATTGAAGTTTGTGTTTTGCTAATAGTAAAAAGAATATTACCGTTGACAAAAAGTAATTTATATCTCTACTGTCAATAACTCCTCTTGAAATGGATTTGTAATGCGAATCTATTCCGAGGTTTGATAAAAACAATCCTAAACCTCCTGAAAAACTGCTCAGCGCCTCAAATCCCAAATACATAAAAAAGCATAATCCAACTGCTAAAAGAAATGCAACTATTTGGTTTTCAGTGAGCGACGATGCCCAAATACCGACAGCACAATACACGGCGGCAAGCATAAAAAGTCCGCAGTATGCTCCGAAAACTTCTCCTGAATCAAGGCCTGCAAGAGATGCTCCTGAGATAGTCTGTCCTGCTGAAACAGCAAGTAACGAAATCGAGTATGCGTAAATCAAAGTCGGCAAAACAGAAATCAGTATCAAAATTAGCCCTGCTAAATATTTTGCTGTAACTATTTGAAAATCAGTGAGCGGTTGGGTGTACAAAACATCTATTGTCCCCGTTTTTTTCTCTTCTGAAATCATACGCATCGTAATGGCGGGAACTAAAAACAAAAACACCCACGGCGAAATTTCAAACAGCGGGTCAAGATATGCAAAACCGCTGTCAATAATGTTCAAGTTGTTGTGGAACACCCACAAAACCAAGCCGTTAATCAGCAAAAAAACAAAGATTACTATGTAACCCGTTATAGAACTGAAAAACGCCGACAACTCTTTTTTTAAAAGTGGTAACATATTTTTATAACGTTTTTTTCCTAAAATTAATGCGCAAAGATAAAAAATTATATTTAATTTTGCGAAAATTTTTAAAACTCTTTAAAGACCATGAAATTAAGAAAAATTTTGGCGTTATTACTGCTTTTGTTTTGCGTAAACGCCGCAAACGCGCAATACGAAAATTTTGAAGACAACAATTCTCGCCGTACTTCTCAAAGCCGCTCTGATTGGTTTTGGCAACATATAGTTTTCGGCGGCAACATCGGACTTTGTTTCGGCAACGTTACTTCGGTGGAAATTAATCCGTGTATCGGTTACCGTTTCAATCAGTATGTAAATGCCGGAGTGATTTTCACTTACGAGTATTACAAAAACAATTACAACGATTATGACAACAGCGTTTACGGAGGCGGTGTTTATGCAGAATGTTATCCTATTGATTGTTTAACAATTCATGCCGAGGCGCAGTATTTGAATTTCAAGAATTACGACGGATATTATGCTCACGATGTAGAGCGGACTTGGGATATGCCGGTGCTTGTCGGGGCTGGTTACAGAAAAAGACTTTCCGACGTGGTTTCAGTTAATATAATGCTGCTTTTCAACCTCAACAACACTTCGGCTCTCAGCAACAACGTCTACGGCTCCAATCCGATTGTGAGATTGAATATTTTATTTTAGAAGAAAATTTTCTGCGGTTTTTTGTCGGATAATTTTCCAAAACTCGGAAAATTCTTCCTGATAAGCCGCAGTGTTGACTTTTACCGTTTCCACTGCTTTTTCGGAGAGGTCGGGCAGCGAGGTTTTTTCTGACATCGTTTTCAGCGCGGCTTGAAGTCCGTCAAGGGTTTTGTAACTTTCAAGTCTGCCGCTTAATATCAAATGAGGAATTATAAGTTTTACCTCAGGCGGCAGTATGTCGAAGTATTTCAGACAGTTGGCGTAAAAGCGGTTGCTGTATTCCTCCAAACTTTCCGTAGAATATTTTTCCCAATTTTTTGCTAAAAAATAATCGTAAACCACATCGTTGACAATCGAAGCGTAGAGCCCGAAATCTGTTTTGAGTCTTGACACTGACTTTTGGACTGTTGAATCTGAATCGGTAAAACTGTCAATAAAGCGGTGCATTTTGATACCCAAAACCATATCGGCGGGGTATTTTTTTTCAGACGAGGTGATGTTTCCCTTTATCCAATCACCGGCAAAATTGCCGAGTTGAATCAAAGGATTGTCTCCCGAAAGATATATGTGAGCCAAAAAATTCATTTTTATTCCCTTCTTAAAGCATTCAACGGGTCTATTTTTGAAGCCTTGTCAGCAGGATAAATAGAGGCGAGAATGCTGACTGCAACCGAAAACAAAATGGAGAAAAATACAATTTCCCATGAAAACGCAAAGTATTCAATGTTGCTGTCAATAAAATTTCCTAACTGCGAATTTGCAATGTTGCCTGAGACTTGCGAAACGAGTTTTCCGCACAAAACCCCGAATACGCCGCCCACAAAACCGATTATCGCTGCTTCAAAATAAAAAATAAATTTTATCTGACGTGCTGTTGCGCCGAGGGATTTCATAATTCCGATTTCTTTTCGTCTTTCGTAAATTGCCATTATTAGCGTGTTAACGATTCCAAAAACCGAAATAATCAGCGCAATAGAGCCTATTACTGCCAAAACGGTGTCAAGCATGAAAAATATTTTTTCAAAATCCTCCAACTTGTCGCCTATGCTGAAAACCGAAAAACCTTTGTCTTCGATTCTGAGTTTCACGGTTTTAAGCATACTGAAATCTTTTACTCTGACATGTACGGTGTTGTATTTTCCGTATTTTCCTTGCTCGCCGTTGATAATGTCGTAAACGTTTCTCAAATCTATGCTCGGGATAAAACTGCATGTTAAAGGCGGCAAAAATATTCCGTCATTGAAAATCCCCGCCGAAAAAGATGATGTCTGCACTATTCCTTTGATTTTCAGGATTGTAGTGTCGTTTTTTACGGGAAGTTGTTTTTTCTTGGAGGTTATCAAATCTATTTTGTCCAAGTCAAAAACGCGGGTTATGATTTCGATGTTTTGTCCGATAAGCGAATCCGGAGCGGTGGTTATGCCCATTTTGTCAAGCACTATTTTTGATAGGATAACACTCGGCTCGCTTTCCGAGGAGTAAAAACTTCCCGGATTTATTTTGTTAAAAGGATAAAAACTGCTCATTTCGAGCGGAATTGCCTTTATGTTTGTAACGGCTGATTTACCTTCAAGTTTTATTGTTGCTGGTTTTATTTGCTCGGCAAAAGCGGTTGCAACCTCTTCCCACGAGCGAATTTCGTTTAAAATGCTGTCTGTTAGCGGTACGGTCTCTTTTTTTTCGTCTGAGAGTATCGTCTTGTTGGAAGAGCCGTCAAAATCGATGCTGCGGCTGCTCATTGTAAGTCCCGTAAAAAGGTCGTTGCTTTCCATCTGTTTTGAGATGTTGGTAGAAACGCCTTTGCCCAACGAAATCATCGAACTGAGCGAGCCTATTCCAACTGCTACGCCGAAAGCCGTCAGCACGGTTCTGAAAACATTCCTTTTGAGGTTGTCTGCGGCGATTAATATAATATCCGAAATTTTCATTGGTTGCGGTTTGAAGTGATTTTTATGATTTCGCCGTCAGAAAGTAGTATCGTTTTGTGCGAAACTTTGTGTGCCGTTTCTTTGTCGTGCGTTACCATAATGATGGTTATTTTGTGTTTTTCGTTGAACATTTTCAAAAGTCCGATGATTTCTGCCGAAGTTGCGGTGTCAAGGTTTCCGGTCGGCTCGTCAGCGAGAATTACTTTCGGCTTGTTTGCAAGTGCCCTTGCTATTGCAACTCTTTGTGCTTCGCCGCCCGAAAGTTCGCTCGGATAATGTAGTGCGCGGTTGTAAAGCCCCATGTTGTAAAGCAGTTCGCAGGCTCTTGTTTCCCTTAGCATTATGGGATAATTGCTGAAAATCAGCGGTAGTTTTACGTTGTCGATAGCCGTACGCGAGGGAATTAAGTTGAAGGATTGGAAAATCATTCCGACGGTAAATTTCCGGTGGTACGACAATTCCTTTTCGCTCATTGTCAAGAGGTTTTTGCCGTTATAATATACGCCCCCTTCGGCGGAAGTGTCCATACCGCCGAGGAGATTCAAAAGCGTGGATTTTCCCGAACCGCTCTTGCCTACTATCGAAACATATTCGCCCTCTTGAATGTCAAAATTTATGTTTCTGAGCGCGTAAATTTTGTTATCGCCTTTTTTATAGGTTTTTGAAAGATGTTCTACTTGTATCAGTGCCAATTTTTTCTTACAAAAATTAATTTACTTTTCCTTTTACATTCCTAAGGCTATTTCGGGAGAAATGTTTAGTTTTTGACAAATGCTCCGTGTCAGCGATAGGGAAGGCTCTGTTTTACCGTGTATGATATTGCTCATTTTTGGTACGCTGATTCCTAAAAGACCTGCAATACCTTTAAGGTTGAGTCCCATTTCATACATACGGAGTTTAATTGTTTCCATAAGGGACGGTTTTCCTATAGGATAATGAACCGCCTCGTATTCTTCCACCAAATCAATCAGCATATCAAGTTCTAACGCATTGGCGTCATTTTTAGGGGTGTCGTCATCTACAAAATCCTCTAAATATTCTATGCGTTTTAATGCAACGTCGTATGCCGCTTCCGATTTTATTTTTGCCATATTTTCTTATAAGTTTTCAATGTTTTTGATTCTGTCGTATTCAGCGTGAGTACCTACAAACCGTATTAAAACGTGGCTTACGGTAAATTTTATCAGGACTATAAGTCTGTAATCGTTGCCTTTTATGTTAAAAACATAACGGTGGTTTCCTACGCTTGATACTGTTGCAAAAGTTTTTTGAATATCTGCAAAATTTTTCCATTCGGCTTTTGAAGTTGTTTCGTACCAACTTTCCAATGCCGTTTTTGCTTTCGGATTTTTTGTATAATATTCTACAAGTGTTCTTTTTGCAATAATTCTCATTTTAATTAATAGTTTTGCCGTGTCAAAATTAATAAAAAATCCTATAATATTTAAATTTTTTCTAAAACTTTTTTTAATTTTGCGCTTGTAATATTAATTTTGACAAAAAAATGCAGTTCAAGGACTATTATAAAATATTGGAAGTAACGCCAGAGGCAACCGCCGACGAGATAAAAAAGTCGTACCGCAGGCTTGCGATGACTTATCACCCCGACAGAAATCCCGGCAACGCCGAGGCTGAGGAAAAATTCAAGGAAATCAACGAGGCTTACGATGTTTTGAGCAACGCCGAAAAACGTCAGAAATTCGACCTGATGCGCAACGGAAAGGCAAACACCGCCGATTATTACAAGCAGAAAACCGCCAAAAACGCCCAAAAAGACGACCTCGGCGATTTTGATTTTGAGTATTTCAAGAAAAAAACCGGCGAATATTCCGAATTTTTCAAAAACTTTTTCTCCAACAGCTCGCTTTTCAAGGGCGAGGATTTTTCAGGAAACATCACCATTTCGCTGAAAGAGGCTTATCTTGGAAGCACGAGGATTCTTTCCGTCCTTGGCAACCAGTTGAGGATAAAAATTCTGCCCGGAATACAAAACGATCAACTCTTAAAAATTCCCGAACAAGGATACCCCGGAATCGCCGGCGGAAAAAAAGGCGACCTTTATGTCAGGGTAAAAATCGAAAATGACGGAATGTTTACCAGAAGGGGCGACGAACTTTTTACCGAGATTTTTGTCGATATTTTTACCGTTATTTTGGGCGGAGATATTATCGTAAAAACACTTTCTGGCGATGTCAAAATCAATGTTCCCGCCGGAATAGAATACGGCAAGCAACTCAGAATCAAGGGAAAAGGAATGCCGGTGTATAATACGGAAGGACATTTTGGAGATTTGTTTGTTAAAATAAAATATTACATTCCGAAAAATCTTTCCGAAGAAGACAAAGCGGAGTTGGAAAAGATTAGAAACAAAAAGTTAATATAAACATAATACTTTTTTTATCTTTTTTGTTTTAACTTTTTACATCTTTGCATCGTAATTAATTTTTTAACATATTTTAAATTAAACTATAAAAAAAATGGCTAGACCTAAAAAAGCGGAAACTGCCGCAAAAGAGACTGCCGCTAAAAAAGCAGCAGCACCAAAAGCAGGGAAAACAGCAGGTAAATCTGCGAAAGTTGCCGTGTTGTTGCAGTTGACTAACGAAGAGGCTCAAAATGCTAAAGAAGTTGCCGTTGCCGGCGAGTTCAACAACTGGGACAAAGAAGCGGTAAAAATGACCAAAACAATCAGCGGTTTCGAGGCTACTATCGAACTGAAAAAAGGAACTTATCAGTTCAAGTATGTTTTGGACGGACAGACATGGATTAACGATCCTACCCGTAAAGTTGTTGACGACGGACAGGGAAATCAAAACTCGGTTATCGAGTTGTAGGTTTCTTTTTTCGGAAACTTTCAAAAAAAAAAGCAAAGTGAAAAGTATTTTCATTTTGCTTTTTTTTATTAATTTTGTGCCAAGAATTTTTAATCGAAATTTTATGCAGTTAAGAGCAGAGCATTTATTAAAGATTTACGGTAAGCGTACTGTTGTAAGGGACGTTTCGGTAAATGTTTCACAGGGCGAAATCGTGGGACTTTTGGGACCTAACGGTGCCGGAAAAACCACCTCTTTTTATATGATTGTCGGTCTTATCCAGCCTAACGGCGGAAAAATTTTTCTTGATGACACCGAAATCACAAAGCACGCCATGTACAAGAGGGCAAAACTCGGCGTGGGATATTTGCCTCAGGAGGCGTCGGTTTTCCGTCAGATGTCCGTTGAAGACAATATTCTTTCCGTCATGCAGGTCAGGGGTTTTTCAAAGGAGTACCAAAAGGAAAAACTCGAAAGCCTGATTGAGGAGTTCGGTCTCGGACATATCCGCAAAAGTCTCGGCATACAACTTTCCGGAGGCGAGCGCAGACGTACCGAAATCGCAAGGGCATTGGCTGTTGACCCGAAATTCATACTTTTGGACGAGCCTTTTGCGGGCGTAGACCCGATTGCGGTTGAGGACATTCAGGGAATTGTCGCAAAACTCAAAGACAAAAACATCGGAATCCTTATCACAGACCACAACGTTGACGAGACGCTATCGATTACCGACCGCGCGTATTTGCTTTACGAGGGCAAAATACTTCAAGCCGGAACGCCCGAAGCCCTTGCCGCAGACGAAAAAGTACGCGAGGTGTACCTCGGAAAGAATTTCGAGTTGCGCCGTCCCGCCTACCAAGTCAACAGAGAAGAAAAAAAAGAAGAAAACAATCAAAACCAGGATACCAATCATGAATCTGAATCTTAAAAAACCGCTTGCGTTTTTCGACCTCGAAACCACCGGTCTTAACGTGGCGCATGACCGTATTATAGAAATATGCGTTCTGAAAATCAATCCCGACCAGACGGAAGAAACGTTTGTTTCGAGAATCAATCCCACGATTCCAATCTCGAAGGAAGCCTCCGAAATCACCGGAATCAAGGACGAAGACTTAAAAGACTGTCCTACGTTTAAGGATATTGCGCCGAAACTCAGCGCGTTTTTCAAAAACTGCGACCTCGGCGGTTTTAATTCCAACAAGTTTGACGTTCCGCTTCTTGTGGAGGAGTTTCTCAGAGTCGGAATAGATTTTGACATGAAAAACCGCAAATGCGTTGACGTTCAGGTGATTTACCACAAAAAAGAGCAGAGGAACCTCAGCGCGGCATATCAGTTTTACTGCGGCAAAAACTTGGAAGACGCACATTCTGCCTTGGGCGACACCTCGGCAACTTACGAGGTTTTGAAAGCGCAGTTGGACAAATATCCCGATTTGGAAAACAATTTGGATTTTCTGTCAAAATATTCGGCTCAGACCCGAAACGTTGACTTTGCCGGCAGAATCATTTACGACGAAAGCGGCAAAGAGGTTTTCAATTTCGGAAAATACAAAGGCAAAAGCGTGGAAGAGGTTTTAGAAAAACTCGACAAAGGCTATTACGACTGGATGATGAAAAGCGATTTTGCCCAAAACACAAAAGAGGTTTTGACTGCAATCAAGGACAAAATTCTTCAAAACAAACTTCAAAGCAAATTTAGCGGGTTAAGTTAATGAAATTAAAGGACATAGGCGAGTTCGGACTGATTGAGAGTTTTTCCAAAAAATATTTTTCGGAAAAACTCCCTGACGGAGTTTCGGGTATCGGCGACGACTGCGCCGTAATTCCCTCTAAGGGCGGGGACTTTCTTGTCAGCACGGATTTGCTTACGGAAAACGTACATTTTATAAAGGACGAAATAGGAGGGGAGTTGCTCGGAAAGAAGTCTTTGGCGGTCAATCTCAGCGATTTAGCCGCCTCTGGAGCAACGCCGGTTGCCTCGTTTCTTTCCATTGCAATTCCGCCGGAGACGGATACGGAATTTTTGGACGCTTTTTTTAAGGGTTACGCTTTTTGGAGCAAAAAATTCAACTGTCCGCTTTTGGGCGGCGACACCACAAAATCCTTGTCAGGGCTGACAATCAACGTAACTGTCATCGGCAGGGCGGTTAACAAAAAATTCCGCAGCGGCGCAAAACCCGGCGACGTGGTTTGCGTTACGGGCTTTTTAGGTGATTCGGCGGCGGGTTTGGAATTTGTTACAAACCCGGAAAAACCGCGGAACAAAACCTCGGAATATTTTATTTCGCGTCATCACAATCCTGAGCCGAGAATTTTTGAAGGGCAGTTTTTGGCGGAATTTCAAGGCGTTCATGCGATGATGGACATTTCGGACGGGATTTCCTCTGACTTAAAACACATAATGAAAGCCTCACGGGTTTCGGCGGTTGTGGAGTTAGAAAAATTGCCGTTAAGTCCTTTGATGACAGAGTGTTACAGTCTTAGAGATGCATATTCTTTTGCAACTTCCGGCGGTGAGGACTATGAACTTTTGCTGACTGTTGACAGCAAAAAATTCGCGGAAATCAGTGAAAAATTTGAGCAAAAGTTTTCAAAACCGCTTTATGCAATCGGAAAAATCACGGAAAGTTATTCGCCTGATATTGTCTTTTTGGAAAACAGTTTTCCTTTAAACGGATTTTCTAACGGTTTCGACCATTTTACGGCTTAAAAAAATGAAAGAATATTTCAAAGTTTTGACCATCGCCGGCTCTGACAGCGGCGGCGGCGCGGGCGTCAACGCTGACATAAAAGCGGTTTCGGCGTGCGGTTGTTATGCCGCCTCGGTGATAACGGCGGTAACGGTGCAGAATACGCTCGGCGTTAGGGCGGTGCATGATGTTCCGCCGGAGATTATTTCGGGACAGATTCACGCGGTTTTGGACGATATTGGCACTGACAGCGTTAAAATCGGAATGTTGTCTAAAAAGGAAACTGTTTTGGCTGTGGCTATGTCGCTAAAAAATTACGGCATAAAAAACATCGTTCTTGACCCTGTAATGGTCTCGACCTCAGGACATTCCCTGTTGAAAGAAGATGCCGTTGAAACTATAATGAAAGAACTTTTTCCGCTTGTGAGAATCATTACGCCGAACATTCCGGAGGCGGAAATGCTTTTGGGTGAAAAAATCTCCGACCAAAAAGACACCGAAAAATTCGCGGAAAAACTTTCCAAAATTGCCGGAAATTCAGTGCTTTTGAAAGCGGGACATTTCTCTGACAAAATTCTTTCTGATGTTTTTTATAACGCTGAAACGGGGCAGATTACACGTTTTGACAACGAAAGAGTCATAACGGAAAATTCTCACGGCACGGGCTGTACATTGTCGAGTGCGTTGGCGGCGTTTTTGGCAAAAGGACTTTCAATGGAGTGTGCCGTTGAAAATGCTGAAAATTATCTTCACAACGCTTTGAAAGAAGGCGCGGCTTACAAACTCGGCGGCGGACACGGACCTGTCAAACATTTTTGGAGATTTTGGTAAAAAAAGACATAAAAAAAAACGGAAACTTTAAAAAAAGTTTCCGTTTTATATTTGAGCGGGAGACGAGGCTCGAACTCGCGACCTCAACCTTGGCAAGGTTGCGCTCTACCAACTGAGCTACTCCCGCCGCTACTATGAATACAAATATCTCTACCTTTGTACCCGAGACCGGCATCGAACCGGTACGAACATTTCTGTCCACAGGATTTTAAGTCCTGCGCGTCTACCAATTCCGCCACCCGGGCAGCCTTAAAGAACCTTTTTGAAAGTTTCCTTTGAGCGGGAGACGAGGCTCGAACTCGCGACCTCAACCTTGGCAAGGTTGCGCTCTACCAACTGAGCTACTCCCGCGTTTTATCTTTCGATTGCGGTGCAAAGGTACGGCAGTTTTTTGATTTGACCAAATTTTTGAGAGTTTTTTTTTAGTTTTTTTTGAAAAAAGTTTTTTGTTCTTGATTTTCGCACAGTTAGACAGCCTTGGGTTTTATAAAATATTTTTTGCACTATATTAACATTATTTATGGGAGAAAAATATTAATTTTGCAATGAGTTTAAAACATTAAAATAAACAGTTTATACAATGAAGAAAATATTTTATCTTATGTTGTCGGCGGCATTTTTGAGTTTTGCCTCCTGCAACAAGGAAGACGATGTCAAGGACCAGGGCGGAAGCGGAAACGGTCATGAAATTGACGGAAAAGATTATACCGTACACAACTTTGTGTTTCAGACATTCGGCACTTATTATTATTGGGCTGACAACGTGCCTAACAGAATGAATTTTGAAAATTGCGATACTCCGTATGATGTTTTGGAAAGTTTCAGGGAAAAAACCGACAGATTTTCCGCTGTTGTCAACAATTACAGCGAGGTCGAAAAATCTTTTGACAACGATTACAAAACTGACGGAACCAATTATGATTTGTTTCTTGCCGACGAAAATTCTTCAAATATTGTTGCCGTTTTGAATTATGTTTACGACAATTCGCCGGCTTCAAAGGCGGGGCTTAAAAGGGGCGATGTAATAACGGCAGTCAACGGTCAGACGCTTACGAAGTCCAATTACAGCACACTTCTTAACGAAAATGTCTGCACGTATACTTACAAGAAAGTTTCGTCATACACAGATGATGAGGGAAAGGTGCGTCTTGACTGGAAAGATTCAGAGGAGTTTACCACAGAGCCGGTTACAAAAACGGATATGAAAATTGACCCCGTTTTGCAGGTAAAAACCTTTAACGTTGACGGCAAAATTATCGGTTATTTTCTTTATGACAGTTTTACTCAGGACACCAAAACCATTATGGACGCAGTTGAAAAACTTCAAGCCGCTCAGGTTACGGATTTGGTTCTTGATTTGAGGCTCAACGGCGGCGGTTATGTTTCAACGCTTGACACACTTGCCTCCATGCTCGTTCCTGACGGCAACGAAGGCAAAGTCTTTTTGAGAACCGAATACAATTCCCTGCTTGCAGAGTATTTAAAAAGGGAAGACCCTGACTACGACAAGGAATATTTTGTGCCGATTTCGCCGAAACTCAACCTGTCAACGCTTTATGTTTTGATTTCGGGTTCTACGGCAAGCGCAAGCGAGGAACTGATTTCGGGCTTGTCGCCTTATCTGAAAGTCGTTCTTATCGGCGAGGAAAACTCTTACGGAAAGTTTACTTCAAATATTTTGGTAAATGACGATGAGGACAAGGGCAGCGACGAAGACGGCACACCTTACAGCGAATGGGCGGCATACGTTTCGATTGCCTGCTGCAAAAACGCAAACAACGAAATGAAATTTGCGGACGGTTTTGAGCCGGATTATTATGTCAGGGACGTTTATTATGAGTTGGGCGATACGGAAGAACCGCTTTTAAATGCGGCAGTTTCTATGATTACGGGCAAAACAGTCTCAAAAAAGGCGGCTGCTCCGCTTTTTGGCAAGTTCGTAGATGTATTCGGAAAGCCTGAAATTACCCGTGCGGCTATGATTTGTAAACCGAACTATAAAAAACGTTAAAAACACCATGAAAAAATGTTAAAAACTTAATTTAAGTTTAATATTTAAGAAATTATTTTTTAAATTTGCAGCGAAGATTAAGACTTTCGTTTTTTCATATTTTTTTTATTTTTAGTTATTACTTTTTATCCCGCCGGTATGAATCAATATTTGTTTGATTCGCCGGCGGGATATTTTAAGAAATAAGGAAAATAATAATTTTACTATAATGATAAAGACAGAGATTTACGACGCCGCAAAAGGCGTTAAAATTTATACTTTGGGAAATGCCCATGGTATGACGGCTTCTTTCATTGAAAGGGGCGCAACTGTAACTTCAATCTGCGTTCCAGACAAAAACGGCAAGATTGAAAACGTCGTAGTCGAATTAAAGGATTATGACGAATGGGTAAAAAATCAGTCCTACATCAATGTTGTTCCGGGACGTTTTGCCAACAGAATCGGCGGCGCAAAATTCGTTTTGGACGGCAAAGAGTATCTCCTTAACGCAAACGACGGCAAAAACACGCTTCACGGCGGCAAAGAAGGCTTTAATGTCAAGACCTGGACGGTTAAGGAAACAAAGGACTCCGACGAGCCGGAAATCACTTTTGAATACAAAAGTCCGGACGGCGAGGAAAATTTCCCCGGCAATCTCACGGCTTCAATCACATACAAAATTACTGCCGAAAACGCTTTGGAAATGGTTTACAAAGCCGTTACCGACAAAGCAACACCCGTAAACCTTACTCAGCACGCATATTTTAATCTTAGCGGAGATTTCAAGAGTACGGACATTTCAAAATACGCCGTTATGATAAACGCCGACGCGATAACCGACATAACCGATGACTGCATTCCGACGGGTGTAATCAAACCGGTGGAAGGAACGGATTTTGATTTCAGAAAATTCCGCCGCTTAAAGACGATAAAGGATTTTTATTACGACCACAATTTTGTCCTTAACACCAAGAAAGACGGCTCAATGATACTTGCAGCCGAGGTTGAAGACCCTGAGAGCGGAAGAATTTTGAAAGTCTTTACCGACTATCCGGGCGTACAGTTTTACACCGGCAACTGGCTTGACTCGACACTTACGACCAAAACCGGCAAAAAAGTTTCCCGTCAGAGTGCCTTCTGTCTTGAAACGCAGTTTTTCCCCGATTCGCCAAACAAAAAGGATTTTCCTGACGCGATATTAAGACCGGGCAAAATTTACGCACAAAAAACGGTGTTTAAGTTTGAAACCGAATCTCAAAACGACGGAGAATGTTTTCCGGAATTATAAAAAATAAAAATGGCGTTGTCATCACGACAATGCCATTTCCTTTTTCAAAAAACATTATTTCTAATATTCTTTGATCATAAAAAGACTTGCAAATGAAAAATACTTAATGCTTAAAAATAAAAACAAATAAAACAATAAAAAAATCTTTAATTTGTATTTATGGTTATCGAGTTGTCTTTTATTCCTTAATTGCACTGCAAAGTTAGGAAGTTTTTATCAGTTTGGTGTTATTCATTTTGTTCATTTTTCTGAACAGGGTTTTGCATAGAGGTCAAACTCCTCAGCATCAATGATTTCCACCTGATAAAAATTTCCGATTTTTATGTCCGGCGCGTCAGAAATTTTTATCAAAACCTCGCAGTCAACCTCCGGCGAATCGTATTGAGTTCTTCCGACAAAGTATTCTCCTTCTTCGCGGTCGATTAAAACTTCGTATTTTTTGCCGGTTTTCTTGACATTCAAGTCAAGCGAGATTTTTTGCTGAATTTTCATAATTGCGTCGGCGCGTTCCTGTTTTTTCTTTTTTGACACGTTGTCGCGGTAGTTTTTCTCGGAAAAAGTTCCCTCTTCGGGCGAATATTGAAACACACCGAGACGGTCAAATTCAGCCTCTTTTACAAACTCTTCAAGTTCTTGAAAGTCTTTGTCCGTTTCGCCCGGAAAACCTACCAACAGCGTGGTTCTGAGCGCAATATCTGGAATTTCAGAGCGGAATTTTTTTATCAGCGCAACTGTTTCGTCCTTTGAATGTCCGCGTTTCATCTTCGTTAAAATCTTGTCAGAAACGTGCTGAATCGGAATGTCCAAATACCGGCAGATTTTCGGACTCTGTTTCATCAAATCCAAAACTTCCGCCGGAAAATTATTCGGATAGGTATAATGCAGACGAATCCAGTGAACTTCCTGAATTTCAATAAGTTGTTTCAACAAATCGGGGAGTGCGTATTTGCCGTAAAGGTCATAACCGTAGTAACTTAAATCCTGAGCGATGAGGTTGAATTCTTTTGTGCCGTTTTTAGCGAGTTTTGTAACCTCAGAAACTATGTCTTCGATTTTTCTTGACACGTAACGTCCTCTTATATAAGGAATTACGCAAAAAGCACACATTCTGTTGCAGCCTTCGGCAACTTTTATATAAGCGGTGTGTTTCGGCGTTGAAATTATTCGGGCGACATCTTTTACGGGATTATTGCTTTCTAATTTATTGAGAATTTCTTCCAAAGAATTAACGCCGAAAAATTCATCACATTCAGGGATTTCTTTTTCTAAATCTTTTTTGTAACGCTCTGACAAACAGCCGAATACAAAGAGTTTTGAGATTCTGCCTTCGGTTTTTTCTTTGGCGTAAAAAAGTATTTCGTCAATACTTTCCTGCTGGGCGTCAAGGATAAAGCCGCAAGTGTTAATTATCACAATATCAGCGTTTTCTGCATTATCGTACTGAATGTTATACTTGTTGTAAAGCCTTGTTGCAAGGTCTTCGGAATCCACAAGGTTTTTGCTGCAACCCAGGGTAATTATTGCGATTGTTTGTTTTGTCATTTTCTATTGAAAAAATTTTGAACAAAATTATGAAAAAAAAATAAAAAAATTG
>JAFXUC010000122.1 GCA_017535325.1 Bacteroidales bacterium | reverse complement strand
TAAAAATGATACTCTGTGTTTTTTTATTGCTGTTGTTTTTGTTCAAATACGCAAAACGCTTTTTTTTATATTGTTCCTGCATTAAAAAATAAAAGGTCTGTATATAAAATAAGAAAATTACTTTTTATACAGACCCTTTTAAATCATTTTCAATGAAACTCCAAGAAAATGATTCACTGTACCAAATTATTCTCCGTAAATCAAATAGATAATACCCAATATTACAAGTAGAATAATCTGCCACCAAAATTTGCTATTCATATAGTCTTGATAGTCTCTGAAATTCATTTTTTTGTGTTTTTATGTTTTTTATTACGTTTTTCTATGGAAACACTAAAAATCATCGTACCACAATATCATAATAAAAATGACATCGAACAACAATCGTTTATGAACAAGCCTTGAACAACAATGTTCCGACAATACAAAGTACTATTATGACAACAACCTGATATTTAAGTTCTTCAACAGCACCTTTAACAAATAGTTGTGAATTTTGTTTCAGTGATTGCATAAATTCTTCAACTAAGTTTTTGGCATATTCGCGTGCATTGTTAATATCCGTTTTGACATTGTCGTCTTTAATGTCGTATGAATAAGTCCAAGTTGCAGATTTTATTTGTGCCATTTCTTGTTTGAACTGATTGTATTCTCGATCATAACGACAACGTTTCTCGTCATCTTTAAGGATGGCATAGGCTTCGTTGATGTCCTGCATCATCAGCGTAGTATCTGTATTAGGATTTCTGTCGGGATGATATTTCATTGACGCAGTCTTATATGCCTTTCTGATTTCTTCCGTCGTTGCATTTTGCTCAATGCCAAGGATTTTGTAATAATCTTTGAACATGATTACTTTTGAAGAATTGATGAGTTGTTATTATTTTTATTGTTATCATTATTTTTCTTGCCAGATTTCCAAACTGCTATCAATCCTGCTATTAAAACAAACATGAAAGCATTTTTTACAACTGCCGGTACTCCCGCATTGTGCATTAATCCGTTTATTATCATCCAAACGATAACTGCAACTATCGTGACAATGATTTTTGTGCTTTTTTCCATAGTCAAAACTTTATATGAGTTAAACAATCTTTTTTGTCAAAAATTTTCTCATCTGTTATAATCCGATAGAAAATTATTTTCAAATTTACTTTCCTTTACCTCCTTTTCAAAATTTTTCTGTATCACATTTTTGGACGCTTTGTATCGGATTTTCAGACTCTTTGTCTAATGTTTTTAGACAGTATTTGCTATTTATCAGATTAGCAATGTCTTGAAAAAAATTGTGCTGTAACGCTGCCGAAATCTTTATCAGCATTTCAACGTCGATATTTTCGCGCTGAAAGATACTGTAAACGTTTGAGCGGTTGCAGTTCAACTCGGCGGCAAGCCACGTTGCGCGGCGTCCTTGCCGGTCAAATTCGTCCTTGATAAGTTGTCCTATGTGTATTTCCATTTCTTTGCGACTTTGTGGTTTTACCATTAGTGTCAAAAAGTCGGAAAAGGTTACAAGTTTTTTCAATTCTTTTAAAAATTTTTTGAGTTATGGAAAACGAAAAGCGCAAACCGCAAATTTTTATATCCGTTTTTCGAGGTTGTGAGAGATACCTTGTACAAGAGATATAATTATAGCAGTTTACGCCTATACGATAGGCGAAACCGCTATGCAATCTTCTTGTACAAATCAGAAACTCTCACATTTCGAAAAACAAGAAAAGCATAACGCTTTCGTTTAAAAAAAACTTTTATGTCGGATTTCGGGATTTATGCGCCGAATATCCGATAGCAAAGGTAAACTTTTTTTCGCAAACAGCAAATTTTTTTTTAACTTTGCGGTTGTCCACATACGGAACAGAAAATGAATGGAGATATTATAAAAAAGTGTCGTCTTAGACTAACACGAAATCATCTAAGATAAAAAAAAACAGGTTATCACCATAAACAAAATGGTAACAACCTGATAAAATGCCTTTATGCAAAATTATGTTTTTGAAACAAAATGAATTACATTAACCTTTTTGCTTGATTTTCTGGTTCTCGCAAGCAATCCCAAAAATCTACTATTTCGATTATTTCGTCGTTTATCCAATAAATAATTTTGTCGCGGCGTTGTATGACAATGCTTCTGTATAATACAGGTGCGCCTTCAAGATACCTTTCGACAACACCAAGACAAGGATTGACATTTAAAAGTTTTACAATCCGTTTAATTTCTGTTATAAAATTAGACCGTGCCGTTGTTCCGAATTTTTGGTGAATATATCTTGCAGTTTGACGAATCTTAATCTCGGCAATTTGGTCAATTATGATTTTCATATTTCTGCCAATTCTCGTTTATCAACTGTTGAACTCTCAGATTCGTTTTGCATATCCTCTTTAAAGTCTTCGTCAAGTTCACGGAGCAAATCGTCAATTTCGATGTAATTTCCTGCGGCAATACGTTTTCTGCCCTCTTCTGCACTTTCAATAAGTTCTTCGCAGGTGGAAGACGGTGGAAAAAAATCGCTGCTTTTTTCTTGTTGCTTTTTTGCATATTCCGTTAATTGGATACCAAGCCAAAGCATATTAGCCGGCGACAAAGTGCCGTAAAGATAATCTCTTAAACCATTTAAAACTGCCGTACTCATTTTCATAAAGTTTTAATTTGCCGCAAATGTACAAATTATCTTTGTTTTTACAAAAAAATCCGCCGTTTGAAAATCGAAATTTTTCAGCGATGGAAAATTTTCAATTTTTGGCAGATACTCAACCAAATCTTGGTAAAAAATGGTAGATTTAGTTGGCTATCGGCGGAAAAATGCCGATTTTTGGCAGATAGCCAACTAAATCGTGGTAAAAAATAGTAGATTTAGTTGGCTATCTCGGAAAAATGATTTATATTTGCAGTGAAATTTAACACCGAAAATTATGCTGGTAGGACGTCAATATGAACAAAAATTGCTCTTAGAGATAGCACAGAGCGACAAATCGGAATTTGTGGCTGTTTACGGACGGCGGCGCGTAGGCAAAACGTATCTGATTAGAGAAACGTTTAACTATAATTTTGCCTTTCAACACACAGGAGTGCAAGACGGCGACAAAGATGTACAATTGTCACGTTTTGCCAAATCACTCGAAAACGCCGGAATGAGCAAATGCAAAAAACTAAACGATTGGTTTGATGCTTTCGATGCACTTGGAGAGTTTTTAAAGGGCGTAACCACCGCTAAAAAAATCATCTTTATTGACGAAATGCCGTGGATGGACACTCCCAAATCGGGATTTGTAACGGCGTTGGAACATTTTTGGAACGGTTGGGCAACAATGCGCCGCGATATTATCCTAATTGTCTGCGGCAGTGCAACTTCGTGGATTGTTAGCAAAATTGTAAAAAATTATGGCGGACTTCACAACCGTTTAACGCGGCAGATTTATTTAAAACCATTTACCCTTCGCGAATGTGAACTTTACGCTACAGCCCGCGAACTTAAAATGACTCGCGAACAAGTTTTGCAAACTTATATGGTGTTGGGCGGCGTGCCATATTATTGGAGTTTTCTCCGCCGAGGATTAAGTTGGGCGCAAAATATCGACCGTTTGTTTTTTGACGAAAATGCCGACCTAAAAGACGAGTTTACAGCACTTTATTCGTCGCTTTTCCGCAATCCCGAGCCTTATATTCAAGTAGTTACGGTTCTCGGCAAAAAAAAGGCAGGAATGACACGCGGCGAAATTGCTCAATCTATCGGGCAAGATCACGGCGGAACACTTTCTAAAATACTCAAAGACTTAGAAATGTGCAGTTTTATCCGTTCTTACAACTCTATCGGCAAATCAAAAAAAGAGAGTCTTTATCAATTGTTAGACAATTTTACATTGTTTTATTTCCGATTTGTAGAGGGTAACAAGGTGAAAGACAATCAGTTTTGGTCGCGGTCGTTAGACAGTACAGCGTTTAACGTTTGGAGTGGTTTGGCATTTGAAAGGGTTTGTTTTCAGCACGTTGAACAAATAAAAAAATCGCTTGGCATAACGGGGGTTATCAGTAGCGTATATTCGTGGGTTTACCGTCCCAAAAATGCAGAAGAAACAGGCACTCAAATAGATATGCTCATCGAGCGAGCCGACGGAGTTATCAATCTTTGCGAAATAAAATATTCCATTGGCAAATACGAAATCAAGAAAAAATACGCCGAAGAACTGCGCCAAAAGGTTGCCACATTCAAATCAAAAACCGAAACCAAAAAAGCAGTCTTCACCGTTATGATAACCACCAACGGACTAATACACAACGCCTACGCCGGAGATATTCAAAACGAAGTTGTAGCAGAGGAGTTGTTTGAGAAGTAGATTTTCAAAATAGTTAGAGGACATAAAAAATGGGTTGTTTAATAGTACAACCCTAAACTCAGCTGGGGAAACCTTGTGTTACCAAGGAAATATCTCCGCTGTAAAAGTAGAAATAAATTTTTAAAAACACAAACAATTAATAAATTTTCGCGCCTATGAACCCCATTGCCATCCGTCTTCTGAACCAACACCTTATCGTGCCACAGCACGCGACACCCGAAGCCGTTGTGAAATATATGTGCGCAATGCAGGCGCAGGAATACCGTATGATGCGTTGGGCGGTGGCGATGCGGACGCGGAGACCGTCGCACAATGCGTTCAAAAAGGCGTTTGACAGCGGGAAAATTGTCCGGCTGCACTTGATGCGCGGCACGTGGCAGTTGGTAGCCGCTGAGGATTATTGGGCGTTGATTGACCTCTGCGCTCCCAAGGCAATTGCCGTCACAAAGGGTTGGATGCACAGCAACAAAATTGACATTCCCGATGACGAACTTTTCAAAATCCGCGACATCATCCTCAAAACCGTCGGCGAAAAACGTAGCGCAACCAAAGAAGATATTGTTAGCGGCTTGAAAGAAAACGACGTAACCCTTGACGACCACCGCCTTTCGTACCATATCAGGATGGCGGAGATGTCGGGCGTGATTTGCAGCGGCGACCTCCTGCCGATGAAAGCCACTTACGCCTTAACCGCCAACAAGTTGCCGCCGCGAACTATCATCGACCGAGACGAAATACTTGCAATGTTCACCCGCAAATATTTCCGCAGCCGTCAACCCGCCACATTTGAAGATTTTGTATGGTGGTCGGGCTTGAATGCGGGCGAGTGCCGCCGTGGAATCGAAATTTTGGGCAGTTATCTCCGCAAAGAGAGCATCAACGGCAACCAATTTTACCTTGCTGACGACTGCCGCACACGTGGTTTCCGTGCCGCGCAATGCCTTTTGATACCGCCTTACGACGAGTACCTCATCAGTTACAAAAGCCGCGACATCGTTCTTGACCCACAGCACAGCCATCACGCGCACAGCAACAACGGGATTTTTCAGCCGATAATCACCGTCGGCGGCGATGTCTGCGGCAATTGGTCGCCGTACAAAAAGGATTGTCAGGCGGAATATTTTTTGGAGGGTTTCGATGGCGGCGTGCAGGCGGAGTGGGGAAGGTATAAGGCGTTTTTGGAAGGGTGATTTTTTTTTGCATTTATCAAAATATTCCATTATTTTTGCCCTGAAACCTAATTTTTTAAAAGACAATTTTATCATGATTATCAAAGCAGTAAAACTTTATCAAAACGGCTTTATGACGCAACCGTTTGCATTTGGCGGCGAGGAGGGCATGGAGAAATTCGATGCTAAGACAATGTACCGTTCAAGTTTGCAGAATTACGTCATCGACACGGGCAAAGAGGTGATTCTTGTTGATACGGGAATGCCAAAGGAAGCCCCTGACATGATTCCTGACGAGAAAACGATGATTTTCTTGGGTTCGCGAATCAAGGACTACGTTGCTGCGCTTGCCGAGGCTGGTTACCGTCCCGAACAGGTTACAAAAATTCTCGTAACCCACAAGCACGCTGACCACACTGGCGAACTCCGCTCGTTTCCAAACGCAAAAATCTACATTTCAGCCGAGGATGCCGACGCGCTAAACCTCAGCGGTGAAAACATTGTCCGCGCTGACTATTCAGACGGTGCATACCACAATTTCCCCGCGTCGCAAAAAATTACTGACGGCGTTTATCTCATTGAGGCAAAGGGTCATACAACGGGTAACAGCATTGTAATTGCAGAAAACGGCGGCAAGTTTTATATGTTTCACGGCGACATCACTTACACCGATGAGGCGTTGTACGAAAACAAACTTTCCATTGTTTTTGAGGACGTTAAAGCCGCCCGCGAAACCCTTAACCGTGTTAGGGATTTTATAAAGAGCAATCCCACGGTCTATCTTTCGACCCACACGCCCGTCGCTCTCGAAAACCTTGAAGCCGACCGCGTTGTTGATTTTGCCAATCCGCCCGAAACCCTTCCCGTCGGTGAAATTGTTTATAAGACTGCCACGGGCAAATATATTTGTTCGGTTTGTGGTTATGTTTACGACCCCGCGCAGGGCGATGCGAAACAAGGTATCGCACCCGGAACGCCGTTTGAAGATTTGCCTGATGATTGGCGTTGTCCGCGCTGCAAACAGCCGAAAGAAAAGTTCAACAAGGCGTAAAAAATTAACCGCCGTGCCAATAGAATTAAGGCGAAGTCAAGGAAACCCGAAACCAAAAGGTTCAACCTTTTGAGTTCTAATTCTGTAAGATAGTTTTTGGCAATCTTAACATCGTCTTTGGTAACATAATTGCCCTTAAAATTGGTCATTCCAACAAAAGGTTTTATCATATCGAGGTTGTAATGGTCGATATTGCGTTTCACTTGACGTGAGCCCTCTTGACGAACTAATAAGAATTTCTTATTAGTTCGATTTTCTTATAACTCTTTGTCTTTGTAAATGTTAGAGATATGCATCGAAATATTTTCCTGTGTAGTGCAGTAGATTTCTGCTAATTGGTTTTGTGTGAGCCACAAATTTACAATCAATCCGATTACGCAATCTAATCCATTGACAAAAGTCAAAACTCCTCTTTCCTTTCCATAAAAAAATCGTAATAAATCCTGACGTTTTGCAGGTCTGTCCAACGGCAGGTTTTTACGGGTTCGGAATCCAAAGTTACAAAATTTTTGTTCTTAGTGTCAAAAAGTTTCAAAAGGTTACAAATGTGAGATAAAAATGTTGAAAAAACTTCGGAAAAATGTGTAAATTTATAACGGTAAAAAAACAGTAAAATATGCTTTCCCCCTCAATAGGACAATATACCGAAGCGATAAAGTTGGTCAATATATGAAGTGTAACACATTTCATATATCAATTCAAATTTTTATACCATCCAAATATGTCCCTATTTTTTTCTTTTCCCCATGTTCAAATATATATCTATCTATAAAATCGGACGGGTCTGCTGATTTTATTCTTGCTTGTAACTCCTCTTCTTGTTCTTGAATCCAAGAGTTATCTTCCTCATAATCCCATACGACATCTTCTATGGGTTCTTCATAACTATAAGTCCAAAGGTGTGAATTCCTGTTCGTTTGACTAAAATTCACTATACCGTAACTGTGTGGTGTCATACAATTCAAATTTTGAAATTTGTCTCTATCTGATTCTTTTAGCCATTCCTTTGTTATGTCAATAATTTTGATAAATGATTTTAAACAATTATGTAAGTATGATACGTTATTTGGAAAATTTGAAGAAATAGAACCGTTTAAAACATTTGAAATAAAACCGTTCCGAGTAATGAAATATTTTAATTTTATTAAAACTTTTATCCAAGATTTTTTATAAATATTGCTTGTTATAAGTAAGTCAATTATTTTATCTAATTGATAAGTTTTGTTGTTGTCTTTGCAAAAGTCTTTATAAGGATATGATATATTTCCGAAAAATAGTCCATCAGCCCTATGGATTAATGATTCTAATTCTGATGTCGAAATGTTTAATAAGTGGTCAAGACCATAATAATCAGATTCAAGACAATACAATACATCCGAATATGATTTTAATAATGAAAGAAAAATGCTGTCTATTCTGAATTGCATTTCATCCTCTATCAATGTATCAAGGGAATCAAAATTATCAACCAATTTGTCAATAATTATCTTGATGTTAGCATTATGAATATATTGTTCTTGCAATTCTCTAAAATTATTACATTTCCTTTTACAAGTCTCTAAAAATCTATCTATATCTTTACTCTTGAAAAAAACAGGAACATGCTGTTTTATATCAAAGGGTAAATCTTCGGGTTTGTATTCCGAAGAATCAAAAAACATAAGTATTTTATTCCATCCTAATGTGTGAATAGCATAACCCAATTCTATCATAACATTTGGATTGGGTGATTTCCGTCCGTTCTTTTTGTCAGATAATTTTGGAATTATAGCATTTTGCTCTGTGTTTAGATTGATTTCTTTCTCGCTTATTGCAATACTAACATCACAGACATATAGTGAACATCTTGCTATTCTGTCAAAAATTGTATCTTTTATGCTTGGACTTCCTAACTCTCCACTTGTTGCAGTTTGAATTTCATATTCTTTCGGAATAAGTTGCGAATCTTCATTCAATTCATATTCAACAATATGAATCTCCTCGTCTGTTACACTTGTGGATATAACAGATAATTCCTTGTTGCCTTTCAGTATAGCGGCAATTTTTAAACAATTTAATATCATCTCTTTATGAGAGATACTGCTGTTGAAATCACTTGCCCATGAAAAGAAAATCGTTTTCTTCATAAGATATTATGTTTGTTTTGTAATTTATTGCAAAAATAAAACATTTTTATAAGTGTCAAAATATTTTTTAGTGTTTTTTAATCTATTGTTATAGATTCTATTTCGTATTCAAACGTTTTTTCTTGGTTGAGTTTTTTATTTATCAGGATAAGTTGATTGCCTTGGATGATTATTCGGTGGCGGCGATATTTGTATAATACGAAATGTTTTTGTACTTTTGCGTAAAACAAAACTTGTATCATTATGGGCATCTACTTGAATCCAAACCACAAAGGCTTTAAAGGCTTTTTGAATAAGAAAATATACGTTGATAAAACAATGTTAATCAGCGCATTAAATCGTTTTATCGACGAAGATAACAAGTTTATATGCGTATCGCGTCCGAGACGTTTCGGAAAAACATACGCATCTAATATGTTATGTGCTTATTATTCAAAAGGTTGCGATTCGCGGGAGTTGTTTTCCGATTTGAAAATTTCAAAGGCAGAAAATTTTGAAGAATATCTTAACAAACTGAATTTTATAAAGATAGATGTTGCAAGCGAGTATCAAAATGCAAATGAAAAGGACAATATGCTTCAAGAACTCACGGAGTTTGTCCGCAATGAGTTCAAAAAAGAGTTTCCTAATATTACATTTGCTTCAAATGATACCATTGCTAATTGTATGTTAAGGGTTTACGCCGAAACAGAGGAAACTTTCGTCATAATTCTTGACGAATACGATTCGCTTGTGAGGATGAATGTTTCAAAAAAACTCTTTGACGAATATTTGATGTTTCTCAACGGTCTTTTTAAGAGCGATACCCTCAAAGATGCTATTTCGCTCGCTTACATTACCGGAATTCTGCCCGTTGTGCGCGACAAAGTTCAGAGTAAACTCAATAATTTTGAGGAATATACAATCATTGATTCTAAGGAATTGTCTGAATTTGTGGGCTTTACAGACGAAGAAGTTACCGCACTTTGTGATAAATTCCAACTTAATCACACCGAATGTAAAAATTGGTATCAAGGTTACAGTCAAAACGGTTTTGACATTTACAATCCTGAATCTGTGGTAAAAAGTATGCAAGATCGCCGTTTTGAAGGTCATTGGAGCAAAACATCTTCTTATCAGGTAATAGTTGACCGTCTGAACTCCAATTTTGAAGGTATGAAAGACGACGTTATAAAGATGATTTCGGGTGAAAACGTAAAGGTTGATGTGGGAATGTATCTTAACACTATGACCGATTTTGTGGTCAAAGACGATGTTTTCACATACCTTATTCATCTCGGCTATTTGGCATACGATTACAATACCAAAACTTGCCGTATTCCTAACAAGGAAGTGCGTCAGGAGTGGTTCAGGGCGGTGTCTGTCTTGAAAAACTACAAAGTTACAGACCAAATCATCAAGGCATCTGAAAACCTTTTGGAACAGACACTTTTACTCAACGGTGATGAGGCGGCTAAAATGCTCAACCTTAGTCATATACACGTAACATCACATAGAAATTTTGACAACGAACAGGCACTTGCCGCAGCCGTTTATTTGGCATTTATTGACGCATTGAATTATTATCATGTTTTCAAGGAAATTTCTGCCGGAAAGGGCATTGCTGATATGATTTATACTCCGCTTCATAACGACGGAAAATTTCCGTCGATGATTATCGAATTGAAACATAAATCCTCGCCGTCAAAGGCTCTTGATCAAATCAAAAACAAAGAATATTTCCACGCCTTGGATTTTTATAACGGCAAGGTTCTTTTCGTCGGTATCAATTACGATGACGACAAGAAACACGAATGTAAGATAGAAGAATATAAAAAATAAGACTGACTAAAAAGCCAGTCTTATTTTTTTCGTTTTACATTATCCTTCCCGGATATTCTTTTAAGCCTTCTTCCAAGCATTTTAAGGCTTTTGTCAAATCATCGGTGTTGATTACGTATGCTAAACGCACCTCGTCTTTTCCGAGACCCGGAGTAGCATAAAAGCCCGCAGCAGGTGCCATCATAACCGTCTGATTTTCATAGCGGAATGTCTCCAACATCCAGCGGCAGAAAATCTCCGAATCGTCAATCGGAAGTTTCGCCATAGTGTAAAAACTTCCTTTCGGCATAGGTGAGCGGACACCAGGAATCTTGTTCAAACCGTTGATGAGGCAGTTTCTGCGTTTGACGTATTCCGCACGGACTTCGTTGAAATACTCTTCCGGCGTTTCAAGCGATGCCATACCGATCAACTGTCCGAAATACGGCGGCGAAAGTCTTGCCTGTGCAAACTTCATTATCGTGTCCAAAACCTCCTGATTCTTGGTAACAACAAAGCCCACACGTATACCGCACTCACTGTAACGTTTTGAAGTTGAATCAATTAATATTGCATGATTTTCCAAACCGGCAATTTGCATAACGGAAATGTGATGCGTTCCGTCATAACAAAAATCCCTGTAAACCTCGTCCGAAATCACATACAAATCGTATTTCAAGGCAAGGTTTCTGATTTGCAAAAGTTCCTGCATGGAGTACAGATAACCCGTCGGATTGTTGGGGTTTGAAATCAAAATCGCACGTGTCTGAGGCGTGATTCTTTTTTCAAATTCGCTAATCGGCGGCAATGCAAAACCGTTGTCAAAACTTGACGGCACGGGTACTACTTTTACGCCCGCCATCGTTGCAAAAGAGTTGTAATTGGTGTAAAAAGGTTCGGGGACAATCATTTCGTCGCCCGCGTCAAAACAACTCATAAGCACGTAAATCAAACCTTCCGAACCACCGAATGTTACCATTATCTGATTGTAGTCCACGTCGATGCCTATTGAGGAATAGTATTTTGTTAACGCTTTGCGGTAATTCTCCAAACCCGCTGAATGACAATATTCAACGACTTTCCCGTCGTATTTTTTCAACACTTCCAGAGCCTGAGCCGGAGTGTGAATGTCAGGTTGTCCGATGTTCAAATGATAAACTTTGACACCGCTTTTTTTAGCCTTTTCTGCGTAAGGTACAAGTTTTCTGATTGGGGAGGCGGGCATCAAACGTCCCGTCTTCGATATTTTCGGCATTTTTTTAATTCTGTTTAACTGTTATATTGCCCCTTATTGTCAAAACGACGGGGCTGTTGCTTGAATTACTGTAAACGGTAATTGTTTTTGAAAAATTACCGATACGGTTTGAGTCATATTTTACTTTGACCGCACCGCGTGTTTTTGACGGCACAGGCTGGTGTGTCCATTCGGGAGTTGTGCAGCCGCATGAAGTAGCCACGTTGTTGATTATCAAATCGCCTTTTCCCGTGTTGACAAACTCAAAATTGAACGAAACGTCAGAGCCCTGTTCCATAGTCCCGAAGTTGTGGTCGGTATATTTGAAGGTCATTTCCGCAGTGTTGTCCAATTTTGCGTCCACCAGAGCATTGAGTGCCGCGACAGAATCCGCCGCTGCTTTTGCTTCCGCTTTGAGTTCTTTTTTTGATTTTTTCTGAGCGGCGCAATCCGTCGGGAACATTGCTACCGCCAAAACCGCGGCTACCGCTAATAACAAAAACTTTTTCATAATTTTAACAATTTAAATTTTATTTTTTTTGAACCACGGAACACACAGAAAACACAGAAAAATTCCGTGTTATCCGTGTTTTCCGTGGTTAATAACCTTAATCCAACGTATGAATTACCAAGCCGCTGCGGAGTTTGGGTTCAAACCAAGTCGTCTTCGGCGGCATGATGTTGCCCGTGTCGGCAATGTTCAGGAGTTGCGACATGCTGACGGGGTAAAGTGCGAAAGCGCATTTCATTTCGCCGCTGTCAACGCGTCTTTTCAACTCTTTCAAACCGCGTATTCCGCCCACAAAATCTATACGCTTTGAAGTTCTCAAATCTTTTATATCAAGCAGAGGTTCAAGCACTTGCTTTGTCAAAATCGTAACGTCCAAAACGCCTATCGGGTCAGAATTTTCAAAAGTGCCTTCTTTTGCGGAAAGTTTATACCATTTGCCGCTAAGGTACATCGAAAATTCGTGAAGTTTTTTAGGAGCATAAACCTCATTTCCTTTGTCGGAGATTTCAAACGATTTTGAAAGTTTTTCTAAAAATTCTTCGTCAGAAAGTCCGTTCAAATCTTTGATAACGCGGTTGTAGTCCATGATTTTCAACTGGTTATCGGGGAAAATTACGGCAAGAAAATAATTGTATTCCTCGTCGCCTTTGTGGTTCGGATTCTGTGCTTTTTTTTCGAGACCGACTCTTGCTGCTGCGGCGGTTCTGTGATGACCGTCAGCAACATAAAGCGCGGGAACTTTTTCCGCAAAAAGTTTTTCTATTTTTTTGTTGGTTTCATCGCTGTCAATCACCCAAAACTTATGACCGAAACCGTCGTTTGAGGTAAAATCGTATTCGGGCTTTTGACTGTTAACAATTCCTGAAACAATTGCATCTATCTCAGGCACAGCGCGGTAGGAGAGGAACACGGGTTCAGCGTTGGCGTTAATCGTCTTGATGTGAACCATACGGTCGTCCTCTTTGTCTGGGCGCGTGAGTTCGTGCTTTTTGATGATTCCGTTTTGATAGTCCTCGCAAAAAGCCGCGCCAGCAATGCCGTACTGCGTTCTGCCGTCCATTGTCTGGGCGTAAATGTAAAATTTCGGCTTGGGGTCTTTTACGAGATATTTTTCGTCCTGAAATTTTTTGAAATTTTCTATTGACTTGTCATAAACCGCTTTTGAATGCGGGTCAATGTTTTCGTCCAAATCGATTTCGGCGCGTGTTATGTGCAAAAAAGAGCAGGGATTTCCCTCAGCCATTTGAGCAGCCTCTTTTGAGTTCATAACGTCGTAGGGCAGACAGGAAAGTCTGTCCGCTATTTTTTTGTCGGGGCGCAATCCCCTGAACGGTTTTACTATTGACATGGTTTACTGTTAATTAATAAAAAAGGGAGGTTTTTCCGGCCTCCCTTTTGTAGTGATAAAATAATATTATTTGTTGACTTGAAATTTCTTATTGCCGGTTTTGAAGAAGTCAACAATTTGGTTCGCCGCGGCGAGACCCGCGTTGATGTTGGCCTCCGCCGTCTGAGCACCCATCTTTTTGGGTGTGGCGAAATATCTGCCTGCGAATTTCGCGGCAAATTCTTCGTTTTTGTCAGGGGCGATGTCGGTAATGTATTTCAAATCAGTGCGTTCTTCCATTAATTTAATAAGACCGTCTTCGTCAATAACCTCTTTGCGGGCGGTATTGATAACGATTCCGCCTTTTTTGAGTTTTGAACAAAGCGCGTAATTAATAGACTGTTTGGTTTCGGCGGTTGCCGGAATGTGAAGCGATACGATGTCGCAGTTTTCAAACAAAGCCTCTTGATTGTCAACTGCTTTAACGCCTGCCTGTTCGATAACTTCTTTCGGGCAGAATGCGTCGTAAGCGTAAACTTCCATATCAAAACCTTTCGCAACACGTGCAACGTTTCTGCCGACCTGTCCGAAAGCCAGAATACCGAGTTTTTTGCCTTTGAGTTCCGTACCTGATTTTCCGTTGTAGAAGTTTCTAACGGCGAAAACCAAAAGTCCGAAAACGAGTTCTGCAACTGCGTTTGAGTTCTGACCCGGAGTGTTCATAACAACCACGCCTTTTTTAGTAGCGGCTTCGAGGTCAACATTGTCGTAACCTGCGCCTGCGCGTACAACTATTTTAAGGTTTTTTGCAGCATCGAGAACCTCGGCTGTAACTTTGTCAGAGCGGATAATAACCGCGTCAACGTCAGCAACAGCGTCCAATAACTGCTGTTTGTCGGTGTAGTTTTCGAGCAGTGCGAAAGTGTTTCCCGATTTTTCAACTATATCTTTGATACCGTCAACTGCCTGTTTTGCAAACGGTTTTTCTGTCGCAACTAATATTTTCATTTTTTTATTTAATTTTTTACCACAGAAAACACAGAAGACACGGAATTTTTATTAAGTCTTATTTTCTGTGTTTTTCGTGTTTTCCGTAGTTAATTATTAGTTCTCCTTTTCAAAATCTTTCATTGCCTGAACGAGTGCGTCAACGCTTTCCATCGGAAGTGCGTTGTAGAGCGAAGCACGGAATCCGCCTACCGAACGGTGTCCTTTCAAGCCGACCATGTCTCTTGCTTTTACAAAGTCCAAGAATTTGGCTTCCAAGTCTTTGTATTCTTCGTTCATGACAAAGCAAACGCTCATTCTCGAACGTGAGTCTTTCTGAACAGTGCCTTTGAAAAGTTTGTTTCTGTCGATTTCGTCGTAAAGTTTCGTAGACTTTTCGATAGCGCGTTTTTCCATTTCTTTAACGCCGCCCTGCTGGATAATCCATTCGAGGGTTTTAACGCCTGCGTAAATCGGAACTACCGGCGGAGTGTTGAACATGGAGTTTTTGTCGATATGTGTCTGATAGTTGAGCATTGTGGGGATAGCCCTGTCAACTTTGCCCAAAAGTTCGTCTTTTACGATAACGAAAGTTACGCCTGCGCAAGAGAAGTTTTTCTGTGCGCCGCCGTAGATAAGACCGTATTTGCTGATGTCCAAAGGACGTGAGAAAATGTCAGAACTCATGTCGGCAACAACGGGAATCGGCGAATTGTAATCTTCCAAAGTTTCGGTTCCGTAGATTGTGTTGTTGGTTGTGATGTGCATATAATCACAATCTTTGGGAATTTCAAAACCTTTGGGAATGTATGTGTAATTAGCCTCTTTGCTGCTGATGTGGTCGTCTACTTCACCGAAAAGTTTGGCTTCCTTAGCGGCTTTGTTAGCCCAAGTACCGGTATTAACGTAAAAAGCCTTTGTACGCAAGAGGTTCATCGGAACCATTGCAAACTGCAAACTTGCACCGCCGCCCAAAAAGATAACGGAGTAACCGGAGGGAATGTCAAGAACTTGTTTGAAGAGTTCAACGGCTCTGTTCATAACGGCGTCGAAGGATTTGTCCCTGTGTGACATACACATAAGCGAAATACCTGTTCCGTTAAAATCCAAAATTGCCTTTGCAGTCTCTTCCACCGTATAGTCGGGAAGAACCGAAGGACCTGCGAAAAAATTATGCTTTTTCATTGCTATTATATAATTTAATTAAAGTTTCAGTTTTAAAACTACGCTGCAAAAGTAATATTTTTTATTTTAACGGCAACATTTTTTGTAAGAAAAAAACGCCGGAAAAGAAAAAATATTTTTTTATTCTTGATTGTCAATGTGTTAATATGCATAAAAAAATTTTTTTGGTAAAAAAGTGTAAAAAAATTTTGCGGGAATGAAAATTCTCTCTACCTTTGCACCGCAAAACAAAAAGGAAATCGGCGGACTACGTAGCTCAGCTGGTAGAGCACATCCCTTTTAAGGATGGGG
>JAFXUC010000121.1 GCA_017535325.1 Bacteroidales bacterium | reverse complement strand
TTCCACGGGCAATTGGTTGTTGTTGTAGAGGCGACGGCGACGGCAGGCAAGGCGACATTGAAGGTGTCAGGCAAAGGATTGCAGGGGGCGGAGATAGCATTGGAAATAAAATAGTTTTTCATTATCAGAAAAAAAAAGTACAAAAAAATTTTTTTGTTTCAAATAAAGTTTTTACCTTTGCACCGCAAAAGTAAGGGAAATGCCACCTTAGCTCAGTTGGTTAGAGCGGTTGTTTCGTAAACAACAGGTCGTCAGTTCAACTCTGACAGGTGGCTCTAATTTTTTTCTTGATTATCAAATCTTTGTATTCAATTCCTATAAAATTTTCGACAAACATTAGTAATAAAAAATACGCTGTTTTTGTGTTGGTTTGTGTCAAAACAGTGCAAAAAAAGTGCGAAAACGAAGTTAAGAATGTATAGTTCCGAACTGGCGTTTTCGCAACTTAAAAAAATATTTTTTACTTCACAATTATTGCTGCTTCGTTTTCGCTGCCGTTCATGATTACCGTCAGCGGTTTGGAAAACCTTACATGACGGAAATATTTTGTCTCATGGATAACCGGCTGGTCTTCAAGCTTTTCACGCTTTAAGAAACAGTTCCGGTTTTCGTTTCTGACGGCAAAATATCCGATGTTCATCGAGGTGATGTTGTGGAAAAAGTGCGAACCGTGCGAAAAGTCCAACGGATAGCCTTCCATACTCGTCTCAATTATCACCGCAGCGTTTGAAATCTCCGACCACTGGACAGGAACTCCCAAAAATCTGTCAGAAGTGCCCCAGCGTCCCGGACCTATCAAAATGTATTTCTTGTTCTCGTTTTTGAACAAGGTGTTAAGATAGTTGATTTCACGCGCCATTTCAACGGTTTCGAGTTTCGAGAATTTCTGCTCGTCAATATAAACCACGTCCGAAATATCCTCCAAAATGCCGTTGCCTAAACTCTGGTTCGTATATAACAGCATATTGTCCTGATTTTCAGACCGTAAGTCTATGTGCTTGTTTTCAAACGAGCCCACCATGGGCTTTATCTGCAAAAGATAAAACGACGGTTTGCCGTTTTTAGCCTTGTTGAGATTTACCGCGTATTCAATCTCAACCGCCGAGCCGAAAGCGTCTTTTACCGCGTTCAGAATCATCGAAATTGTCTCCGCCAACGGAAAATAATTGTACTGCAAAATGTCCGCAAAATTCACGATTCTCGGTCCGTAATCGTCCAAACCCGGCGAAAACGAATCGTTGTCAGGATTGTAAACAGAAACCAAATGCTTCAACGAGCCGTGTTTTTCAGCGTCGTAAATGTTGAGAAGTTTCAGAGCCGCATATTCGCCGCCGTTTAACAAATCAATGTTTCTAAGCGAGCAGTCCAAAGCGTAAAACTTTGTCTGAGTGCTTTTTAAGAGGTCGTTTTTGGTGTACATCGACACCGTCGGATATTTCGGCGAAAATCTGTACGACGGCCACCCGCCGACCACGTAACAGCCCAAACCGACGCCCGCAACCGCGTAGCCTTCTTCGGGTTTCATGTCGGCGACGGGATAAAAATTGTACGACTGCGCAACGCCGCTGATGTGCGGATAAAAATACTGTCCGAAACGGCTTCCCACAACCTCCTGAATCACAATCGCCATTTTTTCGACTTCGATATTGTGCTGAACGGCGTTGTAATAATTGCGCGCCGTGTCGGAATACATCGAAGCGTAAATCAGTTTTATGGCGTGGCAGACAAGTTCCAGAGTTTCCGCCTTGTTGTCCTTTTCGTTCGGAAGAATATACGTGCTGAAAACGCCCGCAAAAGGCTGGCTTACAGAATCTTCCGAGGTGCTTGACGAGCGCACGGCAAGCGGATTGTCGGTCTGCGAAATTATCGTTTTGATTCTCTCTCTTAACTGGTCGCTCAAATGTCCGTTATAAAAATCAACTTTGAGTTTTTCATACGGATAATTTTTGTTGATGAGTTTGGGAAACAAATCATTGTTGTTGATAAAGTTCTGAAACTCAGTGGTTCCGATAACCAAAGTTACAGGCGCGATTATGTTGATTCTCTCCAAAAGGTGCGGTGCTTCGAGGTTGTAAATCACGGTGTCGATAAACGCCAGGCCCCTGCCCTTTCCGCCGAGCGACCCCGGCGCAAGCGTGATGATGTTGCGCTCGTCGATTGACGAGGTTTCGTCGAAAGACAGGATTTTTCCGCGTTTTTTGTCGGCACGGTACTGATTGATTACCTGCAACATTTTGGTTCTTATCTGCGGAACTTCTTCAACCGAATTTATCGTAAGGCTGCGGAAAATCTGCGCCAACTGAATTTCACCGCGTCCCATCAGCCAAATTGAAAACTGGTTTTTGACGGCGTGGCGGTAAATGGAATCGTCAGGCACTTTTTTGATAAAGAGTTCAAACTCTCTCAAAGAGTGCGCAACGCCCAAAAGTTCGCCCTGCCAGTTTTTGAAAGTAAAGTCGCCGTAACCGAGATATTTTATCAGATAACGTTTTAATTCGTCAAGCAGAGAGTCGGAGTTTTTGTTGATAAAAAAGACTTTTTCTTCTCTGTAAATATCTGTGTCCAAGTTTGTTAACTCTTCCGTTGACTGAAAAATCACCGGCACGGTATATTTCATGTTGCGGAAAAGTTTTACGAGTTTTATGCCGGCGCGTTTGTCGGGTTTTCCGCCCCAGTCAAACTCAACGTCCGAAATCACGCACATCAAATTGTCCTTATATTTGTTGAAAATCGCGATTGCTTCGTCGTAGTTCCGGGCGTGAAGCGTTTTGGGACGGGAACGCATTTTAACGATTTTGTCGAGTTCGTTTTTCTCGACTTCGGGGATTATTTTTGCGGTCTGACCGAAAACCGTACTGTACAGTAATTCAAGGTATTTGGAGTAGTAAACGGGCGAATCTTCAATCAAAAGAATCACTTTTACGAGACCGATTTGCGTATCGTTTTCAACGTTGATACTGTCCTCGTAACACTTGATAATTGTAAAGAATATGTTACTGTCGCCGTTCCAGGTGTAAATCTTGTCGATGGCGTTGACCTCCGAGCATATTTCTTCGTATTTTTTTACTTCTTCCTTTTTGTTAATAAGCAGAAATACAGGCACATTGCCGTTGATAGTTTTAAGTTTTTCGCTGAGTGCGACGGTCTGCGCCGAGTCAGCCGACGGCATGATTATCACCATGTCGATGTTTGCGCTTTCCATTGCGTCGAGTGCCTCTTCTTCGCTGCTGACACCCGTGATTCTTGGCAGCGTGTAAAGGCTGAACTGATGGACGTCGCCCAAAAACCTTTCAAAAAACGAGTCTTCGTTTTCAAGGCAGAAAGCGTCGTAAAGCGTTGCGACAAACAAAACGTGGTTGACCTTGTACTTCATCATGTCAAGATAAATGTACTTGTCAAGCATTTGCCGGTTGAAATAATTTTGGAGCGGCTTGTGGTTTGTTGTCAGAAGCCTTTGACGGAAACGGTCTTCTTTCTGCTCAAAAAAGTTGAGCGCGGCGGTTTTGTGCAAGATGTCGCGACCTTTGGTGTCGTTGATGTAACCTGCCGTCAAACGCGCAATATTGTTAAGGAGGTTTTTCTCCTCGGTCAAAAACGCGCCGTCATCTTCCCTCGGAAACTCTTTCGTGTAAAAAACCTCAATGCTGCCTTTGTTTGAGTCAATCGAAATGAACTGCTCTGAGATACTTCTATGGGTGAATAAAAAATTTTTCGACAAGTATTCTTTACCGTCAAAACGGATTCTTGCGCAGGCGTATTTCGGGTATTGCATTGCTTCGGGCAGAAGGTTACAGATTTTGTTGAGAGTGTAGTCGATTTCTCTTCCGCCGTTGATTATTTCGGTGGTTTTGTTGATGACGTGCAACTCCTGCATGCGCTTGTTGTTGAACTTTTTGAGGGTTTTCATAGCGACGGCGTAGGTTGCGCCCGTTATCATAACAGCCAGATTGTCAACGAGGTTTCTTTCTTCCAAGAGGAACGGGTCATGAGAGCCGGCGTCTTCGGGAAAAGTCCGCGTGTAATAGATTTCGATTGAGCCTTCGGCATCGTCGGCACCCTTGAACTTTTTGACGAGACCCTGTCCGCAGGGTTCAAAATCCGGGCTTTTGAAAGTTTTTTCGCCGTAACGGATTCTTGCGACGGCGCATTCGGAATGCCGCATTGCAAGGGGCAGGGAGTCGCAAATCTGACTGATTGCGGGGTAAATGTCGTAACCGTCATTTCCGAGCAAAAGCGACGCCTGACGGATACTTGAAAGTTCTTTCAAGCGTTCTTTGTTGTCGGAGAAAATGTCCTCGAATTTTCTGCAAACAATTTGCTGGTGAACGATTTTGACGAGGAAAGTTGACAATTTATCGAACTGTTCAGTATCGGTTTCTGCCGGATAGTCTTTTACAAAAAACGCAAAATTCTGCTTGTCGCCGGAAAAATATTTCAGGCGGAAATCCGTAGCGGACTCTGCGAGACTTTTGTCGGAATATTCAAAGTTGAAGACAAAACCCATGTCTTTCAAAAGTTCCGTCCAGTAATTGATAATTTTTGCTGCGGAGGTCAGTTTTCCGCCCAAACGCGAACCTTCATAAATAAGGTCGGTATATGTGGTTAAAAAATTTGAGTGCATTTTGTTTTTATCTATTTTTGATTATTTTTCTCCTTTCATAAACTCCATATAGTCTTTGTATGTTATATGTCTGCCGCCCATAGAAAGCAAATGTGGAGTCTCAAACTGACAATCTATCAATGAAATACCGTTTTCCGCCAACAACTGCCCCAAATATATAAGAGCCAGTTTTGAGGCACTCGGTTTCAAAGAGAACATGCTTTCGCCTGCAAAAACATGCTCCGTCATTACTCCGTAGAGTCCGCCGACAAGGTTATCGTCCAAATCCCAAACCTCTACGCTTATGGCACAGCCCAATTTATACAGTTCTTTGTAAGCCTTAACCATGTCAGGACCAAGCCATGCATAAATCTCTTTGGAACGAAGTCCCGAACAGTTGTTTATAACGCCTTCAAAATCCTGATTGAAAGACACTTTGTAAGTTTTCTTGTTGATAAGCGTCCGCATGGAATGTGAAATATGAATTTCCTTGGGAAAAATCACAAACCTGTCCAACGGACACCACCATTGTATCAGAATTTCTGAGAGATTATGTCCTTGATACGCCTCTTTATGAAAAGGATACCACGGAAAAATTCCGTTGCTGTATGCCAAAAACAACCTCTCAGCAGAAAGGTCGCCCCCGACGGCTAACAAACCGTCAGAATCGCCGCCGTAAGGGTCAGGAAACCATATTTCATCATCACTTAATCTGCAAACCATAACTTTATTTTTCCTTTATAACGCCTTGACGGTAAGCCATTAACAACTTTTTTAAGTTGTCGATTTGGATTTGCAGTTCTTTTCCGCGGTCGGTGTCGCGAACCAACATTCTGTGGTATTTGAACTCCTCCAACTGAACCCGCGAATGAATATCCGTTCCGTCCTGAACCGCCTTTTCCTTGCTTTCAAACGGCTCGTGCTGAACAAGTTGAAGCCCGTGTGAATTGTAAATCAAAGTATAACCCGCAATGCCGGTCGTCTTGTGATACGGTTTTGAAAAGCCGCCGTCAATCACCAAACGTTTGCCGCCGGCACGCAAAGGCGATTCGCCCTGAGTCGTTTTGACCGGGATATGTCCGTTTATGATTCTTGATTTTTCGGGGTCAAGACCAAACTCCTTCAAAATCTTTTCGCAGGTCTTAGCCTCGTTTGCAAGTTCGTAATAAGGCCCTTTTTCCTCTTTTGAAAGTTCCTTGTCCTGAATGAAATAACGCTCAAAAGTCGTCATTTTGTCCTTGTTGTAAAGCGGCGAGTCAGGTCCGCACCAAAGATACCACATATAATCCAAAGCAAGGTGTTTTTCTTCGGTTTCAATCGGCGAAAAATACGCCTGACGGATTATTTTGTCAAAATGCTCCATCAGGGCTTTTCCCTTGTATTTCTGACCTTTTATCGTAACCTCTTTGAAACTGCCGTCCTCGTTGAGCGGAATAGCGGCGTGATACAAAAGGCAGTTGTTTCTCACCAAAAACAAACTTCCCTGCTTGTAAATGCAGCGCAAATGGTTTTGAAGTTTTTCGCTGCTGGTAAAAGAGTGGTAAAGTTGAATCATCAACTGTTCTTCTTCAAGACTGAGTTTGTACGGGTCTTTCGGGTCAACGGTCGGAAAATTCTTGTCCGTCAAGTTGTATGTCTTGCCGCTGATTGTTATCGTACCTTTTTCATAATCAATAAGATGCAGCAACATTCTGTCATTCATTCCAAATTCGGGACGGCGCATTATGGTCTGTCCTTCCAACTTAAACTGAATTATCGAAATCGCTTTGTGCATTTTTGCCATCAGTTGCATAGAGCGGCTCATGCGCGAATTTTCCTCAAACTCGCACGCCTGAAAAACCTCGCATTTGTCATCTCCGTAAGTGTCAAGCGCAAAGGTCGCAAGCGGCAAAAGGTTTATTGAATAGCCTTCTTCGAGGGTTTCGACGTTGGCATAACGGATTGAAATTCTTACCACGTTTGCAATCAGCGCGAGATTTCCCGCCGCCGCGCCCATCCAGGAGATGTCGTGGTTGCCCCACTGAATGTCAAAGTTGTGATAACTGCAAAGCGTTTCCATAATGTCGCAGGCTCCGGGTCCGCGGTCGTAAACATCGCCGACAACATGTAAAGTGTCAATTACCAAACTGTGGATCAGATGACAGATTGCGATGATGACTTTTTCACTTCGTCCGATGTCAACTATCGTGTTGATTAACTGCGCGTAATAACTCTGCTTGTCGGGTGAGTTCTCGTCCTCATGAAGAAGTTCCTCAATGACGTAGGCAAACTCTTCCGGCAGAAGTTTTCTTACTTTGGAATTTGTGTATTTTGAACTGACGGTTTTTGCAACCGCAACTATTTGATAAAGCGTTGTTCTGTACCAGTCGTCGATGTCTTTTTCCTGATTGCGGACGAGGGCGAGTTTTTCGCTCGGATAATAGATGAGGGAGAGCAGCGCGTTTTTGTCGCTTTGACGCATTGTCATTCCGAAAATGTCGTCAACCTTTCTGCGGATAACGCCGGAAGCGTTTTTCAGGACGTGCGTAAAAGCGGTTATCTCGCCGTGAAGGTCGCTCAAAAAATGCTCCGTACCTTTTGGCAGGTTCATGATTGCTTCAAGGTTTATGATTTCGGTCGAGCAACTGTCTGTGTTCGGGTATTTTTCCGACAAAAGTTTTAAATATCTTTCGTCTTCGATAAGTTCTTCAATCGTTTTGTTTTTCATCATTGTTGACAAAAATTTTCAGCGGTTAAAGATACAAAGTTTTTTCACAACCCGCAAATTTTATCACATTTTTCTTTTGAAAATCTCCACGATTTTGTCCCGTAAAACGCCGAGCCGCGAATACAGCGGTTTTTTGCGGTTGAAAAACATTTTCCACATTGCCGCAACTTTTTTGACGTAGGCATAATAACGGTGCGAAAAAATCCCCGTCAGCGGCACAGAAAGCATATACAAAACTCTGAAAAGCCACGAATCAGTATACTTGCACAACTGCCAGAAAATCACCCCGTAAAACACCGGAAACAAAATCAAATACAATACAAACCTTACCGAAGTGTGAAAATTTCTGTCCTTGACCCGCATGGTCAGCAAAAACGGCAGATGATACGGCACAAAATTGTTCACAAAACCGAAAACGTTGACCGGAAACGTCGCAATCAAAATCACCGTCCTTAACAAAATTCCCCAAATCTTATATTTCTTTCTGATGATTCTGTCTGTAAGATTGGTTTCTTTGAGACCTTCGCGGTATTGTTTCAGCAGAGCGGCAAGTGCTTCAAATTCTTCAGGGTCGCTCTCTTTTATCCTGCCGAGAAGCCCTACAACCTCCTTCCCCGCCAAAATCTGATTCTTGAAATTGTTAATCAGTTTGCCGTTTTTCCGGATTAAATAAGGCGCAAGAATTTCACGGGCGGTCTCAAAATTGTCGTAATTTTCCGTGTCCTGAATGTCAATTATAAGCGTGCTGAGTTCTTTTTTTACTTCCTCAACCAACTGATGGTTTGCCTTTTGGGGATTCTCCTTGTAAAGCGCGGCATAATCCTCAACGTTGATCGGTTTGCCGAAATTAATCATCGCGTCGGTGCGGAAATCGTAATAATCCTGATAATTGATTCCGACGGGAATAATTTTGACGCCCAGAGTGTAATTCGTCGCCTCCTCAGCCATAAACGCAATTCTCGTGATACCTTTTTTCAACGGTCTTAAACGGTGGATTCCCTTGTGGCTCGCCTCCGGGTAAATGACAAGAAAACGTTTCTTTTTCAGGACTTCAACCGCCTTTTGAAAAACAAAGTTGTTTTCTTTGAGCGACTCTTTGCCGTCCCGGATTCTGAAAATGGGAAGTATCTTGCAAAAAAACAGAAACCTGCGCAAAAACTGTCCCGCAAAAATGTCTGCCCTCGCCATAAAAACAGGCTGCCAGTTTTTTACGCTGATTAAAATCAAAGCGTCCATCAAAGCGTTCTGATGGTTCGGCGCAAAAATCACAGCACCTTCCTCAGGAATGTTTTCAAGTCCCGTGGTGTAAATTTTTCTGTAAAAAATATAATTATGAACCGCTATCGGAAACGCTTTTACAAGCGAATACATCCAACTTTGGTCTTCAACGCTTGAAAATTTCATACTGTTTTTCTGTTTTTTTGCAAATTGTTATACCTTATTTTTCTTGACAAATTCCAGTACGCGCTTATTGAAAGCCCTGAAATTATGTGCCAGACTCCCCACCATGCCGCCATAAATGCCATTCCGCCGGTCGCGGTCTCTTTCGGGAAAATTTCGGGGTTGAAAATCAGCATCAGGGCAAGACCCGAATTTTGGATTCCCGTTTCAATGGTCAGCGTTTTTATGTCCTTGTCGTTAAGACCGGCTATGCGTGCGGAAAAATTTCCCGCCAAAAACGCCAGCGCGTTATGAATCAAGACTATAACGAGAATGTATTTTATGTATTCCACAAAATATTCATAGTTGGCAACAAACGCCACAACCACAAGAGCCATAAAAATTCCGAGCGAAATTCTCTGCACCGGCTTTGCGATTCTGCGGGTCAACTCCGGCAGTTTTTTAGAGCATAAAACGCCTAAAAACAGCGGCACCCCGATTATCAGAAAAAGCGTTTTGAACACTTCGCTTACGGGAATCGTCAGTTCTCTTACCAAGTCTGACGAGGAGATAAAAAGTCCTCCCCAGAACGTAAAATTCAGCGGCGTTATCACCACTGCCGACACGGTTGAAATCGCCGTCAGCGAAACCGAAAGTTCGATATTCCCTTTCGAGACTGACGAAATAAAGTTGGAAATGTTTCCGCCCGGACAGCAGGCGACAAGTATCGCGCCGAGAGCCACCGTTACGGTAAGATAATCCTTAAACAGCCAGACTCCGGCAAAAGTTACAAGCGGCAAAACGACAATTTGCGCCAAAACGCCCGTTATCACGCTTTTAGGATGATAAAAAGCCGTTTTGAAATGCAGCGGTTTTATCGAAAGCGACACGCCGAACATCACAAATGCCTGAACAATACTCAAAACAAGTCCGCCGTTGCTGCCGAAATTCAATTCAACGGAATCCAACTGTTGCAACTGCAAAAACATTTCATTCATATATCCTTCTCTCTATTTGTAACAATAATCAACCAACGCGAAAATCTGCGCCAAAGCCGTATAATTTCCGAGCGTTTTGCAGAGATTCGTGTTTTTTGCGACAAAGTTTTCAAGTTTTTCAAGATACTCGCCCTGCCCTATCACGCCGTCGGCAACCATGCCCAAACCTTTTTCCCAACTTGCCGTAAGTTCGGGGTTCAGAAGCGGTTTTATGGCGGCTTTTACAACCTCGTAAACCAACTCTCCGAGCCTTGCCGGTGTTATGACCTGCGTTTTTTTGTTGAGGTTCAAATAATTGATTTTCACGAGTTTGGCAAGAATTTCAGCGCGGGTTGCAGAAGTGCCTATCCCCCGCCCTTTTACCAGAGCGCGGAGTTCTTCGTCTTCGATAAACTGTCCCGCGTTTTCCATCGCAAGAATCAGCGAGCCTGAATTATAACGTTTGGGCGGCGTGGTCTCGCCGTCTTTTATCTCATAACCGGAAATATCAAGTGCTGAACCCTTTTTTAGTTTTGAGACCACTTCGATTCCCGCCTCCGAAATTTCTTCTTCATCTGACTTTGAGTCAGCGTTTTGAGGCTTGGAGTCAGAAGCGTAGACTTTCAAATAGCCCGGAATTTCAAGAGCCTTAAAATTTGAGAAAAAAGCCTCTTTGCCCACAAGAAGTTTCAGAGAGACTTTTCTGTATTCGGCACTCGGATAAAACACCGCAAGAAACCTTTTGACGATTCTGTCATAAACGCCTTTTGCCGTCTCCGACATAGTCTCCAAATTTTGAAAGCCCTGACCCGTCGGTATAATTGCGTAGTGGTCAGTGATTTGCTTGTCGTCGGTGTAGCGTGTTTTGTCGATTTTGGCGTAAATTCCGTGCTCTTTGATGTCTTTTAAAAAATCGACATATTCGTTTCTTGTCGCAAGACCGTGAAGGTTTTTTGTGATTTCTTTTGCAACCGCCGACGAAAGAACCCTCGCATCGGTACGCGGATAAGTTACGAGTTTGTTTTCGTAAAGCGTCTGAACGGTCTGCAAAGTCTCGTCAGGCGAAATCTTGAAAAGTTTTGAACACTCGTTTTGAAGTTCCGCCAAGTTGAACAGAAGCGGCGGATTTTTCTTCTCTTTTTTCTTTTCTATACTTTCTATAACAGCCTGAGAAAACGCCTGTTGCAGTTTTGAGACAAGTTCCTCGGCGTCTTCTTTTTTGTTGAAACCGTTTTCTTTGTAGAGTTTCGGCGAGTTGAAATAATCCGAGCCTTCCACTGCCCGCCATTCGCCTTGAATCTTGCAGTTTCCCGCCTCAAAATTTCCCAAAACCCTGTAAAAAGCGGTCTTTTTGAATTTTCTGATTTCCCTCTCCCGTCTTACCACCATTCCGAGAACGCAGGTCATAACCCTGCCCACCGAAATTGCGACGTTTTTATCGAGTTTCAAGTGGGATTTCAGCATGTTGCCGTATTTAATGGTGAGAATCCGCGAAAAATTTATGCCCATGAGATAGTCCTCTTTTGCGCGGAGATAAGCGGCGTCCGAAAGGTTGTCGTAAGAGTTCAGAGGTTTTGCCTCACGGATTCCGCGGCGGATTTCCTCCTCGGTCTGAGAATCTATCCAAACGCGCTTTCTGTCCTTTGACTCAGGGACTTTCGCCATCATGTCAACAAGGCGGTAAATATATTCTCCCTCGCGTCCGGAGTCGGTGCAGACGTAAATGCAGTCCACGTCCTCGCGGTTTAAGAGCGAGGAGACAATCTCGAACTGTGCCTTGACGTTCGGGATAATTTCGTAAAGGAATTTTTTGGGCAAAAAAGGCAGCGTGTCTTCTCTCCAACGTTTGAGGTTCGGGTCGTAAATTTCGGGGTATGACATAGTTACAAGATGACCTACGCACCATGTTACGACTGTTTTTTCGCCTTCGAGATAGCCGTTTCGTCTTTCGTGGTTTTCCTTCAAAGCCTTTGCAAACTCCTGGGCAACCGACGGTTTTTCCGCTATAAAAAGTTTTTTCGCCACTGTTTTTCCTTTATGTTTTCAGACGGCAAAGGTAAACATTTTTGTCAAAAAAAAAGCGGGAAAAATTTACTTTCAGAAAAAAAAGAATTATATTTGCACAAAACTTTTTTAAAAACAAAATTCAAATATGACACAAACAATGCAGGCGCAAAAAACCGACATACCTTTTTACGTAAAATTTGAAAGAACGGAAGAAAATCTCGCTCTTTTGGCATATCTTTTAACCCTGCCCGAACAGCGGTTTGAGATTTTTGATTATGCCAAAAACACCGTCAAAGACACCGCCCAAATTTTATCTGATTATCAAGATATTATGCGCCAAATCGAAGATAATTACAACCCCGTTTACGATGAAGACTATATCAATTCACTGATAAAATCGGCTACTCCCGAATGGAGCAAAATCAAGGACAAAGACAAATGGTTACACGAATTACGGGGAGTTGAATTATGAAATCAGTTTTGATAGATACAAGTTTTTTCATCAGGTTGTTGGATGAAAACGACCCTTTGTGCAACAATGCAAAGGAATTTTTGAAAAATTTTCTTGAAAGCGGTACTGTTTGTAAAATATCCACGATAGCAATTGCAGAATTTTCGGCTGGCGGCGACATAAAAAAACTGCCGTGGAAAATTTTAAAACCTGTACCGTTTGACGTTCTTCACGCCTTGACTGCGGGTGAATTTATGAGGGAAGTTTATGCTGAAAAGCGCAGACGCGGTGCCTCTGTTCTTCAAAGGACTGTTGTCCCAAACGATACAAAAATGTTTGCGCAAGCGCATTTTGAACAAGACATTCGCTTTTTTGCCTCGGCTGACAGCGAAGCGAAAAAGATTTACGATATGCTGCCGAATCCGAATTTTGAATTTATTGACATAAGGTAGAGTTTTTTTTTTAAATAAAACAAAACATAAAAAAGCACTGAAATTATTTTTTTGCGAAAACAAAATTTTTTCCTTATCTTTGCCTTTTTAAAAAGGAATAAAAAAATGTTTTGCGGACAGACTCAAATCAGGGTAAGATACGGTGAAACCGACAAAATGGGATACTGTTATTATGGAAATTATCCCTTGTATTACGAACAGGCAAGAAGCGACGTTTTCAGGGAGTGCGGCTGCTCATACGCCGAACTCGAAAAAAACGGCTTTATGATGCCCGTTATTTCACTGAACATAAATTACAAAAAACCCGCTTTTTACGACGATTTAATCACAGTAAAAGTTTATGTAAAACAAAAACCGACCGTTAGAATGACATTTGAATACGAATGTTTCAACCAAAACGGCGAACTCTTGAACTCCGGTGAGACAGTTTTGTGTTTCGTCAACATGAAAACGGGAAGACCGTCAATGCCGCCTGATTTTTTTCAGGAAATCATCAACAAATATTTTTAATGAAAAAACTATGGCAAAAGAGCAGACAAAAGTAAAAAACAGAACAAGGGTAAAAACCAAAGAACCAAAGAATTACGCCGTCATAATGCATAATGACGAGGTTACGACAATGGATTTTGTGGTTGAAGTCCTTAAAAACATATTTTTCAAAACCCCGGACCAGGCCCACGACCTTATGATGGAAGTCCATACCAAAGGCAGCGCGGTTGTCGGGGTATACACATACGATATTGCCGTCAGCAAAGCCCTGAAAACCATGAGGATAGCAGCCGGCAACAATTTTCCGCTGAAACTAACTTGGCGGGAAGAATAGTTTTTTGGTTTCAACTATTTTTTATTTTAGGAATATGTTAAGACAGTCAGCATTTTTACAAACAGTGGAAAGAAACTGCGTAATAGCGGCAAAAAACCGCAGATTCGAGTTTATAACTCCCGAACTCTTTGTGTATTACGGAGTTTTGGGTCTGGAACAGTTTGAAAAAACTTTGGACGAAAGCGGCGTAAATGCCGAAAAATTCGCCGACGACTTGGAAAAATATATAGATTCTATGGAAACCGTTCCCGAAAACGTCGAATACGAAATCGAAGTTTCGGTCAACCTTTTTCACGCAATAAATTTTGCGGACCAACTCGCCGAAAAAACAGGCAAAAAGGAATGTGATGTTCCGCACGTTTTAATCGGAATCGCCAACACGCAGGACTGCGAGGCAAACCGTCTGCTGAACAAGCACTCCAAAAAGAGCGTCATCGAATTTATGTCGGCGGTAATCAACAATTTTACCGAAGACAACGTGGTGATTTCAAGCGTAAAACCCCTCGGCAAAAAAGAAGCCGGAAAAGACGCGAAACCGCCTTTCGGAGCAAATTTTGACTTTGATTTTGACGGCGACGATGAAGAAGACGGTCAGCAGTCTTTGGACTTTTCGGAAAACGATTTTATGCCGATGGTGCAGTCGTACACAAAACTTTTGAACAGAGAGTCCAAAAACTTCAACCCGCTTGTCGGCAGGGAAGACGAAATGGAAAGAACGATTCAGGTCTTGCTGAAAAAACAACGCCACAACGTGCTTTACATCGGAGAGCCGGGAGTCGGCAAAACGGCTATGGTTCACGGTCTTACACAAAAAATCACCGACAAGGCGCAAACACTTCCGAAGGATTTGAACTCGGCGAAAATCTATCAACTCGAACTCTCAGACATACTTGCCGGCTCGCAGTTCAGAGGCGATTTTGAAAAGCGCATAAAAGGCATAATGGACGAAATAACAGCCGCAAAAGACGCGCGTTCGATTGTCTACATCAACGACATTCACAACCTTGTCGGCATGGGGACTGACGGCAGCAACGACGCCGCCTCCATGATGCTAAAATACATGGACAAAGACAATATCCGTTTTATCGGCGCGACCACTTTCAAGGAGTTCAAAAGTTCTTTCGAGAAAAACAAAGCCCTGCTCAGACGTTTTCAGATAATAGAAATTTCGGAGCCGACGGTGGAAGAAACGATAAAAATCATTCAGACGATAAAACCCGCTTACGAGAAATTTCACAAGGTAAAGTTCAAAAAAGACACCATAAAACATGCCGTTGAACTTTCGGTGAAATACATCAGCGACAGGAACCTGCCTGAAAAAGCGATTGACCTTTTGGACGAGGCTGGTTCGTACAGAGAAATTCACCCTGTTTTGGACGAAAACTCCAACTTGAAAAAGGTTCAGTCTGTGGATTGCGAACTTATTTCCCAAATGCTGACAAAGGTGAAAAAACTTGCGAACATTCCTGAAAAGGATGACACAAGCGAGACCAAAATTTTGGAAAACCTTTCAAAAAACATCAAAAGTCTTATTTACGGTCAGGATACGGCGGTAAACCAAATTGTGGAATCGGTTTTGATGTCAAAAGCGGGCTTGTCGGACTCACAAAAACCGGTTGCCTCGTTTCTTTTTGTGGGTCAGACGGGTGTCGGCAAAACGGAAATCGCAAAAGTTTTGGCAAAAGAGTTGAATATGGATTTAGTCCGTTTTGACATGAGCGAATACACTGAAAAACACACGGTTGCAAAACTTATCGGCTCGCCTGCTGGTTATGTCGGCTACGAAGACGGAGGTCTTTTGACCGATGCGATCCGCAAAACGCCGAACTGTGTTCTTCTTTTTGACGAAATAGAAAAAGCCCATTCGGACATTTATAATATAATGCTTCAAATCATGGACTACGCCAGCCTTACCGACAACAAAGGTCAAAAGTCTGATTTTAAGCATGTTATAATCATTATGACGAGTAACGTCGGCGCGGAATACGCCTCACAGCAGAGGGTCGGTTTTACGGGCGGCAAAATCGGAGACGCCATGCTTTCGGCTGCAAAAAAGACGTTTAAACCCGAATTCATAAACCGTCTTTCGTCGATAGTGGTTTTCAACGATATGAACGAGGACATGGCGAAAAGGATTCTCAACAAGAAGTTGAACGAACTTTTTGAAAGGCTTCAATCCAAGAATATCACTTTGACACTCAGCGATTTGGCTAAGAAAGAACTTTTGAAAAAGGGTTTTTCTGAAAAATACGGCGCAAGAGAAATTGACAGGGTTTTGAACTCGATGCTCAATCCGCTTTTGATGAAAGAAATACTTTTCGGCAAACTCAAAAAAGGCGGACACGCCGAGGTCGATTTCAAAAACGAAGAATTAGTGCTGATTCCAAGAGGAAAATAAAATTACAAAAATCCCGCATTTTTTATTGATGCGGGATTTTTTTTTACACTTTTTCGGGGGAATAAACTACCCTGTTTCAGTTGTCCAATTTACAAAACAGATTAGACACTGCGAAGAGCGGAAGTATTTCCACCCGCCTTATTGTATCAGAAGAATCTTGTTTGTCGCGGTTTTCAATAAGGGTGAAATTTTCCAACGAACAGCGGACGGCATCAGTAATGTGTTTTTGCCGCATAAAAAGATAAAGGCTTTTCATCTTGCCGCTTGTACCTGCTTTGCACTCTATTGGCAGCACGCGAAGGTCGCGGGCTATGATATAATCAACCTCCGAAAGTGTGCCGTCAGAGGTGTTTTCCCAATAATAGAGATCATGCTGCGAACGCGGACTATTGCATTTTATGAGTTCCCAGCCGAGCATCATCTCTGCAAGTCCGCCTTTATTGACAAGATCTGCGGCAGCACCTGTCAATACCATTTCAGTAAGTTGCCTTGCACCGCCCATGTCCATATCAAGTATCCTCAGCAACAGACCGCTGTCAAGATAGATGTATTTTTGAAATTTATTGTTGGTTTCAGCACCAAGAGGAAGACCGTTTGCGGCGGTGTGGCATACACGTTTGATAATACCCGCATCGCACAGCAAAGAAAGGGCATTTTTTACGGCATCTGCACGGTAGCCGCCTTCAACCTTGCTGTAAGTAAATTTGCCGCCGGTCTGCATTATGACACTTTGCAACGTGTTGCGCAGAAGTATAGGTTCTACTTTTTTGGCATATTTTGCAAAGTCGTCATAATATGACAGTTGTATGTCGTCAAGTTCATCCTGACATTTACGGTAATCATGTGTACTGACCCACGCCGCCACGCTTGCAGGCATTCCGCCTACCATAAGAAATGTGCGGTAATGCCGCACCAAATCATTGTACAATGGTGTCAGGAGCGGTTTTTGACTATTGGCACATTGTTTAGCCTTAATCCATGCCGATTTACCCTCCGCCATCAGAAATTCATCAAAAGAAAACGGATACATAAAAAGCGAATGTATTCTGCCCACGCCATACGACGGCATTTCTTTGAGTGTAAACTCCAACAGCGACCCGGCTGCCACAACATGCAGTTCAGGGAAGTCCTCCTTAAATGACCAAAGACTTTTGATAGCATCCGGCGAGGCTTGAATTTCGTCAAGGAAAAGCAATGTTTTGCCCGCCACTACCGGCGTATTGTATATCATCCCAAGGTTATCAGCCAAATCGCGCACATTATGAACTTGAGCAAAAATCTCCTTCATGTCGGGTCGTTTCTCAAAATTGACCTCTATATAATTGTCAAAAGTTTTGCCCAAATGCTTTACGGCGCACGATTTGCCCACTTGACGTGCCCCACGGAGCAACAACGGTTTATGGTTGCTGTCGTTTTTCCACTCCAAAAGATGAGAGTCTATTGTCCTGTTTAAATACATAATTCCTATCTTTGATAATAAATGCAAAGATATGCTGTTTATGAGAGACTTGCAATATTTTTAACATTTTTTTTGACAAAACCGAGAGGAATAATTGACCATTTTTTGATAAAACCGAGAGGAATAATTGAGCTTTTTTTGACAAAATCGAGAGGAATAATAAAAAAAATACGAGGCTGCCTGCTTTTTAGACAACCTCGTCAACTTATTTTAGAGAAACTTTTTATTTCGCCATTACCTTGTAACTTTTTCCTTTTAAAAGCACAATCACAATGCCGTTTGCGTTAAGACGGATTTCTTCTTTGTCAGACTTAGTGGTTGAAGTTTTTAACGTTCTGCCGCCAAGGTCTACAATCTTATATTCTAAACCTGAACGCTCTGACTCAATAAAAATCACGCCGTTGTATGACCAAACTTTTACGCCCGAAGCAGGAATAATTTCCGAAACAGGTGTCGGTACGTTTTCTTTTACAGTAACTTTCAATTCCGTTGAAAGTCCGCTATAAGTTACTTTCAAAGTCTGCTCACCGGCTTTTGTTTTGTCAAAACCTGTGATTTCGGCTTTTGAAAGGTCGATGGCTTCCGCTAAATTATTATTGTATTTAATAGTTAAAACACCGTTTTCTGCTGAAAAATCTTCACCGTCCTTGTATTCGGTTTTAGGAGCAGTTGTTATCTCCAAAGAAACCGCTTTCAACGAAGAAAAATAGCCCGGATTATCTTTTCCGCCGTCAATTTTAGCGTATGAAAGTCCGACAGTTGCATCAGTATCATCACTATATTTTGTACCGTTCATGCCTTCAAGTTTGCTGCAAAAACGAAACATCGCGCCTGAAACTTCTACTTTTTCAGTTGTCCATTTGTCAGAAACCAAAATTGTTTTGAGGTCGCTACAACCCATAAACATTTCGTACATATCCCTAACATTTGCAGTATTGAAACTACGCAAATCAAGTATTGTAACCTTATTAGAATAAAACATATATCTCATATCGGTTACATTTTCAGTGTTGATGTTTTCCAATCCTGAAATTTCTTCTACATTTGCGCAATTATAAAACCAATAATAACAACTTGTAGGCTCAAAATCAGCAAACGACTTGTCAATAATTATCTTTTTAACATTTTTAGCCTCAGTAACTTCACTTGCAATCCAAACCTCTGACGTCGTTTTTTCGGCGTTGATTTCTTTTGCGCCGTCAGGAAGTGTTTTAGAGTAGCCCAACGTCAAAACGCCGGTTTCAGAGTCGAATTTCGCATACGTAAGCGGGGCTTCAAAACCTGCCTCGCCGGATTTGGTCAAATAACCGGGATTGTCTTTGCCGCCGTCAATCTGAGCGTATTTTATGTCTGACTCTGTGCAGTGTGTGCCTTTGCCGCCGTAAAGTTTTTTACAAAGATTAAAAATCGATTTGTAATCTTTTACCGCAGAAGTATTCCATTTTTCAGAAACGTAAATGGTTTTGAGGTTTGCGCAGTTGTTGAACATCGACGCCATAGACGTTACTTTCTTGGTGTCAAAACTGCTCAAATCAAGCGTTACAAGGCTTGTGCAGTTGACAAACATATCGGACATATATTGTACGTTTGAAGTGTTGAAACCGCTCAAATCTATATTTCCAAGTTTTTCACAACAGTAAAACATACTGCCCATGTCCGTAACGTTTTCCGTATTAAGAAACTTTATATTATATATTTTTGAAAGGTTCACAAAGTTGTAAAACCAATAAGCGCAACTTGTGGGTTTGTAATTTTTGAACGATTCGTCGAAACTAACCTCTGTAATCTTCTCACGTTCCTCCTGTGTCCATTTACCTTCAAGCATTGTAGTTTGAAGAGGTTTTGCGTTTGCGGGTGCAGTGGCGTTATAGTAAAAAGTTGCTTTGCCGTTAGAAATCGTAATGTAAGGATGTGTGGGGTCGTATACGGGGTCGCCGCTTCTTGTGAAATATCCCGGCTCCTCTTCTCCGAAGTCTATTCTTGCATACGTAGCATCATATACTTCTTTGCTTGCAACAGTAGTGCCTTGTCCGCCGCATAATTTTTCACACGAGAAAAACATATCATCTGATTTTGTAACAAACTTTGTAGTCCAGTCCTTGTCTTTAACAAATACAGTAACAAGATTATCGCAATTATAAAACATACGGTGCATATCCGTAACATTTTGTGTGTTGAAACTGCTCAAATCAAGGCTTTTAAGACTTTCGCAACCGTCAAACATACAATACATAGTTGTTACTTTTGCCGTATTAAAACTGCTGAGGTCAAGGCTTGCAAGTTTTGCGCAGGCATTAAACATGTATTGCATCTCAGTAACATTTTCCGTGTTGAGGTTTTCCATACCCGAAATTTCGACAAGTTCTCTAAAACTGCTAAATAACTTGCTTAAACTTGTAGGCTTGTAGTTTTTGAAAGATTTGTCAAAAACTACCTTGGTGATAGTTTGAGCCACCTTATAGTTGTTGCCGCTTGAATGATCAAATTCATCAAGGAAATACGCGCCCTCAACTTGTGCATTGGAGTAGGAATATGTGGCTACGCCGTCTTTTATCACTATATACGGTCTTTCTGGATAAAATATAGGGTCGCCGACTTTGGTAAAGTATCCCTTATTTGTTCCGTCGTCTATCTTAGCGTATGTCTTGTCATATTTTTTCAACACTTTGACAGAAGTACCTTTGCCGCCGTAAAGTTTGTTGCAATAATCAAACATACCGTTAGATGAAGTTACATTGTCGGTATTCCAACCTTCTCCTACATAAATGGCTTGGATATTGTCACATCCGGCGAACATGTTCACCATATTTGCAGCAGAAGAAGTATTCAATCCGGAAAGATCAAGTGTTTTCAGACTGCGGCACCCGCTGAACATATAATAATACCAGTAAACTTTTGAACTGTTAAAATTTTCGTTTATTCCGACAACTTCGGTGAGGTTGACAAACCCACTAAACCAGCCTGTACACATAACAGGTGTATAACTTTTGAAACTTGCATCAAATACGACCTTGGTAATAGAAGAGCATACATCTGACGGCCATCTGCTGTCAGTAACGCCGTCTCTGATAGGATAATCACCTGTCGCCTTTTTTGAATCAAACTTGAATGTTGCAACGCCGTCTTTCACGGTTACGTATGCCTCTTGTGCATTTGCTGCAACATTTAAGAGCATAAGGCAAATTAATGCCAGAAAGAAAGTAATTTTTCTCATTGTGTTATTATTTTGTTTTTAAATGATTATTAGTCTTGATAAAAAAAAAGCGGTTTTTCCTTAGTTTGACAAAGAAAAAACCGTTTTTTTGATGATTACTGATTAGCGGTCCGGACGAGACTCGAACTCGCGACCCCCTGCGTGACAGGCAGATATTCTAACCAACTGAACTACCGAACCTAATTTTGCAACCGTCTTAACTTTGTTTTTAACAACCGTTTTTCTGTCGATTGCGGTGCAAAGGTAAGCACAATTTTCAATTCTGCAAAATTTTTTTGAATATTTTTTTCATTTTTTTTTATAAACGTTGAATCTCAAACCGTTATAAAAGCGAAAAATTTAGTAATTTAATGCCGGAACTGAGCCCATAAAGTTAACTGAGAAAGTTACCGCTTTCATGTCAACAGTAATAACGCCCTTGCTTACGGAGGTGTAAACGATTTTTCCGTCCGCCAAATAAATTCCGATTATGGGATAACTTTCGCCTTTCTTATAGAAAACCACATCGCCGAATTTGAGTTGGTTTTTTGAAGTCTTTGAAAGATTTTTCTTCATTTTGTCGGGTGTACGGCTCAAAAGCACATTGCAAGCATTTTCAAAAACACCGCTAACAAAGCCGGCCGCGTCCGCTCCTACCCCTTTTTTGGATTGTCCTGACTGATAAGGCGTTCCGAGCCACGAATGAATTTCTTTCAAAATCGTAAGATCCTCTTTTCCGGAAAATTTTACGCCAAAATCCCTTGAATACTGAGAATACAAATCGTCAATATTTTCGCTTTTTTTGTCTTTTTTGTCTTTATCAATTCCGCTGACAACAGAGTTTGAAGTGGATTTTTCGTCTTCTGAAACAGAGCCGCGCTTGTCAAGTTGTTTTACACGTCCTGCCGAATAAAACGCTTTTTTATAATACGTTGAATTCAAATTGTCGGTTTTTACGCCGATGTTTTTTGAGGTTGCCGAATGTGCAAAAACGTCGTTGGCCAAGTAAATTGCGACATGATAAATACTTCCCTTGTCGTTGGCAAAAAAGAGCAAATCGCCGCATTCAAGTTCGTTGCGGTTGACTTTGTTGACGTTGACCACCATTGAGGAAGACGAGCGTTGAAGTTTTATGTTGTAGACATTGTTGTAAACGCCTGAGACAAAGCCCGAACAGTCAGTGCCTTTTCCCTTGTTGGAAGCGGCGTATTTATAAGGTGTGCCGAGCCATGAAACGATTTCTTTCAAGAGTTTCAAATCCTCAGTGCCTTTGAATTTGGTTCCGAGTTTTTCGCCGTATTTGTCGTAGTCGCCTTTCAATACGTCGGCGGTGTTGGTAACAACAAACGGCAGTTCGGGGTCGTAATTATTGGCGTTGACGCTGCCGAACAGCCCCAAAAACGCTAAAAGTAAAATTTTTCTTTTCATATTTTCAAATTTTTTTGTGATAATTTTCTACAAAATCGCTGTAAAAATTCTTTGCGGCCTCAGGTGTTTCCTCCGAAAATTCTTCCTCGTCCAAATCCGTAAAATAAACCAAATGATGAACCGCCGTCAAAAGCGAAAGAAGTTTTACGCCCCAGTATTCTTTGAAATCGCTCAAAAGTTCCGCCCTTGAAGCCTTTGCGCTTTCTTCTGACAGTGAGCGGTAATTTTCCACAAAGTTTTTGAGATTGTGATAAACATCTGCAACGCAGTCCGAGAGTTCCGCCTGTTCGGTTTCCTCGTCAACAGAGGCGGCGTTGAAAATGCTGATATAAGAATCACTCTGCCCCAAAACAAGGCTTACGTTTCTTTTTATGTATTCGTATTCGTATTCGGAGAGATAAGCCTCCACCTCGCCCTCGGAGTCAGCCCCGCTAAAAGGTGTTAAAAGTGTGGTTTTCAAATAGATAAGCGAGAGCATTTTGTGAAGTTTAGTCACAAAATCTTTTTTGGAAAATTTCTTTGCCTTTTCTACGAAAGCGCAAAATTCCGCCGCAACGGTTACAAATTCCAATGTACTTTTGTCAGAATAAATATCCATAACTAAAAAATTTTATTCTGCAAAAGTACAAATTTTCCTTTTATCTTCAACAAAAAAGCCTTAAAAAAATCAGAAATCGTATCTTGGCAGACTGTAAAGTGAAATCTGCTTTTCAAAACTGTAATTTCTTGAATCCATCACCTCCAAACGTATGACGTTAAGACCTGTTGTGAGGCTGACGGGGTAAGAAAGCGGCAGTTCGCAGCCGTTTTTTTTATTTTCTTCGCTCGGCGGGCGAAATTCCGTGGCTGCAACCTGCGGAATGTCATTGACGAAAATTTTTACGCCGTTTGGTGCGCCGAAGCCGTTAAGACAAAGCCTGATTTCTACCTCGTTGCGCAGAGTTGCCGCAACAGGGTCTTTGGGAAAATCTATGATGATTTCTTTTTTGTCATAATGTTTCATTTTCAAGACCGCCATATCCCAGCCCTTGCCGAACGAAAATGTTGTACCTGCAATCAAAAGTCCGTTGTCTTTGGTCTCAACGACGGATTTTGCATAGTCCTGACTTTTGCGTTTGAAATTGTAGTTCCAAAGCAGATTGCCGGATTTGTCGTATTTAAGAATTATAAAACTTGACTGGTCTTTTATGTTTGACATTGAATATCCGGCGACCACAAAACAGTTGTCGAAAGTCTCAACCATAGCAGTGCCTTCCTGCCAGTGTTCGTCGCCGTAGGTGCGTATCCAGAGAGTATCTCCGTTCATGTCGGTTTTTACGGTCATAACATCGTAATCGGTTATGGTATGGGCTTTTGTGTAACCGGTTGCCATTATCATGCTGTCTTTGGTGGCGATGATGTCCGCGCCGCAACTCCAATCGTTGACGGGATAGTTTTGAGCCCAAATGTCGTTGCCCTCGGCGTCGAGTTTTATGATTGACATCATTTTTCTGCCGCCGTCGCCGCTGCCGGAATACCCCGTAACGACATAACCGCCGTCGTAAGTTTCTGCAACTGACAACGCCCTGTCATCGGACGAACCGCCGAACTGCTTGTCCCAGAGTTTGTTGCCTTCTTTGTCGGTTTTCAGGACATACCAGTTGGGCTCGGCGTCGTTGTTTGAGGTTGAATAACCGGCAACCGCAAAACCTCCGTCAGAGGTTTCGATAACTTTTGCGCCTTGTTCGTCGCCGTCTTCGCCGTAAACTTTTTGCCAGAGAACGTTGCCCAGAGTGTCAACCTTCATCAGAAGAAGATTGCTCTGAAACTCGCGTTTTCTTATGGCAAAACCTGTTATAACGAGATTGCTGTCAGAGGTTTCGACAATGGAATTTGCCTGAGAGACAAAATACTCTTCAAAAGTTTTGCCCCAGTGTCCGCTGCCGTCAGGACGGACTTTCACCATCCAAAGGCGGTGGTCTTGAAGCCGCGCAAAACCGCTGAGTATATATTCACCGTCGCGGGTTTCTATACAGGAGTTGGCCTCGTCCCAGCCGTTGCCGCCGAAAGTGTGAGCCCATTCCATCGTATACTGTCCCAAGGAGTTCAGGGGCAGCAAAAGCGATATTAAGATTATTGTTGTAAGAAATTTCATTTTCCTTTTCGTTATAGTAAGAAATCCAGCAATGATTATGCCGTAAACGAAAAAATTACACAAACAAATCGTCAAGTATAATTTCTTTATCAACTATTGAGTAATTTTTGCCGCCGCCGAATTTTGAATATCCGAGTATAAAATCGCAACGTTCAAGATTATCAAGCATTTTGGTAAGACCTGCGCCGGTAATGCCGGTTTTCTTGCTGATTTCTTCCCGCGTAAAACCTTCTTTCTTCTCTGCAAATATCTCAATAACAGACAGATATTTTTCAGGCTTGTTGAAAAGAGAAGAAAACAATTCTGAAAATTCCACTCTCAAAACAGCATTTTTGGACTCGAAAAACAATCTGTCAATATTTTGGGCGAGACTTTGTGTTTTGTCCAACAATGTGTAATAAAAAGGCACACCGCCAAAAACCATATACGCCTGAGCAATTTGAAAGTTATTTCCTGCCAAAATTAGTAATTTTTATTCAATTTCGGCAGAAAATAAAAATTATTTTTTGCCGAAATGGATATTTTTTATACTGTTTCGGCAAAAAATAATACGGATAAATATTCTACAAAACAAATAACCCCGCACATTATTCAAATGCACGGGGTATTTTTTTTACAAAAAATTTAGTTTATTTTTTTCCGAAATATCTGTCGTACAAGCCTTTGAAACCTCTTCCGTGACGGGCTTCATCTTTTGCCATTTCATGAACCGTATCGTGAATTGCGTCAAGATTGAGTTCTTTTGCACGTTTTGCGATTCGGTTTTTGTCGGCGCAGGCTCCTGCTTCGGCGTTCATTCTCTTGTCGAGGTTTGTTTTGGTGTCCCAAACCACATCGCCTAAAAGTTCTGCAAACCGGGCGGCATGATCAGCCTCTTCAAAAGCGTAACGTCTGAAAGCCTCGGCAATTTCGGGATAACCTTCCCTGTCAGCCTGACGGCTCATGGCAAGATACATTCCGACTTCGGAACATTCGCCCGTGAAGTGGTTGTTAAGATCCTGAATCAAATCTTCGGGAACGCCTTTTGCTATTCCGATAACGTGTTCAGTTTCAAAATTCAACTCGCCTGTAAGTTCTTTGAATTTGGATTTAGGTGCTTTACACTGGGGGCATTTCTCCGGCGGTTCCTCACCTTCATAAACGAAACCGCAGATTGCGCATGTCCATTTCTTTTTCATACTTGATTAAAATTTGATTGATTGTTTGATATGGCAAATATAACAAACGGTTTTTAGAAAAACAAGCGTTTTAAGATTTATTAACTATTTACTTTATCTGATAATCAATCTGCTGATCCTTCAACCTTGAAATCAAATCGTTGTCAATTTTGATTTTGTAAGAGCGCGAACCCATGCGGATTGCGACCTTGGTTTTCGGGTCAAAAAACTGAAACTTCAACGGATAATCGCCCTTGCGCTGCGCTATTTCCTTAATGCTGCCCATCATTTCGGTGTTCAAATCCCCAATCGGAATGTTCAGCGTTATGGAATTGAGCATTTTCTTTTTTGCGTCTTCAAGCAACTCGATAGACTGAATCTTAAATTCAAACTCCGCCGGATTGTTGTACCTCGGCTGAATGTTGCCGCGAATCAAAACCGCATAGTTTACCGTAAAGAAACTCTTGTATTTCAAATAGTCCTTTGAAAACATCGGAAACGCAAAACTGCCTTCAAAATCCTCAACCGTAAGTTGTCCCCAAGGATTGCCCGTTTTGGTGGTTCTTTCCGCTGCACCCGTTACAATGCCCGCAACACGCACCTCTTTCAGCGTTTGCAATGACGTCAAATCCGCCATCTGAGCCATCGTAGCGTTGCAGTAATTCTCGATTTCTATTCTGTACGGGTCAAGCGGGTGTGCCGACAGGTAAATGCCCACAAGTTCTTTCTCCTTGTTAAGACGCACCAAGTCAGACCATTCGTCGCAGTTTTTGGGCTGCGGTTTCTTGACGTTGACCTCGATAGTGCCGCCGAAAAGCGAATTTCCGCCCGTATCGCCGCCGGCTTTCATCTTCTGACCGTATTTACCGAGTGCCTCGCTAAAAGTCATAGTATCGCCTTCAATAGGTTCCAAAAACTGACTCCGCTTTAAGTCTTTGAACGAATCAAACGCACCCGCAATCGCAAAACTCTCTATCGTTCTACGGTTTACCTGCGAAAGGTTGACTCTTTCCACAAAATCGTAAATATCTTTGTACGGTCCGTTTTTCTCTCTTTCAGCAACGATACCTTCAACAGCCGCCTCTCCTACTCCTTTTATACCGCCGAGACCAAACCTTATACCGCCGTCTTTCGTAACGGAAAAATTCAAATCCGACTCGTTGATGTCAGGGCCTTTAACATCAATTTTCATGGCTTTACATTCTTCCATGAATTTTTTAACATCGTCAATTGAATCCTTGTTGCGCGTGAGGTTTGCCGCCATGTATTCTGCCGGATAATGTGCTTTTAAGTAGCCCGTCTGATAAGCCACCCAAGCATAACAAGCAGCGTGTGATTTGTTGAAAGCGTATGACGCAAATTTCTCCCAGTCGCCCCAAATCTTTAACAAAATCTTTTCGTCATGACCGTTTTTCTTACCGCCTTCGATGAATTTCGGTTTCAAATCCGCCAACATTGCAGCGATTTTTTTACCCATCGCCTTACGCAAAGAGTCTGCCTGACCACGCGTAAAACCCGCCAAAAGACGGCTCAAAAGCATAACTTGCTCTTGATAAACGGTTACGCCGTAAGTGTCTTTCAAGTATTTTTCCATGACGGGAATATCATACGAAATCGGCTCTTTACCGAGTTTTCGGTTGATAAACGTCGGAATGTAATCCATAGGACCCGGACGATACAAAGCGTTCATGGCGATAAGGTCGGTTATCTGCGTGGGTTTGAGTTCTTTAAGGTATTTCTGCATACCCGGCGACTCAAACTGAAACGTTCCGATAGTACGTCCCTCGCTGTAAAGTTGGTAAGTCAACTTGTCATCAATAGGAATAGCCTCCAAATCAATGTCAATTCCACGGTGTTTCTTTATATTTTTAAGTGTTTCTTTTTGGAGCGACAAAGTTTTAAGACCTAAGAAGTCCATCTTGATTAAACCTACGCTTTCAACAACGTGTCCGTCATACTGGGTTACAACAACATCGCTGTCAGTGTCTTTATCCTTAATCGTGCAGACGGGCGCAATGTCGGTCAAATCCTGTGCACCGATAATAACGCCGCAGGCATGGATACCGATTTGACGGTTTGTGTCCTCCAAATCCTTGGCGTATTTCAGCATTGAGGCGATATTGTCGTTCTGACCTTCGAGCGGAATTTTAAAGTTTTCCGTCTCAGGCTGAATGCCTTTTGTAAGTAGCTGTAACTCAGGGATATATTTATAACAAGTACCGAGATTTACTTTCGGCATTTTCTTGGGGACTTCGCCGTCAACAGCCTTTACCTGATACTCCTCGAAACTCTTTTCTGGAATAAGTTTTTTTATGGCGTTGACAATAGGGAGCGGCACTTTCTGAACCCTTCCGACATCGGCAACAGAGGATTTTGTCGCCATAGTGCCGTAAGTGATGATGTGCGCCACTTTTTCCTTGCCGTATTTTTCCGTAACCCAGTCGAGAACCTTTCCGCGTCCGTCATCGTCAAAGTCCACGTCAATATCGGGGAGTGAAATACGGTCGGGATTCAAGAAACGCTCAAAAAGAAGGTCGTATTTAAGCGGGTCGATGTTTGTGATTTTCAAGCAGTAAGCCACAACAGAGCCTGCCGCCGAACCACGCCCCGGTCCTACCCAGACGTCCAACTCTTCCCTTGCGGCGCGGATATAATCTGACACGATAAGGAAGTAACCCGGAAAACCCATGGTCTTCATCACGTGAAGTTCAAATTTTATACGCTCTGACTGTTCTGGAGTTAAAGTGTCACCGTAACGGAATTTTGCACCGTCGTAAGTCAGTTTGCTGAGATAATCGGCTTCGAGTTTTATACGGTAAAGTTTTTCGTAACCGCCGAGTTTTTTGATTTACTTTTCCGCGTCTTCCTGGGAGAGAACGACATTGCCGTTTTCGTCCTGCGTAAACTCGTCAAAAAGGTCTTTTTCGGTGAGTTTTTTTCTGTATTCCTCTTCCGTGCCGAAGGATTCGGGAATGTCGAATTTCGGCATGATAGGACCTGAGTCAATGTCGTAAGTCTCAACTTTGTCTGCTATTTCCACCGTGTTGGAAAGGGCTTCGGGAATGTCCGAAAACACCACTTCCATTTCGTCAGGCGTTTTGAGCCATTCCTGCTTTGTGTAGTGCATGCGGTTAGGGTCGTCAAAATCCTTACCCGTTGAAAGGCAAATCAGACGGTCGTGAGCCTCGCCGTGGTCTTCCTCCACAAAGTGAACGTCGTTGGTAGCGATTAACTTGATATTGTGCTTTTTAGAGAACTCTATTAAAACCTTGTTTACCTGTTCCTGCTTTTCAAAAGTGTCGGTTGCGGCATTCGGTTTGTCGGTTTTATGACGCTGCATTTCGAGATAATAGTCGTCGCCGAAAAGATTCTTGAACCAGAGAACCGTTTTTTCAGCCTCCTGAATATCTCCCGACATAATTTTTTGCGCAACCTCGCCGCCTAAACACGCCGAACAGCAAATCACACCCTCGTGATATTTTTCAAGGATTTCCTTGTCGATACGCGCATTATAATAATAGCCTTCCGTAAAAGCGATTGAGGCAAGTTTGCAAAGACTGTGATAACCGGTCTTGTTTTTGGCGAGCAAAATCAAGTGCCAGCCTCGGTGGTCTTTGAGAGTGCGGTTTTCATGGGCGCAATACGCCTCTATTCCGATAATCGGCTTAAAAGGAATGTATTCCGCCGCCTTCTTTTCAAGTTCGGGGAGTTGGGCTTCGAGTTCGGCTTTTTTAGCCGGATCGGTTGCCTTTTCTATCGCCTCCTTACATTCCGAAACCGCCTTTTTGCATTTGCCGTTTATCTTTTTTGACGAGTCAAACAAGTCCTTGATACCGAACATATTGCCGTGGTCAGTTAAAGCCATGGCGTGCATGCCGTTTTTAAGACACTTGTTTATCAGGTCAGGCACTTTTGACATTCCGTCAAGAATGGAATAGTGCGAGTGAACGTGCAAGTGAGTAAATTTATCCATTGTGTTTTTTGATTTTTGAGTAATGCCTTATATATTATACTAAGAAACTTCGTTTTTTCCTGACCTTTACAATATTGCCTTTTCCGACGTATTCTATGCTGTCAAAAAGGGCTTTTGAAAGATTGATTCCCCTGCCGCTGAATCCTTCCTTGTTTTCTTCAAGCGTCGGAACGGAAATGTTGTTGTAGTCAAAACCGTCGCCGTCGTCGGTTATAATCCACTCACATTCTTCCTCGTTGTAAGAAAACTCGATTTTTACAAGCCTTGAACTGAGCACCGGGTCTGCAAGCCTCTCCCTTATCAACTGCTCCAAATTACCCTCGTCGGTACAGCGTTTCTTTTCCGAAAAAGTGATTCCGAGGTTTCCGTGCTCAACGGCGTTGCAGATAAGTTCCGAGAGTCCCACTCTTATCTCCGTCTCCACGTAATCGCTGAAATATCCCGGCACAAACTCCTCAAAAACCCTTTCGGCAATCAGATAAACCACGTCAAAACCCGTCGGAAACACCATTTTTATGTTGCCGCTGACAATGGTTCCGAAGTCGGTTTTTTCGTACTTGTTTTCGAGTTTGTCCCTTTGTTTTGCGATTTTAGGCAAAATGTCCTTGTCCAAGACGGGGTTTTTCAAGAAATCGTTTGCCCCGCTTCTGAAACATTCCGTAATAATCCTCTCCGAGGTTTTTGAGGCGACCATCAGGACAAAGGTTGTCAGGTCTTTTTCGCGGATTTTCTTCAAAAATTCCAGACCCGAAACCCCCGGCAGCAAAATATCGCAGATTATCATATCCGGCTTTTCACGGATATAAGAATCAAGTCCTTCGGGTACGTTACGCGCCGAAACAGCCTCATAACCCGAATATTTCAACAAATCACGCAGGTAGTTGCGCGAAATGAAATCGTCTTCTATAATAAGAATTTTCAAGACTTTTTACGCTTTAAAAGTTAAAACTAATTCCTTGCAAAGTAAAAAAAAAAGGGAATTAAATCCAAAAAAAAGTTCAAAAAAGTTTTGAATTAAAAAACACTTTATAGGTAAAAACTTGATTTTCAACAAGAAAAAAACTTTTTAAAAAAAAGTTACAAAAATATTTGTTCATACAAAAAAGTTGTTATACATTTGTCAAGAGATTTTGGTAAAAGCAATGACAGAAGATAAAGAGATATTAATCAACGGGTTTCGGGAAAAGTTCCGGCAACTTATGACCGTCTGCGACAGGTTGTATGAAGAAAATTCCGCTTTGAAAGCCAAAAACGCGGAGTTGAGTAACGACATCAGCCAGTGGGAAGACAGATATAAGGAACTTAACCTGAAAGTGGAGAATTTGAACACGGTTCTCTCGCTTGTTGACAAGTCTGACAAGCATGCCGCCAAAATCAAGCTTAACAGGATGGCGCGGGAGGTTGACAAAATTTTGTCCCTCATAACAACAGACTGAAAAGCCGGATTTTTTTTAGATATATGATTATTATATAAACATTTGTTTTAAATGGACGACAAGTTATCAATCAGAATTACCATAGACGGAAGAACGTATCCGATGACTGTAAACAGGTCGGAAGAGGAAAAAATACGCGCTGCCGCCAAACTTATAAACGAGCGTCTGAACGTTTATAAGAGCAGGTATATCACAAGCGGGAAAGACTCTTACGACTTTCTCGTGATGGTGGCTATCGACTTGATAACAAAATATATGGACAAAGAAAACAAAATTGATAATAACGACTTGGTTTCCGAACTCCGCATTATGACAAGCGAAGTGGACGATTATATCAAAAAAATTCAGGCTCTTTAAAGGATATTAAACCCGCATCATTTCATCAAGAGGTTTGAAACTCAACATTAAAATTAAATAGGGACTTATCTTCGCTTTGCGTATAACAGGCCTTACCTGCGCTTTCGGGTGCAGTTCAGTGTTTACGCTGACGTTGGACGTTAAAAGCAAAGGAGTTTTTCCCGCCCGTGTATTACAGGGGTTTCTTAAACAGTTTCTTGAAATGGTGCGGCTTTTTTTTTTGAATAACTTAAAAAACAAATTCTAAAAATCAAAAATGAGCAATGTTATTATAATGGTGTGTATTGCGGTAGTCAGCATTGTAATAGGTTATGCCTTGGGGTATTTCCTTAAAATAAAGGCTACTGAAAAGACAGCAAGCAGAATTCTTGACAACGCCAATTCGGACGCAGAGGCTATCAAACAGCGTAAAATTTTGGAAGCCAAAGAAGAAGCCTTGAAAATGAAAGGCGAAAACGAAAGAATAGCCAACGAAAAAAATGCCAAACTCCAACAGTTGGAACAGCGTCTCAGACAAAAGGAAAATTCCCTTAACCAGACAAAAACCGAGTTGCAGAAAAAGCAGAAAGAACTCGACTTGAAACGCAACGAGGCTGACGCCATCAAAGCAAATCTTGAAGTTCAGTTGGAAAAGGTTGAAAACAAGGATAAGGAACTTGACGATTTAAGAAAAAAAGCACAGGAAAACCTTGAAGCAATCGCAGGCATTTCGGCTGTTGACGCAAAACAGCAACTTATCGACTCCCTGAAAGCCGAGGCACAGACCGAGGCAATCAGCCTTAAAAACGAAATCCTCGAAGAGGCGCAACTTCAAGCCGGAAGAGAGGCTAAAAAGATTGTCATTCAGACGATTCAGCGCGTGGGCGCAGAGACGGCAATCGAAAACGCTGTTACGGTTTTCAACATCGACAACGACGAAATAAAAGGCAGAATCATCGGCCGCGAAGGACGTAACATCCGTGCTTTGGAAGCCGCAACGGGTATCGAAATCATCGTTGACGACACCCCTGAGGCAATAGTTCTTTCGGGTTTTGACCCCGTAAGAAGAGAGGTCGCAAGACTTGCCCTCCATCAACTTGTAACGGACGGCAGAATACACCCCGCAAGAATCGAGGAAGTGGTTTCAAAAACCAAAAAACAGTTGGAAGAAGAAATAGCGGAAGTCGGCAAACGCACTTACATAGATTTGGGTATTCACGGGCTTCATCCCGAACTTGTAAGACTTATCGGCAAAATGAAATACCGCTCGTCATACGGACAAAACCTTTTGCAGCACTCACGCGAGACGGCAAACCTCTGCGCGGTTATGGCATCGGAACTCGGACTTCCGAACTACGTAAAAGCCGCTAAACGCGCCGGACTTCTTCACGACATCGGCAAAGTGCCTGACGAGGAACCCGATTTGCCCCACGCAATTGTCGGCATGAAACTCGCCGAAAAGTTCAAGGAAAAACCCGAAATCTGCAACGCAATCGGCGCACACCACGACGAAATAGAAATGACAAGTCTGATTTCCCCGATAGTTCAGGTCTGCGACGCGATTTCAGGCGCAAGACCGGGCGCAAGACGGGAGATTGCCGAAAGTTACATCAAACGTCTCAAAGGTCTTGAAAACCTCGCACAGTCTTATCCGGGAGTTTTGAAGACTTACGCAATTCAGGCGGGAAGGGAACTCCGCGTCATTGTCGGCGCAGACAAGGTTACCGACCAGGAAACGGAAACTCTTTCGGCGGAAATCGCAAAGAAGATTCAGGACGAAATGACCTATCCGGGTCAAATCAAAATCACCGTCATAAGAGAAACAAGAGCGATAAATTACGCAAAATAGTTTTTTTAATGAGAAAGATTTTTTTTATACTTTTTGCCTTGGGTGCTGCAAGCAGTACCCAAGCGCAAATTTCAACAAGTCAGGACGCTGTCGGCAGGGATAACACTTCAAACATTATTTCCACCGCAGCCTCTTTTCTTTTAATAGCCCCCGATTCGAGAGCCGCCGGACTCGGAGACGCAGGCGTTGCAACCTCTCCCGACATCAACTCCCAGCACTGGAACGCCTCAAAATACGTTTTTGCAGAGCATAAAAGCGGCGTTTCAGGCTCGTATACGCCGTGGCTGAAATCTTACGTTGACGATATGTTTGTCGGCTATCTTGCCGGTTACAACAAACTAAAACGCGGAAATCAGGCAATCGGCTATTCACTGACATATTTCAATTACGGCGACATGACGTTTACCGATTACAACGGCACCGCTCTCAAAGACTTCAAACCGAAAGAATTTGCCATAGACGGTTCGTATTCGATGAAACTCGGCGAAAATCTCAGCGGCGGTCTCACGATGCGCTACATCTACTCCAACCTCACGGGAAAGGCTGAAATCGGTTCAGAGGCAAGTCATGCGGGACATTCCGTTGCGGGCGATATTTCTGTTTTTTACAACAAAGAATTCAAAACGGGCGAAAGATACAGCACTCTGTCTTTGGGCGCAAATATCAGCAATATCGGTACAAAAATGGGCTATACGTCCAACAATCAAAACTTCATACCGACAAATCTGAAATTGGGCGTATGTTATAAATTGGACATAGACGAATACAATTCCGTTAGCGCGACATTCGATATAAACAAACTTTTGGTGCCTACACCGCCTATCTACAACGCGACGGGCGATGAGATAATCGCCGGCAAAGACGATGACGTTTCGGTTCCGGTAGGCATTTTCCAGAGTTTTTCTGACGCTCCGGACGGTTTTAAAGAAGAGATAAAGGAACTCTCCTACTCTATCGGGTTTGAATATTGGTACGCAAAAACTTTTGCAGGCAGAATGGGCTATTTTACCGAACACAAAGATAAAGGCGGCAGACGCTACCTTACATTTGGTTTCGGATTGATTATCAAGTCGTTTACCTTTGACTTTGCATATTTGGTAACGACCTCGCAAAGCAACCCTCTGCAAAATACGATAAGATTTTCTTTGGGATTTTATTTGGATAATTCAAAAAAATAGTTTAACTTTGCGGCACTTATTGGGGCTGACTTTGGTTTTGACGGCGTGCAAGGTCGGCATGTAAGCATGCAGGGACACGTAACAACTCCCTTAAAAATGGTTACAGAACTATAAATGGCGAAAATTACGATTACGCTCTCGCTGCCTAAGTTGAAGGTTTAGTAAACTTGCTTAATTCCCTGACAGAGGTTCAGGGAACGGGACATCTCCCGATGCTTTGTCTGTGGCTCAATCGGTAAGGAGGTGCTGTTAATTACAGAATAGTTTTTGCGGGCCTTGGCGCAAAAATGAAATTTTAAAGGATAAGAAACAATTAGGGCGTTTTCTCTCAGGTTGTTTACGAAAATCAAAAGAAAACTAAGCATGTAGAAAGCACGGTGGTCTCTCGTTCGGACCGGGGTTCGACCCCCCGCAGCTCCACAAAAAAAGCCGCAGTTGTAATGACTGCGGCTTTTTTCGTGCATTTCTATTTTTCTATTCTTCTATCACGTTTTCTTCTTCTTCGCCTTCCAATCTGTCTTCTTCTATTACAAGATTGTCAATAATAAAATTCTGACGGTCGGGCGTGTTTTTACCCATGTAAAACTCCATAAGTTCGTGAATCTGGTCTTCTTTTTTAATCAAGACCGGCTCGATTCTCATCTCAGGACCGATGAAGTGTTTGAACTCGTCGGGAGATATTTCGCCGAGACCTTTAAAACGGGTCATTTCGGGGCTTTTTCCGCACGCTGCTATCGCGTTCAACTTTTCCTCCTCGGTGTAACAATAAAACGTTTTAACCTTGTTTCTGACCCTGAAAAGCGGGGTTTGAAGGATGTACAAATGTTTCGTTTTGATAACCTCCGGGAAAAAGTTCAAAAAGAACGTTATAAGCAGAAGCCTGATGTGCATACCGTCAACATCGGCATCGGTTGCGATAACGACCTTGTTGTAACGGATGTTTTCAATGCCTTCCTCGATGTTGAGAGCCGCCTGCAAAAGGTTGAACTCCTCGTTTTCGTAAACAACTTTTTTGGTAAGTCCGAAACAGTTGAGCGGCTTTCCGCGAAGTGAAAACACCGCCTGAGTGTTAACGTCGCGGCTTTTGGTGATACTTCCCGACGCAGAGTCGCCCTCGGTGATAAAAATCGTCGATTCAGACTTTCTTTCGTCGTTGGTGTTGTAATGAACGTTGCAGTCGCGGAGTTTTCTGTTATGAAGATTTACCTTTTTAGCGCGTTCTTTGGCGATTTTTTGAATGCCTGAAATCGCTTTTCTGTCCTTCTCGTTGTCCTGAATCTTTTTCAGCAAAGCCTGCGCCGTTTCGGGATTTTTGTGAAGGTAATTGTCAAGTTCCTTGCACACAAAATTGAGCATAAAGTTGCGGATAGTCTCACCGTTAGGACTCATATTTTTGCTGCCGAGTTTGGTTTTTGTCTGTGATTCAAAGACAGGCTCCTCAACTTTTATGCTGACAGCCGCCGCGATAGCGGTTTTAATGTCGCTGTAATCAAACTCTTTTTTGTAAAAATCCCTGATAGTTTTGAACAGAGCCTCCCTGAAAGCCACCATGTGAGTACCGCCCTGCGTGGTGTGCTGACCGTTGACAAAACTGTAATATTCTTCGCTGTAATGATTGTTGTGAGTCATAGCGAGTTCAATATCAGTACCTTTCAAATGGATAATCGGATAAATCGCCTCGCTGCTCATATTTTCGTTCAAAAGGTCAAGCAGCCCGTTTTTGCTCTGAAAAGACTCGCCGTTATAGACGATAGTAAGCCCGGTGTTAAGATACGTATAGTTTTTCAGCATCGGGACAATATAATCGTCCAAATAGTTGTAATTTGTGAACAATTCAGCATCGGGTACAAAAGTGGTTTCCGTACCGTTTTTTTCCGTTGACGGGCAGACAGGATTGTCTTCCATACAAACGCCCCTTGAAAACACGACTTTTTTGCACTCGCCGTCTCTGAAAGAGCGGATCATAAACTCCGTAGAAAGGGCGTTGACGGCTTTGATACCGACACCGTTAAGACCGACGGATTTTTTGAAAACGCTGCTGTCGTATTTTGCGCCGGTGTTCATTTTAGAGGCTACGTCCCTGACTTTTCCGAGCGGAATTCCCCGTCCGTAGTCCCTGATTACGACCCTCGAATCCTTAATTGTTACTTCGATTTTTTTACCAAAACCCATCATAAACTCGTCGATGGAGTTGTCGATGGCCTCTTTCAAAAGAACGTAAATTCCGTCGTCGGCACTCTGACCGTCGCCAAGTTTTCCGATATACATACCGGGACGGCGGCGGATATGTTCCTGCCATTCGAGGGTAACTATTTTATCATCAGTGTATTGCGCTGTTTGTTCCATTTTTCCTTTTTTTGTTAAAGACGGACAAAATTAACACATTCTGCCCGAAAATGCAAGTTTTTTATTGTAAAAATTTGATTTCAACGCGGCGGTTTTTAGCACGATTGTCGGCGGAAGTGTTGGGATACAGAGGCGTAGTTGAGCCTTTGGTCTCACACGTAATCCTATCAGCACTAACACCACGATTAATAAGTTGCTTTTTAGCAGACTCCGCACGTTTCATACCCAAAGTCATATTATTACTTTCGCTACCGATATCGCAAGTATGACCCGTGATTTTGAGTTTCAAATCGGGATTTTCTTTCGCGAGTTTTGCAATATCGTTGAAGAAAGCGTAATAATTGTCCCTTTGCCTGATAAAGGATTGGTTATAATCGAAATTAATAGCGACAAAAGTGCGCAAGACCAAATCCGTACTTGGAATTTCCTCCTTAATTCCGTCAGTAGGCTTATCAACTATAACAATATGCGGCAGACTATCAACCGGCGGAATACTATCCTTTTCAATCGGTTTTTCCTCAACAACAGGCGGATTATCCTCTATAACCGGCGGATTATCAACCACTACAACTGTTGGCACGGAATCTTGCTGGACCGGCGGATTTTCCTCGATAACAGGAGGATTTTCTTCGATAACGGGAGGAGTATCAACCACCACAACATTAGGCACTGAATCAACCACAGGAACGTCAGCAATAACGGGTATCGTAGTCGTATCCCTCTTTTCGGGTTTTTCGACGGGCGGTTTCTGTTTTTCCTTCTTTTGAAGTCTGTATTTTATACCAGCCATCACACCTATCGCAAGCGGCGTAACCTTATCCACAACGCGCGAATTTAACACGCCGTTGTAAACATCTTTATAAGCGTCAGGAGACATACAGTCGGGATCAAACTGGTATTTATCAGACTTTTCAATCTGGTTTTTGAAGCCGTAAACGTAGTACAAACCGAAATTCAAATCTAATCTCGGCGTTAAAACGTATCCGAAATCAAACTCTGCAAATGCGCCGAAAGAACTTTTGAAACCGTTGTCGCCGCTTTTTAATTGCGATTTGTCGCGGGTGTATTCATAGTGCTGACTCATCCCGTAAAGTTCAAGATTGTAAACATCATAATTAGCCTTTGTCTCCAAAGAACCCGACTTTACAGCAAATTTATCAGCGATAACAGCCTGATATACAACACCTAAGCCTCCGCCCAATTTGTATTTTCTCTGAAACTTGTGCTGATAATAAAGTCCGAGAGGAACATTCAAAATCACTTCGCTTTGTTTCTCTTTGAGTTTTTTATAATAAGTACGGTGAGTGTACAAATCGTAGTCTTCATCGACAGCATTTGGGATTTCGTTGAGATAAGTAAAACGTCCGGATGCGGAGTAAGTTTTGAAATTCAAGTCCAAACCCGCACCGAAATTGCCTTTGCCGAAAAAGTAACGGTAACCAGCCCTGCCGGTCAGACCGACACCCGGATTTTTAGCACCATAACCTACCATGTCATAATTCAAGGTATGAAGGCCGCCGCCGAGGTCAAACACGACGTAACTACCAGGACGGCAAAGATTTAGAGTATCCTTTTTTTTGCGCTGAGCCTCTGCGTCAACAAAAACCATCAACAGCAAAAGGACAAATAATATTTTTTTCATAACTGACTTACACTTCATTTTCTTACAATCAACTTAAAGGTTAAGCGTGAATCATCTTTTACAACCACACCCGTATAACTGCCCTGCGGCAAATTCAGAGTGTTCAGACGGTCGGGATTTTGAATTTTGGTTATCAAAACGCCGCTCAAATTGTAAATAAAAATTGTACAATCTTCGTAGTCTTCAAAATCTTCCAACTCTACGGTTACCGCCTGCATCGGCAAAGCGGGGTTCGGGTAAACGTTGACACCGGCGTTTGCGCGTTTAGACACGGCAGTTCTCTTGTCAAAATAACGCGGACAGATATTTGCATAAGTGCCGTCAACGGTTAAGACTTTTGCGCTGTACCAACCGTACAAACACGGCAAGTCATTGAAAAACTGCTTAGTTTCGGTTTCTATAACATGTCCGTCCTTGTACCATTGATAACCGACAAAATCATATCCGGCATTATTGATAGCCACCACATCAGAGAATTTTGAAATGATGTAAGAGGCGTCATAATTGACGGTAAACTTAAACACTTTTTCAAAATTATTGTCAGAACCGCTTGAAAGATAGAGCGTTGCAGTATATTCTCCTGCTTTTGCCTTTTCCGGAATTTTCAGTTCAACAGAATTTAAACCGAATTGAGTATTTGTTATTGTAATATCTTCAAAACCGTTTTCCAAAGCCTCAGCAGAAAATTTGATGCTTGCTTTGTCGGGGATTCCTTCAACCACGTCGAATACAATCGGAGCGTTGCTGCTCGGACAAATATCTCCGCTTATACCCACAGAGCCGATTTGAATATTCTTGTTTGTGATTACTCCGTCAGTATAAACATAGTTGTCCGGCTCAATGTACTTAGAGTGCCAAGCACCTGACAATGTGAAACTTACTGTAATAGTTTTTCCTGTTCCGAGATCAGGAGAATCGTAAAACTGCTCCTGCTTTTCTATTTCAACTTGGTCGCCTTCCACGACGTTTGTCAAAACGCACCTCTCGCCGGTCAACTTTACAGACACAGTTCCGTCATGAAGTTTTGCGTGCGCAATATTCGGAACAGTTGTCAGGAGTTTCAACTTAACTACATTGACTGTAACCTGCTGCGACTGAACAAGCATATCAGAATCATACAACTGAACGTCAACCTTATAAGTATTCGGGACAAGCATCTGATTTGTTTTGTCGATGTTTGAAATTTTGTACCTGACAGTCTGAGTTTCAGTAAGTTCGTTAATAAGTTTAAAATCTTTTCCCATCACTGAGGAGCCATACACAAATTGATAAACGCCGGTTTCATCGGGTTCGACATTGTAATGAAACTCAAAAGGCAAAATACTTGAATTTGCTTTCAGTTCAGAATTTGTAAGTTTGTAGTTTTCTATACCGCTGCCTTTCAAAGCAACTTTTACTACAAGTCCTTGATAATCACCAATTTTAACGTCAGGATATTTGATGTCTTGCAAATTGGTGATTTCGAGTTTTACATTATTCTTGTCTTGTTCAATAACGCCGTCAAGTTCGGGGTCAAACAGTTTTACTTTGACGGGACTGACTTTTGCCGTTCCGTCATAATACTTATCCTCAATTGTAACGCCGGTTGCAGATATAGATTTTTGAGTAACTTTCACGTACTCGAAATTACTTCTGCCGTCTTCATAATGAAGTTGATCTTCTGGTGTAAATTTTACACGCATATAATAAACACCGACATTCATCATCTTGCCGGACTCGTATTCCCGCAATTCGTTTCCGTCATGAAGAACTTCAAAAACGCAAGTTCCCTCGGGTGAAATTTTTTCGCCCTTGTATCTGACATACGTTGTAGTCGGAACAATATCCTTCCCTAATTCGGAACTGCCGTATACTTTGTCATATTCTTTGAAGCCGACAAAAGCAGGACAGCGTTTTATAAATCCGGGTATTGCCTCAGAATATTCCTGCATCTTATTTATGTCAAACACATAACAATAACTATCCTTACCGGTTAAAGAATATTTTACATTAACAAGACGGTCTCCGACTTCCTCGTCATCGTATGCCATATCAGTGTTAAAGAATACTTCATCACCACTGATAATCAGGTCTTTATCGATTTTGGCAAGTTCTTTTATCTGTTCATCATAGACAGTGGTAGTTCCGTCATAAGGTCTGCGCAATTTATTACCTTCTTCTTCTACCCAGTCATATTTTGAAAGTATCAATACCCGCGGCTCAATCGTAAAATTAATTTCCTCGGTTTGAGTATTGCCCAAAGTCGCATGTTTAACCTTGCAGTAGAGTTTATGAGGTCCTACTTTCGGAATATATCCTTTTGGAACTTCCTTACCGTCAAGGAAATACGTATATTCCAAATCAGATTCACTAAGTCCGATACCAGAATAGTAGAACTTGATTTCATTCCCGATACTTGAACCATAATTTGAGTTAACCTCATGTCCGAATTGCCAAGCGAAAGTAATCTCCAAATTAATTTCAGACGATACTGTTTCATAATTAACGGCATCTGCATCTGCTGGTTTAAAAATTACCCTCAGCCTACATGCTCCCGGAGATAGCAATAACCCGTTTCCTATGTCATATATAGACACATGTCCACTAACGACAGCATACGAGCAATTCTCAGCGGGATATTTATTTCTGCAATCAACTTCATCAATCATTGCGTACAATCCATCATTTGTACCAACCTTCATACCATAACTCATTGATACCAAGTTAGTTACTTCTTCATCACCATTCCCCCTTCTTATGAACCACCTAATTGTAGGTTCAATTTTTTTGATGTCGCCATAGAACTCGCCAACACTAAGCGTATAATTATTATCCACGGGTTCCAATCGGATATTTGCATCACTAAAATCCAAGGCAATATTGGTACCGGCATTAACAGATGTATATTTTATTGAGGCGTCATTATATAAAAATTGAACATCATCATTGTAAATTCCTTCTACAATATAATTGCTTTCAGAAAAATTTTTAACAGTGTTATCACCGTCGTAAGTTTTTGTAGGTTTTTTGTTTTGAGTAACGGTAACTACGCTGGGAGTGATTTTTCCAAATTGCGTTTTTTCAACAATATAGTAATTCTTTTTATCACTCAATTCAGCAGAAACTATTATATAATCATCTGCTTGACCAACATTTTTATTTTTATAATTTGCAGTAGGTGAAATTCTTATCTCATCATTATCAAAAATTTTTCCGTTTTCATATTTCAAAGTTGAAATCGGATTTTTACTTGCATCTCCGCCAAATATTCCAGTAACATTGAATACACCTGATTTCAAATCTGTATTTGAATTATACATTTTTTCATTTCCATTATCAGAAATAGTGTACTTAATTATTATTGGACGTTTCGAGATTGTACCAGAAATTGAAAAATCCGCTGAATTCCAATCAGTTAGCGTTTTTAATACATCTTGATTTGCATTTAATATTTGCGTACCATCGCAAGAATAATTTTGTTTAACTGATTCTGACGGGGATATTGTAAATTCTATAACAGTATTAGGATCGTCTGCTTTCTTATCATTATATTTAGCAGTAATCGTAATTTCATCACCTTCCAACAATCCGGTGATTACTTTATCAAAACCTAAAACATTAGTCGTCGCATCATAAATTTTATTTTCAACATAAGATAATTTTATATTGTCAATAAATTTAGGTTCAACAATTACCGTTTTATTTTCTTGAACATTATAATTATCTTTCTCATTATTAGGAAGTTCAAACGTTACTTCATACTCTCCTACCGGAAGCATTACATCTCCGCTATATCTTTCGTGAGTTGTTTTATTAACAGCGACAAATGTTCCCGGAATTTTAGTACCCACAGGATTCTCATTAGGATTAATGGAAGGGGCTATATTAGTCAACAATTTTGAATCTCCGTATGTTACTGAACTTTGTGCAACAGAAATTACAAGACCCTTCTTATAAATTTTACCTTTAACAATGGGCGTAACAAATTTATAATTGTCATTCTCAGAAATTAAAGCATCATATTGCATGTTTTGAAGTGTAGTTTCATTAGCACTCGCACCTTGAAATTTTAGATTTGTAAAAGAATATGACACTTCATCATTACCAATAATATCTAATATCGTATTACTTTTCAACGGGTTATCAGTTTTTAAGCACCCCGAAGCATCATCACTTCCGTCATAGTTTTTTTCAAAATAAAATTCTACATTCTTTAATTCTTTTGCAGTGATTTTACTTGTCGCTGAAAAAGAATTTAATTCATACTTGTTATTCGCTAATAATTCAATGTTAATTTTATTACAATTTTCTTTTTCATGCACATTAGCACTCTCAAAAACTGATCCAGCTTTTAAATTAAAATCAACTTCATCCCCGGCAAGAATATCATTGACTAATCCATTTGTCAACTTCTCTGCTGGATAACTTTTTATCACATTATCACCATCATACGGTTTTTCAAATGTAAGAACTACATCAATTTTTTTCTTTACAACCGTAAATTCAATTTCATTATTATTCGTAACTTGATAATTTTGTTCATCACTTGGCTTGTAACTAATTGTATAATCACCTGCTAAAAGCATAGGAAGCTCCTCCTTCTTATAAGTAGCAGTTGAATTTTTTAGATGTGCAGTAAAAGTACCTCCTATTGCAGGATTGGTCGCGGATACCGTTGGATTTATATCAGTTCCGAAAACAGAAGTCCCGTACGTAAACTCACTTCCGACCAAAGAAATTTCAATAGGTTGCGGAGTGATTTTACCTGATGAAGTATATCCGTTTAACTCATAATTACTATTAGACAATTGCAATTCTTCGATAGTAACTACTCTATTGTCATGTTTATCTGCTGTTGCAAACGTTGCACTCGTAAATGAAAATCCAACTTCCTCTCCATTAAGAACACTTGTACAATTACTATTAGTTAATTTTTTATCTTTAAACTCGTCTGTCAATGAATTAGTTGCAACAACACCGCCATCATAAACTTTTTGAAATTTTAGATTCGGTTTTATTTTTTTAGCATTAATTGTACCCGTCGCAACAACACTATTAACCGAATAATTATTGTCATCTAATTCAATATCACTTTTTAAAAGATTTTGAATACTCTTATTTTGATGAACGTTTGATTCGTAAAAAGTTGCTGAACTGGTTGACTTCAAGGATACATTAACCTTTTCTGTCAATACACCCGTCGAAATTTCGGTAGAAGTTAAATTAACATTATTCAATGTCGTTGTTCCATCATACTCAGCCTTTTCAAAAGTAAGATTCAAATCCAACTCCTTTTGCGTAATTGTTCCCGGAAATTCAACTTTATTATCCGCGTTTTCAAATTTTAATTGATAATTACCGGCTTTACTGCCTGACAATCCGCCTGTTACAATAATTTTACTACCATTAGTTCCTTTAACATCTTTCGAATCGTATTGCGCAGAATAAGTAATTATAGCGGCATTTTTATCTGCTTCCAAAATACCAACCTTAGTAACATCGTTAGCATAAACAAGATTCAAATCATCAGTAAACCCGCTTGGAGCATCAGTAGTACCGTCATAAGTCTTAGTACAATTGGCAGTAGGATTCAATGTAATTTTTACAGGGCGAGGTAATATTGTTAAGGTTAAAGTTCCATTAAGAGCATCAGGAGTTTTATTTATACTACCTACCTTTCCTTTGAATCCAAAAGTAATAGTTATTGACCCTTGCGCAACGTTTTCAACAATTCCATAATCAAAACTATATACACGAGTTCCATCAGCTGTATTCACCTCTTCCTCTGCCAACTGCGTATTATTCAAGAATATGAGAAGTTTTCCTTCCCATTTCTTATTACCTTCTAATGAAATTTTACAATAATTAGATAACGGCTCCCCATAAATATAATTTTCTATCTCAGAAATGTCTCTATTATCTAATCCCAATATAGTAAAATAATCCTGTCCCTTTCCTTCGACACCAAGCAGGCACATCAAAACAGCCGTAAATATAATATATCTCATTTTCATAATATATCCGTTTTAAAAAAAATTAATAGTCAAAGTTAAGTATTTTATTTCAAAAATCCGCAAAAATATTCTTTTTCTTTTTCGAGGTTAAGACCTTGAATTTCAGCCTCTAACCGCTTGGCTGCAAAAATATTTTTCTCAAAGAAGGCTTTTGAAGCCAAAGAAAACGGATTTTCTATCCGGTGATTGACCGATTTCATGAACTTTTCTACCCTTTCCACTTGTAAAGAAACTTTGTCAGAAAAATATGTTTGCTTGATTTTTTGCCAAATATACTCTTCCGCCGTCTCCGACAAATGTATCATGTCCTGTTCATAAAAACGGTAATCACGAAGTTCGTCCATAACTATCTCATACGAAGGAAAATAATGCACAAACTCATAATTTTTTATAACAAAATTTGTACCCAAATGCAATGTAGATTTCGACAAATTATTGTTGTGAGCCCCGTCCCTAAAATGCCGCAAAGGACTTATTGTAAAGACAATTTGTATACTTTTATTTATATTTTGTAAATTTTCAACGATATTTTTCAGCGCATTTTCTACTTCTGAAACCGAAATCAAACGCCGCGAAAATTTTTCAGATAATTGTTTATGACAATTTGCAACCGGCAAACCGTTTTCCTGCAAAAAATACACAAACGCAGTCCCAAGCGTTATAAAAACAACGTCCGCAGTTTTAAAAAAAACGTATGCCTTTTCCATACTGTCATTCGCCTTAATGACAGCCTTTTGCAAATCTGAATCCGAAAACCGCCCGTGAAAATCATAACTGTTGTAAAGTGTGCCGTCAAAGAAAAAATCTTTGTCAGAATAACGCCTAGCGCTCAAAACATTTTCAATCATCATGCTGATTGACAGCGGATTATAAAGTATGCCCGAAGGATTGACAAGGCTCTGAAACTTCGCGTTTTCAAAATACTTGCTGATATTCTCCGCAAAACACGACCCAATAAAAACCAATTTTGATGTGTAATCAATTGAAAATGAAGATTTTTCTATCTCGACAGGCGTAAAAAAATTCATAATATTAAAAGGTGTTTATTCCGAAAGCGTATTCCAAATATTTTGACAACGTATTGTAATCCATAACAATACCGTTGCATTTAATAATTTCAAACTGCCGCTTCGGGGGAAAAATCCCGATTTGCGGCAGTTTGTCATCTTTTTTTATCGTAAGAATCCCCGCCAACAAAGAATTTTTGGTAACATTTACCGCATAAAAATTCATATAAGCGGAATATTTTACGGAAATTTCGTTAAAAATTTTTGCCTGTTTTTCGCAGTTGACGACATAATCGTCGTAAAAAAGACAAATATGCGGCTTCTCTCCTATCACTTTAAAATCCTTTGTTACCGTGTCAATGCTGCAAATATTTTCGTAAAAATACTCAGTATCAACAACTTGAACATTTCTGTTAAAGGAAATGGAACATGAGGCGAAGAGCAGAAAAACAAGCAAAAACTTTTTCATTCAAATTATTTCTTAATTCTGTAAATTCTGAACGTCATCGCCGGAACGCTGTCTTCCAAAACCGAAACCTTGTCGCCGGAAGCCTTTGCTGAGCCTTTTTGCGGAGTGATTTTCGTCGGATTGTCAAGCGTGTTGTCAGCGTCCATGTCGGAAGACGTAAGTGTCAAAGTTTCAACATCATGCGAACCCTTCAAACCGTTTAAATTCAATTTTACAGGCTGCGCATTTTTGCTTGTGTTAACAACTTTTACGATAACAACATTTTCCTTTGTGTCAACAACCGCACTCGCAAAAAGTCCGTCCTGATCGCTGTCGCCGGCAACAACTTTTTTGTTCATCAAAAGCGGCAAAACGTTTGTGCCTTTGTTCAAAGAATACATCTGCTGAACATAATACGAAACCGAGCGGAAAGACCTCAGATTGTCGAACCAGATTGCGTCTGGTCTCCACTGCCAGCCTTCAATGTGCGCAAAAAGCGGCGCGTATGTCGCCATGTGAACGACGTCTGCATTGCGCTCAATTCCGGTCATAAAAGCGGCTTCAAGAAGCGAGGCTTCAAAATGATTCCATTTTTTGCCCTTGCCATGACAAGCGTATTCGCCCGCAAAAATCTTCGGACCTTTTCTGTCGTATTTATCGTAACGATGACGGTTTTCAGCACTCAAAAACCACGATTCGGGTCTGTAAAAATGTTCGTCGTAAAGGTCTACGCCGATTTCTTTCATTTTGGGTTGCAACATATCGAATTTTTCGCCTTCGGAATCGGGTCCCGTTGTGCCTATCAATTTGATATTCGGATATTTAGCGCGGATTGCGGCAGTGAATTTTTTCAAACGCTCCGTAAAAACGGGATTGTCTTTGTAGTCCCACTGCTCGTTGCCGACGCCCAAAAATTTCAGGTTGAAAGGCTCCGGATGCCCCATTTCTGCGCGGACTTTTCCCCATTTTGTTGACTTGTCGCCGTTTGCAAACTCTATCAAATCCAAAGCGTCTTGAATATACGGCTGCAAATTGTCGATAGGACAATGCGCCTCCATGTCAGGCTCACCCCATTTTTTGTTCTCGTTCTGAAACTGACACGCCAAACCGCAACTTATAACCGGCAACGGCTCAGATCCGAAATCCTCGCACAATTGGAAAAATTCAAAAAATCCCAAACCGTAACTTTGATAATAATCAGGATAAAACCTGAAATCAAAAGTGTAATGCCAACGGTTTTCGTTGAGTTTGCGGTTTTCTACCGGACCGACGGAATTTTTCCATTGATAACGGCTTTCCAAATCCGTGCCTTCAACAATACACCCGCCCGGAAAACGGAAAACACCGGGTTTCATATCGAAAAGTGCCTGAGCCAAATCTTTTCGCATACCGTTTTCCCTGCCTTTCCAAGTATCTGTCGGAAAGAGAGATACGTGTTCGAGGTCTGTGGTAACAACGGGCTGTTTGTCAAAGCCGCGAAGAAAAATCCTCATTGAGGCTTTCGGATTTGTAACCTTGCCTTTAAATTTTGCAGTATATTTTTTCCATTCTTTGCCTTCGATGTCCACAAAGCAGACTTCCTGCTCCTGAGTCTCGCCCATCGAAGCATTGTCCACTATTTGGACAAGAATTGTTGACTTTCCGCCTTCGGGACATCTCGCCCAGACAGAAAATCTGTACTCCTCGCCTTCTTTAATTGGCACGCCGAAGAAACCTTCGTTTTCGATTCCCGTATGTTTGTGCGGGTGTCCGGCGTAACGGAGTCTTACATAATGCGGACAGTTTTCAAAAGGTCCGTCATCTTTTAACTCGACCTTTCCGAAAGTTTTCCAGCCCATAAGGTTTTGAGGAAATTCAAACGAGCGGTTTTTAACCATTTCGGCGTAGAGACCGCCGTCGGCTGCGTAGTTGATGTCTTCAAAGAAAATGCCGTACATCGTCGGCTGAACCGCTGCCCCTTGTTTTGCGGTGTTGACATCCATAATGTGCTGAGTCTGAGCGTTTAACGGCAAGGCAGCCGACAACGCCAAAGCACCAAAAATCAATTGTTTTTTCATCTGTCTAAAAAAAATATTAAGTGTTAAATTTTCATACAAAGAAAATGATTTTTTTTTACAACGGCAAATTTTTTTTATAAAAAAAGGGCGGAAAAGACAACTTTCCGCCCCAAGAGCAACAAAAACAAAACAAAACAAAATTTTTTAATCTTTAAAATAGTTAATTGCGTTTCTCAAATTTACTGCCTGCGTTGCCAAATCGTCCGCACTTGCCGCCAGCATTTCGGAAGACGAGGCGTTGACTTTGACAATGCCGTTGAGTTTCTGTATAATGTCGTTGACCTGATTTGCGCCCGCGCTCTGCTCCATGCTTGCGTTTGTAATCTCGTTGACAAGCGTTCTTGTGTTTTCGATTTTCGGAATCGTCTGCTGCATTACCTGATTTGCGTTTTCCGAGAGTTGAAGGCCTTTTTGCGACATTTCGATAATTTCGTCGGCAGCGGCTTTCGACTTTTCGGCAAGCGAACGCACCTCTTTTGCCACAACAGCGAAACCTTTTCCGTATTCACCCGCGCGGGCCGCCTCGACAGCCGCGTTAAGTGCCAGAATATTAGTCTGAAACGCAATCTCGTTGATAATGGAAATTGCATCTGAAATCGACTGGTTGTTGTTAAGAAGATTGTTGATGTTGACGACAACTTCGTTGAACTTGTCGCAGGCGTCCTGAGAAACTTCGTTTGTCTTTTTGGCGTTGAAAGTATTCTGCTCGATGTTGCTTGTCATCTCCTGCATCGTCGCCGAAAGGTCTTCGATGTTGTTTGACTGCGTCATAGAGCCTTCCATCACCTGCTGCGAAGTGGAGTTTACCTGCGAAGAATTTGCGGCGAGAGTCTCCGCTCCCGCTTTTATAACATCCACAATTTCAGAGAGTTTTTCTCCCATAGTGCGGATATTGTCGCACATCATGCCTATTTCATCATCCGACTTGTAGTCTATTCTGAACTTCAAATTTCCCTCCGAAATTTTCTTTATCGCACCTGAAAGTTGGTCAAGCGGTTTTGACAAAACCTGATTGAGCCGCGTAACAACCACAAAAATAATCGCGCCGAGGACAAATACAAGGAAAATTATCATCACTTTCAGATTTTGAGAGGCTGAACTCCTGAGTTCATCGTCCGGCAGCGCACCGATTACAAACCAGCCCGGCGTGCCTTCGATTTTCCGGCTCATAACATAAAGTGTATTACCCGTTGCGGCTTCCGTAGCATAACCCGTACAATTCTGACCTTTTGTAACCGCTTCGCCGATTTTTTCAAGACCCGGATAAGCCTTTTTACCGTCGGTCAGCAAAGTAAAATTCAACGCCAAATCGTCGTAAGTCGTACCGATAACGATAGTTCTTTCATCCACGATGTATGTTATGCCGTTTTTTCCGAACTTACATTCCGCAACAACGTTTTTCAGAGTAGAAAGGCTGACGTTCCCGCAAACCGCACCTACAACTTCGCCGTCCTTTAGAATAGGAAGTGCCAAAGTGTATTTCTTTTCACCGGTTGACTTTGAAATGTCAGGACTCTTCATGGCAAACTCCTTGTGCTCCCCAAAAATATCCTTAACATATTGTCTGTCCGAAAGATTAGCCGAAGCCCAGCCCTTGTTCGCTATATAATATGAGCCGTCAGGAAAAACGACGAACAGAAGCGAAAAATAATCGGCCTCATCTTTTGCCAACTCATTAAGACGGTCTTTGAATTTCTCTACTTCCATTGTCCTGAGCGAAGGATCTGTTGCAATCCATTTCAGTTCGTCTTTCATGATATTAAGCCTCGTAGTAACCTCCTGAGCCGATTTTGCCGAAAGTTCCTGCATACAATACTCGAAAAATTCCTTTTGGGTATTAAAACTCGTCCGGTAACTTACAACCATCATAACTATCAGAATGAGAGTTACAAACGGGATTACCACCCTCAGAATTTTCATCTGAACCGAAGTCTTCTTCATAATATTAGTTTACTTTTAAGGTTGAAACATTTATTTCTCTTAATCTGACAAATACAAAATACATGCCTTAGTTAAGATTCTGTTAAATTATAACAGCACGAAATTAAGATTTTTTTTCATAACTTCCAAATTTTTTAACAAAAAAAAGAGGCTGTCTTCCTTTTTCAGGAAAAGACATCCTCTTTTTTAACAAACTACATAAACAATTTCTTAGTTGGATCTAATCTTATAAGTAAGTTGAGCATTTTTTGACTGATTGCCTCTTCTGTCAAAATAACTTACGTTGATCACAATCTCTTCTCCGTTGACTGCGCCGGAATAGTTGGGGTCGATAACGATTTTCACCTTGCCTTTTCCGAACTCCTCAATGCCTTTTTGCAAAGACATTGCGCTGACACCTGCGGGAACTGCAAATCCCGTGATTTTCATTGTGGCGTTTTCCTTGTTTTCGATGGTAACAATTCTCTCCACAACTTTGCTTTCCAACTTGCCGAAATCAACGCTTAATGCGTTGTCGCCTGTACTGCGCGTAAGACCGAACAAGTTAGCCTCTTCCTCTTCGCTCTGAGCCATACAATTCATGCTCAAAAGAAGCATTACACCTAAAATTGTAAAAATTTTCTTCATGGTTGTATATAATTTTAAAAAAGTTAATGTGCAAAATTAATATTTTTTTTAATTAATTGCAAAAAAAATACCAGTTTTTTTATTGTATATAACGTAAAAATTGAGTTACTTTGTATCCGAAAACTGATTTTTTTGTGAAAAAAAATAAAAAAATAGGTAAAGTATTGAAAAAAGCGGTACTTACGGTAGTTTTGACCCCCGTAATTCTGCTTGCAATCTTCATAATTCCGCCCGTAAATTCGGCGGTTACAGGCATCGTTTCAACGGTTTTGAGCAGGAAATACTCCGCTGAAATCGAAATTTCACACCTTTATATAGACCCGTTTTCGCTTTCGGTGTGGCTCAAAGGCGTTCTTGTAAAAGACCAGACCTCAGACACCTTATTATATGCAAGACGTCTTCACGCAAACCTCGACAAATTCGACACGGAGAAACTCACTTTTGAATTTAAAACCGTTGATTTAAAAGACGTTACGGTAAAACTCATTCAAGACGAAACCGAAAAATTCAACTTCGATTTTTTTATTCCGAAAGACACGACAGAGGTTGTGGAAGAGGATACGACACAAACGCATTTCAAAATACTCTCAAACGAAATTCTACTTGAAAACATCAATTTCACTCTACGCACCCCAAGTACTGAAAAGCCGCCAAAAGACTTTCAAATGGATTATAACAATTTGGTTTTTAGGGACATAAACTTTTATGCAAAGGATTTTTCGCTTGACGATTCGCTCCACATCAAGACTGTTATCACGCACATAGAAGCCAAAGAAAAATGCGGTTTTTATTTAAAAAACCTCTCAACTGTTTTGGATTTTTCGCCGCAGGGCATAACCCTTGAAAATCTGAACATTATGACCAAAGAAACCGACTTTTACACGGACAAAACCGTCTTAAAATTCAACGGTTTCAACGAATTTGGCGACAATCTTTCAAACATCGTTGCGGAAACAAACATTTTGGAGAATTCAAAAGTTGCCTTTAACGACCTCGGACATTTTGTCCCCGAAGTGTATTCTACGGACATAACGGCTGGAATTTCGGGCAAAATTTCAGGCAAAATCGGCTGCCTTGACATCAAACGTCTAAAACTATCCCTTTCTGACTCTACAACGCTGAAAATCAACGCTTTTTTAAAAGGCTTGCCCAATATGAACAAGTTTTATTTCAGACTTGACACTGCCGTTTTAACGACTTCTTCCACAGACATTAAGGCTATACATTCGCCGATTAACAAAAATACTCCGCTATTTGATTTGCCGGATTTTTTAGACGGGTTTGGAACAGTAAAATTCTGCGCAAAATCCTCAGGCTCAATCAATAAACTGTCATTAAACGCCGTTTTACGCTCAAAACTCGGCAACGTCAACACCAAAATTAGAATGAATAATTCTGCCAATTTTATGGACATAAACGGTTTTATCGACGCAGGCGGAATGAATCTTGCCGCAATTGCCGGCGCAAATTCCGGTCTCGGGGTTCTATCAGCACGTTTTGATACGCTCGGAGTAAGAATTTTTCCGAGCGGCACAATCTCAGGCATAGCAAAAGGCGGTGTTGACTCTGTCGGGTTCAACGGTTATCACTACAAAAACATTGTCATCAACGGCGATTTTACAGAGCAACTTTTCAACGGAAAACTCTCTATCTCAGACCCGAACCTTGACGTAAAATTTTTCGGCAAGGCAGATATTGCCGACAAAATGAATTTCGATTTTACTTTGGACATCAACCACGCAGATTTGAAAGCACTAAACTTTATGACGGATTCGGTTGACAGAATAAAATTGGCAATGGCGGCAAAATTTACCGGCAACTCTTTGGACAACTTCAACGGCAACATCATTCTAACAGATCCACTTGAATATCAGCGCGATAACGACACACTTTTTTTGAACAACCTCGCTCTGAAAGCCTACGTTGACCGATACTTCAACAATTTTCCGATTAGAAATCTCAGAATAGATTCCGACTTTTTTTCTGCCGAATTGAAAGGCCTCATCAAAACAGAACAAATGGAAAAAATCGCCGGGAATTTTATGTATATGATTTTTCCATCGTTAAAAGGCGTTGTCAGGGACACTATTACGAGAAAAAGACAACGTCAGCGTTATGTTTTTGATGACCCGAATTTTTTGAACAATTACGACAACAGATTTGAATTTGAATTTTTCACGGGCAATACACAAAAACTTACGAACTTCTTTGTACCCGGATTGTCAATAAGTCAAGGCACACATTTCGGAGCAAGCGTCAACGTAAGAAGAGGACAAACATATTTTGTTTTGGAAACCGATTCCGTAGTTTACGGGGATTATTCGGCAGAAAACATTTTAATCCGCGCTTCGGCAAAACACGACACGGTAGATTTTGGACTTGATATTTCAAGATTCTGCCTTCTTGACGAAGAACTCGTAAAGCCGCATTTGGGAATTTCCGCAAAACACGACACCGCTGCAATTTCGCTCGGCTGGAACAACGAAAGCGGCAAACTTTCGGTCATAAAAGGCAATTTCTATATGTTACCCAAAGAGACAGAAGATAGTTTTCCGATTTTGAAATTCGCATTTGAAAACTCCGATTTCAACTTTTTTGACACGGATTTTAAGATTTTGCCATCAGTTATAACCAAAGATTCTACGGCTTTTGAAATTGACAATTTCAGAATTGCCCTCATCGGCGAAAATGAAAAAAATGATAACTACGATTTTTCAATCAACGGCAAAATAAGCGAAGAGGCCGGCGACAAACTTTCAATCAACATTTCTGAGTTTGACATCAGCGTGTTAGAAAAGTTTTTGCCCGGATTTTCGTTCAGCGGACTTTTCAGCGGAGATTTCTCTATTTCAAAGGTTTATAGTCTAACTGACGGCGGACTGCCCGTTGTGGAACTGCACGCAAATTCCGAAAAACTCAACATCGAAGGCATAGATTTGAAGAACCTGAGAGCAGAGGCTTCTCTTAACGAAATGGATTCGATTATCACTCTTAATATCAGCACGTTGAAGCGCAAAAATGATACGATAAAAGCAATCGCCGCATACGGCAATTACGATTTTAAGACCGAACGTGCAGACTTAGGGCTTGACATCAACGATTTGCAGTTGAACTATTTTAAAAAGTTCTTTGAAAACTATCTTCAAACCTCAAAATATTCGCTTTTGACGGGACATGCCCGCGTTATAGGCAAACTCGACGACCCGCTCATAAATGCGGCGTTAACGCTTCACGGCGGATATTTTAAGATTCAATACCTCGGCACGCAATACGATTTGAACGATTCTATGGCGATAACCCTCGACAACAAACTCATCAAACTCTCAAAGACAAAATTTTACAGCGGCAAGGGAACAGGAATTGCCTATCTTGACGGTATTTTAAGCCATAATAATTTCAATAATTTCAACATGGACGTAAATTTGAGTTGTAAGAATTTTATGGTTTTGAATGCGAAAGAAACTGATTCGTCAGCATTTTGGGGCAAGGCCTATACCACAGGAGTGATAAAAATCACAGGCGACCCCACGCGTATGATTAACATTGACGCGAAAGTTAAAACCGATAAAAACACACAAGTATTTTTGCCGCTTTATATGGCGAGCGAAGTAGCGGCAGATTGGGATTTCATCACTTTTACCAACCCCTCTACTGACACAGAAATTCACCGCCAAAAAGCGGATTTGTCGGATATAAAAATGAACTTTAACTTGGAGGTAACCCCGGAGGCGGAAGTACACGTTTTGATGGACGAATCGGGCGGCAACAACCTAAAAGTTTCGGCAAAAGGCAATTTAAGGCTTGATGTCAGCGGCTCAGGAGATTTCAATATGTACGGCACTTTAAACGTTGTAAAAGGAGATTATCTTTTTACTATGCAACATATGCTCAGCAAAAAATTCGACATCACCAGCGGCGGCTCCCTGCGTTGGAACGGCGACCCGATGGACGCAATCGTCGATTTGTCAGCCTCTTATAGGCTCAGAAAAGTCAACCTCTATAACCTTATGGTAGAAGATAGTTACCGCAACAAAAAAGTTCCCGTAAGATGCTTTTTGAATATGAAAGGCGACCTCATGCAGCCTAAAATTTCGTTCAACGTAAAAGTTGAGGAAAATTCTGACGTGGTTCAGGGACAGTTGGACAATTTGGACGAGGGCAACATCAACAAGCAGGCTATGTCGCTATTGCTGTTGAACCAATTTCAACCGTTACCGGGATTAAAAAGCAGCGAAAATTCGATGTTTTCAGACATAAATCCGGGCGAATTAGTGTCCAATCAATTGAACCATTGGCTGTCAGACATTTCTGACAAAGTAGACGTTGGTGTCAACTATCAGATGGGCGACGGCAACACAACAAGCGAATTTGACGTAGCAGTTTCAACGCAACTCCTTGACGACAGAGTAAACGTTTCTACAAATATCGGAGTCGGCGGCACATCACAAAACCAAGCGGCTTCCCGAGCCAACAACGTTGTCGGCGAAGTAGAGGTGGACGTAAAACTCAACAAAAGCGGCGGCGTACAGTTAAAGGTCTACAACAAAGCCAACGATGACGAACTTGACCAAGCCCCGTACGTTCAAGGTGTCGGAGTAATTTTCAAACGCGATTTTGACAGAATAAGGCTGTTTGGAAGAAGAAAGAAAAAGGAATAATAATTTTTTCTAAAAAAATTTTTCTCCTGTCAAAAAACTTTTTTTAACTTTGCGGCTTGAAAAGCAGGCCGGTCTGTCGCTGTTGCTGAAAAATGCAAAAGAGGAAAGTCCGGGCAACAAAGAGCAACCGCCCTTCTTAACAGGAAGATGGCCGCGAGGTTATGTTAAATGCAGAAGAAAACAACCGCCCGTTAAGGGTAAGGGTGAGAAAGCGGGGTAAGAGCCCACTACTTTTAGCAGTGATGTTAAAAGTGTGCATCGGCGGGTTGAAAGACCAAATATACCGGCATTTTACGGGCTGCTCGTCCGTGTCGGGGGGTAGGTCGTTAGAGGCTGTCAGTAATGGCAGTCGTAGATAAATGACAGACACCTGACTTTTTGTCAGGGACAAAATCCGGCTTATAGGTCTGCTTTTTTTTTATTTATTTCTAAACCCTAACAAGTTTTTATCATGGAGACAATTCACACCGACAATGCGCCGAAAGCCATCGGACCTTATTCTCAGGCTGTTAAAGCGGGAAATATGCTTTTTGTTTCAGGACAGATTCCGATTGACCCGAAAACCGGCGAACTTTCTTCCGGCACAATTCAAGAACAGACAAAACTCGTTTTAACCAACATCGGCGCAATTTTAAAAGCCGCAGGTTACGGTTATGAAAACGTTGTAAAAACGACTTGTCTGCTCGCCGATATAAAAGATTTTCAAGACATGAACGGCGTTTATGCTGAATTTTTTACGCAGAATCCGCCCGCAAGGTCAGCGTTTGCGGTAAAAGATTTGCCAAAAGGCGCAAGATTGGAAATCGAAGTTATCGCTATAAAGTAACCTTTATATTCAAAAATATTTCATCGTCGCCGGAAATGTTCAAAGTGATTTTGTTGAACTTTTCGAGGCTGAAAACCGAAGATAGTTTCGCGAAAAAATCTTCGGTTTTTATGTTTTCTATGTCAATTTGCAAAATATAATAATCTTCCGCAAACTTCTTATAATCAACAATAAAGCCAAAATTTCTTGTTAAAACTTCGATTTCGTGCAAAACCTCGGTGCTTTTTTTGCCCGTAAAAATATTCCAAAAATGACGTGTCATAGTTTTAAAGAATTTTCGTTTGAGATAATTTTAAAATCACGGAAAAACATATTTTGTAAAACCTGCTCTTTGTCAAAATAATAAAATGACGGTGTTCCGAGTATCGGATAAAACGTTTGAAAATCATCATATTCCCCGTTAAAATCTGAAATATATGTTAAACGTCCGTCATATTTTGCAATCTGTTGCCTAAAATCTTCAAAATTTTTACTTTTTATGAAAACTATAATTTCAAGTTTTTTGCGGTCAGTTTTGTCATAAAGTTTTGATAATTCTTTGCGCCCTTTTTCGCCCATACAATCTATACCGTCATAAACCAAAAGAAGATTTTTTTTCTCGGTTGTTGACCAGTCAAAACGCTGATTGTGAGAATCATAAACATCAAAAGTTTTGAGTTTTCCGCCCTTTTGAATCTGCTCTGACAAAATATATTTTTGCAATGCCTTGGCACATAATGAGTTTTTAACAGAATCGGGAGCGAAATTTACCGCCGCCTGCAATGTATCTTTTGAAACAGCGTTTTTAGCATTGTATAAAATTTCCATTCCGTCTTTTAATCCTGAATATTTTAAAGCAATTTTTGCAGTTTTGCGTTCAAGTTGCATAACAAAACCGTAAAAATTTTTCCTCGCTTTCAAAACGTCAGAAATTTTTATCGAATTAACAAGACTGTCAAGTTCACGATTCAAATCTGTAACATTCTGACTTTTAACAACATCAAACGATGTTAATAACAATATCAAAAACAAAAACTTTTTCATTTCTCATAAAATCTTCGGACACAAAATTACAATAAATTTGGATTAATTTATTAGAATTTTTTGTATTTTTGGACGTAAAAAATCTTAAAAACCTTGTTGCTATGAAAAAGACGTTTTTAATATTGTTTTTGTTGACGGCGAAGAAAATGCCTCGCAAAGGTTCTCGTCTGAAAAAATCAAAAAAATGATTTCGTTTGAAAAAGAAAAATACGGTTGGGAATTTATATTTCAGTTGTGTTTCCCAAGCAGTTTCAGAAGTGAGGGGCAAAGGACGGATTTCAAAAAAATGGAAAGAAAAAATTTGCGACGACTTTGAAAATCGAAGCGAAATTTAGGATAGTAAATATTTTTTAGTATAATTCCACAGTGGATTGTTGATAAAATTCTTTCAATAATTCCATCAGAATTTAAAGAAATTTTAGAAAATTTTAATTAAGTAAATGCGGTGGTTGTCTTGAAGTCAAAGCCGCCAAAAAACAATTGGAAAGTAAGGCGGCGCAAAAAAGTTTTTCAAATTTCAAAAACTAATGCTATATTTGCAAAAACAACAAACCTGTTTTAACTATGACCAAACAATCATCATTACAGATATTTGAGGAGAAAAAAGTCCGCTCCGTGTGGGACGACAAGGAAGAAAAGTGGTATTTTGCAGTTGTTGACGTGGTAGAAGTGTTGACAGACAGCAAAGATCCAACCGACTATATAAAAAAAATGAAAAAGCGCGACCCGCAACTTGCCGAAGGGTGGGGACAATTTGTCACCCCCCTTTCAATGGAGACTGCGGGAGGCAAACAGCGTGTTAATTGCGCTGACACAGAGGGCATTTTCCGCATCATTCAGTCGATTCCGTCACCCAAAGCCGAGCCTTTCAAACAATGGATGGCGCAAGTGGCAAGTCAGCGCATAGACCAAATGCAAGACCCCGAACTTGATATACAACAGGCAGTTGCCGACTACAAACGCCTTGGATATTCCGACGCTTGGATCAACCAACGCATAAAGTCCATCGAAGTCCGCAAGGAACTCACCGACGAATGGAAACGCACAGGCGTCCA
>JAFXUC010000120.1 GCA_017535325.1 Bacteroidales bacterium | reverse complement strand
ATATTAGCATCCAACTGCACCTTTGAACCATTACAACTAATACCAGAAGTAGGCACAGATGTAAGCGTCAACGAAGGCTGCACATTCTTAATAATAACAGAATATGTATAAGTTGAACCATTTGCAGTAGTAGTATACGTCAACGTACCACTCGCGCCAGCAGAACCTTTTACCCAAACCGAAGCAGCATTATTGAATGTACCAGAACTCTGCCACACACCGTTATTCCAATATTGATTACCATACAGCATTTGTAACCCGGAACCGGAAATTGATATTTTATTTCCGGACGCTCCTGTTGGCTGTGTAAATTCCACAAAATAGCCATTTTCGCCTGTACCGAAACCGCAAAGTTCAACAGTTTCACCGCTTTGATTATACGTTGTCCCATTGACTTTTACCTGTCCCCAAGCATCGGTTTGAATAATAAACAAAATTGAAAGCACGGTGAATAAACGTACCGCAACTTTCTTGGATACTAACTTATACATAGTATGGTTGAATTTAGAATGATAGTTCATTGTAATTAACTTTAAGTTAATAATATTTGACTTTTACAGTCTTTATCTCAATTACATAACGTAATTTGGAGTGGTTTTAGTATAGTCCACCCACTATTTTAGACCATAAAATTAATAATTTTGTTGCATTACTCAAAGAAAAAAGAGTAATTATTTTATTAAAAAATTAAGATATTTTTTTATATTTTATAAATCAATAAGTTAGGAAAGGAATTTTTATTCACTTTTTTAAAGAAAATTAGCATTTGAAGTAAAAAAAACATTACACACAGGCACAAACACTAAAAGCCTATGGAAAAAGTCCATAAGCGGTAAACAAAACTTTACTTTCTATATACAGTTTTTCGGAACAAAAACCGTTAAAAAGTCAGTCTCATATTTTAATTAATATCGCGACGAGAATCAGATATTTCGGAACGTCTCAATTCATTGTTCACGATATTAGAATGATTTTTAATTGTTATTTATAATAGGAATTGTCCAAAAAGGTGGATTGGAACGCAGGCATCCCTGCCTGCAAATATATGGCGGGCTTGGAAGCCCGCATTCCAACATTGTGGACAATCCCCATAAAATTTTTATTTCAACTGGTCGAGTATCACACCGAGTTTTGCATCGGCCTCTGCCTTCTCAGCATCCTTGACACCCTCCTCGTAATATACGTTTGCCTCAAACGAAGAACGCAAGCCCGCTGCCCATTCGTTGAAAAATCTTTCGCCCGGAAAATCTATCGAAAGTTTCAAGTCTTTCTTCGCGGGGGCTTTTACTACCCTCGGCGCAAAAACCGTCGCTGTGTCTGTCGGTTTTACTTTCGGCCGTTCGGAAACAGGTACAAAATCCCAACCCAAAGAATTTACAAACTTGTTTATCAATATCGCAGAAATTCTCGCAACAATATCAATATTACTTGTCAACTGGAACGTGTTGACATGCTCACGGACAGCATCCGCAATTATCTTTTTCAAGTTAACACGGTTCTTGCTGCGGTTCAACTCGTTGATTATCAAGTCCGCAGTCTTCTTGGTCATGCCGAGCGAATACAAAACATCGTCCTGCTTGATAGCCTCGATGTATTCAAGCCAACGGCTCAGCAAGTTTTCAGCAAAGAGGAACGCACGGTCGTTTATGTCGCCGCCGACTTTCTCCTTCTGGTCTTTCAAATCAAGAAGTTTCTGAATGTCGATGCCCGACTCCGCCAAAACCGCTTTCAACTCGTCGTCTGACTGCAAATCGAAAAAGTCGCGCAGTTTTTGCAAAATCGACTGCGCACTCTCGTCCTTGTCTATCGAAATAAACTGACCCAACATCTCAATCAAATCCAAGTCAACGGTGTTGCCCGCTGTCTTAGGCTGAGGCGCAGGTGTGTCAGAGATTTCAACCTGCTTGTTCATCATCAGGTCAAAATATATTTTCCATGACAAATCGTCAGTTATCGTAAGGTAGTCAACAAAGTTGCCGAAAGTGTTTTTGTCTTTCTGCATTTTCATAAGCGACATAAACACTTGTGCCGCAGACACTTTCGCTTTTTTCAACTTGTCGTCGATGTTGCCGCCCTGATAGAAAGCCGACAATGTGTCATACAACTGCGATTTCAGAGAATCAATACCCGATTTTATTTGCTGACGCTTGATAACAGGGTCGCAAGTCGGGGTCATATATTTTATAATGTAATCTATACCGGACTTGTTGGGCGAGGTAAACTCGTTCCAGCACTCCAAAGGATTATGAACATGAGCCACAACGTCAGGATGGTTGACCCACGAATTTTTCATGTCCTCAAATTTTTGTACATATTCAGGACGGAGTTGCGTTTCCTTTCCGTCAGAATCCATGCCCTCAAAAAACGATTTTGACCATTTCGGGTCTCTAAGCGGGAACAGATTTTTGAAAGGTCCGTTGTTGTCCCAGTTCTGAATCCAAAGGTCGCCGACCGAAAATCCCATCTGGTCGCGGAAGTTTGCACCGATTCTCGCAGTCCATTTTGCGTTGTGGGTTTCGAGTTTGCCCGGAATGTCCGTAGCAGGGTTGCCTGCCAACTCTATATTGAATTTTGTAAAGACCACAAGCAGCGGAATCAACTTCGCTATACTGTTTTGCTGAACAAGCAACGCCAACTGACGCTCTCTTTCGGCACGCTTTTCAGGACTGCCGCCGTGCGTGTTGCGAATCCACTCGTAAAGGAATTTGCCCAAGTCCGTAACCTCAGGCTGCTTGTCGTCCATACAGAAAAGCAACGTCGAAATCTCATAGTTGAAATTATAACGGTTGAACAAAAACGCAATCTTTCCGCGCAGAAAAACCAGCAACTTGTCGTTGTCGTCCTTGGATTCAAAAGTGATTTCCGGAATCTGCTGTCTTGAACGCGCACCCGGAAAGTCCAGAACGTCAGCATCTTTCAAAAAGGCACGTTTTGGATTCTGCGCCGTTGAGTCGCTGAGCGGCAACACAACCTCAGCCGTGAGTGCCGACAAGACACTCCTATCCAAAGTAGCAATCAAAGTGCCGCCGTCATAACAGTTTACGGGCGGTTTTTTCTTTTCTTTATATAGTTCTCTCAACCTTTCAACGTCCAAAATAGTGTCCTGCTGCGGTGTCAAAGCCGAAAGTTCGGTTCTTACTTCCGACAAAAAGTTCAACTGTTTTAAGCCGTCGGAAAGTTGTTTGAACAGCGCAGTGAAGAAAGGCTGTTTGCCCCAAAGTATTTCAAAGACCTGCCAACGCTGCGTTGAATCAATAAACGGCACAACGCCCGCAATGTCGTCCCAGAAATTTATATTGTTTAAGTCCTTGATAATGAAACTGTCGCGGAAATTGTTGTTGCAATAATCCTTCAAATCGTAAACATCGTCCTCCGAAAAACCCGGACACGGCGAACCCTGTTTGCCCGCCTGCAAGGTCTGAATCATTTTCTGAATTTCAGCCCTGTTGACCGTGTACGTATATTGCGTTATATCAGAGAGATAGCCGTTGGCGATGATTTTTACGACGTCAGCCTGAGAAAAAAGTCTCAGCAGATACGGCTTTTGACCTGCCTGCCAATTGTTTTCGGTCGTAAACCTCGAAACCAGACCCGTAGCCTCTTTTCCGCCTCCGGGAGGATTTATCGACGCGATAAAATCCACGTCCTCGCCCGTGTCGGGGACTTTTACAAAAAGCGACTGCGCCTCGGGAGTTTTAGCCAAATTGGAAACCAGATACGATTTGCCGACCTGACTCTGTCCGAAAATGGCAACCGAAGGACGGCGCGGCAAAGCGTTTTCATAACGGTTTGCCTCACGTCTCAATTTTTTCAAATTATATATCGTAACGGCGCGTTTGTCTTTTTCCACGTTTGCCGTTACCCATTTCATACTGTCTTCTATTACCTGTTTTACTTTTGTACACTGCTGTATCAAAAGCGATGTTTCGGGGCTTTGTGCCATTTTTCAAAAAAGTTTTAGTTAAAGTTTAATATCTGCATATTTGACAGTTTTTTTGGTGTCTCTTCTGACAACCGCAAACGAACTGCCCTCCTTGATGCTGCCGTTACCCGCTCCCGAAGCGTTATGTATCTCAGGGTCAACGTTTAACGTCTGCTCCGGCGATATGAAATCATATTCCGTAAAAAATTCGTTGCAATGTTTTGCGACAAGGTCTAAAAGCGTTCTCCTTTCCGAAATGTAACTTCCTGAAACACACGCCAATAACTCCGTTAGCGCGGGATAAACCATGTCCAATCTGTCTTTTTCCGTGGCCTCCGTCGTTTCCGTGGTCCTTTTCAACACGTAATTCAGAGCCGAAAAACCTTTTGCAAACTTCATAACAAAAGCGGACATATTTTCGTCCCTTGACTGCTCCACCGCTTCGTTAATTGTCTGACGGATACGCTTTTGCGGCTGCGTTTCGCCGTCCAAGTTCTTGAAGTTGACATCAACAAACTGTTGCAACGGAATCGCTTTGTTCAACTGCGCTTCAACGGCTGCCTTTTCGCCTTCGATTTGTTCCATCTCGGCACGCATCTGTTGAAACCTGTCGTTGTATTTTGATGTTTTTTCTGATAACTTTTCGGCAACAATTTTATCAATCTCGTTACTATCAACGCTTTGCGAAGAAAGTTTTGACGAAATTTTCAAAATAGTCTCCTGCGAAAACAAAGTTTTGACAACCCGTTCCACCCATTTTTCAGTGCTTAAATTTTCCTCTGTGTACGGCATTTGCAAATTCGGGTTATTGATCAACTCTTCAAAAACCTCGGAACCGAATTTGTTTACAAGCCAGGAAGAAACCGCCTCTGACTGTGCAACGGGGTCGGCTGCAACTTTTTCAGTTTCAACCTTTTGCGACAACGAGGCTGACGAAACCGGACTTCCGCCCTGATTTTCGTCATGCACAACCTTCTTGGTCAGCGAAAGCGTTGAAACGCTCTGCTGCCCGCTCTGACTGCTGTCGTTACCGCCCGATACGGATAAACTAAGTTTTGCCATATTCTTATACTTTAATTATCAAAAAGTTGAATTAAGAAGATACCTGAATCCATCCAGTAACCGTGTTCGTCTGCCAAAGACTGCATCGTAAGTTTGAGGTTTTCAGCCGCAACTTTTTTGCCTTCTTTGTCCATAACGTTTCTGAGCGGTTTCATCGCCTCTTTGTTTCTCGGATTTCTTTCCAAATCGAAAGTCAGCGGCTCGCGGTCTTTGAGCGTCTGCGCCGCCTGCTGAGAAGCGTAAACCAATTTGAACATCGGTGCAGAAATCCAGTCGTCCGTCGGCATCTGCCTCATACCGAGCATCATGTGTCCGAAGAATTTTATGTTCTTCGAGTCCGTGTCGGGATCGAGGAAGACCTCTTTCAAACGCGCCTTGTTTGCGTCATACTCGCCGATATAGTCAGCCGTAGAGCAGAAATTCTTTTTCAAGAGCGACGTGTCGATGGTGAAATCGTCCAAACGGCGCAGTTTTCCAGCCATCAACGCCACCGTAGCACCTACTGCAACACAGGTTTTCGGGTCTTTGATAACGCCCGTACCTTCCGCAAACGGATACCATGTGCCGATTCTGTAATGTCCGAGTTGAACAACCCTGTCGGGAGTTACCGGCAGATATTTTAAGAACAGGTCGCGGACAACAGGCAACTGGCTCGGACGTCCCGACAGCAAAACGTAATCGCACTCGTACTGCGAAACGATGCCGCAAAGGTCGCCAATCATCTTTTCCACAACGTCTTTTACAACCTTGTCAGTACCCTCAACGTCCAAAGACCAGACAACTTTTTCAAGGTCGAAATTCTCCGCTCCGTCCTCACGGAACACATTGTTAATATATTCAATCAACTGCGCATTAGGATGCGGATAGTTGACAAAGAAACTTTCAAAAGTGCGTTTTTCGTTCGGACGCTCCTCCGAAGTGTGCTGCAAAACGTCAGTACCAATCGGAACGGCAATCTGCATTGCAAACTGCTTTTTCATCAGTTTGTCGCGGGCGGTTGTCTTGCCGAGATACGGTCCGAAAAGGAAATTCATAACGTTAATCGAATTTCTTGCGCCGCATTTGTCAGCGTAAATTTTTATCGTCGGAAGAACTATACGCTCTATTACGCGCTTCAAAATGTCATCGCCCGCAAGGTTAAAACCTTCCCAAAACATCGGCGAAGGCGTCAAAACTGAAATGTTGGCATCGGGGTTTGCCTGATACGAGGCAATCATAAGGTCGGTTGTACCGCCGCCTATGTCAACACTCGCAATCGTAACCGCCGGCTGCGACTGATTGACAGTATCCTGACGCAGTTTTCCGACTGTATTTATATAAAGTGCGGCATTGTTCATAAAACGGTCTTTGATTTCGCCGTATACAAACGCCAACTGATTGCAAGTTGCCTCATCGTAGTTCCAGTCCTCGCGTTTTTCCTCGTCGCGGCGGATGTCGTCGGCATCGGGGATAATCGTCAAGTTCTCGTCAATGAAACTTGTGCCGAAATACGCTTTCAAAGCCGTAATAGCCTCTTTTGCGTGTTCGCGCAATATAATCTGCTCGGTCTGCAACATTGCAGTCGGACAGGTTATAACAATGCGTTTCAACTTTCTCGGCAGGTTTTCCTGACCCTGACGTTTGCGGAAACCGTAACTGTTAACATACGTGATTGCCTGCATAAAAATCTCGCCGAAAGCAAAAGTCATCAGCGACGACCTTGAAAAATAAGGGTTCATCGCCGGAATAGGCGTTTTCATTTCGGGGTCTTGTGCGGCTTTTTCGCGCTCAAATTCAAGCAGTTTGCCGTCTTCGGTGAAAAGTTCCGCGATACCGTAAAGCGCGGGTTTTGCGAATCTTTCGTCAACCTTAGAAATGTACGTCCACGGGAACAGCCTTTTTTCAGTGTCCCAAAGATAACGTTTCGGGCTTGACATCACCGAGTTGGAATTGTCGGAAGCGTTAAGCACCGTAAGACGCTGAGCCTCACGGCCTATGCGCACTAACGACGGCCACGCAAAAGCCTTCGGGTTGCCTGACAAAATAAACTGCGATTCGTTGCCCAGAGAAGTTTTCACAAAAGCAACCCTCATGTCAAACGGGTCGGAGTAAATTCTGTCGGGATAAGTCATGTCCCTGATTTCGAGCGGAATAGCGTCAGTAAATTCAAACGGCTGACCCGTTTTGATAGACTCTACCAAAATACCCGTGGTGCGCGAGTTGCCCACATCGAGAATCAAATCAACGTCTATGCTTACTTTGTTGGTATGGAGAGTAAGTTTCGGGAAAGTATCCGCTTTGCCCAAAACCTTTAACATTGTCAAATAAAAAGAAGTGTGAAGGAAAGTGTAATCTTCGTCGTGTTTGCCGAGGGCTGCGCGTTTTTTGTCGAACTCGGTTTTGAGCCATTCCTGAACCCAAGGCCGCGCACAGAAGAAGAAATTATCGTCGGACGAAACAGCACACTCAAAAATCGAGTTTTCGGCATCTTTGACGGTCGGTGTCAGATACGCCTCGGCGTTGTCCTCGCACCGCGTGTCAAAAGCCAAAACGACATTGTGCGTAAATTCGCTTTCGTCGTCAGTGCCTGAAATTCTGCTGAGCCACATCATAGCCCACGTTTCTGGACCCTGCTGAAACTTTTTGCCGTCGTAACTTTTCCTCAAATACGGAATCGGAATCCACACGCCTTCGTAACTTTCAACAGCCTCTCTTGCCCTTACCGTGATGATTTTGTGTTCTGGGATAGGTTTTATAAGGGACTGCGGGATACGGCTTTCCTCAATCTGACCGGTTGCAGGATCGGTTGCGACTTTTCGGATTTCGTCCGTCAGTTCTATATATTTTTGAAGTTTTTCGTGGTAATAAGGGAAGACGAACTGAATCTCCTTGTTTCCCTCAATGTCTTCTTCAATTTTTTCGTAAAAATCGGCATTTGCCTTCATCGCCTCGGATTTCATACCGAGATTAACTTTCAGCGAATGGAACTGAATGCCGGAATTTGCTATCAAGTTGAAATCACTCATTATCGATGGTTTTAATAAATTTTTCTACGCTCCAAATGTAAAAAAGTTTTTTTTAAAAGAAAAAATTTTTTTTGGATTTTTTTTATTAATTTACTTGTAAAAATTTTTCACAAAGCCGCTTGTGTCGCCTTTTTTGCGTACAAGTCCGTTCCAAACCGCTTTCAAAAAGCCCGAACCGTATCCGCAGAGTTGAACGTAAACCGCCTTTATGGAAAGCAAAGCAACCTTGATAGTGTTTTTCCTGAACGAATCCAAAAACACCAAAACCGAAAACAAAACCAACGGCAACAAACAAAGCGCAAAAATTTTCCAGCCGAAAATTATACCCAAAACCACCGCCGCCAAAACGCAAAAAATATTTCCAAGAAGAAAACACGACGGAAGAAAATGCACAAGTTTCAGCGAATTTTTGTGCCGCAAATAAAGATTGATCCGCGCACAGCCCGAATTGAAAACCTGTCGGAAAAACTTTTTGAAATCCGTTCTGCGCTTATGATAAACAAACGCCTCTTTGATAAGTTGCGTAGAAAAACCGCTCTCCAAAATCCTGAGCGTCATGTCAATATCCTCGCCGAAACGCATTTTGGAATAGCCGCCGGTCTTGGAAAAAACTTCCCGCGAAAAACCCATATTAAAACTTCTCGGATGAAATTTCCCCGCTTTTTCGCTGCCGCCCCTTATGCCGCCCGTACTCAAAACCGACGTCATGGAATAATTGACCGCCTTTTGAACGTCCGTAAAAGTCGGCATCGCAGCATCCGGCCCGCCGTAACAGTCGGTGTAATTGTTTTCAAGCCGCGAAGTAACTGTCTCCATATATTTTTCGGGGATAATACAGTCGCTGTCGAAAAAAATAAAATAATCTTTTTCCGACTTTTCAGCACCGAAATTGCGCGTTAAGCCCGGCCCTGAATTTTCCTTGAAAAAATATTTTACGTCCAAAACGCTTTCATATTTTTTTACAATGTCTTCCGCCATAATACTGCTGCCGTCCTCAACAACAATAACATCAAAGTTTCTAACAGTCTGTTTTGTAAGGCTTTCCAAAAGTTCGTCAATCTCCTGCGGACGGTTGAAAAGCGGAATTATAATACTGAAATTCATAATTTTTGAAGTTTTTCCATTATTTTGTCCTCATCTTCCAAGGGGTTGAGCCAACGGTTTTCAACCTCTTTTCCAAACCAGGTAATTTGTTTACGGGCATAGCGGCGGGTGTTGCGCTTAATCAATTCTTTTGCGGTCTCCAAGTCTGTCAAACCGTCAAAAAAATCAAACAACTCTCTGTAACCCACAGTGTTAAGCGGCATCAAGCCTTTGTATTTTCTAAGACTTTCAGCCTCCTCTAAAAGTCCGTTTTCAAACATCAAATCCACCCTTTTGTTGATTCTTTCATGCAGGATTTCACGCGGGAAATTAAGCCCGATTCTTATGACATCAAAACCGCGCTGTTTTTTTTCTCCCTTTCTGAAACTTGAATACGGCTGCCCGGTCTGAATACATACTTCCAACGCTTTAATCACCCGCGCATGATTTTTCAAATCACATTCGCCGTAATATTTAGGGTCAAGACGTTTTAATTCTTCTTTTAACGGTTCAAGCCCCTCAGTCTCAAACCGTTTCCAAAGTTCAGCCCTAAGTTTTTCGTCCCTGTCAGGCGCGTAATCTATGCCGTTAAGAACCGCGTCAACATAAAGCATTGAACCTCCGCACATTACAACCGTGTCTTTGCGCTTAAAAATATCGTTTTCCAACAGAGAAATCACTTCCTGCTCATACATATAAGCGTTGTAATACTCTGTTACGGAGCGGGTTTGAATAAAATGATGTTTTACTTTTTGTAATGTATCGTTATCAGGAACGGCAGTACCGATGGTCATTTCCTTGAAAATCTGACGCGAATCCGCCGAAATTATCTCTGTATCAAGATATTGCGCTATTTTGACGGCGGTGTCTGTCTTGCCCGATGCCGTAGGACCGATAACTGCTATAAGTGTTTTCATTCTTGATTTTCCATTTCCTGATTTTCAGTTTGTTTTGCGATATATTCGCTGTAATACGTTATTACAAGGCATGTAAAAGGGATTGCAAGAATCAGACCCAAAAAGCCCAAAAGTTTGCCCCAAATGCTCAGCGACAACAATATCACCGCCGGATTAAGCCCCGTGTTTTTGCCCATTATGTAAGGCGTAATTATCATATCCTGAATGATTTGCACAACCACAAAAACTCCCGCCGTTATCAAAACCGCCACCCACAAAGACGAGCCTGTTTCAACGGATTTGATAACCGAAAGCAAAAAAGCCGGCAAAAAACCTGCAATCTGCAAATACGGCACAAGGTTAAGTATTCCGACAAAAATTCCGAGAGTCAGACCCATAGGCAACCCAATCAAAGAAAAACCCAACGAATACAACACCGTAACGCACAATACTACAAGCAGTTGTCCGCGAAGGTAATTGCTCATTTCCTTCTGAAAACGTTTTATCAAAGTTCTGAATCTTTCTTTGTATTTCGGCGGTATCATCTTGTAAGCACCGAAAGAAATTTCATCGTAATCCTTCATTATAAATATAATGTACAAAATCACAATCGCAAGACCAAAAATACTTGACAAAAGGTTAAACGTTTCAGAAAAAAAGTTAGTTATTTTTGGCAAAACTTTATCCAAAACCTTTGAAAAATTACCGTTTGTCAATAAATCTTCAACGGTCTTGTTTGTTGAAAAATTTACGATGTAATCACTTATAAAAGAAGGAATATAATCAGACCATTGCTCGTTGACAGCCCTGAGTTTCAGCGTTGTATAAAGCGAACTTACCTCAGAAAAAACAGACGGAAAAATCAGTTCATAAATTCCGAAAAGCAGCCCGGCAACAATCAAAAGGGTAACAATCACCGACAGAATCCGTTTTTTCAGCAGACGGTTGAAAAAATTGACAACCGGATTGAGAATGTACGCAATCATAAAAGCCACCGCAAAAGGCAGCAAAACATTCCTCAGATAATAAACAGTCATCAAAACAACTGCAATCAATCCGATTTTGAGCCATATATTTTTTTCAACAGCCTTCAACATTTTTTTTAAACTATACTTTTCAAAAACTGCATCGTATCAACTCCGTCGGCAAAGTCGAAAACGCTCGGATTTTGAGCCGCGCCAAAAGGCACTGTTTTTAGTCCGCTGATTTCCTGATTAGAGACAACACACTGAATCTCACCGCACTGCAAAGACAACCGCTCTGAGAGTTTTTCCAAATTTTGGTAACATTCACAAAAGAGAACGCCTATCGGCGAACTCAAAGCGGAGTCGTCTTTCAAGAGCAAAAAATTGTTGTCAAGAAGTTTTGTACCCGACATCAGATAAACCGCTTTGTTGTAATCATAGTTGTCTGCGTACTTCGGATTGTTTATAACGTCCGAAAAAGAAACTATATGCTTAAAAAACTCCTGAAAATCATACCCTTTCGGAACATATATTTTTGAAACGCTTCTGCAACCGAGTCCGTAATAAGCAAAAATATCCTCTCCGAGTTTTTGGTAATCCTCATCAGAGACCTCTCCTGTCAATACCGCAACAGAATTTCTGTTACGGCGGATTATATGCGGATACTTTGAAAAATAATAATCAAAATAGCGGCTCGAATTATTACTTCCGGTCGCTATAATTGCGTCAAAACCAATACGTTCGTCTTTTTCCTCAATGAATCTGTCCTGTAATTCGGGATTAAGTTCTTTCAAAATGTTCATAACGGCAAAAGGCAGAAGTCTGTCTTTTTGCGAAAATTTTACGACACATTTTTTTCCGGAAAACAACACGCAAAAAATATCATGAAAACAAACGAGCGGAATGTTTCCCGCCGCAATTATTTTCACGGTTTTTTCTATCGGCTGATTTTCTCCGTAGACCTTTTCAAAACGGGTTAAATCGTTTTCATTCAACATTTTAGAAAGAGAAAGCAACTGCATTTTCACGAAATTTTCAGTGAACCAGCCGTTATAATTATGATAATTTTGCGCAATTTCTTTCAAGCCGCTGACATGTTTTTCAAAACCCGGACAACCTGCCGAGGTTGCCGCCGCCGCAAAAATTTTACCGAGCGTTACAAAAGTGTCTTTATACATGGTTTTCCAGTTTTTTTTATTAAAACGTATTGTCAAAAAATATATTTGAAGTTTTGACGCCCAACATAAAAAATGCGTTTTCGTCAAACATTCCCGTCTGAGAAAAAATACACAGCCCTCTTAAAAACTGCGGCTGATACTTTAAATCAAGAACCAAGTTAGTGAATTTCACGTTGTTGCCCTGACCGACTGAGTTGTCGTATTCATGATGACGGGTATTGTAGGAGCGCAAAACGTTGCCGCCGTAGGAGTATTTGTCAAAGTCCCTGCCCTGCTCTACGTAATCAACTGTAAGAGAGGCTGAAAACTCTTTCACGGAATATTTTATCCGCGCTAAACATTCTTTCAAATTAGCCCCGTAAGGATTGGCAAAAGGCTGGTTAAAAATTGAGTAAGAATTGTTGGCATCGTCATGCGAGTACATATACGGACGAATGTAATCAGCCTCCAAGAGATACGAAAAATTTTTCAAAATGCCTTCCGTAAAAAATCCCTTAACGCCCCCCTGAATTGCGTATTTGTTAGCCCACCAGCCTGTACCCGCCTGAACTTCCTTAATTTTGAACTCGTCAATCACCGCCTGAGCAAAAAGTGTCTGCTTAAAGAATTTCAACTTGCCGAAAACTCCCATCAATTCGTTGTCGGGCGAACCCAACGAATATTCTACCGGGCGCGTAAAAACAAGCGGATTGATATAATGCAAATCCACAAAACGGCTGTTGCCGAGGCTGTCTCTTCTGACAAGATTTACCGCCTCAAAGCCGCCCAAAGACAGCCATTTTGCAGCGTTCCAACTAAACAGATGATAAACAGTCCATTTCGTCATGTTTTGTCGGAGTTTTGAATCAAGATTTTTGCCGCCGTTAACAGAAAAAACGTAACAGAAATTCCTGACGTCAACCCTCAAATCAAAATAATACATTCCGCTGTTCAAAGCCGAGAGAATCACCGGTCTTACCCCCTCGCCTACCTGCTTTTTGCCTTTTCCGAACGAAAAAGCAAATAATCCGCCGGACGGTAATTGATGTAAAACTCAAAATATTTTATAAAATAATTGTTGTCATTTTTCTTAAAATCACCGAGTTGCGAAAACCATCCGAGAGAATCCGACAACAATGCGCGGTGATTCAGCGGGTTGGAATATCCGCCGATAACGTTAGCAGAAATGCTGAGCGTTTTTTTATAGTTGTAACCGCCGTTAAAACCCAAAAACGCATCGTATAAAACGTTGTTTCCGCCCTCTGACTGATACCCGGCAGAAAGCAAAGTCAAGGGCGAGAGTTGAAAACCGCTTTTATCCAAAAAAGCCCCGGCAGGGGCTGCCGAGGTGTAATTTTTTATTTCGCTGTGAAAATTTTTATTGTAGAATTCCGCCTGCTCAACCGAATCCTGCTCATAACTGCCGATAACAATGTTGCGGGTCTGCGGAAAACTTTTAAGACACAAAAAAGTTAAAACTGTCGCGAGAAAAAATTTCATAGTTGCTCTTTATCTCCTTTCTTTCGGTTTCTCATTGTGATAATCGCCTGCGGTATATGGAAAATTACCATAAGCACCAGAAAATCAATGAGCAACATTCTCATAAGAGAAAGCGACTGCGAAATCTTCCACGAAAAATACGCGAAAATAATATTAATCGGGACAAGCACCAAGTCAATTTCCCAAGCCTTCAAGCCCAAAGATTTCAGTCTGTAATGTATATGGTGATTGTCGGGCTGCATAATCGGTTTACGAAGTACAAACCTGATAAACATCACTCTCAGCACATCATAAACGGGAACAATCATAAAAGTTACCGCTACAACGGGAGCGCACTGCAAAGGCTGCGAAAGGACTTCAACATGCGCACCGTGATTGCACTGCATAAACTTCATCGCCATAACCGAGCACATAAAGCCGACAAGCATGCTTCCTGTATCGCCCATAAAAATTTTAGTCTCCTTTCCGAACATGTTGTGTCTTAAAAAGCCAGTCATCGCGCCGATAAAACACACTCCGAAAACCGTAAAATCCTTTACGCCTTCCAAATAAAACCAAATAGAAAAAAACGCAACCGCCGTAATGCTGAGCAGTCCCGCAAGACCGTCAACACCGTCAATAAGATTGTAAGCGTTGATAATAGAAATGATAAAACCTATTGACAATATGACACTTATCCAATACGGCAAATCATGCAAGCCGAAAATTCCGTCAAGACTTTCTATTCTCACGTCGCCGAAAATCACGGTCAAAGCAGCGGCTGTTATCTGTCCCATAAGTTTTGTCAGCGGGGCAATCTCCAAAATGTCGTCCTTAATGCCGACAAAAAACAAAAGCACCGCCGAGGCAGCAAAAGCCTGCATAAAACTGTGCGTCTCGCCGCCGCAAAAAAGCATTGCAGCGATTAAAAAACCTGCAAAAACCGCACAGCCGCCCAATGTCGGAATTACTCCGACGTGAAGCCTTCTTTCGTTAGGTTTTTCACAAAGACCTTTGATTTTAGCAACCGTAACCACAGAAGGTATTGAAACCCAAGTGATTACCATTGCCGTCAAAAAGGCTCCCGGTATGATCAAACTCTCCATATTTTCCAAAGAAGTTTTTTATGTATTTTTTTCGCCGCAAAGATACACTTTTTTTTATATAAATAAGAGGAAAATAAAGGTTATTTTTTTGTGTATTTTTATGTTTTTTAAAACATCTTAACACTTATTATTTGATTCCCTGCTTGTCGAGTTCTCTCTGAAAATCCCTTGCATGTCGTTTTTGGTCTTCGTAACTCTTTGAAAAAAAGTGTCTTCCGCTGAAATCGCTTTTGGCACACATATATATATAATCGTTACGGTCGTAATCCAAAACAGCCTCTAACGCGCTTTTTTCAGGAAAACAAATCGGCGAAGGCGGAAGTCCCGGATATTTATAAGTGTTGTATGGCGAGTCAAATTCAAGCATCTTGCCCGTAACACGTCTTATCGAAAAATCACCGATGGCATAGATGAGCGTCGGACAACTTTGAAGCGGCATGCCGATTTTCATACGGTTGATATAAAGTCCGGCGATTATAGGCTGCTCGTCCTTAAAACGCGCCTGCTCCATTTGAACAATAGAGGCTAAAATGCTGACTTCAAGCGGTGTAAGGTTGATCGCAGCGGCTTTTTGCTTACGCTCATCTGTCCAAAACTTCTGATAATAAGAATACATTTTTTCGACGAAACTTTCTTCACTTGTGTTCCAATAAAAATTGTAAGTATCGGGAATAAACATTGCGTTGCAGGTTTCGGGATTAAAGCCGAACTTTTTCAGATACTCCTCGTTTTTGAGCAAATCATAAAGCATATTGCTGTCAACGTCAATTTTTCGCGCAACCCTCGAACAAAGTTGCTTAACGGTGCGCAAGTTGTTGAAAGCAAGACTCACCTCCGACTGTGAGCCGGAGCGGAGAAGATTTATAAGCGCGTTGCTGCTCATTTTGTCGGAAAGTTTGTAGCGGCCGCCTTTTATTTTTGAAGGATAGTTTTTACGGTTGGCGACAAACTCCAAACCGTCCTTGTCCTTAACGTCAAAATTTTTATACAATGAATCCAAAACTGTCTGAAAATCAGCACCGTTTCTGATATAAAGATATTCTGTGTCCTTAATGAAAACGTTGGCGGAATACACCTTGTTATAAATGTTGAAACCGACAACTCCGGCAACGATTCCCGCGGCTAAAAACACCGCAAGAAGTATTTTAATTGATTTTTTCATCTCAAAAATTATTTTTTCAGGGTGCAATTTTACATATTTTGCCGTAAAAAAACAAAAAAATTTGTTTATATTGGACATTATCCCTAATTTTACAAAAAATTTCGGCGCATGAATTTGAAAAATTTTACCGGCAGGGAAACCGAATTGGGAATTTTGTTAGACACGTTTGAGAGTTGCTGCAATTCAACAGGACACGCGGTCTTTTTGAGCGGCGCAGTCTCTTCCGGCAAAACCTCTTTGGTGGAAAAATTCGTTGAAAGACTGAAATCAGGCGGTTATGATTTTCAGTTTTTCGGCGCGGAACTTTTTTATTTTAATTCAAAAACAGATTTTTGCGCTTTTGATTTTCTTAAAAAACAGGCAAATCCCGAAAACAGCAACGAAGTTGAAAAATTTCTAAGGCAGAAAGCCGAAATTTCACCCGTCATACTTTTTATCGACAATCTGAATTATGCTGACGGCAAAAGCATTGATTTACTGCATTTTGTCTTACAGAGTCTGAAAGAAAAGCCGTTCAGGATGACGGTGATACTCTCGATAAGCACGGAATTTTTCAATGAAAAAACCGACAAAATACTTTCCCTTTTACAAAACGGCGGAGATTTTTTCCGGCAGATAACTTTGCCGCCTTTCAAACTCGCCGATATTGCGATGTATATTTCAAAACGTTTTCCAAAGCGGGATTTTTCATTGGGACTCTCCAACGCGGTAAGGGAAATTTCGATGTCGGATTTGTTAATCACGGACGAAGTTTTGGACTATCTCATTTTAAGCGGATTTTTTTACCTTTCGGAAGACGGAGTTTGGAAACAAAAGGAAGAAACCCCGGACTTAAAACCGAAAATCACTTTCAACGAAATTGAACAACTGAAAATTCAGACGCTTATAAAATCCAATCTAAGTTTTTCTGAAAAACTACCGTTTTTGAACTCTCTGACTATTAATTATATACGTCATACTTTAATGAACGCCGAAACCGAAAAAATGCTTTTCGGGCTTTTAGAAAAAATGTCAGAGGAAAACGGCGGAGAAGTTTCGGATTTGAAACAAAAAGCGGAAAACTTTTATTCAAAAAAACTTTCTTTTGAAAACAATCCGGAAGTTTCCACGAAAGAAAAAACTGATTCTGAAATAGAAAAAACAGTTGAAACAAAGGACATTAACGAAGTTTTTTCAAAACTTGAAGAGGCGCAGAAAAATTACAACGCCGCTTTCGTCATAAAACTCTCGGAAGAGGCTTTGAATAATTTTTCAAAGTTTTCATTCCCTGACAAGGACTCAAAACACAAAGCCGGTTTTGAACTTCTGCGTTATCAAAACGCCGCTCTGAGTTGGGCGGGACATTTCAAAAAAGCAAAGGAAATATCCTCGCTTATGCTGAAAACCGCCTTGAAATACAATCTCAAAAGCCAAATCCATTTTTCGTATTACACACTCGGAACGGATTTTCTTAATCTTGCCGACTACGAGGCGGCAGAGGAAAACATCATGAAAGCCGTCGGATACGCTTCACAGGAAAGCGATTACGCAGCCCTCTCAACGTATAACAGTCAGTTGGGAATGATTTACGTTTACCGTCAAAACACCAAAGAGGCTGAAAAGTTTTTCTCGGAATCGCAGCGTCTCTGTCAAAAAACCGACGACAAGGAAACAATCGCAAAAAACAAGATAAATCTCGGCATATTTTACACATACGCAGACAATTACGAAATGGCAGAGTATTGTCTGAAACATTTGGTAAAATTTTTTGAGAAAAACGGCGACAAGCGTTCACTCTCCAAAACCCTCGGCTGTCTTGCGATTATGTACCAGCGGACAGAGGATTATGAACTCTCGGAGAGTTACGCGCAAAAAGCCGTCAAAACCGACTTGGAAGTCCGCGACAACGTATCCCTGTCAAGCCATTACAACAATTTGGGACTGTTTAAATACGAGTGCGGCAAAAACGAAGAGGCTCTTGATTATTTTATGAAATCACTTCAAATCAACGAGTTGCTCTTTGACGAAAACAAAACTGCCGTTACTTGCAGCAATATAGGCGATATTTGCGCCGCTAAAAACGACATCGAAAAAGCCTCGTCGTATTACCTGCGGGCAGCGGAACTCTTCTTAAAAAACAGGAACTTTTCGGGCTGCGCTTCCGTATACATATCGCTTGCAGAGGCTTATACAAATGTTCAGGACTATGAAAACGCCGTTTCGTTTTTTGAAAAGGCAATAAAAATATGCGAAAAAAATTCGCTGAAAGAAGATTTGGTTTACGCCTTGAATGCTTCGGGCGACGTTGTTATGGTTTTGGGCGACGTCAAAAAAGCACTTGAAAATTACAACAAGGCTTTGGAAATTGCGCAGGACGAAAAATCAGACTCCGGCATTATAACTTCGCTTTACAATCTCGGAAACGCCTACCTCATTTTAAACAATTACAAAGAGGCTCTTGACCGTTACAACGCGGGACTCTACATCGCGAAAAAAAACGAAGACAAAGAGGAAATGAGCAGAGGCTATTCGGCATTGGGCAAACTTTTCTTCAAGCGGACGGAATATGAGGCGGCAATCCTGAATTACAATTACGCCATCGCCCTTGACAAGGAACTTCAAAACGGCGAATCGCTTGCCTCAAACCACAGCAGCCTCGGAGATGTTTACGTAGAAAAAAACGAGATAAAAACCGCTTTTGAAAATTACGAAAAGGCGGAAGAAATTTTTTCCGTCATCGGCAACACAGCCCTTTTGACAGAGACAATGCGCAAAACGGCGGAAACGCTTTCGGAAGAAAACCGTTACAACCAGGCGCAGAAAAAACTCGAACAGACCTTTAAAATCTGCACGGACACCGGCGACAACATGTCAAAGGCACTGACTTTAATATCCTTTGCGGACGTTGAGGCGAACAACTCACATTATAAAAAGGCGTTGGACTATTTGGAAAAGGCTCAGGCGGAACTTAAAAACCTTCCCTTTTTGGGCGATGCCTATTTTGACTGCACCGACAAAATGGCGGACATATACAAAGACCTCAAAATGCCGGAAGAGGCTGTCTTGATACACCTCAGTCAGTTGGAAATCCTGAAAAAACGGCCTTCAAAAGAAAAAACCGCCGAAAAATATCTCGACCTCGCCGAAGACTACAAAGAGCAGGAACTCAACGACAAGGCAGAGGAATGTTACAACACGGCTCTGAGACTTGCCCAAAAGGGTTATGACCGTTACATACAGTCAGACGCTTATTTTGAGACTGGATTGTTTTTCGTTGAGACGGACAGGTTTGAAAGAGGCATTTCGATGATGACAAAGGCTCCGAAACTTTTCGGCGAAAACGAACACAACGACTACCGCGCCGCAAATTATTACAACATCACCGGCGACTATCAATACGACGCAGGAAACTACGAAGACGCGCTCGAATGTTACCAAAAAGCAGGCGAAATCTACATGGAAATCGGCGACAAATACAAAACCGCCTACATTTTCAACAACATAGGCTATTGTTACGACACGATGTCAAAATTCCGCGAGGCACTGATGTTTTACCAAAAGTCGTCGCAGTTTTACAGAGCCGTCAACGATATTGACGGGGTTATCAACAACATAAAAAACGTTGCCCTGATGTACGAAAGGCTTCAAGAATACGGCAACGCTTTGAAATACTGTCAAAGCGCGCTTGAATATCTTGAAAAACTCGAAGCCGACGAAGAAAAAGGCGAACTCTGTCTTGAAGCCGCCGAAAACTACGTAAAAGCATATTCCGACTACGACAAAAGCCGCGAATACGTGATGAAAGCCTACAAACATTTCAAAAACGCGGAAAATTTTTCACGGCAGATAAGTTGTCTTGAATCAGCCGCAATGATAAGCATCGTAAGCGGCGACAATGAAAATGCGGACAGTTATTTGGAAAGGATACGCCGCGAGGAAAACTACATAAAAGACCCGCTTCTTAAAATCCAGATTCACAAGGCGGCAGGAAACGTCTGTTTCAGGAAGTCGGATTTCAAAGGCTGCATGAACGAATATTTTACGGCGTTCAGCCTGAGTGCCGACTTGGACGACTGGGAAATAATGGCGGGCGTCTATTACGAATGGGCAAACGTGCTCTCCTCCGATGCTGACGAATACAATTCAGTAACGGAGTTTCAGTCGCAAAAGAAAACACTTGCGGAATTTGCCTTGGACTATTACGGCAACGCCATCAAAATCGCACAGAGCAGCGGACAGAAACCCAAAACCGCCTCCGACGCTTATCTTTCAAGGGCTTTGCTGAACACCGCGCTTGGCAGGGCATCAGACGCACTGTCGGATTTTGACAACGCCGCCGCACTCGCAAAAGAAAACTATCCCTCGCGCTACATCTCGGCACTGATGTCAAAAGGCGAAAACTGTCTGGAAAAATTCCGCCGCATAGACTATGCCCTGGACAGTTTTGAGGCGGCCTACGAGGCAGCAGTCCGGCACAATTTTACGGACATGAAAATTATTGCAAAAGCATACGTCGGGCTGACGTTTTTTATGACCGGACACGCCGATGAAGCAAAAATCATACTCAACGAAATGAAAGACTATTACGACTTTATAATCAAGTCCGTACCGGCGTTGACAAGGTTTTTATAAAAAGAAAAAAATTGGTTTTATGAAAATATATTCAGCATTATTGGTTGGAATTTCCGTTTTTTCGGGGACGGCTGCCGCGCAGACAACAGGCGACTCCACGGTTGTAATTGTCGGCGGTCAGGAGGCTGCACTCGCTTACAATCAGGGAATTACGGAATTTAACGGCGGAGATTACGATGCCGCTATGAAAAGTTTTTCCACCGCGATTTCCATAAACGGAAAATTTTATCAGTCCTGTTACAACAAGGGGATTACAGAACTCAAAAAAAATCTCGACAAAGAGGCTTTAAAAGATTTTACCGACGCAATCGCGCTTTCGGGCAAAAAAGCCGAGTATTATCTCGCCCGCGCAATCGCTTATTCACGGCTCGGAAATTACAAAGAGGCTTTGCGGGCTGTTCAGAAGGCTGAAAGTCTGAAATACTCACCCGACAAGATAAAATATTTTTACGGTTACGTTTATTTTTTGCAGGGCGACTACAAAAAAGCACAGCAGTCTTACACCGAGGCTGTCAACTCAAATCCTAAATACGCCTACGCTTATTGCGACAGAGCGGCGGTACATATCAAAACGGGAAATTACAAAGCGGCTCTCGACGACTACGAAACGGCTCTGCACATAATGCCATCAGAGAGTTACATTTATGTGCTGAGGGCTTGGGCAAAAACATGGATGAACAATTTCAGCGGCGCAATTTCTGACGTCAACACCGCCATCTTAATGGACAGGGAAAAAGAACTTGAATACTTGAACGAAAGGGCAAACATCTACTCAAAGTTCAAAAAATACAAACTTGCAACGGACGATTTCAAAAACTGCATTGCAAAAAATCCCGGCTTTGCCGACACTTATATAAATATGGGCAATATGTTTATGGAGCAGAAAAAATACGCCGAGGCGGAAAAATATTACACCCTGGCGTTGGAAAAAGACTCTTTCAACATTGCCGCCTACAACAACCGCGCAAACGCAAAAGAATTGCAGTTTGACCTCAAAGGCGCAGCCTCAGACCGTCAGATTGCCGAAAACCTGTTAAAACAATTGAAATGAAAAAAGTTTTTTACATATTAGCCTTAACATGTCTGCCGTTTTTGGTTTCAGCGCAGGAAAATCCGAAAATCAAGAAAAAAGAATTTCTGACCACGGACGCCGGCAAAAAAGAAGCGTGGAAAGGCGTTAAGCAAGGCAACAAATTTTACAAAAAAGGCGATTACACAAACGCTGCTGAAAATTATTCCAAAGCCTTGGATTACAACGAGATGTACGCGCCGCTGCTTTACAAGGCGGGCATCAGCGAAAGTTTTTACGGCTCTGACGACTTGGCGTTAAGACACTTGAACGACGCTTACGATTTTTCGTCAAACGTCGCCTTTGACTGTCAGTACTGGCTCGGCGTTGCAAAACAGCATTTGAACAGGTTTGAGGACGCAAAACGTGATTTTGACGACTGCGCCGCAAGTTTGGACGAAAAAGGAAAGAAAAAACTTCAAAACAAAATTCTTTTGAGGATAACGCAGTGCGACTTGGGCGCGGGCTTAAAAAAAGTTCCTTATAAGGCTGTAAGTCAGTTGATTGCAGGCGACATCAACACTCCGGCAGACGAGATTGCGCCCGTATTTTGCAATCTTGACTCCTCGCTTTTTTACGGCAGTCAGCAAGACATTTATTATGCAAAGGCTGTTAACGGGAAATTTGATTCGCCGCAGTCAGCAGGCGGTCTCAACTCGAAAAAAAACGATTATCCCGCAAACATGAACCTCAACGGAAAAGAGATTTTTACGTGCAGAAAAGACAAAAAAATTCTGCATTTTTATAAAAAAACAGAAAATTCACAGTTCAAAGGCTTGGGCAAAATAATGAAAAAAACGATTTCAATATCGTTTTCAAAAGATTCGTCTTCGGTGCTTGTGTGCACAAAAAAAGGCAAGGACTTAGTCGGCGGCTACGACATTTTCTTGGTTAAGAAGAAAAAAGGCAAGTATCTGAAACCGCAGAACTTAGGCGAAGGAATCAATTCGGGTTACGACGAAGTTTTCGCAACTTTCGGCAACAACGACACGGTAATTTATTTTGCTTCAAACGGTCAGATGAGCGTCGGCGAGTTTGACATTCTTAAAGCCTCTTACCGCAGCGGCAAAGTCGGCAAAATCGAAAACTTAGGTCTCGGAATCAATTCGGGAACTTTCGACAATTATTTTCAACTCTCGCCCGGCGAAGAGCGCATCGGATATTACTCGTCAAAACAGAAAGGCGGAAAAGGCGGTTATGACATTTATAAAGTGCTGCTGCTTTTTAAACCCCAAATTCAGTTGCCGCCCCTGCCGCATTACGAGTTGTCAGCCGACTGGATGAAAGAGCCGCCCCTGCCGCTCGAAGACCCGCAAATAATTAAGACAATGCGTCTTACAGTCGTAAAAGGCAAAATCACCGACTACGACGGCGAAAACTGTCTTACCGCTCAAATCACCGTAACGGACAACGCAACCGGCAAAACGGCTCAGCAAATCACCGTAGACAAAGACAAATGCGAATATACGGTAATGCTGCCGTCGGGGAAAAATTACGGTTTCACGGTTTCATCTGACGGTTATTTTTTCCACAGCGAAAATTTTGACATTCCCAAAACCACGGATTATCAGGAGATTACAAAAGACATAAAACTTCTTCCGATGGATCCGGGTTCAAAAGTCGTGCTCAACAACGTGTTTTTTGACACCGGAAAAAGCGATTTGAGAGCCGAATCCTACGGCGAGTTGGACCGTTTGGCACAGATTTTCAAACTCTATCCCAACATCGTAATCGAGGTTTCGGGACATACCGACAATCAGGGCAACCGTCAGTACAACATACAGTTGTCGCAAAAAAGAGCCGAAGCGGTAAGAGAATACATTATCTCGCAAGGTGTTGAGCCTGAGAGAATTGTAGCAAAAGGTTACGGTCCTGACGTACCGAGAGACAGCAATGCTACCGAAGAGGGACGTCAGAACAACCGCCGCGTTGAAGCCAAAATTTTGAGTAATTAATTAAAAAAATATAATTTTGGAACGATTTTTGGCATAATGATAAGCATAGTTAACAAATAAATCTATTAATCAGAAAAGTAATATGAAAAGAAAGTATGTTTTCCCGTGTTTAATGGCTCTGTCCGTTGCAACGGGGTGTATAAAAGAACAAGGTGAAGAGCCGTTTCTTATTACGAGGGACGATGTTAAGGAGTATGATGAGAATACAAAAAACAAAAAAGAAAACAAAGACTCCGTTGCTTACACACTTGTTACCGCGATAGGCGGTTTTGCAGAAGGCGAAGCAAAAATAGACGTTGTAGACACCAACACATTCAGGGTATTTCAGAGCGGTTCAAAAAGAATTACCGACCTTGACTGTTATGCGGAGATTTCCTCTCAATTTGATAATCTTGTACTCAACGGCAAATCTATCATAGAAAGAGGCTGCGTATATTCGCACACCAACAAATATCCGGTTGTTGACGGCAACGCCTGCGAAAATTCCTCAAAATATACCATTGTAAAAACCGATTCAGAAACTGAAACTTCATTTAAGAGCGGTTGCCACGGTCTTGACTTCAATGCAGACTATTACGTAAGGTCATACGCGATACTTGTAGATGAAGACGGCGAGTATTGCGATACAATTTACAATCAGAGAGTCAGCAAGATTCATACAACGCTGCCCGAAGATGTCTGGGTTCAGAGAAACGACGTAAATTTTAATAACAGGACTGAGGCTATCAGTTGTGACGTAAAGGGCTCAATTTTCATCTACGGCGGCAAAAGCGGAAGCACTTATTTCAACGATATGTGGGTTTATAACAAAGACAACGACACTTGGGAACAAAAAGCCACCTTCAAAGAAGGTACTGCCACAAACTATTCCGGCTCGGAAAAACGCGCTAACGGAGCGGCGTTTGCATATCCTACATCAACCGACGTTTTGGTTTATATCTTAGGCGGCGAAATCGAAGGCAAAAAACCGACCAACAAAGTTATATTTTACAGTACCCAAAACAACAGATACTGTGATGAAAAAGATCACCCGAATTATGGCAACAAAAAACAATACTATAAAGACGGCAAGCCTCAATACGAACAAAAACCTGTACTTGACGAAAACGGAAATCCTATGTATGACGTAGCCGGCAACCCGATTACCGAAGACGACAAAACAAAACCAATTATGATTTCAGGAGCAAGGTCATACGTTGAAGACCTGCCTCATCCGATACGCGGAAATGCGGCATTTGTAGTCAATACAGCGATAGGAGAAAGATATTATGTAGGATTTGGTAAAGATGATAAAGATGCTATGGTTGGTACGTTCTACCAATATGATGTGTCCAATGATTGTTATGACCCCGAAAATCCAACCTATCACACTCTTACATGGGTATCGTCAGGATCTACGGTAGGTGAGAGAGGAAGAGACGGCGAAGGTCTTTATCAGCCTGTCTGCGAAGTCTGCGGTTCAAAAATCATAGTCGGAACGGGCGAGAGTTCCGCCGGCGGTCTGTCAAAAAAATTCTATCAAATTAATGTAGACAATGTGGGTCAGGTCAGTATGGTTTCTATGACAGAGACACCGGCAGATTTTCCCGCAAGAGCAAACGCGGCATCATTCTTCCTTACTTATACGAAAAACGGAGACATACATGAAAGATTTTATGTCGGCACCGGCAGAACTTTCACAGAAGGCAACAGCGGAAATCTTCTCGGAGATTTGTGGTACTATGATTTCAGTCAGGAACAATGGGGCAAAGCACGAGATTTCAGCAACTCCACATACGCAAGAGAAGGCGTAACAGGTTTTGCCACAACAAGAAAAGACGATTTTGACGCTGATGTTTCAGGCATTATCCAAGAAGAAGCACGCGGTATTTTCACCCTCGGACACGGCTATCACAACGATAATCCCGCTACTCAGAGTTATTACAAAGACTGTTGGGAATATTTACCGTAATCAGCATTTTTTTAGAAACGAAAAAGTTAACTTATAAAAATACAAAGAAAATGAAGAAGTTATCTATCATATTATTACTGAGCGTATTATGCAACTCTATGGTAATGGCTCAGGGCGGCGATTATTTGGAGGACAAAACAGAATACCGCTATCCTAACTTTGTAATCGGTTTCAACCACTGTTTCGGCTCTGCCATCGGCGGTGAGTCTGACAACCTGCTGATTCGCACCGGCTACGGCGACGTACAACAAGAAAAGAAAGGTTTGGTTTATACTCCGGGCATTCAGGCGGGAGTTGTCTATAACATTGACTTGAAAAACAACAAAACGGGTATTGTAGTCGGCGGTAAGATTGTGGATTACGGTTTCAAGAACAAATATAAATGCACCGAAAATCCTGATTACAGCAGAGCGGAAGGCGATTATGTAGCAAAAGAGACGTTCCGTTCGATAGGTTTGCAGATACCGTTGCTGTTCAAATTCGGCACTTCCGACATTTACCGTGAAATGTCGTATGCATATTTCGGCGTTCAGCCCACGCTCAACCTCATGGTTGCGAAAGCGCAGAAAGCCAACTTCTCGGATGACAAATACGGCAAAAAACTCGGCAGCGGCGAAAAAAACGCATTTTCGGTAGCAGCAACTTTTGGTTTCAACTACAACATCCTGAGTTTCAGTGTAAACTATATGTTTATGGAGTTTATCAACTCAGACTTCAAAGACGAGAACAATCAAATGCCGTACAAAGGCATAAAAGGACACATTTACGTTTGTACAAGTCTCAACGTTCCGATGACGCGCTGGATTACAATCCACAACTGGACAGCAGAAAAAATCCGCCGCAAACTCCACAACGGCAAGACATTGTAAAAAAAAGTTTTTCATGATAATAGATTTTTTGGCCGGATATGCAAGAATTTGCAGTCCGGTTTTTTTATGCCCGGCTGTAAGCATAAAAAAACAGCGGACTGTTTTTTTTAAAACAATCCGCTGTTTTTTTATTTCTCTTATATTTCTTTCAACATTTCTTTGATGATTGTAGTCATACGCGGCTCAGCGGCTGCGGCGGCTTTTTGAACCTCTTCGTGAGAAGGTTTCTCGGTTGTGCCTATGCCCATGTCGGTTATGACTGAAAGCGCGAAAACCGGCAATCCCATGTGCCGTGCCACTATCACTTCGGGAACGGTACTCATTCCGACAGCGTCAGCACCCGCAATATGGAAAAACATATACTCAGCCGGAGTCTCAAACGTAGGACCGGTTACGCCGATGTAAACACCTTTTTGAAGGTGAATGTTGTTTCTCTCGGCAACTTCAAAGGCTTTCTTAATATAACGCTTGTCGTAAGCCTCTGACATTTCAGGAAAACGCGGACCGAGTTCGTCAAAGTTTTGTCCAATCAGAGGATTTGTGCCGAAATGGTTGATATGGTCGGTTATAACCATAATGTCGCCGACTTTGAACGACGTGTTCATGCCGCCCGAAGCATTGCTTACTATCAGCAGACGGATTCCAAGAGCCTTGAACACTCTGACAGGAAACGTAACCTGCTGCATCGTGTAGCCCTCGTAAAAATGAAACCTGCCTTGCATGGCAACCACTTTTTTCCCGGACAAATATCCGAAAACCAACTGTCCCTTGTGTCCCTGAACCGTAGAAACGGGGAAATTGGGAATTTCACTATAACTAATCGTTTTATAGACTTCAATTTCGTTGGCGAGATTGCCTAAACCCGTACCGAGGATTATACCTATTTCGGGCTGGAAATCAACGCACCGTTGTATGTAATCGGTAGTCTGTTTTATTTTCTGTAACATATTTAAGAATTTGTTGATTGAATTTTTGCGCGTCTTCTTCAAATATAAAGTTCACCTCTATCGGGAGGTAATACATATTTTTCCTGATGTTTTCATCAAAGGTCAACTCTTCGAGCCTTACCGCGTCTTTTTCGGTAGTTATGATAATCTTTTTGCCGGAAAGCCCCGAAAAAGTCTCCGTAATTTTATGAATGTCTTTTTTCTTAAAATTATGATGATCGGAAAATTTCAGTTGAGTAATATTTTCCGAAAATGTCTTTTTAACGTACTCTTCCAAAATCTGAGTGTTGGCGATTCCCGTCAAAAGCAGAATTTGAGTATCTTTTGTAATTTCAGGAGAGTCCGCCGCATCCTGAAAAACTTTTTTGGGTGCGGAATATTTGAAATTTGTAAAATACACCGACTGAAAAGGCAGACGGTTCATATTTTTCGCGATAATGTTTTTCTCGATAGGCTTAATTCCGTCAGGACACTTTGTAACGATGATTATGTGCGCCCTTGAAGTGCCTTTTGAGGATTCCCTGAGCCGTCCGTAAGGCAGAAGATGGTCTTCGTAAACGGGACGGTTGTAGTCCACGAGCAGAATGTTGACCGACGGCGTAACCTTTCTGTGCTGATACGCATCGTCCAAAACAATGATTTGAGCGTCTAATTTCTTTTTCAGAATGTTGAGTATTCCTTTTACCCTGTCCTCACAGACCGCGACAAAAGCCTTGCCTGAAAATTTTTTCATCATTTGTTTGGGCTCGTCGCCGATTTCCGCAACAGAGGAATCTTTGTCAGCCTCAATGTAGCCGCTTGTCTCACGCTTGTAACCGCGGCTCAAAACAGTTACTGTAAACTCGTCTTTTAGTAAATTAACTATATACTCGGTATGCGGAGTTTTCCCCGTACCTCCTACCGTCAGGTTTCCGACTGAAATAACGGGGGCAAAAAACTCATGGGATTTTATAACCTTATTATCGTAAAGAAAATTTCTGACCGAGGTAACAAGGTAATAAAATCCCGATAATATTTTTAACAAAAGTTTCAGCATAACACCAAATCATCAGCAGGAAATTCTCTCTGCCTGTTCCTTTATAAATTTAAGGGCTTCTTTTTCGTCAATCTGGACAGCGTGTCCGTTTTTGACTACGATTTTCCCTTGGGCGACAACGAGTTTTATCTCCAACGCCTGAGAATTGTAAACCAAATGTTTTACAAAGTTGTCTTTGCCGAGTTCAAAAGGCGAATTGTTGTCGAAAACGATTAAATTGTTTTCGCCGTCGCCTTTAAAACCGTTGATTTTTATGTAACCGTTGTTTGCGCGGAGTCTTTTGTAAACATCCGCAAGCGACAAATCGTTGTCAGAGGCAAGCGACGAAAAAAATGCGTGTTTCATTACCTCAATCATTCCCTCGCCCGAAAAGTCGGAGCCGAGAAGTATGTTGTCGAGCCAAACCGAGTTGAAGGGTTTTGTCCCGCGACGGAAATTGCCTATCGGATTGTGGGCAACCCACGCCGGCTTGTTTTTTATATAACTCCTTTCGTCGTCGCCTATATAATTGGCATTTGCCAAAATTGTTGACTGATAGTCCATCAAACCCGCCTCGTAAAGTCTTAAAACCACGTTTCTGCGGTAATCCCTCATCGTATTGATTTGGTCCAACTCGTCTTCGGCGGCGTTAATCAAAACTCCGGTGTTGTATTCCCTGCATTTTCCGGCTACCAGTTCAAAAAGTTCCTTGCTTGCAAGATACGAAGCGGCAATGCCCATAAGTCCCTGTTTTTGAGAAATATAAGAGGCATTTTCGTTGACGGCTTTCTCCGCCGCCGCAAAACCGTCAGCCTCACACGCGGCAAAACTCTGCAACGTGCTGATTCCCACTTCGCTGAACGCCTTGTCAACCAACGCCAAAGACCCGTCAATGAATTTTGACGTCTCGTTTCTGCAAATTGCAAACGTCGTCCCTGAACGGGCGGCGTTGATTGCCGCATAAAGCGCACTCGCATATACTAAATCTTTGTCCAATACTTTGTCAATATTCCAAAGTATGTCGCTTACGTAACGGAAATATGTAGTCTCCCGCTTTGTAAAAATTTTTGCTTTCGGAGCAAGCGAGAGTCCCGGACGCATAAAAGCGTCGGCAAAAGAGTGCATTATGTATTTTCCCGAACAGTCGGCAACCTGATCGCCCGTCTGAGGCTGGTACTCGCCGTAGTTGTAAAAATCCAAAGTCTCTTTTCCTGGCGTTACTACAACGTCCTTGGCAATAAATTCCAAACCGGAATCAATATCTACTCCGTTTTTAAGTATCAAAGACATATTTTAATTCTGATGTTGTTCTCTTAACAAGTCCAAAATCGTCTTTACAGGCGAGAAAGTCTCAATCGGCACTTCCACAAAAACGGTGTTCCAGTCCGACATCGCGCCGTTCCAAAGTCCGGGACGCTCAATGGATTTCAAGTTTCTGCCGTTTTTGGATTTGTGCGAAATAAAACCTGTGAGCGGGTCTGTAAACTTTCTCAAATCGTATTTGTTGCCCTCGCAGTCGGTTAAGTCGCAGACAAGATCAACGGGGTTGAAGTGTGTCGCTTTCTTTACTTTTTCCATGCTGTCGGGATTGTTTGAGTCGATTTGAGAACTCTCGACTATTTGCAGCGAGGTGGTTCCGTCCTGATTTTTAGCCCAAAAAGGACCGCCGCCCGGCTCGCCTTCGTTTTTTACCATACCGCAAACCCTGAGCGGACGTTTGAGTTTTGCCAAAAGTTTTTCGGCTTTTTCCTTGTCGGAAAGGCTTAAAAAACTTTCAGGAAATTCCGTACAAAGTTTTTTGCTGATGAAAACATACGCCTCGTCAAGTTGCTGGGTCGTAGGATTGTTTTCAAGAAGTTTTATATAATCTGCAATATTTTCCTTGGTTTTGAGAAGATAACCCGCCAAAGCCTCTTTGTATCTGATAGTTATTTCTTTTCGGCTATCGGGTACAACGTTGTCAATGGTCTTGATGAACACAAGACGTGCGTTGATGTCGTTCAAGTTTTCAATCAGAGAGCCGTGTCCCGCCGGACGGAAGAGCGGAGAGCCGTCTTCGTTGCGGAAAATCTCGTTGTTGTCGTCAACGGAAATTGTATCCGTAAAAGCCTTCTGTGTTGAAAAACTGATTTCAAGGTTGCAGTTGTATTTTTCTTCAAAAGAGATTCTCGCCTTGTCAACAAAAGCGGTGAAAAATCCCAAATGCTCCGGCGAAACTGTAAAATGTATTTTAACGTTTTTGCCGGATTTTGCATACTGTATACCTTCCGCGATATGCTCCTCAACGGGAGTTCTCGACGTGTTTTTGTAACGGTGAAACTCGATAAGACCTTTCGGAAGACTGCCGTAGTTAAGACCGTCTTTCAAGATAACGCTTTCAACCAACTCTTTCGGCTTGTGAGCCTGCAACATCTCTTTTACCGACATGCCGTATTTTCCGTAGACGATTTTTTGAAGGTTGTCGTAAAAGGCAAACCTGTCAATATTGTCGATAAAACGGCGGGCAGGAGAAGAAAGGTCGTTGAACTTCTGTTTCTGCTCCGGAGTGTTGTTGTATTCCGAAACAAAAACAAACAAATCCTTGAACATTCTTGAAGCAGCACCCGAAGCGGGAACAAATTTTACGATGTCAATATGCTCAGAATCTGCATTGTATTTCTGAACATACTTCGTAATCTCCTCCTCGCTCAGACATCTTATGCCGTCTTCCGCAGTTGCGGGACGTACAAGTTCCAAAAACGGAAAACCGCTTTTGTAGAAATTGAGTTGCCGATCGATTTCCTCGGTCGATATTCCGCGCTCGGCGAAATATTTTATATCCTTATCTGTATACATAAGCAAATTTTGTTTTTCAGTTTATATTTAAAAAAAAGTCCGGCAAAAAAACTTAAATTCCCGGACTTTTTTCAAAAAAAATAACACTTAAAATCAAACAAGATATGAAAACAATTTTAGTTATAAAAAATCCGTCGCACTCACTGCGGACTTAATGGATTTTTCTGAAAGCAAATGTAAATTACTTTTTCATTACTACCAAATTTTTTTGCACTTTTTTTACAAAAATCTTGCGGTAGTGGTTTCGTTGTCAAAAGCGTTGACTTTAACAACGTCTCCCGCCTTTACAGAATGCATGAACGCATCTTCTTTGTTGGGAAAGAGGGCGGAATATTTTTTCAGCAACTGGTCTGCCTGCTCAGAAAGCGAAGCGTCGGTCTTTTTTGCCTTTGCGACATAGTCTGCCGCAACCCAGTAGATTTGACGGCGGTCAAAGTCGTCTTTGCCGAAAAGAGAAGCATTTGAACCGTAAACCGCACCAATCAAAAGGTATGAACCCGCATTTTGGGGATTAAGAGCCAGAGATTTTTTTGCAAGCGAAACTGCGTTTGCATATTTTTTCTGATAGTTTGCAACAAGAGCCGACTCGTAAAGATAAGAGGCTTTTTTCATGTTGTCAGTCTCTTTGTCAACAGCCTCGGCGTAATACTGTGCAGCCTTCTCGTAGTCTTTGTTCTTTCTGTTGAAACGCGCAATAAGAGCGGCAGCCTCGGCTGTCGGATTTTCAGCGTAAAGTTTTTCTGCGGCAAGAGCAAAAAGTCTGCAACCTTCGCTGTTTACGGTAGAAATCACATCGCTCAAAAGTCTTATCTCGTCAGCGTTTTCAGGCAAAGAATATTTCTCGTCGAACAATTTCTCAAAGTCAGCCTGGAAGTTAAGACGCGAAAGGTTCTTATTGAGCGAAGTCAATATTTTTTCAACTTTTTCAGTGTCTTTGTTTTTCTTAACTATCAACAAATTGGGAACTATAACCTCAAAAAGTTTTTCATTAGTCAGTTTTTTTTGGGCGGAAAGTGTGGTTGCGAGTTGGAAATAAGCCGAAAACGTACTCAAATCCGTATTCTCGCCGCCGAGAGCGACCGATTTTTCAAAAATATTGAACGCCTCAGAATAAGCGGTGTCGGCCTTCCTTAATTTCATCACGTCAAAAGCCATACGGCTGAGACACTGAGCCTCTTCTCCGTAGTTTTCGATACGTTTTGCATAAATGGTTTTTATCGTATCAACGTATGCGTTAATCAGGTTCGCATCGGTGGTTTTTGAAATCAAGCCTTTGTAAATTTTTACGCCGTCGATGTAGACAGTCTTGCTGAACTTGGGACAGTCGTTTAAAACGATTCTGAAAGAATTAACCGCATTGTGATAAGATTCTACATTCAAAAACTCCTTGTAGATGGAATAGTTTGCAGCGCACTTGTTGTCGTCGGTCTGCGCATTGGAAAACGTGCTAAATAAAGCCAAAGATGAAATTAAAATAATTTTTCTCATAATCCTATTGTGTGTTTGTTAAAATTACAATGCAAAAATACCTATATACTTTTATGTTAAGGCAAAACAATAGTGAATTTTGTTTTAATTTTTCAGCCCCCGAAATATTCCAATCTTATGTTTTGGTTACAAAGTACGGCGTAAGGCGAAGACTTGAACCAGCAGCCGGTGTTGATGTATTTTACGTTTTCCTCCAAAAAAATGTCCGCTTCAAGATGTCTGTGTCCGAAAATATAACAGTCTGCCGCTGTATCTTTCATAATAGAGCGTATGTATTTGATAATATGTTCTTTGTCGCCCTGAAACGGAAAAATCTCCCTGTCATACTGATGACGGCGTTTGCTCCACGAATAGCCGATTTGCATGGCAACGTTAGGGTGAAAAAAGTTGGTGAACAAAAACTGCAAAACACGGTTGGTAAAAACCCATTTTATAAAAGCATAACCAAGACTTCCGCTGCCCAAACCGTCGCCGTGACCGCAGAAAATTTTTTTGCCGTCCAACTCAAAAAGCCTCGGCTCAGTCCAGACGTTAATCCCGAACTCGTCTTTCAGATAATGATACTGCCAGACATCGTGGTTGCCCGTAAAATAATGAATTTCAACGCCCTGCTCCCGGAGTTCGGCGAGTTTTGTAAAAAATCTGTAAAAATATTTCGGGACAACATGCTTCCATTCGTACCAATAGTCAAAAATGTCGCCCAAAAGAAAAACCGCCTTGGCGTCGTCCTTTATAAAGTCGAGCCAACGGATAATGCGTTTTTCCCTTTCAAGCGAGATTTCCTTTTCAGGCGCACCGAGATGAAAATCCGACGCGAAAAAATATTTTTGTCCCATCTAAAATTAATTATGCATTATGCATTATGCATTAAAAAACTCTTTTGACCGTTTGCGCAATCAGGCTCAAATCCGCCAACGCCACCGCAGCGGCAGCCTCCAAAACGGGCGGCACTCTAAGGGCAATGCACAAATCGTGCCTTCCCGTTACGACAAGTTGCTCTACTTTTCCCGTCTTAAAATTGTATGTTTCCTGAGGAAGTGATATTGACGGTGTAGGTTTTACGGTGATTCTGAAAACAATGTCGTTGCCGTTGGTGATTCCGCCGTTAATGCCGCCTGCGTTGTTGGATTCGGTTTTGCCTTCGGCGTTTGTAATGCAATCGTTATTGAAACTGCCGGTCATTTTTGCAACCTTGAATCCTGCCCCGAACTCTATGCCTTTAACAGCCGGAATGGAAAAAACCGCCGAACTTATCACCGATTCCACACTCCCGAAAAACGGTTCGCCCAAGCCTACGGGCAGTCCCGAAATTTTACATTCCAAAATTCCGCCTATGGAATCCCGCGTTTCCTGAGCGAGTTCTATGGCTTTGTTGATGTCGGAAGTGCCGCCGATTTCGAGAATTTTGGCTTCGATTTTTGCAGGAGCAAGCACCTTTTTTGCGATGACGCCCGCCGCAACAAGTCCCAAGGTAATCCTTCCCGAAAAATGTCCGCCGCCGGTGTAATCGTTGTAACCGCCGTATTTTATCCTTGCCGTAAAATCCGCGTGTCCGGGTCTGGGATGGTCAAAAAGTTGGGAATAATCCTTGCTTTTTGTGTTCTGGTTTCTAAAAAGCACCGCGATTGGCGCACCCGTGGTCCTGCCGTTGAAAACGCCCGAAAGTATTTCCGGCTCGTCGCCTTCTATTCTCGGCGTAGTGCCTTTGCCGCCCGATTTTCTGCGCTGCAAATCTTCCAAAAAATCTTCCTCAGAAAGCGGTATCCCCGAAGGACAGCCGTCAACGACAATTCCGAGCCCATGTCCGTGGGATTCTCCGAATATGCTGATTTTAAAAATATTACCGAATGTATTCATAATTTTAAATATTATTCATTTTCATTTTTGGTGCAAAGAAAATATTTTTTTCTCAAACCCGCAAAAAAATTGTTATCTTTGTGGCAAATTCAAAAAAGGTTAACATCATGAAAAAAATACCAATCGGCATACAGGCGTTTAGTTCGCTTATAGAAGGAGATTTTATTTATCTCGACAAGACGGATATAATCTATAAAATCGCCCAAACTAAGGCGTGTTATTTTCTATCAAGACCGAGGCGTTTTGGTAAAAGTCTTACGCTTAGTACGTTGCACGAGTATTTTGACGGGCAGAAGGAGTTGTTCGCAGGGTTGAAGATTGAGAAGTTGGAGACAAAATGGGAAAAATATCCCGTGTTGCATTTTGATTTCAACACTTCTACATACAACTCTGTGAAGGATTTGCAGTCGAGAATCGGGTATATGCTTTCACAGCACGAAAAAATATACGGGAAGGATGACGCAGCAAAGCAAAACTCCGAAAGGTTTGAATCCCTCGTCAATGCCGCTGTCCAGCAGACCGGCAAACACGTTGTTATCCTTGTTGACGAATATGACAAGCCGTTGTTGAACAATTTGTCTAATCCTGACCTCCAAGATAAAATCCGTGCTGAATTGAAGGCTTTTTACGGTGTGTTAAAAACCTGCGACAAGCATATTAAAATGGCTTTCATCACCGGTGTGACAAAGTTCAGCAAGGTGAGCCTTTTCAGCGATGTCAACAATCTGAAAGACATCTCAAACAACCTCGAATATTCAACGATTTGCGGTGCAACAGAAAAAGAGATCCACGAATATTTGGATTGTTATGTTGATGCCATGGCTGAGTACAACGAGATTTCAAAAGAGGAATGTTACAAGGAACTCAAAAAATGGTACGAGGGCTACCATTTCCACCCCAACGCCGAGGATACGTACAATCCTTTCGGGCTGATGAGGGCTTTGGACGATAAAGAGTTCAAGGAATATTGGTTTGAAACCGGAACGCCGACTTTCCTCGTTGAAACTATGAGAAACCGCGATATGAATCTATGCGAACTTGACAGCGTGGAATGTGAATCTGACGAACTTTCTAAGATAGATAATTTTGAAGACAACCCAATTCCTTTGCTTTATCAAAGCGGCTATTTGACAATAAAGGGCTATGACAAATTGTTTGACACATACACTCTCGGTATGCCCAACAAGGAAGTCGGGGAAGCATTGCCAAAATTCATATTGAACTTCATTTACCCTAAGACTCGGCAAAGTGCTTTTTCCGTCGCCAATTTTGCCCGTGATGTAATTAAAGGTGACATCGACGGCTTTATGAAACGCCTCAGTACTCTCCTTGCCGACAGCAATTACGAGATTGTGGGCGATGCAGAAAAATATTTTCAGAATGTCTTTTATCTGATTTTCAAACTGTTGGGATTCTATGCCGAGGTGGAGCGCAACACCTCCGACGGACGCATGGATGCCGTTGTAAAAACCCCTCAGTATATCTATGTCTTTGAGTTTAAACTCGACAAGCCCGCCCAAGAAGCCCTCGACCAAATCAACAGCAAAGAATACGCCTTGCCGTTTGCCGCCGACGGTAGAACCTTGTACAAGGTCGGTGTTAGTTTCTCGTCAGAAACAAGGAAAGTGGCGGAATGGGTAAAGGGGTAAACGAATTAGGCATTGAAATACGCATCCCATACCGGGGGTTTACACCCCCGTCTATAATGTATCACCCCGTTGGGGCTTTGAAAAGTAGATGCGTATTTTTTACACCCCTAAGACTATTTCCGGTGCTATATTTAGTTTTTGACTCATTGTACGGGCGATGGACAAAGACGGTTCTTTTTTCCCGACGATTATATCATTCATACCGGCAGAACTTATGCCCAAAAGTGCCGCAAGATTTTGCTGTGAAAGCCCCATTTCGTACATACGAAGTTTTATAATGTCTAGCAGAGTAGGCTTCTCAATATGAACATGTTTATCTTCATAATCGGCAACAAGTGCGGAAAGTAATGCCAATTCTATTTTTGCAGGCGAATCTTCGGGGACATCGTCGCCCCATGTCAGAGGCAGCAACTCCTCAATTCTATCAACTGCAACTTTAAACTCTTTTTCATTTTTGATTTCTGCCATAATTTTCAAATGTTTTTAATGTCTTTAATTCTGTCATACTCGGCATGTGTGCCTATAAAACGGATAAAAACATATTGCGGTGTAAACTGCACAACAACAACTAACCTATAATCATTACCTTTAATATTGAACACATAATGTTGATTCCCGACATAATCCACCGAATTAAAAACCTTTTTTATATCAGCCAAACTATGCCATTCAGCCTTTTCCGTTTTTTCAACCCACTCAGACAATGCGCTTTTAGATTGCGGATTGCGTTCAATATATTCCTTAATTGTTGTCTTTGTGATTATCCTCATAATAATTGAATTTTATGATGCAAAACTGCAAAAAAAAAGTGTCAAAACAAAAAATATTTTAAACTTTTTATTAACGGTTTAGACGATAGCGGAATGTAAAAAAAATCAAACGTTTTATTAATACCGGGGGTTCACACCCCCGTCTATAATGTATCGCCCCGTTGGGGCTTTGGTTTCCGATTGTCTTCTTCAAACCAAAACCCCGGAGGGGTGACACATCATAGCCGTGGGTGTGAACCCCCGGTAACATAAAACAATCACGGCAATATTTAATCCAAATAATACTTCTTTCGCTCTTCGGGTGTCAATGGGCGGTCTTTGAATCTCTCTCGGGTTGAGTCGATTAATTCCTGAAGGGGCGGGAAATCCAATATCTTTAGCGTGCCGCCTTCATCTACCGACATAATGTGTCTCCCGTCGGGGCTGAAGTTGGTGGTAATGGGAAATTCATAATGTAATGGGTCATCCACTTGTAGTCCAGTCTTTGCGTCCCATATCCTGACCGTATAGTCATATTTGGATGTAGACACGATGTATTTGCCGTCGGGACTGAAAAGGGCTGATTTGACTTCTGCGGTATGTCCTTCCAATGGGTTTCCTATCTGTTGTCCCGTCTTTGCGTCCCATATCCTGACCGTTTTGTCATCGGATGCCGACACAATGTATCTGCCGTCGGGGCTGAATGAGGCGGAGTTGACAAAATTAGTATGCCCCACCAATGGACTCCCTACCTGTTCTCCCGTCTTTGCATCCCATATCCTGATCGTATTGTCGAAGGATGTGGAGACAATGTATCTGCCGTCGGGGCTGAAAAGGGCTGATTTGACTTCTGCGGTATGTCCTTCCAATGGGTTTCCAACATGCTGTCCCGTCTTTGCGTCCCATATTCTGACCGTCTCGTCCATAGATGCGGAGACAATGTATCTGCCATCGGGGCTGAAGGAGGCTGAATAGACCTTTCCCGTATGCCCTTTCAATGTATCTCCCACCTGTTGTCCTGTTTTTGTGTCAAATATTAATAAATCTTGACGGTATGCTAACACGATGTTTTTGTCGTCGGGGCTGAAAGCGATAGAGGAGACCGCGTACTGTTCATCAAACTTTATATCTGTTACTACTTGCTCTCCTGTTTTAACGTCAAAAATCATAATTACATCAAAGTAGGCATTAAAGTTGTCAATATCATTTTCGCGACATACCCGCACGGCGACGTATCTGCCGTCGGGGCTAAAAGAGGCGTCAAACGACGGAACCTCACCATCTATTTGTAATTGGATTTCCTCATATTGTTTGGAAAATGAATCCCATATCCTGACCGTATGGTCTTCAGATGCCGATACAATGTATCTGCTATCGGGGCTGAAGGTGACAGATGTGATATCTGCTGTGTGCCCAATTAATTTGTATGAATAGCCGCTTGCTGTATCATTAATCATTGCACAATTATGCCCGGACACCATAATATATTTGCCATCTGGACTATAGGTGACGGTTTGGATGTATTTTTCATACTCATATTCGTCCACTTGCTGTCTGGTATTTGTGTTCCAAAAAATGACCGAAAAGGGCAATGCCGTCACGATATATTTGCCGTCAGGACTGAAAGTGGCATCATGGATACGATCTTCTTCTTTTTTAGATTCCAATGGTTCGCCCACTTGCTGCCCCGTCTCTACGTCCCATACCCAGGCTTTGTCGTCAGAAACAGTTACTATGTATCTGCTGTCGGGGCTGAAGGAGGCGTGATAGACATGGTTAGGATGTTTCAATGGTTCGCCCACTTGCTGTATGGTCTTAGTGTCCCAAATCCTTGCCGTACTGTCATCAGATGCCGAGACGATGTATCTGCCGTCGGGGCTGAAGGCGGCGGAGTTTAAATAATTAGTATGCCCCACCAATGGACTTCCTACCTGTTGTCCAGTCTTTGCGTCCCATATCCTGACCGCATAGTCATATTGGGATGTAGACACGATGTATTTGCCGTCGGGACTGAAAAGGGCTGATTTGACTTCTGCGGTATGTCCTTCCAATGGTTTTTCAACATGCTGTCCCGTCTTTGCGTCCCATATCTTGATTGTCCCGTCAAGGGATGCGGAGACGATGTATCTGCCGTCAGGGCTGAAGGAGGCGGAATGGACTTCGGCAATATGTCCTCTAAGGATTGCGGTATTTTGATTTGATGCTTTGCGCAAAGCGTATTCTGCCTCTACGGTATATGGTCTGTTTGGCGGCAGAGCCTCTAACGCAAGCAATCTCGCCAAATAAGAATCCCCTTCGTCAACCAATGCCGATGCCTTTTCTGCAATTACTCGTGATTCGTTGATTCTCATTTGACGGTTGATGTTCCACACATAGAGAATTGCGGACAAACTAAGGATTGCAATTAAGCTGACTAATCCCAACTGAATCAAACGTTTCCTTTTTTCGCGTTTTTCTTTCTGCCGGCTTAATGGCTCGCAAAACGAATCGTGTATCAATTCCACGCGGTTGTTTTTGCCGTCGGAGGATGTGCTGGTGCGCTGAAGGATTCTTTTGTCGCCTTCGAGCAGGGCTGCGCCGTTGGGAACGTTTTTCAGAAAATTGCTTTCTGGGATGGAGTTGCGGCGGCCGTTGCTGTCCACGAAATTGTCTTCGATGTATGATTTTTCACGGTCGGAGAATCCGCGTGTAGCCTCGTTGTAAAATTTTTCAAAGGGGTTGCCTTTCAGGAAGTTGTCAACGAGCAATGGCGAAATGTGATTTTCGCCGGATTTTTTGAAATCTACATAGATGCGGCTGCATAGCAGGGATACGATGTTGGTGCTGATGCTGCCATCGTCGTTGCGCGACTTGCTGATGATGGCGTCGGTTATAGGTTGCTTGTCGTCGTCATTGAACAGACCTTTGCCCGGAATCAGGATGGCGTCGCGTGCCCCTTCTTCGGTGAGGCTGCGGAGGCGGTAGCGGCAGCGTTTCAGGGCTGGCAGATAGCAATTGTCTATGCTGTCTTCCAAAAGGTAAAGGTCGTCTTCGCGGATTGATACCACAAAACGGTAATTCTGTTCGTAGCGGTATGTCTGTCCGTCGATTTCGCAGCGGTCGAGGGCGTGGTCTTTGTCGTTGAGGTAGTCTAATTGTTTCAATAGAATCTCCGCCTCGTCGCGATGTCCGCGAAATACTTCTTCAAACTGGTCAAACACAAATACAGGTGTCGTCGGCTCGTCGTTTTTGTCGTAGAAACGATGGCGGGCAAAGTAGTTCCAGAGAAAGTCTGTTGACTGTTGGTCTTTTTGCTCGGCTATTACGTTGACGGTTTCAGTCCTCGTTACCACGCGCTCAACGGCGTTGATAATCATTGTTTGGTAACTAAGAGGATGTTCCTCGTCCCTGATACCGAGGCGGAGGCTGTCGGGAGAGTATTGCTCTTCCCTTAGTTCAGGAAATACGCCGGCATTGAGCAATGAGGTTTTGCCGATGCCGCTCTTGCCGTAAAGCGTTACAAAAACATTGCCCATAATAAGACGTGCCAAGTCATAACTGTCGTCATCACGTCCGCAAAATTTGAGTTTACGCTCAGCAGTCGCCGGGTCTTCGTAAGAGGCAAGTCCCGCCCAAGGATTGTATATATTATCGGTCATTTTTTTACAAGTGTTCGTTAATTGATTCAATTAATTTTGAAAATCCTTCGCCGTCCATAAGGTCGATTCCCGAAGCCTTTTGATTGACAATTTTTTTATAAACCTGATGATAGTCGGCTTTGAGGTCATAACCGTTAACAGCCAAAGGTATTATGGTTTTGTCGTCGAACTGCTGCGCCATGCGCCATTCCTTGTTGTAATAGTGGTTGGTGGAGTCGTTTTTCAAGTCTTCCGCCACGTTAGGAGAAAGCACCGTAACAATAACCTTTGCTTCGCTGATGGCATCGGCAATCACGCCTTCGTATTTGTCGCCGCCAAACAGCCGTGCATTATCAAGCCAAACGTCCATTTTTTTATCACAGAGTTGGTAAAAAAGTTGACAGGCGGTCAACGCGTCTTTGCTGCAATACGAGATGAAAACGCCGCCACGTCTGCGGCTGGACTCTATCTGTTGACGGAACGGCGCGTCTTCGCTGTCTTCGGTGAGCGTTTTCGTGATGTTGGTAATAAAAGACGTCGCATCGCCTAAGACACAGATGTCGGTGCGGTCAAGAAACTGAAAAAGTCTGCCTTCCGTCTTGTCGTCTTTGTCGAGTGTGAATGCTACTTCGCCCCGACCGTCGTAATTGTTTTCTTCGCCGCTCTTAGTAACGCCCGTCAAAACGTACCAAAAGAAATGAAAGTACCAGTTATCGTATTTGCAGCCCAAAGCCAAATGGCGTTTGCTGCGGATAAAGTCAAGCATTTCGTTATTTGACTCCACGTCCATACGCATCCATTTTTCGATAAGGAGTATTGCGTCGGCATCGGTCTTGATGTATTTTTTGGCGAGGTCGTCCACATCAAGTTTCCCGAACACGTAGATTAATGTCGGCTGGTTGTATTTTTTACCACGGCGGCAGTTTTTCAACGCTTTTTGAAGTTCGTCAACGGTCTCTTTGTCGTAGATGTTGACAACGCGGAGAGAGTTTCCAAAAACTTTTTTCATCGCGGCTTCCAAGTATCCGTCTGTTGTGGTAGTCAATACGGTGGTGAACAGGCGAGTTTCGAGCAGAGCCATCAGTTCTTTGGAGACGTCAGATGCGCGAAACTGGATTTCTTCGTCTTCAATCAACTTCCGTATCGGGTTGATACGCTCGTTTTTGTCGATGGCAATGTCGAGATAATTTTCATATTCCACATTGGAATTTTCGTTCACCATACGCAAAAAGTATTGATGAACGTCTCTTGTCGGCTCTATTTTGGGGTCAAGTATGTTTTCGTTGCCGATAACAAGCGCGTACTTGTCGTTAAGCACGTCTTTGATAAATTTTTTCGTGTTGAACTTCCTGCTCATTCTTTTTGTAAAATTTGATACAGCGAAGTTATATAGTATTTTGTTTTTTTCAAAAAAATTTATACCTTTGCGCACTTGAAAAAATAATATTTTAATTATGTCAAAACAGAACGTAAACAGATGCACTTTTTGCGGCCGCCCGAAAAGCGAGACAGAACTTCTTGTAGAAGGTCAGGACGCATTTATTTGTAATTATTGTATTGAACAGGCTCATCAGATTTTGGTGGAAAGTTCCATTCCCCAGAGCAGCAGCACGCCAAAAGGCAAAATCGAATTTAATTACAAACCCTCGGACATCAAAAATTTTCTCGACCAGTATGTCATCGGTCAGGAAAACGCCAAAAAATCTTTGTGCGTGGCTGTTTACAATCACTATAAACGTCTCAACCAGAAACCGTCAAAAACCAAAGGCAAAAACGACGACGTTGAAATCGAAAAGTCAAACATCATCATGGTCGGTCAGACGGGAACAGGCAAAACCCTGCTTGCCAAGACGATAGCAAGACTTCTGAACGTGCCTTTTACAATCGTAGACGCAACCGTACTCACCGAGGCGGGATATGTCGGCGAAGACGTCGAAAGTCTTTTGAGCCGTCTTCTCCAAGCCTGCGACTACAACGTGGAACTCGCTGAAAGAGGCATCGTTTTCATTGACGAAATTGACAAAATCGCCCGCAAAGGCGACAATCCGTCAATCACAAGGGACGTTTCGGGCGAGGGCGTTCAGCAGGGACTTTTGAAAATCCTTGAAGGAAGCATCGTTAACGTTCCGCCAAACGGAGGCAGAAAACACCCCGAACAGAGAATGGTTTCGGTCAACACAAAAGACATACTTTTTATCTGCGGCGGCGCGTTTGACGGTATCGAGAAAAAAATCGCTCAGAGAATCAACGCCGAAATCGTAGGTTTCAACTCCATACGCGATACGGGAAAAATCGACAAGGACAATCTCCTTCAATACATCACGCCGACGGATTTGAAGTCGTTCGGTCTTATCCCCGAAATCATCGGCCGACTGCCCGTACTGACGTTTCTCGACCCGCTTGACAGAACGGCTCTCAGAAACATTCTCACAGAACCCAAAAACGCGATTATCCGTCAATACGTAAAACTTTTCAAGATGGACGGCGTGGATTTGGATTTTGAGCCCCAGGTACTTGAATATATTGTAGATAAAGCGGTAGAATTTAAACTCGGCGCACGTGGTTTGCGTTCTATTTGCGAGACGATAATGCTTGACGTTATGTATGAAATACCTTCAAAAAATCTTACTTCATACACCGTAACGCTTGAATACGCAAAAGAAAAACTCGCGCACGCTGATTTTTTGAAACACGCACAAGCATAATTTTGTAAAAAAAAGGGAAAAATATGGATAATTTTATAGACTACGTTAAAATATACGTCAAATCGGGCTGCGGCGGTTCGGGTAGCGCACATTTGAAGCGCGAAAAATACCGTCCGAAAGCGGGTCCCGATGGCGGCGACGGCGGAAAAGGCGGTAGCGTAATAATCCGTGGCAACAAGCAGTATTGGACTTTGCTCCACTTGAAATATCAAAAACACATCATTGCTGAAAACGGCGTTTCAGGCATGAGAGATACTTGGAAAGGCAAAGACGGCAAAGACGTTATAATTGACGTTCCGCTCGGAACGGTGGCCAAAGATGCCGAAACTTTTGAAGTACTTTTTGAAATCACCGAAGACGGTCAGGAAGAAGTAATCGCAAAAGGCGGACGCGGCGGTCTTGGCAACGTGCACTTTAAATCGTCAACAAACCAAGCACCAAGATACGCTCAGCCTGGCGAAGACTGCGAAGAGGGTTGGAAAATTCTCGAACTTAAAGTCTTGGCTGACATCGGGTTAGTAGGATTTCCTAACGCCGGAAAATCAACTTTACTATCTTCGATTTCGGCGGCAAAACCCAAAATTGCTGACTATCCTTTTACAACGCTCGTTCCGCAACTCGGAATCGTGGACGTAGGCGGAAAACACAGTTTTGTAATGGCTGACATTCCGGGTATCATAGAAGGCGCGTCAGAAGGCAAAGGCTTGGGGTTGAGATTTTTACGGCACATAGAGAGAAACTCTCTCCTGCTCTTTCTGATACCTGCCGACAGCGACGACGTAAGAAAAGACTACGAAATCCTTCTCAACGAGTTGGCGGAATACAATCCCGAACTTTTGGACAAAAAACGTATTTTGGCGGTTTCAAAATGCGATTTGGCTGACGAGGAAATTTTGGCGGACATCAAGAAAAAACTTCCCGAAGATTTGCCGTGCTTTATGTTTTCGTCGTTTACAAAAGAAGGCCTAAACCAGTTGGTTTACGGAATCTGGGACATCTTGGAAAAAGAAAACGCCGAGCCTGAAAAGCCTCAGTCGGTTTTTGAACCCGTTGCAGAAGTTTCAGAAGAAGTTGACGAAGACGAACTTTCGAGACTGTCGGTCAAGGAAGATGATATATGGTAATTTTTTAATAATATACCGTCTAATGTTTTGAAGAACTCGCTTTCCTTGTGATTGCAGAGTTCTTCTATTTTTATAAAGTCTCCGTTGATTTTTACGGGAAAATCGCTGTCGTGTCCCAAGTTTTCAAACCTTTCATAAACAGTGTGGACAGTGATTTCGCTGATGTCCATTGCCGGAATGTAAGTCGGCGAAGAGTTTTTGTCGTCGCGGATTTCAGCCAAAAGTCCGACCTCTTGAAGCCGTCCGGTTATAAAAAGAAAAAGTTTTTGTGAGATTTTAAGCGTCTCGCTCCATTCAAAGGCGTTTTTCGGTTTTTCCTGCTTTTGAAAACTTTCGATAATTTTGGTCATAATCAAGACCGCAACCTTTTTTTGAAGTCCCATGCTGATATTTCCGGCTGAATATTCCGTCGTATAATTGCTGACGTTCTGAATAGAATACGTGAGTTCACAGCCAACAAGAACAATAATCCACGAAGTCTGCAACCAGACCAAAAACAAAGGCAACGCCGCAAAACTTCCATAAACCGCGCCGTATTCGTTTGCCCCCATCTGAAAGGTTACAAAAATCCACTGCCAGACTTCAAAAATCACACCAGTTACCGCACCGGAAACAACAGCAGCCTTGATGTCAACTTTTGTGTTAGGCATTATAAGGTATACGACAGTGAAAACCACCGCCATAAGAATCCACGGCAAAATCTTGATAATCACGGTTAAAAGCGGAGAAAAATATTCCGAAAAAGTACCCGGAAGTTGCGATGTCAGAAAAAACGTCGCACTGCTTGACACTATCAAGAGAATCGGCGTAAAAATCATAATCGTAACATAATCGGTAACTTTTCTTAAAAGCGGACGGCCGTTTTTTATGTTCCACATAAAATTGAACGCCTCCTCGATATTGCTGAGAAGTTTGAAAACCGAATACAAAAGCATTACGACACCGATTCCGGCGATGAGTCCGCCTTTTGTGTTTTCGAGCATCGAAGACGAAAACGAAATCAAATATTCCGCCATATCGGGCTGCGCCTCAAAAGTCCCCTTTATAAAACCCTCCACCAAAGTTTCAAGACCGAAACCCTTTGCAATCGCAAACGCTAAGGCAATAATCGGCACTACGGACAAAAGCGTAAAAAAGGTCAATGCCGAAGCCCGGACAGAACAGCCGTTTTCCACAAAACCCTTAACCGCAATAATCACAATTTTGAGAATGTTGAAAGAATGACGGCGGGTTTTGCTGATGTTGCTGAGTTCGAGTCTCCATATATCCCTTTTTATAAAGGTTTCGAGTTCGGAGATTTTGTCTGTTAATGCAGCCATTTTTTTATCTGTACCAATCGGCATACATAGCGTAATTGTTTACTATTCTGTCGATTAAATCTTTTTGAAGTTTTTGGTCTGTGTCTTTTATTTTTTTGGCGGGACAACCTGCGTAAACGCTGCCTTTTTCGGTTTTAGTGCCTTTTGTAACCACTGCTCCGGCGGCGATTATGCAGTTTTCCTCTATGACGGCATCGTCCATGACGATTGCGCCCATGCCAATCAAAACGTTGTCTTTTACCGTGCAACCGTGAACCACGGCGTTGTGGGCAATAGAAACATTGCTGCCGATGTTCAGCGGACTTGTCTTGTAAGTGGAATGAAGGCAGGCGTTGTCCTGAATGTTGACGCGGTTGCCAATCCTTATGGAATTAACATCGCCCCTTATAACGGCGTTGAACCAGACGTTGCAGTCGTCGCCCATAACAACGTCGCCTATAACGGTGCAGTTGTCAGCAAGCCATATATTTTTTCCAAACTCAGGAGTTTTGCCCAAAAGCGGTTTTATCAGTGCCATTTTTTTGCAGTTTTTTCGTTTGTTAACTCAAATCCAAATCTACGTCTTCGTCATTATTCTGCGCCTTTTTCTGATTGTTGCAGAAGGGGCAGACATCAAATGAAGACGGATAAATTTCGCCGCAATAGGGACAACTTTTAAGTTTTCCTGCCGGTTTTTCCTCCGGCATAGGTTCGGCAGCCTGAGGCGGCTGTTCTGCGGTGTTTTGAGCCTGAGTTTCAGGAGAGTACATATCAAACCAGACTTTTTGCGACTGCCATGCGCCGTCTTTCAAAAATCTGTCGTGATAACTCTCGCCCCTTGCTATACAGCACCTGCCGACGGTTTTTCTGCCCGAAAAATCCGCGCCGGAATTTTTTTTGCCGAGTGATAGCCTCAGCCCGTTGTTTTTTGAGATAACGGGTTTCATCTCGGTCAAGTCCAGCATATAACATTTTTCCTCAGAAGCCTCGGAAAACTTCACAAAAACGAAGTAAATTCTCGGCGTACCCGCCCAAAGAAAATTTATAACGTCTTTTTTCAACGAGAATTTTCCCTGCGCGCCGCCCTGACCGACGATTGAAACTTCCAATCCGTCAGAGATTTGTTTCCATTCAAGAGAGTCCATATAATAACAAAATTATATGCAAATGTAAATATTTTTTTTAAAACGCAAAAAAAATTATTTCATTTGTTTGCGGGGGTTGCAAAAACTACGTTTTTTTTCACGCCCCGCCTAATTTCTACCGCCGCTCTGCGGCTACAAAGTGAAACGAAAAACGGGCGAAAAAATAATTTCCGCCCGTATGTTATTAATTCAAAAACTTGGAAATATGGTAATTACTACAAAGAACGAACCAGCCGAACTGCCAACCGAAGTAGCGGTTGCCGACGCCCACTGCTATTATAATTATGCTTCTCATCTTTTTGTGTTTTTTGGGGTTATTGTACTTCAATTGTGAATACGAAAGTAACATCATTTCCCATACCACAAATACCGTCCATCGAACCGCCGTTGCCGAAGTTTACAGACGATGACGCAGTACCAGTCCATGTGGCTTTTTTATTAGAAATTGTCCAGCCAGAACCCATATTAGTATAGTCCGCACCAGTTACCTCTATCTTTGTGAAGTTTCCAAGAGTGGTTGTGATTGTGCCACTTGTCAGGAAATTCTTATCATTAAAGTCGAGCATTGCAGCGGTTATAGTAACACCATCTTTAGTGAATGTGTTACCTTGACCAGAAATGTCGCTGCTGTTCCATGTAACAACGGTGGCAACAATCACGGTACAGGTGGCTGACACACCACTACCGTCGTTTGCCGTTGCGGAAATTGTTGTCGTACCGCCTGCAACAGCCGTTACTTTGCCGTCTGCGTCAACAGTGGCAACGGACGTATTTGTTGAACTCCATGAGTAGGTCTTGTCAGTGGCATTGTCGGGCAACACAGATGTTACGGACAAGGTTTCTGTACCGCCTACGGTGATTTCAGCCGTGGTCTTGTTGAGTGTAATACCCGTTACAGGAATAGGGGCATCTTGTCCGTCTTGCGCAATCATTTGCCATGTAGTTCCGTCATACATATATGATTTCTTATCAGTACTGTTGTAATAGCACCAGCCTTTTGCAGGTGAGGCGGGGGCTGCGGTCAAAGAACCTTGCCAAACAATGATTGTTCCGTCGTTGCCGTTTTCGCCGTTTGTACCATTTGTGCCGTTTTCGCCGTCTTTGCCGTCCTGTGCAAGGATTGACCATTTTTCGCCGTCGTAGATGTAGGCTTTTTTGTCGGTCTTGTTGTAATAAGCCCAGTTGGTCTGAGGTTCTGTCGGGTTGGCGTCAAGTTCGCCTTTCCAAACAAAACTTGCACCGTCATTGCCGTTAGTGCCATTTGTGCCGTTTGTGCCGTCCTTGCCGTTTTCTCCGTCTGCGCCTTTCTCGCCTTGTGCACCGTCTTTTGCAAGCACAAGCCAAGTAGTGCCGTCATAAATGAACGACTTCTTTTCTGTGCTGTTGTAATAAGCCCAGTTGGTTTCTGCGTCAGAAGGTGCGGCTTCAAGTTCGCCTTTCCAAACAAGTCCGAGACCGTTTTGTCCGTCTTTGCCGTCCTTGCCGTCTTTGCCATCCTTACCGTCCTTGCCGTTTTCTGACATTACCTGCCATGACGCACCGTCATAAATGAACGACTGACCTAATTTTGTGTTGTAATAAGCCCAGCCCGCCTCAGGGTTGGCAGGGGCGGTTTCCAATGAACCTTTCCAAATCACGGAGTACTCAATGTTGGTGATTTCTTCTTTTTTGCAGCCCGGTACGACTGCGGCTAAAAGGAATAAGCCGAATAGGAGTAAAAATGTAATTCTTTTCATAAAATTAAAATTTTTAAAAATTAATAAAATAAAAAATACAAAAATCCCTTGCAGAGAAAGTTTTTATTCTCTCCGCAAGGGATTTATATGGTTTAAAGGCGTAAACGCCCTGTTTTTACAGATAGAGTTATCGCGTTGCGTTGCGT
>JAFXUC010000119.1 GCA_017535325.1 Bacteroidales bacterium | reverse complement strand
GTCTTCGTTTTGAACGATATTGATTAAAATACGCGGGTCGTAATCCGAAAATTCCGCCGCCGGACAGACGGAGGTACAGATTCCGCAATTCATGCAGGCGTTGACGGCTTCATCATAGCGCAAATCCTGTTTTAGAATTTCATGAAGTTTCATAATCGCTTGTAGATAATTTTTTTTAACGCCGCAAAGTTAGGGGTAAAATTTCAAAAGTGAAAAAGTAATTTTAATAAAATAGGAAAATGCATTTTTTGTAAAAAAATAAGGCGGAGAAAAAACTGCCCCGCCTCATAATTTTTTTTATTTCTTTTTTCCGCCTAACATCTCAGCCAAAGGTTTGTCTTTGAAACAGTGCTTTTCCTGATCCCAAAATCCGAAGTCGGCATCATAACACCATGTCGTCCAAGCCACGTTGAACTCGTCAAAAACTTTAAGCATGTCTTTTGTCCAAGCGTATGCCAAATTTCTGTCAACGGGACAATAAACGCCCCATTCGCCGCAGAAAAGTTGCAAACCGTATTTTGCCGCAACGTCAATTGCGTCTTTCATTTCGTTGTAAATTCTGTCTCTGTTCCATTCCTCTTTTGTGTATTGTTCAATAAACGGTTTTACGCTGTCGGGTGCGGCTGCGTAGTCTTCCTGAGAAATCGGAATGCCCGGATAAGTTACTTTGCCGGTGTAACCTTTGATGTCAGTCCACCATGCGCCGTAATGCGTTACAATCATCGGGTTGTAATAGTGGAAACTAAGAATTATGTTCTTGTCGTTTTCGGGGACTTTTAAGAATTTGAAAGTGCCGACACCCTGCCAAAGGTTTGAGCCGATTACAAGTGTTCTTTCGGGCTCTCTCTCGCGCAGTCTCTTGTGAACTTTTGCGACAAGTTGGTTCCACTGCTCATGCTCCTGAGCCGTGGGTTCGTTCATAAACTCGTATGCTACCCAGTCGGTGGAATAGTTAATCAACGAATCCTGCAACTGACTCCAAAGGTTGAGAAGACCTTCCTGCGCTTTTTCGTCGGTAAAAAGAGTGTTGCTGCCGCCCTCGTTTGAAGCGTTGAAATAATGTGCGCGAATAATATGGAGGTCAACGATTGCTCGGATATTGTGTTTTCGGGCAAGGTTCAAAGCGTTTTTTAGCAAGCCCCAAGCCTCTGGCAGTTTGTTGCCATTTTCGTCCCAAAACTGCTCTTCGTCAATCGGAATTCTTACGTGGTCAAAACCCAAACTGTCAAGCCTTACAAAATCGTCTTCCTGAATGTGGCGACGGCGTTTTTCACCGCGTTCCTCACTCTGCGAAAGCCAGTGGCTGAGGTTGGTTCCGCGTTTGATTTTAAAACCTTCCTTCTTTTCAGTGGCGTTGGAAGTGTTTGTGCTGCTGCCGCCGCAAGCAGAGAAAATGCAGCAAAATGCCAACAAGGCACAAACCAAAAAACTTTTTCTTTTCATGCGTGTTTAGTGTTTTTAATTTTTATTTATTTTTACTTTGATTTAAAGTCTGTTTATGAACTTTGCGGCAAGGTTTATCGCCGCGGTTTTGTCGGCGGCTGCTGTCGGGTCAATGCCGAAAGTATAGAGTCCGTGTTTAGGCACAAAAACGTTGTTTTTTCCGCATAAAGCCTCTGAAATTTTATTTTCAAAATCACTTTCCGTACTGCTGACCACACGGAATTTGTCCTTAAAAGTCCATGTCTGATCGGGCGAAAAATCTTCCGCCAAGTCCAAAAACTTGTCAGCCGCGCCGTTAAGTTTCCTCATCGCAAGTTCCAATTCCATAGGGTAGGAGTGGATAAAACAAAGCGAGTTCATACGCGCATCGTTGATAAAACTGTATGCCGAAAGAAAAATGTCAAGTTCTTTCGGAAATTTTACAAGATGGTCGGCGATTGCCTCGTAACCGTTGCAACCGCGTGTTATTCTGATAATTGAGCCGTAATCCATTGGCGTTCTTGCAAACTGTTCAAAAGAGCAGTGGTAAGAGGTTACGTAAAAAAAGCGGTCTTTCAAACCCGGCATTTCTTTTTTTAACGCATATTCCGGGCTAATAGCAGATTTTGTGTTGGAACCCTCAGGCATAAAAGATGTTACGTCCAAAATCATGGAGCCGCAACGTCCGAGAGAAAAGCCTAAGGCGTTGATACTTTTGGCAGCCTCGACGAATTTTGAAATCATCTTGGCAAGCAGATCGTTTTTGTATAAAATAGAAGCCATATTTTTAAAAAATTATCCCCAGTGTTTTAGAAAGCAAAGTTACAATCTTTGACTAAAAAAAACAAAGTTTTATTGTTAAGAAATTTTTAAAAACCCCACTCAGAGATTACGGTCTCTTTTTCCACGTCGTCCTGAATGTTTTTGTCAAGATTGTAAAAGAAATCTATGCCCGTAAAAGTCTCCAACTGGTCGATGGAAACGGCATACTGTTTTATGCTTTTTTTCTCGCTGTCAGAGTAACTGCTTTTGTGTTCAATCCAAAAACCGAGAGCCTTGTAATTTCCGTTTTTAACGCAGAGAACCGCCATAAAAAAGTATTTCGGAATTATAAGACCGTAAGTGCCATGGGTCAAAAAGTCGAAAATCTGGTCTTTGTTGTCGATAGTGCCGCCTTTTACGACATAGAGCGTGTCGCGGAAACTGTTAACGTTCCAACTTCTTACTTTGCTTTCCATGTCAGCCCAGACAGCGGCGTTGAGCGTGTTGTATTGCGGCTGCATGTTGGAATAGCAGAAAGTCTGACGGTTCATGTTTTTGTTTTGAAGTCTGTCGGCGGAAGGGCAGAGGTGTCCGCGGTCAAAACCGCTGTAACGGTAATCCTCGTAAGTGGAACGGAAATCCGAGGGGATTTCTTCGTCTTCGTGCCAGGCGTCATCGCCGCTTCTTGAAACGTTTGACGCGGTGTTGCCTTGGTGCATTTGATAGGCAGTCCAGCGTTGCGCTCTTTTGTCGCAGTCCCATTCGAGAAAGTAGTTTACGCCGTATTCAGAGTCGGTTTTTGCGACAATCATATTACGTCCGTCGGTTTTGGGCTTCGGACATTCTATTCTTGACGTATAGACAACGTTTGAATTTTGGTCGGTTGTTTCCCCGTTTTCCTGTTGGTTTTGTTCCTGATTTTTGTCTTTGCTTTTGTTTTCGACGATTTCAATATCGCTTTCGGGGACTTTTGCACACGCGGCTACCAAAACCGCCAAAACAAAGAATGTTATAATTTTTTTCATGATTTTTTTTTCTGTGTTGATTGTTAAAAAAAATGTAGAGACGTTACTTATAACGTCTCTACGATGGAATGCAGACGGCTCGTCTGCGGTTATTTTTAATTTGTGGGTTTTGTGCCTGCGGTTTCAGGATCAGAATTTTCATCTGGATACAATTCAGCATAGGTAGCCGTGTTAATTCCGCTTGTACCGCAATACAATTTTATTGTACCGTACAGAATCACTTTTTTCCCTAATGCTGACGGATTATTGCCTTCGTTTAATAACAATATTTTTTTTATTGCATTTGACGAAGGTTTTACTGTAACGCATTGTTTATAATCTTTTTCTGTCTTGCTTGCCGCTATTATTATATTTGATGTAGAAGCGTTTTCTGTACCGAAAACAGCAGCACTGATATTAGAACCCGTACTTCCAACAATATAACCTACAACATATCCCTTTCCTGTTGATGATGTTGTTAAGTCATCTTTCATTGCCAACAAATCGGCGCAAGTATACGGTTTGGCATACGTTCCTTCCCCTTCAAATTGAATTATCTCTTTTTCTTTTAATGACAAGTTGGAAACCTTAAAATTGCTGTGATTTTCTTCTGTTGATACATATTTAAACGCGACAGTTATCGTTTTGCCTGCATACGTGGTGAAATCGGTTTTTGTACTGTTTTTTGCTAATTCAATTTCAGTCCAGTTTGTTTCAGCAGGGTTTCCGTCAATGTAATTTTCCGTAACATATACTTTGTTTGCGGCATTTAAATTAACTTTGAAATCGTAATTTTTGCCGCTTTCAAGAGTAATTTTCGGAGAAATCAACCAACTTTCTGATTCTGTGGTAATATTATTGACAGTAGCATTGGTGTAGTCTGTGCTGATACTCCAAATCTTACTGTTTTTTGAGGCGTATCTTGTGATGTCGTAAACCGAAAAATTTGAAAAACCGTCTAATTCTGTTACCGAAGTTTGCGTGTTATTTTCGTTATTGTAGCCAGAGACAGGAGTTTCTTCGGCTCTTGATTTTCCAAGGTAAACGTTTTTGATGTCAATTTTTCCGTGTTTTGTTTCCTCTGCTTTGGAAATGTATTCAAACGCAATGTGAACGTTATTACCTTTATGCGCGGTTAGATCTATCGTGTTTGTAACATAATTCCAGTTTTTGTTTTCAGCATATTTTTCAACTTCAATTTTTGTCCAAGTTGCATTTGCCGGGTCGCCGCCTGCATAGTTAGTTGAAACATAAACTGCAAATGCTGCGTTAACAGATTCAGCGAATTGGTTGCCGGCATGGTCAAAATAAAATTCTATTGCATCGTATGACGATAAATCAACCGCCGGAGTAATCAGCCATGATTTTGACTGTCTTGAACTAAACGCAACTACCGCATTGATAGAGGCTTGTTGAACAGCCCAAACATGTGCGACATCAGAATCATAGCGTTCAAAATCGTAAACGGAAAATTTACCAAGACCGTCTGTTTCAAAAGAGTGGTTCAATTCCGTAATGCTTTCCGTTGTATTGTCAGTTCCGTCAAATCCTTTTACCGGTACTTCCGGCGCGGTTTCTTCTATTTTGAAATCTTTGATTCTGAACGTGCCTTGGTCGTCGGCAGAAGATGTGTACTGAAAAGCGATTGAAATATTTTTTCCGGCGTAATTGCTCAAATCTATTTCGTTGGCTTTGTTGCTGCCTTTTGCGAGTGCCAACTGTATTGCAGTGCCTGTTACTTCTGACGGGTTGCCGCCGTTGTAGTCTTCAAAAATATACGCTTTGTAAACTTTTTTGGCATCGTCAGCGGCTTTGTCGGTAAAAGCAGTGAAAGTAAGTTTTGCCTGTTTGTCGGCAGAAAGCGTTAATTTTGACGAAATAAGCCAACTTTCAGCGGCTTTGGTTGCCTTTGCTGTGATGCCCTCTGTTGAAGATTTCCAAATGTGCTCGTCAGCAGAGGCAAATTTTTTAACATCATAAACAGAGAAATCTGTTATTCCGGCTTTTTCGTCAAGTCCTGAAACAGGCTCTTCCTGAGTTTCGTTTTTAACTATTTCATTCAAAGAGAATTTGAATATCTCAAACGTGCCTTTTTCTTCTTCCGAGGCGGTGTATTGAAATGCTATGACAACGGTTTTGCCGGCGTATTTGCTGATGTCAAGCGTGGTTTCTTTGCTCTCTTTTGCTGCACCGAACTCCATCGTCAACGCTTCTTTTTCCGCTGTTAAAACATCATCGGCAAGGTTTTGCAAAACGTATGCCTTGAAAACATCGCCCGGTTTTGCGGCGTTGAGATAACTGTTTGTGAATTTCAGTTCGTATTCTTTGCCGGTTTCAAGAGCAAATTTCGGCGAGATAAACCAACTTTCGGCTTCTGTTGCGGCAACGGCTTTTGCGCCGTATTTGGTGTCGGCAGTCCAGATGTGCTTGTTTTTGGAGTCAAGGCGTTTTACGTCGTAAACCAAGAAATCACCTAATTTTTTCTCGGTCTGAAAATCGTATGCAAACGGAATCTGTGCCGTTTTAAGGGTGCTTTCGCCGTCATAACCTTTTACCGGGGTCTCTGCCTCGCGGGTTGACCCCAAGTAAACGTTGTCGATTTCAAAAGAGCCGATTTTTTCGCCGTCCTGAGAGGCTGAGGTGTATTCAAAAGCGATGTGAACGTTGTCGGATTTGTATTCGGTAAGGTCAAAAGTGTTTTCTACCCAAGTCCAGTTTGACGACCATTTTTCCAAATCAAGTTTCGTCCATGTGGCTTTTGAGGGGTCGCCGCCGGCGTAATCCTTTGAAACGTAAACAGCGCATTTTTTGTCAACGCCTTCCGCCTCCGGGAAATTGTTGGCGGCGTGGTTGAATGTAAACTCTATTTTTTCGCATTTTGAAACGTCAACTCTCGGCGAAATAAGCCATGCTTTGTTTTCAGCGGCAGAGCCTTTTGCAACCATTCCGTATTGTGAAGAATTTGTCCAGACGTGTCCCAAATCCTCAGCCTTTGCAAAATTGTAAATTGAGAATTTGTCAAGTCCGCTTTCCTTGAAACTGAGGTTGATAGTCTCTGTTAATTCTGTCGTGTTGTCGTTGCCGTCAAAACCCGTGCTTTCGGCGGGAGCGTCTATAACAACGCCTTCCAAAGCAGAATAAAACAGCGATTTAAGACCGTTAGCCCCGAAATACGACTGAATGAAACCGCCCAAGACAACCTGCTTTCCGAGAACGTCCTTGTTTGAAGAAAGGTTCAAAGCGGTACGGTGTTTGGTGTTTGCGGGAAGTTGAACGGGCAGACAGTTTTTAACGTCTTTTTCTGTTGCCGAGGCTGCGATAAGAATATTGCTTTCGACCTTGCAGTTTTCCGCAGAAAATACCGCGCCTTCCGCTAATTTCTGACCGTCAACAAATCCTACGATATAACCTGTAACGTAACTTTTTGCCGTAGCCGAAGTTGCAGCGGTCAAAGCCTCCGTAACCGTAAGCGGCTCTTCGGGCGAAGTCTCCTGAACTTTCGGATTTTCGTAAGGAACGGTTTCCGTTACCGTGCCGGTCTTGACAGAAAAGTTTTTAATCTCCCAAGTTGCGGCGCAGGAGGTCGTGGAAGTATATTTGAAGGCAAACGTTACGCTGCTTTTGAGATATTCCTGCGGAAGGTTGAAAGCCGTGCTTACAAACTCGCTCCAAGAGGCGGGTTTTCCCGTGTTAAGAACCGCTGACACAGGAAGTTGCGTCCAAGTGGCTTTTGCGGGGTCGCCGTTGTAATCCAAAGAAACCAAAAACTGCTCGTCCTGCAACAAATCACCCGTTTCGTATGCGATGATATGCTCAAAAGTGTAGTATGCGCTTTCAGCCGAAGACAAATCCACCGTCGGCGAAACTAAATAAACCGTTGCGGCGTTTTTGGCGGAATTGATGTTTCCCGTTACTTTCGCGCTCGAATAGTCGATTATGTAGTTGACGGTTGTGTTGTCGGAAACAGAAACGCAGCCTCCGAGGCTCGAAGAAAACTTTTCGGAAATAAAAGTGCCTTCTTCCAAAATCTGGGAATTTTCCTGATCCTGTTTGTATTGTGTGTTCGGGTCAACATACGGCAGAGTGTCATGAGTGTCCACGCATGCAAAAAATGCGCTTGCCGCAATGCCTGCTATCAGAAAATGGTATAAGATTTTTTTCATATTTATATGTGTTTTATTTTGTTGAAGAATTTTCGTTTAAAATTTTTACGTCGGAATACTGCCGGATTAAGAGTTGCCAGGTGTTGTTGAAACGGGTAAAAACAGCCGTTAAGTCCACCTTGGACTGCGGCATTACTTCCTTGGCGAATTTTGCGTAAAGTCCGCTTGTTCTTACGACGTAGTTTGAAGAATACTCCTGTTCGTTTAAGTATCTGTTTTCATAACTGTCGGTCGGGGCAAAGACAGCCCTGCCGTCAGCGTCTTTGAAAGATACGTTTTTCAAGGTAACGAGCGTTCCCAAATCCGCCTCGGAGAGTTCAGAGGCAGAATTTACTATTTTGGCTTTTACTTTTGAAGTGTCAGCCGCAAACAAAATTCTGAAATGCTCTCTCCACAGCAGTTTGCTCATTCTGCCGATTGAATTGTTGTAAGGCGAGCCGATTTGAGGCATTTTGCCGTAGCCGCCGATGTAGAGACCTTTGAGGTTTACGAGAATTTCCTCGCCGACGGGAAGATAGGTGCACAAACCCGTTTCCTGAATGCTCAGCATTATTCCGCCGGTCTCGTCTTGAAGCGAGACTTGGTTGGAGAGGTTGGATTCTATGTCGTTGCCGGTGATTATGCCCCTGAGTTGAATGTCTTCCGTTATTTCCTCGGCTTTGCTTGAAGAGATTACGTCCGCATATTTTTCTTTCAAATTCTTGATTGATATTATGTTTTGACAGACAAGCGTATTGTTGCCGTAAGGGAAGTGTTCGGGATTTGTGAAATAATCATCGTCAACATCCCAATCCTTTTCGCCGCATGAAAACAGCGTTGCGGCAACGGTTAATATGGTAAAAAACTTTTTCATCATTTTCATTAGAATTTGTAAACTAAGTTCAACATTCCGTTAACTCCCCAAGCGTAGTATTTTTTCGGATTTCTTGAAAAAACGTATGCTTTGTCGGAGGTTGTGTTTGAGGTCTCGTTGTAAGAGCGGTCGGTGCGGTTTTGTTCGTAACCGCCGGTGCAGATGTTGGTGTTGTTGAGAATGTTAGCCGCCAAAAGTCCGACATAAAGACTGCCCTTTTTGAGCCTGATGTTTTTTCCTATTGAGCCGTCAAGCATAAAACCGCCTTCGCCTCTTGCCTGGTCAGGAGCGTGAAATTCGCCTGCCGGGTCAATCAACTCTCTGTTCGTAACCGAGTTTTTGTATCTTGCCAGGGGCGAAAACGAAAGGTAAATCCTGTCATAACAATTTCCGGTCAACTCTATAAACCAGCCTTTTACGTTGTAACTGATTCCAAGCGAGGCGATTGAAAGCGGCGTTCCGTCTTCTCTCATGCCTTTTGAAGCGACAACGTCAGAGGAATAAGTCGCGGAGTTCGACATCATGTATATGGCATTGCAGTCGCTGACGTATTTTGCGTCCGAAATTGTTCCCAAGGCAAGAAGTTCGAGGTTTGAAAGGACTTTTACCCTTATTCCGAGTTCCGCGCCGAAATATTCCTTTTCGATTCCCGTCATCGAAACGTATGAAAACGAGTGCGAATTGTCGTCATAAAAGCACGTCCATTTTGAATTGTTGCCTATTTTTGCGTAATAACCTGTAAGGTTCGCGTTAACTTTTGAGCCGGAATAAGCGTAACTGAGTTGTCCTGAGAAGATGTTTTCGCATTTCAGCCCGGTAACAAAATTGTTGTTGACCTCCGGCGAAAGAAACGCCGAGTTTGCGGTCGGGGTTTTCCATTCGTAACCAGTTCCCAAGTCCAAGGCGTGTCCTTTTCCGAGGTTGACGGTTGCTCCTATTTTGCCGCCGCCGTCTCCGAAATAAGCCTTTCTTGAATGTCCGTAAGAATTGTTAGGGTCAAAACCGTTTTGCATTTTGCCTTCCCTGAACATATCCGTATAACTTGCCCTTGCCGTGGCGTAATAATGAACCGCTCCTTGGTCAAGCGTGTATACCGCCCAGCCCGAAAGAATGTCGGAAAAAATATTGTAGTCAAAACCGAAAACATCGCCTTCTTTTACCTCTTCATTAGGATAACGGTAATCGTATTGAACCTGAATCGCATACGAGGGATAATCGCCCAAGGCAAAACTGTTGACGTTGTGAAAATTTTCCGCTCCGAGCAAATCGTACATCGTCTGGTAATGTTTGATTTTGTTGCGCGAAAGGCTGAATCCGTAATTTATGGCGGAATTAATTCCGAGACTGTGTTTTACGTTTGTGGACACGCCGCCTGTTATTCTGTCGGTATGAATCTCCGGCATATAATAAAAGGCGTCCGCTCCGGAAAGGTTTGCCGAAAGGTTGGAATAATACAAAGCGTCGAAGTTGATGTAACGGTTGTTTACCGATGATGTCCAGTAATCGTATGCCGTGTTCCAGTTTTGTAAATCCGCTTCTGTTCGGTGTCCGCTGTCATCTCTGTTATAAGCGTTGAAAAAGCCGGAGGGAAGTTTGCTGTAATAATCGGGGGCGGGGTTTGTAGAGTTGTTGTAGGAGAGTTTTGTGTTTGAATATTTTGAAAGGACGATAAACGCCGAGGTTGAAATTTTTGTATTTTCATCGGGAGTGGTTTCCCAGGTTACGATTGTTGTCGGGGCATAGTCCTTTACGACTCTTGAATTTCTGACCTCGCCCATAAAATATCCGAGATACGGGTTGTAATTGTTGGAGCCTGCCAAAAAATACGCCTCGTCGGTTGAGGCTCCTCTTGAACCCCTCATGGTCGGGTTTCCAAACGTACAGACGGAAACAGTGTTGGAGGAGTTTAAGATTTTTTCCGCACCTATATAATAGGAGATGGAGTTGTAAAACGCGCCTTCCACGTTTTTGAAGCCTTCTGTCGAAGCGTAGCGGCAGGTGAGGTTTCCGGCGAAAGACCAGCCGTTTTTGCCGATGCCGCTGCCGTAAGTGTACATCAGGCGGCCTGTGTAGGTGCGGTTTGCGAGCGAGGCTGAGATTTTATGACCCTGAGCAATCTTGGAGGGGCGTATGTCGTAGTTGACAGACCCGGCAAGACCCGGCGAACAAAAACCGTTGCTTTCAAAAGGCAGGGCGTCGTCGCTGTTTCTTGTTATATTGTTGAGACCGCCTATTTGAGAAAACCGGAAATATCCTCTTTCGGCATCGTTCATTAATATTCCGTTGATATAAACCTCGTTGTACTTGTTGTCCAAGGCTCTGTAACGGTAGTTTGAGGGAGAAAACTTCATTCCCGCGTTGGAGGAAAATACGTTGGAGGAAGAACTCAAAACCGTTGACTGACGGCTGTCGCTGTCATCTTCGCCGAGTTGCGATTCCGAAAAGGTAAACGAGGATTCGTCCAACCTTACAGCCCCGTCGGCACCCCCGAAAGGGTTCAAAGTGTCTGTTTCCTGCGCTTTTAGAAGTTGGTTTGTAAAAAGCGCGGCGGAAAGTATCAGGATTTTTTTGCGCATATTTTATCAATGTTTTTAAAAGCGCAAATATATAAAAAAAAATAATACCACAGGCGGCTGAGCCTATGGTATTTTTCAGGAAAATTTAAACTGAGTATATAAGTAAATAGTTTTAAGTCGTATTTTTGTTTCGGAGTATTATTGTTTTCATTTTCCGTGTGCAAAGTAAAGGATTTTTTTTCAAAGTATGTGCCGTTCATTTTATTCATTTTTAATTCATTTCTAAAAATTAAAAAAACTTTGAAAAAAATTTTGCAGTATGGAAAAAAAGTTATACTTTTGCACCGAAATTTTTAACAACAAATTTTTAATTAAATTTTATGCAAAACAATTACGAAGCCGTTTTCATTATGACTCCCGTTTTGTCTGACCAACAGATGAAGGAAGCGGTGGATAAATTTAAAACTGTTCTAAGCAACGGCGGAGCAGAGATTGTCCACGAAGAAAACTGGGGTTTGAAGAAACTTGCATATCCCGTAAGCCACAAATCTACGGGTTTTTACCAGTTGCTTCAATTTAAGTCTGCCCCGGAGTTGATCAAAAAATTTGAAACCGAACTCAAACGTGATGAGAGAATCATCCGTTGGCTTACCGTTTCTTTGGACAAACACGCATTGGAATATGCGTCAAAACGTATCCAGAGATTAAGCGGACAGAAAGCCGCAGAAGAGGCTAAACAAGAAGAGCCCAAACAGGAACAAGTTGCAGTAGAACAAGAAAATAATAAGGAGGAATAAAAAATGCCGGAACAAAGCGAAATCAGATATTTGACTCCCCCGACGGTGGAGATTAAAAAGAAAAAATATTGCCGTTTCAAGAAAAACGGTATTAAATACATCGATTATAAAGATCCCGAGTTTTTGAAAAAATTCTTGAACGAGCAGGGTAAAATTCTTCCCCGCCGTATTACGGGAACTTCTTTGAAATTTCAGAGAAAACTCTCAGTGGCGATTAAACGCGCCCGTCATTTGGCATTGTTGCCTTACGTAACCGATTTGTTGAAATAATAAAACAGAGAATACAATGGAAGTAATATTAAAACAAGATATTGCAAAACTCGGTTCAAAAGATGACATCGTAAACGTAAAGAAAGGTTACGGTAACAATTATCTTATACCGCAGGGATTTGCAACCGTTGCAACCGAATCGGCTAAAAAAGTCCTCGCCGAGAACAAAAAGCAACAGGCTCACAAAGAAGAAAAACTTCGCAACGACGCTGCTGAAAAAGCAAAACTCATTGAAAACAAGGAAATTAAAATCGGTGCTAAAACCAGCACAACCGGTAAGATTTTCGGTTCTGTAAACACTATTCAGATTGCCGAGGCTTTGGCTAAAAAAGGCATTGAAGTTGACAGAAAACAGATTTCAATTCAGGACGAGGCTAATATCAAAGAAGTCGGCAAATATAAAGCGACTATCAAACTTTACAAAGATATTAAAGCCAACATCGAATTTGAAGTTGTTGCAGAATAATATTGTTTTTAAATTTCATACTTACGAAAACAGTTGCCAAAATTTTTTCGGCAACTGTTTTTTTTTATTATCGGACATTTTTAACGAAATGTTTTTTGAAAAACAACGATTTTTTTTTACTTTTGCCGTTGAAAATTTAACTTTATAATGGAAACTTCTCTTACCGAATTGTATTCCTCGCACCCTAATCACGGGGCGTTGGAAAAGATTTTGAAAACTTCTAAAAAAGTTTTTGTCAAAGGACTCAATACCTCGGCATTTTCGTTTTTTGCCGCCTCGGACAAAACTTTGGAAAAATCACCGCTAATCGTTGTTATGAACAATGACGAAGAGGCGGCTTACACTTACAACGACTTTCAGGTCTCGGAAAAAAAGAGGGAGGTTTTTTATTACCCGTTTTCGCACAAACATTCCGTCCTAAAAACCGGCGAAGAAAACGAAGTCAGCACCGAATCCCTGCTTTCAAAAACGGAGGTTTTGGACAAGATTTCAAAGTTAACCAATTATGTCTTAATCACTTACCCGGAGGCAATTGCAGAAAACGTCATCTCTGCAAAAGAACTCGAAAAAAACACTTTAACCCTCTCGAAAGGCGAAAAAGTCAGCACGGATTTTATTACGGAAGTCCTTGATACATACGGCTTTCAACTCGTGGACTTTGTCGCTGAGCCCGGACAGTATTCCATAAGGGGCAGCATTATCGACATTTATTCCTATTCCAACGACGAGCCTTACAGAATCGACTTTTTCGGCGACGAAATAGATTCAATCAGAACTTTTGACGTTGTCAACCAACTCTCAATCAGTCAAGTAGATACAATTACGATAATTCCAGATATTTGCCGCAAGGAGTCGGAATTTGAGAAGATACCGTTTTTGGATTTCATCGCGGAAAATTGTGTTTTGTGGTTTGACGATTTGAGTTTTACAAAGCAGCAAATAAAGGATTTTTCTTTGAAAAATTCACCTGACAGCGACAGTGAGGAAGACCCCGACAAACCGCAGTTTGTTGACGCCGAGGTCTTTGAAAAATCCTTGGGAAACAAAACCGTAATTAATTCGGGACTTGTAGTCGATAAAAAAGACGAAAGCGATACTCTAAATTTCAACATCATCGCGCAGCCGGTTTTCAAGAAAAATTTTGAAATGCTCTCTGACAATATCTATGATTATCAGGGACTTAGATATAAAGTTTTTATTGCCGTTCTAAACGAACGTCAGACCGTCCGTCTTAATGATATTTTCCACTCTGAGGCGGTAAAAAAACACGTAAGTTTTCTGCCTTTTAATGCGGCTGTAAATCAGGGTTTTATTGATAACGATTTAAGGCTTTGCTGCTATACCGACCATCAGATTTTTGAGCGTTACTTAAAGTACAGGTTGAAGGAAATACGCATTAAGCGCAACCGCGACGCGCTGACAATCAGCGAGATGAACACTTTGAAACCCGGCGATTACGTTGTTCACCAAGACCACGGAATCGGCACTTTCGGCGGGCTTGAAACTCAGGAAATCGGCGGCAAACCGCACGAAGTAATACGCCTTGTTTATAAGGACAACGACATTTTGTACGTCAGCATTCACGCGCTGCACAAGATTTCAAAATACAAAGCCGGCGACGGAGAGCCGCCGAAGATTTACAAACTCGGCTCCAACACTTGGAACCGTCTGAAACAGAAGACGAAAGCCAAGGTCAAGGACATCGCCTCAAAGTTGATAAAACTTTACGCGCAGAGAAAGCACGAAAAAGGTTTTGCCTTTTCGCCGGACTCTTATTTGCAGCAGGCTTTGGAGGCGTCGTTTATTTACGAGGACACTCCCGACCAGGAAAAGGCGACGGCGGCAGTCAAAGCCGACATGGAAAAGCCCGAACCGATGGACCGTCTTATTTGCGGCGACGTCGGATTCGGCAAAACGGAAATCGCTGTAAGAGCGGCTTTTAAGGCGGCAACCGACGGCAAACAGGTTGCAGTTTTGGTACCGACAACGATTCTTGCGCTTCAACATTACAAAACGTTTTCTGACCGTTTGAAAGATTTGCCCTGCACGGTGGAATACGTTTCGAGACTGCGCACCTACAAAGAGGTCAAGGACATTCTCAAAAGGCTCGAAGAGGGCAAAATCGACATTATTATCGGTACGCATAAAATTGTAGGCAAAGACATAAAATTCAAGGACTTAGGTCTTTTAATCATAGACGAAGAGCAGAAATTCGGCGTTTCGGTAAAGGAGAAGTTGAAACAAATAAAGTTAAACGTTGACACTCTGACGCTTTCGGCGACGCCGATTCCGAGAACCTTGCAGTTTTCGCTGCTCGGAGCGCGGGATTTGTCGATTATCAACACTCCGCCGCCAAACCGCTATCCCGTTGTAACAGAGGTACATACCTTCAACGAAAACATTATAAAAGAGGCGTTGGAGTATGAGATGGGACGGCACGGTCAGGTGTTTGTCATTCAGAACAAAATCAAGGAAATATACAAGACGGAAGCCCTGATAAAAAAACTCTGTCCGAAGGCTGTTTGTCTTACGGGACACGGTCAGATGGACGGCAACATCTTGGAAGACATTATGTTGTCGTTTATCAACAACGAGGCTGACGTGCTTATCAGCACCACGATTATAGAAAACGGCTTGGACATTTCAAACGCAAACACGATAATCGTTTTGGACGCGCAGAATTTCGGTCTCAGCGAACTTCACCAGTTAAGGGGCAGGGTAGGACGTTCAAACAAAAAGGCATTTTGTTACCTGATTGCGCCGCCGGAGGAGAATCTTACGCCTCAGGCTCGTCAGCGGTTGAAAGCGATTGAGAATTTTTCTGAACTCGGCAGCGGTTTCAATATCGCAATGCAGGATTTGGACATTCGCGGTGCGGGTAATCTTTTGGGCGGCGAGCAGAGCGGTTTTATCACTGAAATCGGTATCGAAACCTATCAGAAAATTCTTGACGAGGCATTGGAAGAAATCAAAGAGGAGGAGATGAAAACTCTTGGTTCTCAGGAGATTAACCCCGACGACTTAAAGTATGTCAGCGATTGCAGTATTGATACCGACATGGAAGTCCTTTTGCCGGAAAATTATGTCGAAAACGTTGCCGAAAGGGTAAAAATTTACCGTCAGTTGGACAACGTAAAAGACGAAGACGAACTTCAACAAACCGCTTCAAGGCTCGAAGACCGTTTCGGCAAAATTCCAAAACAGACAAAAGACCTGTTTAACATCGTCAGAATCAGATGGATAGCAATAAAACTCGGCATCGAGCGTATTTCTATGAAGGGCGGTAAAATGTTGTGTTATTTTGTCTCTGAGGATTCTTCGCCGTATTTTCAGTCGCAGATTTTCGGGAACATTCTGCTTTATCTCCAAAAGCATCCGAGAAACACGCAGATGAAACAAGTCGGCGGAAAAGCCTGCATTGTTGTCAACGGGATTGACAACACGCAGAAGGCGTTGGATTTTTTGAGCGGACTTGCCTTGGAGAACAATCTCTGAGGCGGCTTTAAATTTTTTTGAGGAAAAAAAATTTTTTTTCGTAATATTTTTTTATTACTTTTGTCCGTTTTAATACTCAAAAAGTCAACACGTATGAATATCACAAACAAAATTCAAACATTGAGGATTGCAAAGGGTTGGACGGTTTCAAAACTTGCACGCGAGACTAATATTCCGATTATCAGTATGCGTACCATGCTCAACCGGGAAGAACCTAACAACTACAATATCAAGAACTTAATAAAAATTGCAAACGCCCTCGGCGTAACGGTAAGTTTTCTGACTCTGGAAGAAAACGAGTCGGAAAAACCCTCTTTGACCATAACTCAAAGGGAAGAGTTGAAAAAACTCTTGGACCAGACCGTTGAAAATTATTTCACGCTGATAAAACCTAACACCAAAGAGGAGCGCAAAAAAGCCCAGTTTGACCTCGAAAAAGAAGTAGAGGAGGAGTTGGAGGATTAATAAAAATGAAAAGTATATTAAAGTTAAACATAATTCTTTGCATTGCTATGTCAAGTACTTGTAACTCAGAGGTTAAGCCGCCTGAGGCTGAGAAAATACCGAAAGAGTTTACTGAGTTTGAAACTACGAGAACCGACAATTACTATTGGATGAGAGAAAGAAAAAATCCAAAAGTTACGGAATATTTGAAACAGGAAAACGATTATTTTGAAAATTCGTTTTTGAAAAAAAATAAAAAACTTAACGACAAGATTCTCAGCGAGTTGAAAAGCCGTATCAGCGAGGAGGAAAAAACCGCGCCCTATTTTGAAAACGGCTATTATTACTACTCGCGCTACGAAAAAGACAAGGATTACGAAATATTTTGCCGCAAAAAGGATTTGGACACCGCCGAAGAAGAAATCCTCTTGAATGTCAACGACTTGGCAAAGCGTTATGATTATTGCGACGCAGATGTCGTTTGCATAAGCCCCAACAATTTGACGATGGCTTACGCTGTTGACACCGTGTCAAGAAGGCGTTACGAGATACGTTTCAAAAACATAAAGGACAGTGTTGACATTCCGGGAAAAATTCCTGATACAGACGGCGATTTGGTTTTTGCAAACGATTCGCGCACAACGTTTTATGTCAGCAAAGAGACTTCCACGCTGAGGGCTTTCAAAGTTTTCAGACATATCGTCGGAATGGACTGCTCCAACGACAAGGAGATTTTTTACGAAGACGATCCCATGTTTGAGTTGAGCGTAGAACGCAGCAAATCAGACGAATACATCATCATCAACCACAACAGCACAACTACAAGTGAGGTAAGGCTGATTCCGTGTTCAAACCCGTATACCGATCCGGTGGTTTTCAGGAAAAGAGAAAAAGGGCTTGAATATTACGTTGACCACTGCAACGGCAAGTTTTATATCAGAACCAACGAAAAGGGCAAAAATTTTTGCATAATGACTTGCGATTCAGTAAGTTACAACAAAAATTGGAATGTTCTCGTGCCGCACAGGGACAGCGTTTTGATTCAGGATTTTGAGGTTTTCAACAACTATTTGGTTTTGGAAGAAATGAGGGAAGGTCTTGTAAAATACGAGATTTTCGACCTCAACACCATGAAGTCGCACCTTTTGGATTTCGGTCAGGAGACATACGCGGCATGGACGGGTTACAATCCGGAGGCTGACAGCAAGTTTTTCCGTTACGGATATTCTTCTTTTAACACGCCTAACTCCGTGATTCACTACGATTTGTCAACTCACGAAAAAACTGTTGTCAAAGAGGATTCCGTTCCTAATTTTGACAAAAACAATTATGACGTAAAACGTATTTTTGTTTCTGTCAGAGACGGCGCAAAAGTGCCTGTGTCAATGCTTTACAAAAAAGGTACGGATTTACAAGGCAATAATTTCTGCCTTCAATACGCTTACGGCTCATACGGTATGTCGGAAGAGGACAACTTTTTCCGCAGCATTTTTCCGCTGATTGACAGAGGTTTTGTGTTTGTTTTGGCACACATCAGAGGAGGCAGCGAAATGGGCTATTCGTGGTACGAAGACGGAAAACTTTTGAAAAAGAAAAACACGTTCAACGATTTTGTTGACGTCAGCAAATATTTGATAGGGGAGGGCTACACCTCGGAAGAAAAACTTTTTGCGATGGGCGGCTCGGCAGGCGGACTTTTGATGGGCGCAATCATCAATTCCGATCCGTCGCTTTATAAGGGCATAATCGCGCAAGTGCCTTTTGTTGACGTAGTTACGACAATGTTGGACGAAAACATTCCGCTTACTACCGGCGAATACGAAGAATGGGGCGACCCGAGGGAAAAAGAATATTACGATTATATTCTCTCTTATTCGCCCTACGACAACATCAAAGAGCAGGACTATCCCGCGATGCTTGTTACCGCCGGCTTGCACGACTCTCAGGTTCAGTATTGGGAGCCCGCAAAATGGGTCGCAAAACTCCGCGAAATGAAAACCGACAACAATCCTTTGTACCTGAAAACCAATATGAAAGCGGGTCATTCAGGCAGCAGCGGACGTTTTGAATCCCAAAAGGAAACGGCGGAGGTTTATACGTTTATTTTGAAAATAGCAGGTTTCAAAGACTAAATGGATTACAGAGAGGACATATCAAGAGAGGAGTTGAACCTGTTGCCGATTAAGGCTTTTGACAAAGAAATTGTTGTTGTCGAAAGTCTTGAAGGTGCAGCGGAGGCAGCGCAGTATCTTAAAACTCAGACAGTTTTGGGTTTTGATACCGAAACCAAGCCGTGTTTTTTGAAAGGCAAGCGCAACAATGTCGCACTTCTTCAACTCGCAACCGAAGACCGCGCCTTTTTAATAAGGTGCTGCAAAGTAGGTTTGCCCGAAGAAATTGTTGAGATTCTTGCCGACGAAAACATCAAAAAAGTCGGCGTGGCAATCCGCGACGATGTAAAAGGTCTGCAAAAATGGCGCGGGTTTCTGCCCGGCGGTTTTGTGGAACTCTCGGCTTTTGCTCAAAAATTCGGAATTTCGGCTGCAAGTCTGAAAAAACTCTGCGGCATAGTTTTGGGATTCAGAATTTCAAAGGCGATGCAACTCTCTAACTGGGAAGACGAAACTCTGAAACCCAAGCAGCAGGTCTACGGTGCTACCGACGCTTGGGCGGGTCTGAAAATATATCAAAAACTATCGGAGGAACAATAAAATGAAAAAGATTTTTATCGCGGTGCTTTTTTCGCTGACAGCCTTTGCCGCAAACGCGCAAAAGACGTTCAGCCTTTACGCCATCGGTTTTTACAATCAGGAAAACCTTTTTGACACCATTCACGACGAGGGCAAAAACGATTACGAGTACCTGCCTGAGGGTTCCAACAAGTGGAACGCCGTCAAATACGAGCACAAACTCGCCAATATGTCGAAGGCTTTGTCAGACATGGGGACGGATATGCTTCCGAATGTCGGCTGTGCTGTTATAGGACTTGCCGAGGTTGAAAATTCAAGGGCTCTTGAAGATTTGGTGTCGCAAAAACCGCTCAAAGACCGCGGCATAAAATTCGTTCACGTTGAAGGTCCTGACAAAAGGGGCGTTGACTGCGCAATGCTTTACAATCCGCAACTATTCACTGTGAAAAATGTTAAACTCGTGCCGTACGTTTACGATTTGGACGAGGACGTAAAAAAAGACAAACAGACGAGGGGTTTTCTGACGGTTTCAGGCAAGATTTCAGGCGAACATGTAACGGTTGTTGTCTGCCACTTACCGTCCAGATACACAACGAGTTATTACCGTGAATTAGGAGGCCGTCAACTCAGAGCCTTAAAAGATTCGCTTCAAAAAGACGACCCGAAAGTTAAGATTTTTATCATGGGCGATATGAACGACGACCCGTTTGACCCCTCAATGACAGATGCGCTTGGCGCAAGACGGAATATTCAGGACGTGGAACTTTTCGGACTTTACAATCCGTTTTGGAACATTCTCCGCGAAGGCACGGGAACGCTGATGTACAAGGGCGCATGGAATCTTTTCGACCAGATAATCATGTCGGAAAATCTTTTGGACAAAAAACAAAAGCGTGATTATAAGACGCTTACGCTTTATAAAAGTACGGTTTTCAAACGCGATTACCTCATTCAGCAGGAAGGCAAATACAAAGGCGCGCCCAAAAGGACTTCTGCGGGCGGCGTTTGGCTTGACGGCTATTCCGACCATTTGCCGGTCGTAGTTTATGTTATAAAAGAACAAAAAAATAAGAAATAAAAAGCATGGAGTGCAGGCAGCCTTGCCTGCTAATAATAGCAAAGCGGGCAGAGATGCCCGCACTCCATTGCGTAGCCTTTTTTTATTTTAATTATTCCTAATTTGACCGTTACCGTAAATCACCCATTTATAACTTGTAAGTTCTTTCAGCCCCATAGGGCCGCGGGCGTGAAGTTTTTGCGTGCTGATACCGATTTCCGCGCCCAAACCGAACTGTGCTCCGTCGGTAAAAGCCGTTGAAGTGTTGTGATAACAGCATGCCGCGTCTACTGACTGCAAAAAATCTGCCGCCGTTTTTTCGTTTTCGGTGATTATCGCCTCCGAATGTTTTGACGAATAATTATAAATGTGTTCCAACGCCTCTTCAAAACTGTCAACCGTTTTAACAGCCATTTTCAGCGACTGAAATTCCATGCCGAAATCCGTTTTTTGCGCCTTGTGCAAAGGTGCTGCGTATTTGTTTTCAAGAGAGAGAAACGCTCTTTCGTCGGCAAAAATTTCGACGTTTTTTTCTGTAAGCGGAGCGCATATTTCCGCCAAATCTTTCAGCCTTGACGAGTGGATTATAAGGCAGTCCAATGCGTTGCAGACACTTACGCGGCGTGTTTTGGCGTTAAAAATTATTTTTTTCGCCTTTTCCACGTCGCCGTCCTTGTCAAAATAAGTGTGAACCACGCCCGCGCCTGTCTCAATGACGGGGACTTTTGCGTTTTGACGGACGCTGTTAATCAGGTTTTTAGACCCGCGGGGAATCAAAACGTCGATGTATCCGACCGCTTCCATAAGTGCGGTTGCAGCCTCACGTCCTGCCGGTAAGAGTTGGATTGTATTTTCGTCAATGCCGAAAGTTTTGAGAACATTCTGCATTATTTTTACCAAAACTTCGTTTGAACAGGCTGCGTCGGAACCGCCTTTCAAAACAGCCGCGTTGCCCGACCTCAGACACAATGAAACTACATCTACCGTAACGTTTGGACGCGCCTCGTAGATTATGCCGACAACGCCTAACGGAACGCTTACTTTTTTGAGCCTCAGACCGTTGGCGAGTTCTTTTTCTTCTAAAATTTTCCCGTAAGGAGCGGGAAGTTCCGCAACTTTTCTTGTATCGGCCGCGATTGCAAAAACGCGCTCTTTGGTCAGCATCAGACGGTCGTACATCGGGTTTGAGGGGTCTGATTTTGCAAGGTCGCGTTTGTTGGCTTCAAGAATTGCGTCAACGTTTTTTTCCAATTCTAAGGCTATCCCTAAAAGAATTTTTGCGGTTGTCTCCTCTGTCAGTTTTCCTAAAAATCTGGAAGCGTTCCTGACTTTTTCCAATTGTTCTAAAATGTTCATAATCACTGTGTTATTTCAGGATAAATGTATAAATAATCGTAATGGATAAGCGGTTTTGAACGTTTTTCGTTTTTGATTTTGTCCTTGTCCGTAGTTGCTTTTCCGAGTCCGATTGTAACGTTGTTTTCATCTTTTATCAAAAGCAGGTCGTCTTTTTTGAACTCGCCTTCTATCTTCACGATTCCCGGTACTAACAGACTTGCAGCCTTTTCGCGGCTAAGGAGTGCCTGTTTTGCGCCTTCGTTAACAACGACCGTCGCCTTTGTAAAACCGTCGGAATACGCAATCCATTTTTTTACCGCCGGCGAATGTTCTCCCGCTGCAAAATGCGTGCGGACAAAGTTGCCGTTATCTTCGTAAAGGTTGGTGATGACATCGGGTTTTGTGCCGTTAGCGATGTAAACGTCGATGCCCGAATCGGCGGTTTTTCTTGCGATTCTGCATTTTGTCAACATTCCGCCCCTTCCGAAATTGGATTTTGAGGTCTGCACGTACTGCGAAATGTTGGTTTTTGACGAAATTTCCCTGATTACGGACGTGCCTTCTTCGCTTGGGTTGCCGTTGAAAATGCCGTCAACGTTGCTCAAAATGAACAGTTTTTTGCAGTCCGCCATCGAAGCCATCAGCCCGGAAAGTTCGTCGTTGTCGGTAAACATCAAGCCCGTAACCGATACCGTGTCGTTTTCGTTGACAACGGGCATAACGCCGTTTTCCCAAAGCGTGCTTATACAGTTTTTGATGTTCAGGTAATGCTCCCTTGACGAAAAATCCTGTTTCGTAACGAGTATTTGTCCTATTTTAATTCCTTGAATATCAAAGAGTTTTTTGTAAGTGTCTATGAGTTTTACCTGACCTGTTGACGAGAGCAACTGACGCTGCGCCACGGGGTCGAGACCTTCGTAGTTTTTGACGATGCTTCTTCCCGCCGCCACCGCGCCGGAGGACACGAGAATTATTTTCTCGCCTTTTTTATGCAGCCGCGAAATCTCCCTTACAAGGTCGTTCATGCGGCTTTCGTCCAAATGCCCGTCTTGACGGGTCAGAACGTTTGAACCGATTTTTATTGTTATTGACATAATTTTTTTCGTAAAATCCTACGCAAAATTAAAAAAAAATATCGTAATTTTGCGTGTTGTAAACACATTTTTCTTATAATTTTATGGAAACGATAAATTCCCGCACCGAACTTTTGCTCGGAAAGGATACTGTTAAAAAAATTTCCGGACAAAAAGTCATCATTTTCGGGCTCGGCGGAGTCGGCTCGTGGGCAGCGGAAGGGCTTGTAAGGTCAGGTTTTGAACACATAACGCTCGTTGACGCGGACAAAATTTCCGTTACGAACCTCAACCGCCAACTTCCCGCGCTCAACTCCACAATCGGCGAATTTAAGGCGGATGTCCTGAAAAAACGGCTTTCTGACATCAATCCGAAGGCGGAAATCATTGCTGTCAACGGAATTTTTACCAAGGAGACGGCTGAAAGTTTTCATCTTGATGATTTTGACGTGATAATTGACGCGATAGATTCCCTGACAGACAAGGCGGAACTTATTTTAAGGGCTTGTAAAACAGAGGCTTATTTCATCTCGTCAATGGGTGCGGCACTAAAACTCGACCCCTTAAAAATACAGGTTTCAGAGTTTTGGAAAGTCAGCGGCTGTCCGCTTGCAAGAGCGTTAAGGCAGAAATTCAAACGTATGAAAAACTTTCCGGCAAAGAAATTTCAATGCGTTTTTTCCGGCGAACTTTTGGAAAACAAGGAAGTTGACAACAATGAGGAATTGAAGTTCAACAAGGCGAAAATCAACGGTTCGATGGTTCATATAACTGCGGTTTTCGGATTTTTTATTGTCGGAGAAGTTGTAAAAAAATTTTGTTTATAATTCAAAAAACTTTTATCTTCGCCTTTGAAAAAAAATTTAGAAAAATATGAACGTTATAAAAATTTCAGCAGATATTTTGGAGTGTGAAAAATCGGAACTTTCAGCCGAAGATTTGAAGTTGGTGGAATCTTCCGAAAATTTCTTGAAAAACGCATACGCTCCATATTCAAAATTTTCCGTTTCGGCGGCAGTTTTGCTTGACAACGGAGTAATCATCAACGGCACAAATCAGGAAAACGCCGCATCGCCTTCGGGGACTTGCGCCGAGAGAACGGCAATCTTTTACGCGAACTCCCAGTACCCGAAAAATAAAATTTTGGCGGTAGCGATTTCTGCGTTTTTTAACGGCGAAATTATCTCCACGCCGATACCTCCGTGCGGCTCGTGCAGACAGGTAATTCTCGAAACCGAAACAAGGTTTTCAAGCCCCGTAAAACTTATTCTTTCTGCTAAAAATAAGTGCCTGATTATCAATAGTATAAAAGATATTCTCCCGCTTACTTTTACAAGCGACTTTTTATCTTAACTAACTGAAAATCAGTAAGTTATAAAACTATTTTAACCGCCTCAAAGCCGGTGGGGGAGAGGTAGGGGAGGGGTTTTAAGACTAACTTCTTGAAAACCAAACGTTAAAAATCAGAACTTAAAGTATTACTTTAAATACACAAAAAATGGACTGCGTTGAAAACTATAAAAACATAAAAAAAACATTGCCTGAAAACGTGCTTTTGCTTGCCGTTTCCAAGACTAAACCTGAGGAAGAAATCATGAAACTTTACGACTTCGGTTGCAGGGATTTCGGCGAAAATAAAGTGCAGGAACTTTCAAAAAAATATGAGGTTTTGCCAAAGGATATTCGTTGGCATCAAATCGGTCATCTTCAAACAAACAAGATAAAATATATCATTCCGTTTGTTTATATGATTCACAGCATTGACAGCATAAAACTTGCCGAAGAGGTCAACAAACAAGCCGCAAAACACGGCCGTGTTGTCAACTGTCTTTTACAAATAAAAGTTGCGGAAGAGGAGACGAAGTTCGGATTTTCCATAAATGAGGTTGCTGACCTTTTCAAAAATAACGCTTTTGCCGCCTTGAAAAACATAAAACTCTGCGGTCTTATGGCAATGGCGACAAATACGGACGATGAAACGGAGATTTTGAAGGAGTTTTCTGCGGTTAAAAATCTTTATAACTCACTGAGAGTCAATTATCAAGTAGGAGAGGAGTTCAAAGAGATTTCCATGGGAATGTCAGGCGATTATCCTCTTGCCGTAAAAGAGGGAAGCACGATTGTAAGAATCGGCTCAACGATTTTCGGCGAAAGGGATTACTCACAAAAAAACGGGGAAGTGTAAAAACTGCACTTTCCCCGTCAAAAATAAAAAGAATCACGAGTTGATAAAGATTATTTGAGTTTGCTTTTCGTTCTTTCGATACCGGCCTGAGCCGCTGAATCGTTGGGACGCAATCGCAAAGCCAATGAATATTCCTCGTAAGCGTCTTCAAAACCCTCGTCGGCATTTTCGTAAATCACAGCATTGTCCATGTGGGACTTATATGCATTGCTGATTTTTTCATGAAGTTGCTGAATTTTCATCGCAAGTTCCGTGTTGGACGAATCATCTGCGTATGCCTCGCGGTAATACTTCAAGGCGGTCAAATAATTCATCTCGTCATTTTTGCTGACCCAATCGTCTGCCAAGTCAAGTTTTTCAGAAGTTGTAGAAATAACGACTCGTTTAGGAGTGTTGTTTACAACCGCATTGGTTTTCTGCTCCGCTGAATTTTCCTTAGGTTGCTCAATGATTATTACGCTGTCTTTCGTAGAAAGAAAAGTAACTTCGTTGGTCTCCTTGAAATTCGGAATGTTGTGCAACAATGCAACCAAGCCGAACACAGAGACAAGGAAAATAATTACAAAATTCCTTTTTGCAACACTGTCAGCCCTGAGCGTTTTTATCCTTATGTTTGCCTCGTCAACATGGCAACCCTTAGGAAACGCCTTTAAGTAGTCGTTATATCTTTCAACGGTATCAGCACCGCAAACCATAGTCCACATATCATTGTCTTTGTTTAAGTTTTGTAACTCAGAAATTTTCAAATTGGCTTTGCTGATATATTTACCGGCAGGATAAGCCTTTTTGTAACTCTCGTATGCCAAAACCGTTCCAAGATTTTCGGTCTTCTGCCACTTTTCCTCCTCTTCGAGTTCAACTACCTTATTTTCAGCGATTTTCGCGTACTTACTTTTAGGAAATTTTTCCATATAATCGTAATATGCGACAAGAGTGCCGGCTTTAACCGTTTTTTCCCATTCGGTTTCTGTATTTTTAGTTGATTTTTCACTTAAAGTTGAAGCACTAAAATCACTGAAATTTTTGCTTATAACATTATAAGCAAAAGGCATTTTGTCAACAGTCTGAACGCTCGAAATTTGGGGCAAAGGCATGTTGGGACGCTCCTTAAAATCAGCCGAAATATCCTCGACAATATCCCTCAAAGTAAGGTAAGGACGGTTGATGTCCAAACCTTTGTGAACCCTTGACAAAATTGCACCCGTAAAATACGTAGGCACGTTAGGATTCTTTTTGGGATAAAGGGCAGACGAATACTCGTCGCACGCCGTAACGTATTGCACGCCTTCGAAATCTTTCATAAGGTTTGCAACGTTAGATGTTACATCGCCCATCGTGTTGTGAATCTGACCGCTGTGACAAGCGTCTACCAAGAGAATCTTTCTCGAAGCCTGACTTCTTGAAATCTTTTCCAAAATTTTTTTTGCTTCAATACCGCTGTCGTCAAGGTATTTTTCCTCGATGTCGGCACTTGCAAAATAAAGATGATAATTAACCGGAGAAATCACACCGTGTCCCGAATAATACACAAAAAGCGTATAATCCGAACTTTTGGCTTTTTCAGCCGCGTCCGTGATTTTTCTGCCGATTTCAAAATGGCTCTCGTTGAAAGAAGTTATAATGTCGTTTTCTTTGACACCGATAAATTCAGGGTCAAGAAAAAGACTTTTTAACTGCTCAATGTTAGCCTTAACGTTAGGAATGTCTCCTAACTTCGACTTTTCATACGTGCTGACGCCAATAAGCAACACCACGTATTTGCCGCTAATGATTTTTTTAGTTCTCATGATTCTTAAAATTTAAAATGTTGTTTTACTAAAAATTTAAAGTTGTAATATAAATATACAAAATTTTTTTCAAATATCCAAATTTACACGGCTTTTTTTATATTATATATTACATTTTTGCATTAAAATATATAAAAAAATAACGCTTTATGACAGTTTTTTCGCCGTCATAAAGCGTTGTAAAAGACTTGGTTAAATAAAGTTAAAATATTGATTTTGTGGAAGTTAACAAAAGAACTTATTTGCACTTAACAGGACGCACCGGCATGCCGATACTGCGGAAGTCTTTATGGTCGGGAAGCACTTCGTAGGAAGCGATTTGGAGGCTGAGCCCGTTTATAGGACGGTTTGTAGCGAGCGACGACGACCAATAACTGCCGACACCATCAGCGAGATAGTGGTCTAAACCATCGCGGTATCCAGTGATGGGAAGAAAAATATGGATATTCTCATCTTTTGTATATATAATGTAGCCCGAGACATAATTGTTGACTCTCTTGACCCATCGGCAATTGTCACATAATTCTTGAAATTCAGCTTGTGTCGGCATACGCCAACTGCTACCCCAATTGACGGTGGCGGCATCATCCATTGGCTGCAACTGCATTATGTCATCTGTAAAGCCATTGTCGCCATATTTTGGTTGATCGCAGTATTTGGTAAGTCTGTAATCAGATACACCACCATTGGAATACTTGTATGTACTCCAATTATATGCATCCTTCGGCTTCGTCTCGCCCCAAGCGAAATAGTCACCGCAGTCCCACGGATGCCTTGCCCCGACATTGCAGGTAGCCCAGAGTGTGCCAGAAGGAAGACCGAGGTCAACGTATTCATATTCTTCCCATTTTGCCACCAATGTCAAATTGGAAGTTACTGGTGTCTTAAAGTTGTAGAGTTTCCCATTATTGTACCATCCATCGAAATAATAATCGTTCTTCGTCGGGTCTTCGGGTTTGGTGGCGGAATTGCCTTTTTCAATGGTCTGAGATTCCACTTCGCTACCGCCGTCAGTGTCGAAAGTTACGGTAAAAGACTTGTTGTCGTCTTCGTCGTCATTGCCGCAGGAACTTAACGCGAGCGTGCCTACACAAAGGCACATACACAAAAAGGAAAGTCGAATTTTTTTCATAGTTTTTTAATGCCTAAATATTTGCTATTGTTGATTATTGAGTGCAAATTTACACTCTTTCCTCATATCAACAAAACAATTTCAAATATTTTTTTCACAATCAGTCTTTTTATATTATATATTACATTTTTGCATTAAAATATATAAAAAAATAACGCTTTATGACAGTTTTTTCGCCGTCATAAAGCGTTGTAAAAGACTTTGT
>JAFXUC010000118.1 GCA_017535325.1 Bacteroidales bacterium | reverse complement strand
TGAGGGCGGCGATGTTGGCGGCGTGCGGTGTATTGAAGTCGATGATTCATAGCGGTTTGGACGGCAACAATATGTCAGAAAAAAACACCTCGTCGAAAGTGTATTTCCAAAAATTTCTTGACCTCCTGCACACGCCCGGCAATCACAGCCGCAGCGTTGATTTTTATGCAAAAAAACTCTGCATTTCGTCCAAATATCTTTTGGCGGTCTGCAAGGCAAATTCCGGCAAGACGGCGAGCAAATGGATTACCGAGGCGGTGTTGGAACAGATTCGCCATTATCTCCGCAATACCGACCTGAGTATCAAACAGATATGCGAAATTATGGATTTCCCCAACCCGTCGTTTTTCGGCAAATACGTCAAGGAACATTTGGGCGTAACGCCGATGGAATACAGGAATCACAAAGAGAAAAAAATCTAATCCGCGTTCATTATTTTCTTTCCGGCTTTTATGGTATAGATGATGCCGAGGACAAAAACCACGACGGCAAGCCAGTAAATCTCAGTCAGACCGACAAGCGAACTTGCCAAAAACGACAAACCAATCAGTGCGATAATTTTTACGAACTTTTTGCGGACATATTCTTTTCTCTTTTTTTCGTCTTTCGGAAAAGAATATGTACCATGAAACAAAATTATCGGGTCGCCAGACAAATATGCTATTCCGGCGTAAAACAGCAGCCCAAAGCCCATCGCAGCCATTATTATTGAAAATACAGTTTCCATATTTAGAGTATTTTTTATAATTATTGTTGTCCAAAAATAGTAATTTTTTTTTACTATGCGGTTTTTTTTATGATTTTTTCACAAATTTTTCTTACCTTCGCATTTTAAAAAAGAAGATTAAATGACACCGAAAGAATTTTTAGAAATCCTCCACGTGGCTGAGCGGTTGAAAGATACGCCGCGTCATTGTACCACGTCAAAACGGAGAACAGAAAGCGTTGCGGAACACAGTTGGCGTATTTCGCTGATGGCGATGTTGTTGCGGCACGAATTTCCGGAAATCAACATTGACAAAGTTGTTGACATGTGCCTTATTCACGATTTGGGAGAATGTTTTACGGGCGATATTCCGGCTTTTGTCAAGACGGACACAGACAGGGAAACAGAAGACTCGCTTTTGGCAAAATGGGTTTCGTCGCTGCCGGAAAATGTTTCCAAAGATTTTGCCGCGCTTTATGACGAAATGAACGCTCAGCAAACCGCTGAATCCAAACTTTACAAGGCTTTGGACAAACTTGAAGCGGTAATTCAGCACAACGAGTCGCCTCTTGACACTTGGAGCGACAACGAATACGAACTCAACAAAACCTATGCGTTTGACACTGTGGCGTTTTCAGACTGGCTCACTGAACTCAGAAAAGAAATGCTGAAAGAGACAGAAGAAAAAATAAAACTTTCAAATAAACAAAAAAAATAATATCTTTGCCCACTGAAAAACGATAACTTAATAAAAAAAAACATAATGAACACATTTGAAGTTTTTAAGTTGTTCCCAATAACGATAGAGAGTGCCAAGGGCTTGGAACTCACTGATTCTGAGGGGAAAAAATATCTCGACCTCTATGGCGGCCACGGTGTTATCAGCATCGGCCACTGTCAGGAAGATTATGTGAAAGCCATTACGGCGCAGTTGAATAAAATCGGATTCTACTCCAATTCGGTGCACATTCCGTTGCAAGAGGAATTGGCTGTTAAGTTGCAGAAACTCAGCGGATACAGCGATTATAAACTCTTCCTCGTAAATTCAGGCGCAGAGGCAAACGAAAACGCCTTGAAACTTGCCTCGTTTTACACCAACAGGAGCAAGGTGATAAGTTTCCACGGCGCATTTTTCGGCAGGACGTCGCTTGCTGTGGCTGTTACCGACAATCCCGCTATTCAGGCTCCAATCAACAAAACCGACAAGGTGCTTTGGGCTAACCTCAACGACATCGAATCTGTTAAGAAAGTGATTGACAGCGATGTAGCGGCAGTTATCGTGGAAGGCATCCAAGGCGTTGGCGGCGTT
>JAFXUC010000117.1 GCA_017535325.1 Bacteroidales bacterium | reverse complement strand
GTTTATAAAAGATCAACAACTTCACAAAGTTGAACCGTATGTTTATTCTCAAATGGTTGCGGGCAAAGATGCTGCAAAACCGGGCGAGGGCAAAAATTCATGGCTTACGGGTACGGCTGCATGGAACTGGTACACGATTACTCAGTTTATTCTCGGTATAAAGCCTGATTATAAAGGCATTACGATTGACCCGTGTATTCCTTCGAGTGCGAAAGGTTACAAAGTAACGCGTAAATTCCGTGGTGCAACCTACGAAATTGAAGTTGTAAATTCAACTGGCGCACAAAAAGGCATTAAAGAGCTTTACGTAAACGGCAAAAAAGTAGACGGCAATCTTGTTCCGATGGCAAAAGAGGGCGAAAGAGTTGTCGTAAAAGCGATAATGTAAAAATTAGCGGATATTTTTTTCTATAAAAACAGCGGCAGAATAAAACTTCAAAATTATTTTGCCGCTGTTTTGTTTTTAGAAAAAAAAACTGTAATTTTGAACAATCAAATAAAGTAATAATTAAAAAAATAGTATTAGTAATATGAAAAAATTTACATTACTACTTTTAGCAATGCTGACATTTTGCTTTGTTCAAAATGTTGTAGCACAAGTGCCGTATGCTACTTACGACATAGAGTCAAGAGTGCTTACTATCTTGATGGTGGTATTGTAGAGAGTGGATATTTTACTAAAAAAGAATAAAAAACATTATTTTTACAAAAAAATATAATTATGTATTGGATATTGCCTTTAATATTAGGCTTGGTATTGGCTGTCATAAATTACTTTTTGATGGCATCTGGCGGGGACGTATATTCCCAAAATTTCAAAATAGCGTTAGTGGTGGATATAGTCTCTGTTGCTATATATGTTGCAATAGCCTGTTTGAAAATCCCTAATACGCAACATAAAATCTATATTGCGTATGTAGTTTTACTTTGTGCCGTAATATTGACAATATCTTGTATGTCGGGTACTAAGAAATTTAAAGAAACGTTTGATAAAGAATCGTATACCGTTGAAGCCGTTCTTCACAAGCATATTGACGAAGAATGGTCGTTGGGAAGGCATTATAATAATTATATGTTTAATGTAAAATTTCGGGATAAAAGCGGAAAAGAAGTCGTTATCGACAAGGAAGTAGACCGATTTCTTGTTTACGACAAATATAAAGACGGTGATACGATACTAATAAAATTTTTAGATAAATATCCAAAATATTTTGAGGTTTTAGATTAATAAAAAACGGGACTGACTAAAAAGACAGTCCCGTTTTTTTGTTTTATGCTGTTTCCAAACCGTAGATTTCGTTGAAAATGTATTCGTATTTCTGACTTACGACTTTGCGTTTAAGTTTTTGGGTTTGGGTGAGTTCGCCTGTTTCCGACGACCAAACCTCAGGTACGAGTCTGAATTTTGCAATCTGCTCCACTTTTCCCAAAGTCTTGTTTACTTTTTGAATTTCTGCGTCAATAAGTTTTATAACTTTTTCGTTTTCAACTATTTCCTTGTTTGAAAGTTCTTTTTGCTCGCCTTCGTTTTTAAGGAAAATTTTCAACGCTTCAAAATCCGGCGAAATTATTGCCGAGGCAAATTTCTGACTTTCGCCAATAATGCAAACCTGCGAAATATAAGGTGATTCCTTGCATTTTCCTTCAATCATCTGCGGCGCGATGTATTTTCCTGACGAGGTTTTGAAAACGTCCTTTTTTCTGTCCGTAATGTAGAGATAATTGCCTTGTTCCGAAATATAGCCGATGTCGCCGGTGCGGAAAAATCCGTCTTCGGTCATAACCTCTGCCGTTGCCTCGGGGTTTTTGTAATAGCCTTTCATTACGTTTGGACCTTTTACTAAAATTTCGCCGTCCTCTTCGTCAATTTTTACTGTTTCGTTGCTGACAACAGGACCTACGGACGAAAATCTATGATGATTGACATCGGCATGTGCGATGATTGGCGAAGTCTCCGTTAAACCATAACCTTCGCAGACCTTAATACCTGCTGCCCAAAGCATACGGCTCATATTCGGCGAAATTGCCGCGCCTCCACAGCCCAAAAATTTCATTGCGCCTCCAAAGAAATCCTCTCTCCAATGCTTGTAAACGTATTTGTCAAGGATTTTGAGTTCGAGATTATAAAACCAGCCGTTGGCGTTGTTGTGTTCAAAACGGCGGCCGAGTTCAACGGCTTTGTCAAACATTTTTTTCTTTAATCCCGTAAATTTTGCGCCCTCTTTCATAATGCCTTCAACGATTTTTTCCGTAACCCTCGGCACGGTGTTGCAACCGTTGGCTCTAATGTCGCAGAGGTCGCGGACAATGGTTCCGAGGTTTTGTGCGTAATAAATACCGATTCCCAAGAATTGGTACATATAGCAAAAGCACCTTTCGTAAACGTGGCAAAGCGGCAAAACCGACAAAACCCTGTGTGTGTGGTCAAGTCCTAAAATAGAACATGCACCTTGAAAATTGCTGCAAAAGTTTTTGTGGGTAAGCATTGCGCCTTTTGACAAGCCGGTTGTTCCCGAAGTATAGATGATAGAACAAACGTCGTCTTCGCTGACTGACTGTTTGATTTTTTCGAGTTCGTCTTTGTAATATACTTCGCTTTTAAGACCTAAGTCGTAGACTTCTTTCCAGTTTGCTACGCCTTCTATTTCGTTGAAAGAATAGATTTTTTCAAGACTTTTGATGTTGTCTTTTACCGCGCTGACACGTCTCTGCGCCACCGCGTCGGATATAAAGACGAGTTTTGACTCGCTGTGATTGAGCATAAACTCATAATCTTTGCTGCTGATAGTGGGATAAACGGGAACGTGAATTGCGCCCGTCATAGCGATTGCCATGTCCAAAAAGTTCCATTCGGGACGGTTGTTGGAAACAGAGGCTATTCTGTCGCCTTTTTTAACTCCCAATGCCAAAAGTCCGTAAGAAAGTATTTCTGCCGTTCTTTTATATTCCTGAGTGCTTACAAGATTCCATTTGTTGTCTGCTTTTGAGGCAAGACAATCTTTGCGCGGAAATTTTTCGCACGCATTGTCCAATAAATCGAAAATTCTTGTTACGTTCATCGTTGAAGTAATTTTAGTGAATTAATAACGCCGCAAAGTTATATACATTTTTCGACTTAAAAAAGCGGTCGAAAAATATTTTTTTGTAAAATTTTTGTTAAAGTCCTGAAAAATAACAGTTTAACTGTTTTGAAAAAACTGAAAAAAAATAGAATTTAATTTAAAATCGAAAAAAATCTAACGTTTTTCCGCTTGTTTTTCGCCTTTTTTGCTGTTTTCCACGTATTGCGAGGGCGAAATGTTGAACTGTTTTGTAAACGCGGTCGAAAAATAACTCTGCGACGAAAAGCCCACCATGTCAGCCACTTCCGAAACCGTAACGTCCTTTGCTGCAAGTATTTCAGCCGCCTGTTTTAAGCGGATTATGCGGATAAATTCATTCGGATTCTGACCCGTGAGGTTTTTGAGTTTTCTTTGAAGGTGTCCGCGTGAGAGTCCTACTTCTTCCGAGAGGGTTTCGACCGAGAGTTGCGGGTCGGCAAGACGCGCTTTTATCACCGAGGTTACTTTTTTTAGAAGGGTTCTGTCGGGGACGGTTACGGCGGTCTGCTCGGCTTCAAATTTTATTTCGCCGGAGAATTTTTCTTTCAGCGTTCTGCGCAGTTCCAAAAGTTTTGAAACCCTTACCAAAAGGTGTTTGGGGTTGAAAGGTTTTGGAATGTAACTGTCCGCGCCGGTTTCAAGACCTTCTATTCTCTGGTTTTCAGTGCCTTTTGCCGTCAGCATTATAACGGGAATGTGGCATGTTTCTATGTCGTTCTTAACGGTTTTTGTCAGCGTTATGCCGTCAACTTTTGGCATCATAATGTCCGTGATGATTAAGTCGGGCAGAGTCTCTTTGATGGTTTCAAGACCTTTTTCTCCGTCCTCAGCCGTTTTTACCTCGTAATTTTTGCCGAGAAGTTCTTTTAAATAAGTGCGGATTTCCTCGTTGTCCTCAATGACAAGAACTGTTGACAGTGTGCCGGAATTTTCGTTTTCAGGCATTTGGTTTTCTTCCGGGAGAATGTCGTATTTTATGTGGGCGTAATTTTCGTTTTTGCGCACCAAATCCTTAAATTCTATACCGTTTGAAAGCATTACCGTAAAAGCCGTTCCTTTGCCAAGACTGCTTGAAACACTGATGATTCCGTGGTGCATTTCGACGAATTTTTTTGTCAGGTACAGCCCTATTCCCGTGCCTTGCTGCAACTTGGAAGTCCCGCCCTGAAAAAACCGGTCGAAGATTTTTTCCTGATTTTCTTCATCTATTCCGCAGCCGTTGTCTTCTACTATGATGACGATGTTGTCAGACTGTTTTTTGTCCGCCTTTTTTATTGAAACCGAGATTTTTCCGTCTTTCGGCGTAAATTTAAAAGCGTTTGAAAGTAAATTGTACATTACTTTGTCGATAAGTTCGCTGTCAAAAAACGCATTGAAAGTTTTCAAATCGCTTTTGAAAGAAAAGTCAATTCCGTTTTTCTGTGCAAACGGCTGAAAATTCTCATAAATGTCCCTTAAAAATTCCACCAAATCGTTTTCGCCCGGACGGAAAACCGTTTTGTTGTTGTCAAGTTTTCTTAAATCCATTATTTCGTTTACCATTCTGAGCAGGCGTTGCGCGTTGCGGAAAACTACCGACAGACGGTTTTTGGTTTCGGAATTGATTTCCTTGTCATAGAGCATGCCTTCCAAGGGACTGATAATCAGTGTCAGCGGCGTTTTAAATTCGTGAGAGATGTCCGTAAAAAGTCTCAGACGGGTTTTGTTGATTTCGGTTTCATGCTTTTCGGTTTCGTATTGACGGTATTTTTGCCAGAGTACGAGCATTATAACAAGTCCCGCCAAAACATAGAGTACAATCATGTACCAGCGTTTGCTTACCGGTGCTAAAACAGTGATTTTCAGGACTGTGGGCTTTGAAAAAGTTTCTCCGTCGATGGAGGCTTTCACTTCAAACCAATAGACTCCCGCGTCCAAGTTGGTATAATCAGCCGAATTTTTCTGATAATTGTACTGTGTCCATTCGTCGTTGAAACCGCGCATTCTTATGGCGTAAACCGTTTTTTGCGGCTGACAAAAATCCAAGGCGCGGTACACTATCGTAAAACTGTTGCTTTCCTGTTTTAAAGTCAGGGCTGAGGTTTCAGAAATTGCGTTTTCCAAAATTCCGTCTTCCGCGCCGGGTTTTACGCTGCGGTTAAAAACCAAAAAATCCGTAATCACAACCGTCGGCACAAAATCTTTGTTTTTTATATCTTTTGGAAAAAATCTTGTGATTCCGTCTATTCCGCCGAAAAATATTTCGCCTTCCTCGGATTTTGCGGAAGAATTTCTGATAAACTCGTTTGAATAAAGTCCGTCGTCGGCAAAATAGTTTGCGACGCTGTTTTTTTCATAATTGAACCGGCAGACGCCCTTGTTGGTGCTGAGCCAGAGGTTGCCGAACCCGTCTTCTTCTATGGCGTTGATTGTGTTGTTTGGCAGACCGTCCTTTGTGGTAAACGAAGTAAAACTGCCGTCTTCCGTGTTGAAAAGTTTCAAGCCGTTGTTTGTTCCTGTCCAAAACCTCTGTTTGGAATCTTCAAACATGCAGTTGTATGAGTTGTAGTCGTCCTGACCGTAATTTTTGAACTCTTTTCTTACCGGGTCCATTCTTGACAGTCCCCAGTAAGTGCCTATCCAAAGGTAGCCTCTGTGGTCAACGTAGAGTGATACGATATGGTTGTTGATGATGGAGTTGTCGGGATTTTTTACGTCTTTGGTAAACGCGGTGAAAGTGCCGTTTTCTTTGTTTAAGAGGTTGAGACCGCCGCCGTTGGTGCCGATCCAGAGGTTGCCGAGACGGTCTTCTGTTATCGCCGTAACGTCGTTGTGGCTGAGCGAGTTTTTGTCAGCGGCGGAATTTTTGTACACGGTAAATTTGTCTTTTTTCGGGAAATATTCGCAGAGACCTTCCAAATACGTGCCGACCCAGAGCCGCGAGTCATGGTCTTTGAAAACACAGCGTATGACATCGGTTTTCAGTCCGTTGAAACCTGCTTTTATGTTTTTGAAAGTATTGTTTTCGGTGTCCCAGATTTTGATTCCGCCGCCGTCGGTTGCCGCATAGATTTCATTGACATCTGTGCAGCAGAGTCCTAAAACTGGATATTGCAAATCCTTGTCGCCGTCTTGATTGCGGTTGCCCATGCCTGAAAACAGCGGCTTGGGTTTCATAAGGTTGAGTCCGCCTTGAAAAATTCCGAGCCAGAGGTTAAAATCCTTGTCGTAAAAAACCGAGTGTATGTTGTCGCTTATGAGACCGTCGGCGTTGCCTTTCTTTTTGGAAAAGTTCCACATTTTTTCCGACTTCAAGTCCATGTAAAAAAGTCCGTTGTTTTGCGTTCCAATCCAAAGGTTTTTGTTTTTGCCTTCCGCCGCCGAAAACACGTTGCGGCAGTCGTTGAAAATCTTAAATTCCTTGTTTTCAGGATTGTAGACTGTCAGACCTTCTTCGTAAGTGCCGATAACGATTTTGCCGTTGGAGGCGCACATCAGGGAGTTGATGACATTGCCGGGGATTTTGCCGGAACTCTTGTTTATGTTGGTGAAAGTCTGCTCTTTAACGTCAAAAATTGAAATTCCGTTGTCTTCGCTGCCAATCCAAATGTTGCCGTTTTTGTCAAGTGTCATAGATAAAAGTGCATCGGAGCAGAGCGAATTTTCGTTGGCCGAATTATGACGGTAATATTTTACGCTTTTGTTTTTGAGGTTTGTGCGTGCGAGACCGCCACCCGAAAGTGCGAGCCAAAAGTCGCCGTCAAGTGTCTGAACGATAGCCTTGACGGGAAATTTTTGGCGCGTGTCGGGTTGCGGCGGCAGGTCGATGCTGACGAATTTGCCGCTTTTGTAATCATACCGACACAAACCCGAAAATGTTCCGAACCAAACCTGAAAATCTCTGTCGCAAAAAACCGCAAAAACTGTATTGCTGTTTACAGTGCTACTGTCGCCCGGTTCGTTGTAGAAAGTCTCGAATTTTAAGCCGTCAAAACGGTTTAAGCCATCATTTGTCGCCACCCAAATAAAGCCTTTATGGTCTTGTGCGACTGCGTTGATATGACTGTTGGAAAGTCCGTCTTTGTCGGTGAATTTTGTAAACGGTAGACTTTTTGGGGCGATTAATGTCTCCTGAGCGCGTAGTCCGCCCGTAGAGAACAACAACGCCGCAAAAATCAAAACCGTAAAATAAAGTCTCATTATGTGTTAACCTAATCCTTTTTCAGACTTCAAAATAAATAATTTTTTTTCAAACTGCAAAGAATAAAAATCAGCATTTTTTTTACTTTTTTAAAGTGTTCTATTAACAATTATTTAAACTTGTCGCAAAATATTAACTTCTTAATAATCAAAATTTTACTTTAAAAATGTTACAAAATTTAATGTCAAAAGTTACAAAATCAAATGCCTTTAAGTGCAAATTTTAACAAACAAGCGACAAAACTTAACACAAAAAACTTTTCCCCTTAATATCTTAGCAGCGTGTTAACCGCAACCTTTTTACTGATAATTACACTAAATATTTATGTTTCAAAAAAATTACTAATTACACTTAAACATTAAACAATTACAATTTAAAAAAAACAAAAATGACTAAATTTTCAGAAAGATTATCAAAATTAAGAGAGGCTCACGAAAGCCTCTTGAAAAGGAAAAACGAGCCGGAGGAACTTTCAAACGGAATTTATATACGTTATAAATATCCCGTTTTGACAGCCGGACACGCGCCTTTGGAGTGGCGTTACGATTTAAACGAAAACACAAATCCTTTCCTTATGGAAAGAATTATGATTAACGCCGCTTTCAACGCCGGAGCGATTAAGTTTAACGGCAAATACTGCGTTGTGGCAAGGGTTGAGGGCGCGGACAGAAAATCGTTTTTCGCCGTTGCAGAAAGTCCGAACGGCGTTGACAATTTCAAGTTTTGGGATACGCCCGTTGTTATCCCGCAACTTGAAGAGCCTGACACAAACGTTTACGACATGCGTTTGACTGCTCATGAAGACGGCTGGATTTACGGCGTTTTCTGCACCGAGAGAAAAGACAAGAGCGCACCCGAAGGCGATACCGTTATGGCGGTTGCCAACGCCGGGATAGTCCGCACAAAAGATTTAAAAAACTGGGAAAGGCTTGACGACCTGAAATCTTATTCGGGTCAGCAGCGCAACGTTGTTCTCCACCCCGAATTTATTGACGGGAAATACGCTTTTTACACGCGCCCTCAGGACGGTTTTATTGACGTTGGAGGCGGCGGCGGAATCGGTTTCGGACTCTCCGAGACTATGGAACACGCCGAGGTAAAAGAAGAAAAGATCATTGACAACAAGATTTATCACACTATAAAAGAGGTGAAAAACGGCATGGGTCCCCAGCCGATTAAAACGCCCGAAGGCTGGCTCTGTCTGGCTCACGGCGTAAGAAACACGGCGGCGGGTCTCAGATACGTGCTTTATATGTTTATGACCTCTTTGGACGACCCCTCGGAAGTGATTTATTCACCGGGCGGATATTTCCTCGCGCCCAAATGCAGCGAAAGGGTAGGGGACGTTTCAAACGTGGTTTTCTCCAACGGCTGGATAAAAGACGACGACGGCAGAATTTTAATTTATTATGCCGCCTCCGACACAAGGCTTCACGTTGCGGAGACATCTGTCGCCCAGTTGGTTGACTACTGCAAAAACACGCCTTCCGACAATTTCAGAAGTGATTTGTCGGTTCAGGTGATAATCAATATGGTTGAAAAAAACATGAGTAATAAAATAAATAGTTTAACTTAAATTTTTGCTAATAATGGAAAGATTTCTATCAGAGAGGTTCTTGAAAACCTTTTTGCTTGTAATCGGGCTGATATTTTTCTGCGGGTCCGGTTATGCGCAAAAATCGGTTACGGGAACGGTAACAGACGAGCAGGGACAATCTCTTCCGGGTGTCAACGTGGTTGAAAAAGGCACTACTAACGGTACAATCACGGACATGGATGGTGTTTATCACCTGAGCGTTTCAAGCGACAATGCCACATTGGTGTTCTCTTACATGGGTTTTGACAATGTGGAAATTTCTGCTGCCGGTGGTAGCAAATTTGACGTAATCATGCGCGAAGACACCAAAGCTATTGACGAGGTTGTCGTAGTCGGTTACGGAACAATGAAAAAATCAGACGTTTCGGGTTCTTCTATTTCAGTCGGCGCAGAAGACATTGAAGGTTTTGTCGGTGCGGGTATCGACCAAGCACTTCAAGGAAAGGCTGCCGGCGTACAAGTTACTGCTAACTCAGGTCAGCCGGGCGGCGGTATGAACGTTTCAATCCGTGGTAACGGTACACTTTCACTCAAAAATTCACAACCTCTTTACGTTGTGGACGGAGTGCCTATTCAAAACATTTCACAATCAGGTGCAGATGTCGGTTTGGGTGATGCTCTTGGTAACGGTAACGGTACATTCTCAGGTCTGTCAAACCTCAATCCTGACGATATTGAGAGTATGGAAATTTTGAAGGACGCTTCTGCTACCGCTATTTACGGTTCAAGGGCGGCTAACGGCGTTGTACTTATTACCACCAAAAAAGGTAAAAAAGGCAAAGCCAACTTCAATTATAACGGCACATACGGTATTGCAACACAGACAACCAAAATTGACGTTATGAATTTGAAGGAATTTGCTCAGTACCAAAAACAACTTTATAATGAGGGTATTGTTGCAACTCCCGATGTAAGTATTCTTGATCCTTCTTTGTTGGGAAGCGGTACAGACTGGCAGGATGCTGTATTCCGTACCGCACAAATGCAGAGTCATCAACTTTCCGCTGCCGGCGGAAACGATATGGCACGCTATTATGTGTCAGCCGGTTATTACAATCAGGAAGGTACAATGGAAGGTACAAGTTATGAACGTTTTTCTACACGTGTCAACCTTGATGCAAACCTTACTAATTGGTTGAAAGTAGGAACAAACACTTCTTTCGCTAAGTCAGAAGATCACTTAGGACTTACCAACTCGGAGGACGGTATTCTATCAATGGCTTATCAAAGAACTCCTGATATTCCTATCCGTACTGTTGACGGCGAATGGATGAACGGAACAAAAGAAGGTCAAGGCGGCAGAAATCCGTTGGAACAGGCATTGAGCAATAAAAACGTACTCAACCGTTATGACCTTGTTTCCAATCTTTTTGCGGAAATTAAATTTATTGAAGGGCTGACTTTAAGAACGGAATACAATACGGATTATCTTTGGTCTAACGCTCACCATTTTGAACCTTATATCTCTTACGGTTCGTTTAATCAGGCTCAAAACGAAATCCGCCAACAAAGCAACAAATCACTTTATTGGGAGGTTAAAAACTATATCACTTATTCCAAGACTTTGTTCGATGTCCACAATATCACTGCAATGGCTGGTCAGGAAACATCAGAATCCACATGGTCATATTTGTCAGGTTTTGGTACTGACTTGGAAAGCAATGATATAGAAGAAGTAAAACTTGCATCCAAAGCCTCATACCAAATTGGTTCGGGACACGGTTCAAGTTCAAGGGTGTCTCTTTTCGGACGTTTCAATTACAGTTATAACGGAAAATACAATATGACTTACACCTATCGCCGTGATGCTTCGTCAAACTTCGGACCTGAAAACCGTTGGGGTAATTTCCATTCAGTTTCGGCGTCATGGAACGCACATCAGGAGAGTTTCTTGCAGTCGGCTTTCAATGCTGCTAAAATATCTACTGCAAGACTCCGTATCGGCTGGGGACAGGTTGGTAACGACAATATCGGTTCTTACCTTTGGGGTGCATCGGGTGCAAGCGATGAAAATGCTCTTGGTGCAACATACCAAATTACAAACATTCCTAACGAACAAGTCGGTTGGGAAACTCAGACATCTTGGAACTTAGGTCTTGACCTTAGTTTCTTAAAAGACAGATTCAGTCTTATTGTTGAATTATACAACAAGGTGTCAAAAGACATGTTGATGACAATGCAACTTCCTTCTTATATGGGTACTTCCGGCAATGGTTCAGCGGTTCTTAAAGCACCTTCCGGAAACTTCGGCGAAATCAACAACAAAGGTCTTGAAATTACAGTTAATACCACCAACATCAACAAGAAAGGTTTTGAATGGACAACCAATTTCCAGCTTTCGTTCAACAAAAATGAACTCGTAAGTTTAAGCGGATCGGGTAATTCGGCAATTTATGGTGTAGGACAATGGACTGACCAGGTTGCTATTTCACAAGAAGGTTCTCCGCTTTACCAGTTCTACGGTTACAAAGTCGCAGGCGTTTATCAAAGTTATGACGACTTGCTTAACAGTCCGCGTGATGGCAACATTGATGAAAACGGTAATAAAACATTCACAAAAAGTATCAGCCGTTCAAATGGAACTTGGATCGGAGACCTTAAATATGAAGATATTAACGGTGATGGCGTTATCAACGAAAAAGACCTTACGGTTATAGGTAATCCTAATCCCAAATTTACAGGCGGTCTTACAAATACATTCACTTATAAAGGCTTTGAACTCGGATTGTTTTTGACCTTCTCATACGGCAACGACATTTACAACTACAACGGCCGCCGTCTTAATGGAATGGACAATGTCTGGATTAATCAGACAAAGGATGTTCTTGACCATGCCCAGTTAGTTGCAATCGATCCTGACAAAACCTATCCGGCAACTGTTGACGGTTATAACGATGCAAACGGTAATCCTATTCAAATTACAAGTTGGATAGACGACCCGACAAATGTAAAAATTTCCAATTCAGGGACAGATGTACCACGTGCCGTAGTTGGCGACCCTTCAAACAACAAGCGTCTTTCGGATCGTTATGTTGAAGACGGTTCTTATTTGAAGATTAAATCACTCTCATTGGCATACAATCTTCCGAAATCGCTTATTGGCAAATGGCATATAGATGCTGTTAAAGTTTCGGCTACGGTAAGCAATTTGTATACTTTTACAAAATACAGCGGCATGGATCCTGAAATTGGTACAAGTTCTACTTCTGACTATGTTATCGGTTTGGACAACGGACGTTATCCGACTCCGAGAATTATTTCATTCGGACTTAATGTTGCTTTCTAATTAAAAAAGTGATTAAAATGAAAAAAATTAATATACATAAATTAGCAGGTTTAGGACTTCTTGTTGCGGCTATGTTTTTTCAGTCGTGCGAAGATTTCCTTGACCGTCCTACGGAGGACAGTTTTACTGTCGGTGATTATTTTAAGAATGATGACCAGTGTATTGCCGCAGTAAATACACTTTATGCTTCTCCTTGGAACGATTATCTCCGTGGTATCTACAATATCGGTGATAAACTTTCCGGCAATTGGATGGCCGGCGATAAAGACGTTTTCTATACAATGTCGTTCAACGCATCTCAGGCTGATTTGGCAGATGCTTCTAATGCTCTTTGGCTTGTTATTTCGCACTGCAACACTGCAATGGAATATATTTCAAAGGCTGAGGGCAGTGTAAGTCAAACAGTTAAAAACCAATGTCTTGGAGAGGCTATGGTAATCAAAAGTATGGCTTATTTCTACCTTGTACGCTCTTGGGGTTCGGTGCCGATTATTCACAGTACCAAAGATGTTGTAGAAACGGGTTCGTCATTTGAACTTAGAAGATACCGCGAGCAGGACGTTTATGATTATATAATCAACACTTTGCTTCGTGCTATGGAACTTCTTCCAAAAACCAGCGGTACAGAAGGCCGTGTTGATTATTATTCGGCAGAAGGTCTTTTAGCAAAAGTTTATCTTCAAGCGGCAGCCTCAAAAGACGGCTCGCTCAACGCCGCAATTCTTGAAAAAGCAAAAGAACATGCCCAAAACGTAATTGAACAGTCAGGCCGCGTCCTTATGGAAAATTATGAAGATATTTTTAGAATGTCAACCGGCAAAAAATGTCAGGAGGGCTTGATTACTCTCCAATGGGCAGTCTCTGCATCACGATGGACTATCAACAACTGGTGTCAGCCCGACTTTGTAGCCTCTATTTTTGGAGGTACAGGCAACGGTTGGGGAGAATGGGGAGGTCCTTCGTTGGAACTCCAACAACTTTTTGACGTTGATGTCACAAACCCTGCATCAATAAAAGCAACCGCTTACGCTTACGTCGACGATCCAAACGCTATAAAGGACAATTATGACAAAGAAAAAGACGCTGCTGCTTTTTCTGTCAGCAAACAAGGCAACGTTGATGTGCGCCGTCAGGTAACAATGTCAATGTACGGAGATTATTATTGGAACTGGTGGCGCGACAAAGAGGGTTTTGTCAATAATTGCGACAACGATTACAATACCTGCAACCGTTTTGCAGGTCCTGATGCCACCACTTCTGTATTTTCATCTCCGACAGGAGCACAAGCGGGTATGAAAACCGTTTACGGAAACTCTGCCGACCACATTGCAGAAAACGGTGTACCTTCAAGCGGTATGTGCGGTGCAATGCCGACGCATTTGCTTAGATTGTCAGACGTTTATTTAGTTTATGTGGAGGCTTGTATGCCTGCTGCCTCTGACGCTGCCTCCCGTTCTACCTCGGACGCAACAGCACTTCAATATTACAATGCTGTAAGAAAAAGAGCCCATGCAACAGAGATAGAAGGAACTGTTACATTTGACGAACTTATGAACGAACGCCGCAGAGAACTTGCATACGAAGGCGATACTTGGTTTGACTTTGTCCGTCAAGGCGATTATGACTTGTCGGGTGCAAAAGCAAAACTCCTTGCTCAGGAACGCGGCTATTACAGTGCAGACGAACTCAAAGGTGTTTACGGTATTGACGAGAAAAAATATACCGCAACATCAACTACTTTGAGGTCGTTTAAATTAACGCAGGTTATCAAAGGAGCCAACAACAAAGAACTCCGTTTGCCTTTCCCGCAATCGGACGTTGTTGCCAACCCGAACCTTGGCAGCGATTATCAACCCGATACATACGATTTCGGCAGTGTTGATTACTACAAAGCCGATAATTTTGCAAATTTGTAAAACTGTTTAATTTAGAATTAGATGATTATGAACAACTTTCTTAAACATAAATTGCCGTTTCTTGCAGTAGCGGGTTGTATGGCTCTTGGCAGTCTTTCACTCGCAAGTTGCGACGATGACGATGAGGACGATGCGACTCCGGTGGTTAATTACATCAGACCTACCGACCCGAATGTTGCCGACTCGCTTATGGAACGTGTTTCTATGGGACAGACAATTGCTATTATGGGTTCCGGTCTGAGCGGTACGCATCAAATTTTATTCAACGACCAAAAGGCACTTGTTGTTCCGACTTACGTAACAAGCAACTGCATTATTGTTACTGTTCCGACTTCGTCATGGACGGTTCAGAACGATTCTTTAACCATTATAACCAACAGTGGAAAAAGAACACAGTATTATTTGCCTGTAAATAAAATACAGCCCAAAATAACCGCTGTATCACTTGAATATCCCAAGGCAGGTGATGAAATTACAATCAAAGGTGCCGGATTTTATCAAGACGAAGACCAACTGTCAGTTTCGTTGCCGGGCATTGGTGAAGTTCCTTATACCTATGTTTCGGAAAACGAATTGAAAGTTACAGTTCCTGACGGATTGGTTAAAGGCAATATTGTAGTCAGTTCGGTTTACGGAGCAGGGAAATCAGCATTCAATATGTTGGAAGACGAAGGCGTTTTGTTTACCTTTGATGACGGATTTGGATTTCAAGGCTGGCATGAGCCTAAAATTACCACTTTCGACGGTGCTATTTCCGGCAACTGTCTTCAATTTGGTGACGGTGCTGCCATATTGGAAGATAAAACTTGGAATGACGGACAGTTTGCATTTGAATATTGGGCAGGTTCTTGGGACGATCCTGAGGTTTTCGACCAGGCAGGACAAGGCAAGGCACTTTATAATGCTGCTGATTTTACCAATTGGAAAAATATGTGTCTGAAATTCGAGATTTGCATTCCGAAAGACAAACCTTGGACAAATCTTTCGATGCAGATTATGTTTGCCGGAGTCAAAGTGGTATCGCTTAGCGGCAACGGAGGCAACAGTGCCGGTGCCAACAACACACACTTCCAGGGTGAAACATACGCACGCGCACATTACACACCTTGGAAAGACAACGGCGGCTCGTTCGATACCGACGGCAAATGGGTAACGGTAACTGTACCTTTCAGCAGTTTTACCTATGGCGCGGCAACTGCTTCTCCTGAAAAAACACTTTCCAGTGCGGAAGATTTTGCAAGCCTTACGATGTTTGTATGGGACGGAGAAAAAAGCGGTGTGGAATGTACACCTGTTATCTACATAGATAATATCCGTGTAACTAAATATTAAAAAGTTAATCAAAAAACAGAATTTATTATGCAATCATTAAATAAGAAACATATAAGTTTTGCGTTAATGTTTTCATTAATAACGTTGCTTGCTGCCGGTGTGTTTTTCACCGGCTGTAAGGACGACGATGATGACAAAGGTACGCAAATTTGGACTGTCGGTCCCGGTAATGTAAACAGAGGCGGCGTTCTTAAAATATCGGGACAAGACCTCGGCAGTATATCTGCCGTAGTTCTTCCTTCTCTCGACGGCAGCGGTATTGAAGTTTCAAGTTCGGAATTTCAAAATGTAAAAGACGGATATTTTGAAGTAAAACTTCCTAACGACAAAAATTTTGTTTCAGGAAACATTCTTTTCAAACTCTCCGACGGCAACACCATTACTTCAAAAGTGGCAATAAAAGTCGGTGCTTTGGTATTGGAAAGTTTTTCGCCCGCAACTGCCAAGCCGGGACAGGAAATTACTATAACAGGTGATTATTTGAGTCTTGTACAAAGCGTAGTTTTCGCTTCAAACCAAATTGTTGAAAAGGACGCTTTTAAATCACAGACAAACGACCAAATCGTTGTTGTTGTACCTGATGCGGCACAAAGCGGCAACATTGCAGTCTCAGACGGAGAAGGTTCTGCTTATTCTGACGAAAAACTTGATGTTACGCTGCCTTCTTCATCCTCGTTTGAAAGCAAAGCCTACAAACCGGGCGTTGATAAAATCACTGTCAGCGGCAAAGATATGGATTTGGTAAGAACCGTAAAATTAGAAGGTGCGGAAGTTACAAGTTTTGACTCGCAATCCGAAACTGCAATTACTTTCACTGTTCCTGCAACAACCAAGACCGGTAGCGTTACTGTAATTCCCGGCTCAGGAATTAATGTTCCTGCCGGAGAGATTGAATTGTTATCACCGGTTATCAATGATGTACAATATGCTGACGGCTTGGATTTTTATTTGTTAGGAGAAACCGTAACTTTTACAGGAAACGATTTGGATTTAATTTCTTCTATAAAACTTGGTGGTGTGGATGTTAAAGCAGAGGATTTTAAAATTGCCGCTGACAACAATTCTCTTACCGTAACTTTGGCAGAGGATGTAAAAAGCAATGCTGTTTTTACAACTGCAAACGGAACTTCTGTAAACAAGGACATCAAAATCGTTCCGTTCCTGATAAACGGTGCTTCTGAGGATACCCCTGAACAGGTAAACGTTAATTGCGGAGAAAAAACTACTATCACAGGTAAAAATCTGAATTACGTTAAAGGAATTTCCGTACATGGTTTTGAAGCAACAGAAATTCAGGCAAACGCAGACGGTACCACACTGACATTTTATGTTGTGTCACAAGCGGCAGGTGTTTCAGGAAACTGGACAAATGACGGTTTTACAGCACAGGGATTGAATGGTGATGAAGTTAAGAAACAAGTTTGGGCTGGAGCACCTTCCAAGCCTTACTTCCTTACTTTACCCAAAAGAGCAGAAAGCGGATCATCTGTTTTTGTTTCGGGTGCCAATTTCAATATGATAGAAAGTATAAAAATTGGAGACGTTGCTGCAACTTACTCAGTAACAGATGCAAACAATATTTTTATAAATATCCCTGCCGCTTTAACAGAGGGTAAATATGATATTGAAATAACATATAGTGAAGGCAAAACCGACAAATCGTTTTCTATAAATGTTGCAAGTTCAGTTGTAATTTTGTGGCAGGGAGAAGAAAAACTTGGCTGGGATGCAAGCAAAGCCGGTTTTTTTGAAAATGTAGAAACCGGAGATTTGTCAGAAGGTGAATATGTCAAAATTTATATGACACAAGTATCAAATGATCCTGCATGGAGTTACCTTGCATTCAGAGTTAATCAATGGACAGACGATCCGAATTGGCCGCAAGTTAATTTAACGCAGGTTGCACCGGGAGAAGAGATTGTTTGGTCGTTCAAATTAACAAAAGACATTTTAAGTATGTTAAAAACGTTATACATTTACGGTGAAGGAAATGTTGCAATAACGAAAATTACATACGGAGAAAAAGAATAATTTATTAAAAGACTTGTCTTCTTATATTAATATGAAAAAGCACCTTCGGAAATATCTCCGGGGTGCTTTTTTATTTACTATTATTTTTTTTATTTATAGTATCTTTCTTATCTTTGCCACATAAAACATTAATTGTCATCAATTATGGAAAACACACTCAACCGCTGTCAAGAACGTTTTTTGCGTTATCGTTCGGCACTTCAACGCCTTAATAAGCGTTTTTTCCCGCCATCCCGAAGTTGAGAGCGTAATTCTCTATGGTTCGCGGGCGAAGGGCAATTACAAGCCTTTTTCGGACATCGACATCACTCTCAAAGGCTCTGCGCTCACACGTCAAATTATGGGCAGAATCTTCACCGAGATAGACGACCTTTTGCTGCCGTATTTTTTGGATATTTCCATCTACGACAAACTCACAGATAAGGGGTTTATTGAGGCTGTTGATAATACCGGAGTGGAGATATACCGTCGTTGAAAAGTAAAAAACTTTTGCTGAAAACGGAAATAATTTCTAATTTTGCAAAAAAAAAGCAAAACATGATACTTATAATCGCAATATTCTTATTTGTAATTGTTTACGCCGCTTTGAAATTCAAAGTGGAACTACATAAATTTCAACAAAATTCTTATCGCAACGAAAGATTTTGGAAATTTTTGAAAAACGATATTTTCTCCAAAATACGTTTGGCGGAATATTTCAGCCTTGTTGTAGGCATTGTTGGATTGTTTTTTCAAGACAAGTTTTTTTATTTTTTAACACCGTTTGCGTTGGTTTTGCTTTATTACGTTTATTACAACAAAACTTATAAACCAAAAGTAAAATTCAATTTTACGGCAAGGGCAAAACGCTTGTATTTCACAACATTTGGTTTGTTTTTCGTTTTTGGAGAATTGGAATTTTTGTTAACCAAAAGCGAAAATGCAGCATTGTTAACGTGTCTTGGTGTTACGGTTTTTAGTTTTTTGTTGTTGATGCTTTCAAACATCGTTTTAAAACCTGTTGAAAAGCGTATTAACAACTGGTATATCAACGATGCAAAACGTATCCTCTCGGAGCATAAAGATTTGATAATTGTTGGCATAACAGGTAGTTACGGAAAAACTTCAACAAAACATTTTTTGGAAAAAATCCTCAGCGAAAAATACAATGTTTTGATGACACCGGGCTCTTTTAATACTACGATGGGCGTTGTGCGTACAATCCGCGAATATTTGAAACCGACACATCAGGTTTTTATCTGCGAAATGGGCGCAAAACAGATTAACGACATCAAAGAAATTTGCGACATTGTTCACCCGACAATCGGTATTTTGTCTTCGGTTGCCGAGCAACATTTGGACACTTTCAAAACGATAGAAAACGTCCGCAAAACCAAATTTGAACTTATTGATTCTTTGCCTTCTGACGGTTTGGCAATTCTTAACGGTGATTACGAAATCATTAAAAATACGCCGAAGACCAAGCCGACGGAATATTTTTCAACGGATAACGATACCAACGACTATTCGGCAAAAAATATAAAATTTTCACCGCAAGGCACTGATTTTGAGTTGTATCATTTTGACGAAAAAATTGCCGACCTATCAACGCCGCTGCTGGGAATTTACAATATTTCTAACATTATTTCGGCGGTAGTTTGTGCGTTGAGGCTTGGGTTAACTGTTCAACAAATAAAATTCGGAGTACACAAACTTCAAGCCGTTGAACATAGAATGGAAATCAAAGCCGGACCAAACGGTGTTGTTATCATCGATGATGCTTTCAATTCCAACCCGAAAGGCGCGAAAATGGCGTTGGAAATTCTTTCGCAATTTACAGACTGCAAAAGAATTGTGATAACACCCGGTATTATCGAACTTGCTGACCGTCAAGACTTTTATAACGGCGAACTCGGAAAACAAATTGCACAATCTGCCGACCTTGCAATTCTTGTCGGCAAAGAGCAGACAAAAGCGATTTATAGTGGTTTGAAAGCGGCAAACTATCCCAAAGACAAAATCTACGTTGCGACCGGTTTGCAAGACGCGGCAACTTTTGCATATTCGCAGGCTGTTTCAGGCGACGTGCTTTTGTTTGAAAACGATTTGCCGGATTATCATTGAAGATGATGTACGTTTATGATTTTGTCTTTTAGAGATGGAAATTCCTGAATGAGAACTTTTTCAACTTCTGTACGCGAAAAACCGTCTCTGATGATTATTAAAATAGTGTCGTCGCCGGAAACCGTGCCGGCGATTACAGGCAGCCTTTTTGCGTCAATCTGTACCGAAACGGCATTTGCATAGCCTGCTTGTGTTTTTACGACAACCATATTTGTTCCCGCAAATTCCACTGCCTCTACCTGAGATGACATAATGTCGGCACGGATAGCCCCTGCCGGGAGTTTGTAAAAATATCCGCCCTCGCCATCTGAAACTCTGACGGCGTTCATCTCTTTTAAATAACGTGAAAGGCTTGCCTGAGTTACTTCCACGCCTTGTTCTTTCATGCGGTTCAAAATGTCTTTTTGAGACCTTATCTCTTCGGTTTCAATCATTTGCCTTAACAGCACGATGCGGTTTTTCTTGTTGCTCATATTAAGTATCGCTTTTTCTGTTTGAAATTACGCCCCAAAAATACGAATAAAAATTATAAGTTACAAGTTTTTAATGAATTGTTGAAAGAAACAAAAATGAACAAAATGAATATTTGCATTTTTAAAAATGAATTATTACATTTGTAGCAAACAATTTAACGAAAAAATATTTTTTTTTTTTATTACTTTAATTACACTTAAAAATATGGCACAATCAGTATTCTTTCATGACAAAATCGAGAAAATCGATATGGGCAAAGGCGTTATCCGTCAGGATTTCGCTTCCGGCACAAATATGAATGTCCTTCACTGGAACATGTCCGACAAATCTGTTGTAGGAATGCACACTCACCCGCAGGAACAGTTTGGCTATTGTATTAAGGGCGGCTTTGAACTCACCATTGGCGACGAAGTATTTCATCTCAAAGCGGGCGACGCTTATCTTGTACCCGCCAATGTGCCGCACGCTTTCGTGGCAGTAGGCGAGACTGAGGCTATCGACGTGTTCTCTCCAATCAAGACAGAATTTCCGTGGGATAAAAAATAACAATTAATTCCGAACTGAATATGAGCACATTAAACTATGCAAAATTTATAGGTCAGGGTGCGTATGCTGTTAACGTGGACAACCTTGAAATCTCTGATTCGAGCAGGGAAAACCTTTTTATATACCGCTATTTGGCGGGAGCGCAGTTCAACAGCAGCGGAAAACTTCAAAACAACGTTCTCTGCGGATTTGTGGCTTTGACAGAGGGTGATGACGGCGATATGAAACTCGCTCCTAACGCCGTACTCATCAACAAAGGTGTTATAACTCTGAAAATGAAAGATTTATACGACAAGTCAGTTAACGACAAGTCGGTAAAGGTAGACGCTCTCAGGGCTTACGCGATGGCGGCAGGCGAAAATTCTGTGCTTATAAACGAAGGCGTCATCAACATCTGTATGGATTACGACAAGGACAGCGAAACCACAATGTATTGCTGTGCAATGTGGGCGGAGGCAAATTCGATGCTCATTAACCGAGGCGAAATCCATTTCTATGGCAACGGGTCATACCAGTCGCTCATACGCGGAGTTGGCGGCGTAGCAAACAATTTGCATGTTGTCAACGAAGGCGTCATAACAGCCGATGTCGAAAGGGCGTTCCAAACGAGAATTCTTCATTCGGCAGGACACGGCGGCTCGCTCATAAACAAGGGCAAAATCAAACTCAAAGTTTCAGGACGCATTATGACGATTGGCAGTGTTACCGGCACTACGATGATTAACGAAGGTGAAATTGAGGCTGTCTCACTCGCAACACTTATCAACGGCAAAATTCCCTACTTGTTTAATTTTCCGCCGATGGCTACCGGAATGTATGAGCATTTTCGTCCGGGAAAAATGCTTCCCGCGCCGGTTGTCAACAAAGGCTCGATAAAAATACACCTCGTCGGCAGTGAAAAATCAGGTTCTGAGGCAATCGCTTTCGGTTTCTATTACCAAATGGAAAACAAGGACGAAAACAATGAAACGCCCGTAAGGTATGTTTCAAACGAGGGCACGGTTGAAGTTACGCAAGAAGGTCCTCAAAAATATATCACCGCAGAGCTCGGCGTTAATATGCAGCTGGGTTTTGACAATCCCGTCAAAATGAAGGTGCTGAAATGGAATCGCGGCAAGTCAGACCACGTGTTGGCGTGCCGCAGTGCGGAGTTCGATATTTCGTCTGCCGCACTTACTGAAAATGATGTTTTTCAGACATCAGATGCAAAATTGAAAAATCTAACTTGTAAAATTAAATGATACATACGTTAAATACATTCCGCTTGTATATTGTAGCCGGTTTGTTACTATGTTTTATGGCTGTATCTTGTAAGGACGACGAAGAAAAAGACAACAATGTAAATATGAATTTTTCGAGTTTGTGCGGTGAATTTTCTGTTTCGGACTCAAAAAAAATTGTCTTTGCTTCTGGCAATTTGCAGTATTGTCCGAGTACCAAGGTATGGCGTTTTGCAGAACACCAATATGACTATGCAGGCGAAAATAATGGTCAAATCTCCGATTCTTTCGAAGGTTATATTGATTTGTTCGGTTGGGGAACGGGGAACAATCCGACGAAAATTAGCATAGACTCAACCCTATATTTGAATTTTGTTGATTGGGGAATCAATATTGGTGACAGTAAAACGTGGTTTACTCTTTCGGCAGAGGAGTGGCTGTATATGACCGAAACGCGAGAAAACGCCGCCGATAAATTAGGTGTAGCCAAGGTTGGAGATGTCAATGGTCTTGTAATTCTGCCGGATACGTGGATTTTGCCAGAGGGATTAACATTCAACAGTGGTGTAGCAGAGGGTTATGGAGCAGATAAGTTTAAAGAAAAAAACGAATACACTTTGGAACAATGGTCTATGATGGAGGCTGCCGGTGCAGTTTTTTTCCCTGCCGCTGGACATCGTTTAGGAACCGAATTCGGTAATGCTGGTTTTTATGGCGGACTGTGGACATCTACTGATTATAACGACATATCAGTAGTTTGGGATGTCAGTTTTCGTTCAGGACAGTTTTATGTGTATAGACACAGACGTGTATATGGACGTAATGTACGTTTGGTCAAGTATTTAAATTAAATTATAAATATTAATGCAAAAAGAATATGAATAAAAAAAGTACAACTTATATGCTGTGTGCAGTTTTGATTGTAACAGTAGCATTTTTATCATGTTCAAAAGATACTGAAATTGAGTATCGTGATGTAATTGTTCACGATACGGTCAGAATTTCAGACAACTCGTCAACCACACCCGAAGATTTGCCCTATACGGTATCAGAATCTGGTCAAATCAATACAGAGGTATCCGGTGCGATAATCGTAAACGAAAAAGACGTAATGATAGATTATGCTGATCCTGAAAAATGCAATATAATCAAGCGCAAGGTTTCCGTGTTAAAATCGGTGGGTTGGCGACGCAAATGGGTAATTGATTGCCCGATAATGAGTGCTTTCGCAATCGACCCTAATGATAAGGAGCATGTTGACACCACAAAGACAGTGGATAATGTAACGCTCATAAATCGGGGACACATAGAAATCCATACAAAAAATATTGTAGAATGCTACAAAGAACAACTTGTGGATGATGACAATGAAAATCGTGAGTTTGAATATATCAGAATGATGGGACTGGTTGCCTCAGGAAAAAACTGCGTACTAATTAATGATGGAGTTATAGATGTTTATTTTGACCATGACCCATCAGTAAGTTGTACCGTTTATTGTTTTACGATGGCAGGAGACTATGGAAGTAACATCATCAACAACGGAACTATCAATTTTAAAGGGAATGGCTCCTCGCGTACGAGAATGCGCGGTATTGGTGTTACCGGATCTCATGCTACTGCAAGCAACAGAGGAACAATGAATATGCAAGTAGAGAATGCTGAGGATAGCCGTATGATTACTGCCGGCAGCGACACCACAAATATTCTCAACGACGGAATAATGATAGCGCGTCAGCCTGGTAACACGTACGGAATGACACGTTATGGTACCAACAATATTGTAAACAACGGATACATATCTATTACTGAAACTCCAGTTCCGAACGGACAATCTTGTGTACTCGCCGATGGCAGCAAGTTTATATGCGGTATCTATGAAAACGAAAATAAGAATAGGTTTTCTGTAACTCCGCCTGCAATTAACAGAGGTACGATAGAAATTAATATTGAAGACGGCTGTGACAAGGTGTACCAAGGATATGGTATGATGTTCCACGAACTCTCTCCCGAATACGACCTTAGTATTTCCATTGTCAATGACGGGGTCATCAAGACAAGTCAAAGCGGTTCTGTTCACCACGATATGGCGGAGGCAGGTTTTATTACCACTGACAATTCGTACACGAAACCAGGTGTGATGTATCTTGGACATTGGAATACGAGGCTTCGTGATTTTTCCTCCACTCATGACTTGTTTTTGGCAAAAGGAGTAGAAATGCATTTTGGCGGCGGTTTAATAAGTCTTACCAAGCCGTCGGACTATGTTGATGGTACCAAGTATAGTGTTGCTCCCGAAGCAATAATGTATTGTGTACCCAATAGTGGAAAATACGACTATATCAACACTTACAAAGGCTACGAAACCATCGAATTCGATACGAATGAAAAAGAAATCGAAATTTCGTGGGACACAGAGAATCAAACCGTTTCTTTAAACAAAATATCTATATAGATATGAAACGTATTTTTGTAATGATTATGGTTGTCTCTGTATCAGCCTTATTTACTGTATCTTGCAGCGATGATGAAGACAAAAAATCATCAAACCAATACACATTTGTGGTGAATACCACATCATCAACTGCGACCAATTATTACAGCGGTCAGACTTTGCAGTTGGGATTTGCGGGCAGTACTGATGCCGTATCAAAGGCTGTTGTTGATGAAAACGGCAAAGCGGTATTTCTACTTCCAGCCAACCTTGCCGACTATTCAAGCAGGGATGTGTGGTTTGGCGTAAAAAAAATGGTCAAGTTTTTCCACACTCTCACTGATGCCGAAATATCTTCTGCAACGCTTATTTTGCCGGACAAAGATGCTGGCAGCATAGTTAAAGACAAGGTTAACGATTGGATTGTGGCTCTTTATATGGGTGTCAACAAAGGAGGCAAGGCGGACGGTGAACCACTTTATTGGGCTACCGGCAACCTTATCACCGAAAAAATCAACGAGCCTGGTTCGTCAACCAAGGTTGTTTACCGAATAGCCGATGAGTCTGAAAGTATGGAAGAAACGCAAATGCAGAGTTCTTTTATGAAAGTAGTTAAGGATTACGAACTTATAATCGATTCCGATGACGCATACGTTAATATGCCTAATGGAACAAAGTGGAATATGTATCAATTTGGTGATAACACAGGGTTGAGGATGTATGACATAGAACACGTTGAGCAGTTCGTAACTGATACTAAACAAATGGCAGGTTCCAACATTGTTTATGACATAAGTGGTAACAAGGATTTCGATGTGGCCACTCAACTTGGAGGTTTATGGCGCATTCCTACGGGGGGCAAGACGGGAAATAACGAGTTTGCTGCATTTGAAGACCAAGTGGAGGAGTATGCCAACCTAAAACCTAATTTTGCGGCATACGATGACAACGGTAAGGGAATTAAATATGACTATGTGGTCACAATTGATGGCAATGATATATGCACCAATACGTTAAAATTCCCGTTTGGAGGTTTTCGTCATTCCAATTATATGTTTAAGGGTGCAGGTGTGGTGGCCACATATTGGACAGCTACTGCTGATCCGACGATGACGGAAATTTTTAACCAACCCGATATGCAGAGGGAAGAATATACTGTTGCATTCAACTTCGGGTATATTCAACAATTGCTGACGTGGTTTGCTCACCCGAGAACATCGGGAATGTGTGTCCGTCCTGTTACTGAATAATAAAAGAATACAAACCCGTGCGGACAACCGCACACAAAATAAATTATTAATTTTTTAAACATTTACCAATTATGGCAAAGAAAAAAGTATTGATTATCGCCACCAACATGGGTGCTTGGGGCGAAGAGTTGCAGGCTCCGTGGGACGCTTGCAAAAAAGCAGGATTTGAAGTAACTTTGGCTACACCCCAAGGCAAAAAACCGTTACCTTTCCAAATCAGTGTTGATCCTGATTTTGTAGACGGTGTTCAGAACATTAAAACCAACCCCGATTGGGTTTGTAAACGTTGCAAAGAACTTGTTGATGGCGACGAGTGGGCTCATCCGTTGAAATTTTCGGAGGCTAAAATGGAGGATTACGACGCTATCGCTTTGACAGGCGGTCCCGGTGCAATGATTGACATGTGCAACTGCTGGGAACTCCACAAACTCATCATGGACGCTTACAAGAGCGGCAAAATCGTGGCAGCACTTTGCTACGCAGTATCGGCTCTCGTATTCTTGCGCGACCCCGAGAATGATTATAAATCAATTATCTACGGCAAAAAGATTTGTGCTCACCCGCGTGCTTGGGACTTCTACGGACCTGGAATGGCAATGTCATACGACCTCTACGGCGCAACTCCCGACAACAAAGGAACAGACGTCATCACTCCCGGATTCCTTTGGCCTATTGAGGATTTGGTTCGCGACGCTGTTGGTCCTAACGGTGCTTGCATTGCAAGAATCAACACAAACCGTGAAAATCCGCAGGTTTACTACGATCATCCTTTCATCACCGGTACGTCGGTAGAAAGTTCTATCGCATACGGCGACAAGATTGTAGAAGTATTGAGCAAGATTTAATCAATTAACAATTGATAGTTGACAATTGACATGCACTTTTACACTGTCAATTGTCAACTGTTAATTATCAATTTTAAAAAAAATATGCCGGCTATAATTATCAACAGCATAGAAATGACCGACAAGCAAAAAGCGGTCATCGCTGACAAATTTATTTCTGTATTTTCAGAAGTTTCAGGTGTTCCCAAGGACAGAATTTATTTGTTCTTCAACGGTTTTGATTTGAACGAGTGCGCTACCGGTGGAAAACTTTTTTCGGAAAATCCGCCGAAAAACGCAAAGGCAAAATTCAATGCCGCAGAATGGGAAAAATAATTAACAATGAATAATGAACAATTAACAACGTTGTTAATTGTTAACTTTTAATTTGAAAAAATCGTGGACGTAAATCAAACCATCGTAAAAGTCCTTGAAGACATTGGCGTAAAGCACTTTTTCGGCGGTAGCGGACAGGTAAACGCTTCCATGCTGCTCGCGCTCAGGGACTCAAAAAAAATCAAGACAGTAATCATTCGCAACGAACAGGCAGCCTCTTTTATGGCTTGCGGATACACAATGTTTAATCCGGGCAATCTCGGCGTATGTTTTGCGACGGGCGGACCGGGTGCTTTCAATCTGTTTTCGGGAATGGCGGTTGCTCTTTCCGATTCGTTGCCGCTCTTGGCGATAACGGGTTATACGTCTATGAGTCAGAGGGGCAAAGGCGCACTCAACGAGTCAACCGGACTTAGCCGCACCCCCGATTCGCAGGTGATGTTTTCTGCCACCTGTAAGAAATCTTTCATCATCGAAAATGCCGATGACACATGCGACATCTTGGAAGAGGCTCTCAACCTTGCTTTTGAAGGTCGTCCGGGGCCCGTGCATATTCACATTCCAAAAGACATTACAACGGCAGAAGTTAAAAATTTCCGTGAGGTAAAACTTAATATCAAACCCGTTTTGCCCAAGGATTCTGAAATCCGCCATGCAGCCGACATTCTTTCCGACAGCCTCAAAAAGGGCAAAAAAATGCTCGCCCTCATTGGTTATGGCTGCATACGTAGCGGCGCAAAAGACGAACTTCTGCAACTTGTTGAAAAATATCAGATTCCCTTTGTTCAGACTATGGACGCGAAAGGCTATCTACCTGAAAACCATAAACTTTGCCTCGGTATGTACGGCTCTTCGGGCGACAAGGCTGCCAACGATTATTTCGCACAAGCAGAGACGGTAATTGCGATGGGCAACTCTTTCGCTCAGAATGCAACGTTTGCCTTCCGCCCCGACCTTTACAAAGGCAAAGAATTAGTACACATCAACATAGACCCTGTTGAAATCGGAAAAGTCTACAAACCGCAAGCCCCTGTCCTCAGCGACATTAAACCGGCTTTGCAGCAGATTTTGGCAATTCTTTCCAAAGAAAGTTTTGATGTTAAGACTCCCGTGCTTTCGCAGGAAAAATATTACAACGAAAAACCGCACCTTGGAGCAGCAAAAACTTTTGCAGGCGACATGGTTCGTCAACTTTCAGACAATCTGCCTGAAAATGCGATTGTTATGGGCGACGCGGGCAGCCACATGCTTTGGCTTTCAAGTTACTTGCAACTTAACAAAAACCAACGCTATCAAAATCCGGGAAGTTTCGGCCCTATGGCAAGCCACACCAACGGCGCAATCGGCGTTAAATGCGCAAACCCCGACAAAGTGGTTATTGCGGGCGTAGGCGACGGCTGCTATCAGATGGCGGGTTTTGAACTTATGACCGCCGTTCAGTACAATATTCCGGTTATCTGGATTATCTTCAACAACAACGAATTTAACATTATCAAAAAATTCCTGTTGAATATGTACAACGACGAGGCGTTTATGACTTTTGATAATCCCGACTTTGTAAAATATGCAGAAAGTTGCGGTGCAAAAGGTTTCAAAGTCAATAAGTTGGACGAATTTGTACCGGCTCTTAAAGAGGCAATAGCCTTGAACAAACCGTGCATTATCGACGTCCTTGTTGACAACGAGCAGTATCCGCCGTTTAACCTCGGAAAAGTATAATACAATGAAGAAACTTCTTTCAGCGGTTATATTAGTTTTTGCTGTATTGGAAACGCTGGCGCAAAACATTACGGTTAAGATTGATAATGATTCTACTTTTGATGCTGCAAATTTCGAGGTTGTGGCATCAGAGGAATTTGACAATATTGCTCCTGTTCATACCGTAAATATTGCTTTCCAAACTCTTTGTGATATTGTATTTACCTCTACTTCGCTTGATGACGACAGATTTTCTGCTCCTGACAATTATTTACGAGAGAGAGCAGATTTGCTTTTTTCGTCTAAGTTGGAGGATAATACTAATATATATGCTCTTATGGCTTTTTTAAATACTCAGGATGGGGTAAATTCGGATTCAAAACTCGTTGTACCCAATGTTGAGATTGAGCATTATTTCAAAAAGGGCAATTGTAAGGTACGGGTAGGACGCCTGCTTAATTCACTTACCAAATCGCAGTATTTTGGTCGCATTGCAGTGGAACAATCCTCGGCTCATGTTTATGGTCGCAAGGTTTATATTAATGATGCATTGGAATTTGACGGTCGGATAGGCAATGGGAGTGTCGCAGCGTATTATTGTCTTGGTATAAAACCCAGATTCAAAAAATTAGATTTGAGGGGGGTGTATGGCGGTGCAAGCAAAAATTTTGCGTCCGGATTAAGGTTGCATTGCCTTCTTTCTTTCAATAGACAGTTTGAAGACGAGCTGAAGAACGAAATTATAGGTTATGAAGGAAGCAATACTTATTTTGCCGGTGAGATTGAGTTTTCGATAAAGAAAGCAATGTTTGAGGCTTATGCCAATTGTGGCGGTTATACACACTACGTAGGCAGAGTCCCTCATTCTTCCAATGCTTACGATTATCTTAAATTTTTGTCTCCTGTTGTTTCCGATACGCACAATTCTTTGAAAGAAACGTTTATTCACGCATACGGAATGAGGTTTTTCCCTAAAAGTAATTTCTTTTCGCAGGTTGGTCTCGAAAGTGAATTTTTGGGGTCGTTTTCCAATAACTTTTCGGCGTACAATTTTTGCGCATATATGAAATTGTCGCTTACACGCAGACTTTTGCTTACGTATTATTGTACACCTCAGGTTATAAAACAGCAAACTGTGGATAAGACTACCGGCGACTATTCAGCGTGCGGAAATTTTTTGCGGCTTAGTGTCTTGGTAGGCAAGCCGGTGCGTATGATGCAATAATGATTTTAACGAAATGGAACAGAAAGAAGAAAAATATTCGGTAATGTTAATGCCTGCGATACTTTCGGTATCGCTCTTGACTATAATGGCTCCAACGGCGGTTGCACCGGCATTGGCGGCAATCAAGGAAGCGTTTCAGGGGATCAGCGAGACGGAGGCCAAGTTGGTGCTTACGTTGCCTACCCTGATGATGCCGCTCGGACTTGTGGCTGCCAAACTTACCGAGCGTTTCGACAAGAAGAAGATTTTGCTTGTTGGCATGTTTTTGTTTCTTGTTTTTGGCGTAGGCGGCGGTTTTGTCAATGATTTTGGTATGCTTATCGCAATGCGCGTGATGTTTGGCGTTGGCATCGGCATTATGACGCCGCTTTCTACATCACTTATATTTGACTTTGTGTCGGATACCAATAAGCGTAACAAGATGATGGGGTATCAAGGAGCGGTCAATCAACTCGGCGGTCTTATTTTTATGGCACTTTCAGGCGTACTTGCCAACATTTCGTGGCGTTACTCTTTCTTGTGCTATGCTTTTGTTGTAGTCTCGATAATAATGACGCTGCTCTTTATGCCTACGATACCGCCTGTAAAAAAAACAGTTGCCGGTTCCAAAAAATCTTTTAATTGGAAGATTTATCCGTTGGCATTTTTGGCTATGATGATTTTCGTGTGTTTTTTTGTGGTTAATACCGACTTAGCACTTTTTATGGCGCATGAAAATCTCGGCGACGCTAAGGACTGTGGTTTTGCATTGTCTGTGATGAGGATTCCTGCCATCTTTGCCGGCATAATGCTTGGCTGGCTTATGAAGAATCTCAAAGACTGGACGGTAACGATAGCCACTCTGTTTATGGCGGCGGGTTATTTTGTTATCGCCGAGGCTCAATCCTACAATATGATAATGGCAGGTTGCCTGATAATTGGTATCGGCGGCGGCGTGTCTATACCTCCGTTGTTTACCTTTGTGCCGCGCATTGTTACTCCAAGACAGCGTACTCTCGGTGTGGCTGTTGTGTCAATGGTGGCGCAGTTGGGACAGTTTGTGTCGCCGTTCTACACCAACTTGTTTGGCACCGGTACCGACAGCGAAGATTTGAGGATGAGGTTTATTGTGGCAACGGTTACAACAATAATCATTGGTTTGGCTGTCAAGATTTTGGCAACCACAATATCGCCAAAACCTCTTCAAGACGAAGAATAATGAATAAAATTACTAAAATAATTACAAAATAAAGTATCAAATTATGAAAGACAATTTTAAGACATTCAAACCGGCAGGTAAAATGCAGTTTGAATTTACCGATTTGATTTCCGGTTATGTAAGCAATTTCAGCGCAGAGAAAAAAACTTTCACGCTGACAACATCTGACGGCAGGGCTTTTGAAGTCGCTCTGACGGATACAACTTTTGCGCGTCTTATGCGCAACCTCGACGAACCGTATCAGGACGCTACGGGCAATATGTACAGTCTTTTGGCTCAGGACGGCAGAATGGTGTTTGCTTTCGGTATTTTCTATCCTCAGTCAAACGGTGAGTACGCTTTTGAGGCAAAACAGATTGATTTTCCCGAAAAGGCTCAGGGCAAGTTTCGTTTTGAGGAGCAAAACTGGTGGGCTAATCAGGCAAAAAGTATTTGTAACTTCTTTATCCGCGCACAGTTCCCCGACGGCGACATCAATTACGACAACTACCGCACCTCTGTAACGCTCGGCGGCAAGAGCGAGAAAAATTCTTTCCGTCAAGAGACCGACACGATTTCTCGTATGATTTACGGTATGGCTTCGGCGTTTATGCTTACCGGCGAAGACATTTATTTGGAAGTTGCGGAAAAAGGCGTTGAATACCTCAAAAAGCACATGCGTTTTTATGACGTAGACGAAAATGTCGTTTATTGGTATCACGGAATCGACGTTGACTCTAACGGCATGGAGAAAAAAATCTTCACCTCTGAGTTCGGCGACGACTACGACGCTATTCCGATGTACGAGCAGATTTATGCTTTGGCAGGTCCTATTCAGACTTACCGCGCAAACGGCGACCCAAAAATCTTGAAAGATGCTGAACTTACGATCGACCTTTTTGACCGTTTCTTCAAAGACACCAAAGGCGAGGGCTACTATTCACACATCGACCCTGTAACTTTGTCTCCTAATAGCGCAAGCCTCGGCGCAAACCGCATGAAGAAAAACTGGAACTCTGTCGGCGACCATGCACCGGCATACCTTATCAACCTTTATCTTGCAACGGGAGAGGAAAAATACAAAAAATTCTTGGAATACACATTTGATACGATTACAAAACATTTTCCCGATTACGAAAACTCTCCGTTTGTAAACGAGCGTTTTATGGACGATTGGAGCCACGATCTTACATGGGGCTGGCAGCAAAACCGTGCCGTTGTGGGACACAACCTCAAAATTGCGTGGAACTTGATGCGTTTCCAGAGTATTTGTCCGAAAGATTCTTACGTAGAGTTTGCAAAACACATTGCAGAGGTTATGCCGAAAACAGGTATGGACGTTCAGCGTTTCGGCTGGTACGACGTTATGGAGCGTCAACTCCGTGGCAATGAAGAGTATTACCGTTTTGCTTGGCACGACCGCAAGGCTTGGTGGCAGCAAGAACAGGGTATTTTGGCTTACGAAATCCTTTACGGCTTGTTCAAAGATGCTGACTACCTCAAATATGCCCGTGAGTCGGCAGCATTCTACAACACATACTTCCTCGATCAGGACGATGGAGCGGTTTATTTCAATGTTTTGGCTAACGGTCTGCCTTACCTTATGGGTACTGAAAGAAAGAAAGGTTCACATTCAATGAGTGCTTATCACTCGGTAGAATTGGCTTATTTGGCAGCAACTTACACCAACCTTTTGAACACCAAAAAACCGTTGCCGCTTTACTTTAAGCCGGTTGTCAACGGTTTCAAAGACAATGTTTTGAGAGTAAGCCCGGATATTCTGCCCAAAGACAGTATCAAGATTGAAAGCGTAGAAATTGACGGCAAACCTTGGACAAAATTCGATGCTGAGGCTCTCACTGTTCAACTTCCCGCCGTTGAATACCGTCCGAAGGTAAAAGTAGTTGTAGTACCCAAAAACTAAAAGCCGATGAGTACAAAAATTTATAAAACAGGCGAGCGTTTGGATTCGTCCAACGCAGCAGCAGAACAGCCGAAAATCCTCGCGGTTCTCGACGGAGGCGACAATGTTGTTATTGATTTGAGCGGCTGCAACTATGTTTCGAGTGCCGGACTCCGTGTCCTTCTCTACTCGTACAAGGTTGCCGCGCCCAAGGGCTTGAAAGTTTCGCTCGCGGGTGTCAGCAGCGAAATCAGGGACGTTATGGAAATGACTGGTTTTGACAAGTTTTTTGAGTTTTACGCAACAGCGGAGGAAGCATGCAAAGAGTAGACTTATTTCCGACACACGAATACGGCGGTTACAAACTGCGCGCCGGAAGGCCTTATCCTTTTGGCGCGACAGTTGTCGGCAACGCGGTGAATTTTTCGATTTATTCGCGCTATGCCACCGACTGTACTCTCGTGCTGTTTCACAATCACGATAAAACGCCGTTTTTGGAAATTCCGTTTTTCAAGGAGTTTCGTCTCGGCAACGTCTTTTCGATGATGGTTTTCGACCTTGACTACGAAAACATCGAATACGGCTACCGTATGGACGGTCCGTTTGACCCCCGTCAGGGACACCGCTTCGACAAGACAAAAATCCTTATGGATCCTTATGCAAAACTCATCGCCGGAAGGGATGTTTGGGGCAAAGAACCTGACTGGATTAACAATTATCAGTACCGTTCGCGTGTGGTTTTTGACGATTTTGACTGGGAAAACGACCTTCCGCTCGAAACCCCTGTCAACGACCTTGTCATCTACGAAATGCACGTCAGAAACTTTACTTGCGGCGACAAGGCGGGCGTTAAACACCCCGGAACTTTTGCCGGAATAGCGGAGAAAATTCCCTACCTCAAAGAACTCGGCGTAAATTGTATCGAACTTATGCCGATTCACGAGTTTGACGAGTTTGAAAATTCGCGCCCCGCTCCCGACGGACACACGCTTTACAATGCGTGGGGCTATTCAAATGTGGGATTTTTTGCGCCGAAGGCTGCTTACGCTTCTACGGGAAAATATTCTATGCAGGTTGACGAACTCAAAAATCTCATTAAAAGACTTCATGCGGAGGGCATTGAGGTAATTCTTGATGTTGTGTTCAATCATACCGCCGAGGGCAACGAAAACGGTCCTTACATCTCGTATCGGGGTATTGACAACAAGACGTATTATATGCTCACTCAGGACGGATATTACTTCAACTTTTCCGGCTGCGGCAATACGCTTAACTGCAATAATCCAAATGTTAGAGATATGATTGTGGATTCGTTGCGTTATTGGGTAACAGACTATCATGTTGACGGTTTCAGGTTTGACCTCGCTGCAATTTTAGGCCGCGACCAAAACGGCTATCCGATGGCAAATCCGCCGCTTTTGGAGTCGTTGGCTCATGACCCTATTTTAGGAAAGACAAAACTTATCGCCGAGGCTTGGGACGCGGGCGGACTTTATCAGGTCGGTTCATTTCCGTCATGGGGACGCTGGGCAGAATGGAACGGAAAATTCCGCGACGCTGTCCGCCGTTTCGTCAAAGGCGACGAACACGTTTTGGACGATGTAAAAGAGAGAATCACCGGCTCGGCAGACCTTTACGCTTCCGCAAACCGTGGCATTAAGGCGAGTGTCAACTTTGTAACGGCTCACGATGGTTTTACGATGATGGACTTGGTTTCTTACGACGGCAAGCACAACGAGGCAAACGGCGAGGGCAATCGCGACGGCGACGACAACAACAACTCGTGGAATTGCGGCTGGGAAGGCGAGTCAACCGACATCGGAACAAACTTTCTCCGTCATAAACAGATAAAGAATTTTGTCTCTATTTTGATGACTTCGCAGGGAATCCCGATGGTGCTTTCAGGCGACGAAATCGGTAACACGCAGTTTGGAAACAACAACGCATATTGTCAAGACAACGAAATATCGTGGCTCGATTGGAAAAACCTTGAAAAGAACGCGGACATTTTCAATTATTTCCAAAAAATAATAAAATTCCGCCGTCAGCACAAGGCTTTGCGTTACGAGTATCACTTGGGACACTCTGACTGGCGCAACCTCGGAATGCCTGATTTCTCTTGGCACGGTGTTAAGGCATGGCAGCCTTGGAACACGTACAACAATCTGACTCAGGCGTTTATGCTCAACGGACGTTATGCTGACTCGGACGGCAAGCCCGATGATTTCATCTACGTTGCAATGAATATGCACTGGGAAATGCACGGTTTTGAACTGCCGCAACTTCCCGACGGCTTAAAATGGCACGTTTTTGCTAATACGGCGATGGCTGCACCTCAGGATATTGTAGAGCCGGGTTCTGAAATTCTTATTGACAATCAGTGGGAGATTCTCGTTGAAGCAAGGTCTATAATGATTCTTGTTGGAAAATAGTAATTAACAAAGTAATACACATAAAAACATGGAAACTACATTTGAAGTAAAGCAGGACGGCACAGTCCTCAATATCGTTCTTAACGGTCAACTTGCAACGGCAAACGCTCCGGCGTTGATGGAAGAACTCAACAAATACAAAAATCAGGGCGTAACGAAAGTTTCGTTTGATGCTACCAACCTGACATACATCGCCAGCAGCGGTATCCGCGTTGTGATTTTTGCAAAGCAGAAACTCGGTGGCAACCCCGAAATCGAGTTCATAAACTGCAATCAGGAAATCACCGGCGTTTTTGAGATGACCGGCATAAAGGAGTACATCAACTTTATTAAAAAATAAATGAAAAAACTCCATTTTGAATCGGTAAAAGACAAAGCAGACGAAATCGTCAGTGCCGTAATTGGTACTGACGAGGTTTCGTCATGCAAAAATGATTTTTTTACGCTTCACCTTGTCTGCGAGGAGTTAATAGTAAATATTGCGAGTTACGCATACGAAAACGACGGCTATCTTGACGTTGAAATCGAAAAGATGCCTTCGGAGATTACGATTTGTTTCAGGGACGGCGGAAAAAAATTCAACCCGCTTGAAAGAAAAATGCCCGACACCACGCTGCCTCTTGAAGAGCGCGGTATAGGCGGCTTGGGTATTTTCTTGACCGTCAAGAAGATGGATAGTGTCGTTTACAATTACGTGAACGGCGAGAATGTTTTAACCGTAAAAAAAACAATAGTCAATGAAAAATAAAATCGGTATATTAATCGAAAGCGATTATTACGAGAACGGGATTTTTTATTATCAGTTCCGTTTCCGTGAGGCGGGTTTTGAGCCTCATTTTCTGTCTCGTCTTTGGGGCAACGACTCAATAACTTTTCAGGGACACGAGTTTCGCGCTCCTTTTTACTGCAACGAGAGTTTTGAGTCTTTGACCGACAAGGACTTGGACGAATACGCTGCGGTAATTGTTCCGGCAGGTATGGTTTCCGACCGTCTGCGCTACACCGAGGACGTAAAGAAAATTCCGCCCGCAAGCGAATTTATGAAAAAGGTTTTTGCTCGAAAAGACATCGTAAAAGGCGTTATTTGTCACGGTTTGTGGCTCTTGTCGCCTGTGAGCGAGGTTGTAAAGGGCAGAAAAATGACCGTTCATAATAATCTTCTTGGCGATGCCAAAAATTACGGCGTAGACTATCAGGACGCGGACGTTTTTGTTGACGGCGACCTTGTTTCGGCACGCACCGGCGGACATTGTTATCTTTTGGCAAAAGAAATTTTGAAACTTGTCAGTAAAAAATAATAAACAATTATGGCAGTAAAAATTTTAAGCGTTGATGACGAGACAGACCTTGAAGCACTTTTGACTCAGTATTTCCGCCGCAAAATCCGTAAAGGCGAATACGAGTTTTTTTTCGCACACAACGGTCTTGAAGCATTGATGGTACTTTCAAAAAATCCTGACATCGAAATCATTCTCTCCGACATCAACATGCCGGAAATGGACGGACTGACACTTCTTGCAAAAATCAACGAAATGCGCAATCCCGCTCTCAAATGCGTGATGGTAAGCGCATACGGTGATATGGGCAATATCCGTCAGGCGATGAACGGGGGCGCGTTCGACTTCGCTACAAAACCTATCGACTTGGACGACCTCAGCCTTACAATCGAGAAGGCTATCGAACAAAACAAGTACATTCATTCGTCGCAACAGGAACACAAGCAACTCGAAAACTTAAAAAGTGACCTCAGCATTGCGAGCGAAATTCAGCAGGCAATTTTGCCGAGAGTTTTCCCGCCGTTCCCCGATATGTGCCAATATTTGGGCATTGCCGCTTCGATGACTGCCGCAAAGGACGTCGGAGGCGATTTTTACGACTTTTTCCAATTGGACAGCGACAGAATAGGCTTTTTGATTGCGGACGTTTGCGGCAAAGGTATTCCGGCGGCAATTTTTATGGCTGTCAGCCGTACCGTTATCCGCACAACAGGTCTTCGCGGACTTTCTCCGGCTGAATGTATCGACACTGCAAACAAACTTATCGCTGCCGATTCGGTTGACTGTATGTTTGTTACCGTGTTTTACGGTATTTATAACATCAAGACGGGCGAAGTCGTATACTGCAACGCGGGACACAATCCGCCGCATATCTTAAAAGCAAACTGCGGTATTGAAATTCTTCCGAAACCCAAAAATATGGTTGTCGGAGCAATGGATTTTGCTGTTTATAAGCAGGATACGGTTCAACTTGAAAAAGGTGATGCTTTGGTCTTGTTTACGGACGGCGTTACCGAGGCTATGAACCCGCAAAAGGAAGAATTCGGAGTGGCACGTCTTAATGATTCGCTTCAAGATGCTGCAATGCGCTCGCCGCAGGAAATCATCGACACCGTAAAAGACGACATCAAAACCTTTGCTGACGGCGCAGAGCAAAGCGATGATATTACAATGCTGGTAATTAAGAGGGTAGGATAATTTTGGACAAAAAAAACGTCATAATAGGCTCGCTGTCGTTACTCCTGATAATTTCCTCAGGAGCGGCTTATTATGCCGTTTCGCAAAAAAACGGACGCATTTCAGAACTTGAAAAGCAGATTTTGGCTCTCAGCGAGAAAGAAAAGCGCAACGCCGTAGACCGTGAGGTCAGCCGTCAGTTGGAGGAAATCGCTTACGAACAGGAGCAGATTTCTGACGAAAGGCGCATAGAGGCTGAACGTCAGTCCGTCATCGCAAAAAGTATGACAAAGAGGGCGGAGGAGGAGCGTATAAAAGCCGTCAAAGCCCAGCATGAAGCCCTTGAAGCCGAAAAAAACGCTCTCAATGCCCGTGATAACGCCGAAAAACAGCGCAAAATTGCCGAAGAAAAACAGCGCGAGGCTGAATATTCAAAAAGCGTGGTTGACACACTCAGTTTCACGGGACTCGGACACTCGCTTGCCGCGCTTTCTGTAACGCAGTATTTGGCAGGCGAAAAAGAAACTGCAGTGTTGCTCGCGGCTGCATCGTGTTATTTTACCGAAACTTACAAAGGCGACTTCTACGACCAGTCAGTCTTTCAGGCTCTGCTGCTTTCCTCCGGCGGAACAAGGGTTATACGTCCGGGCTTTGGAATAATTACAGCGGCGGAATTTCTTCCTGACGGCAACCTTTTGAGTGTCAGCGGTTACGGAGAAATTTTTAAATGTACCAACGAGGATACCAAGGTAATCTTTTTTGACAAGAATTTCAGTTTCAGAGACTTAAAAGTTGCAGAAGACGGTACGGGATACGCTTTGAGTTTTACCGGCGACTTGTTTATAATAAAAAACGAAAAAACCGAAATTATAAAACTCGAAGGCATGGACAGAACTTTCCGTATAAGCCGTCTTGGTAACGGAAAACTTGCCATAGCCGGAGAAAACAAACTCGCAGTTTTTGACACAGACAAAAAACAGGTAATCAAAATTTTGGAAACTTCCGGCAAAATTTCGTGTGTCAGCCGGAAAAAAGTTTTTCTCGAAAACGGCTCTATGTATACAATTTCCAAGGACTTTGAATTGGAAAAATTTGACAATCCGATGATAAAAGGCATTGTTTCCGCTTACACAGAGTCGCCGCACGGCACTTACTCCGCTTACGGCACAAGAGACGGCATGATTTATTTTGAAGGCGGAGGACACAAGGCGGAACTCGCCGGACATGTCTCCGAAATCACCGACCTGCATTTTGCCGGAAGCGGACTTCTCTCGTCCTCTATGGACAAATCGGTCAAACACTGGATCGCAAGCGAGGGCAAAGGCATTCCTATTACTGTCAGGGAGTCGCAGAACTGGGTGATGTGTCTTGCCGTAAAACCCGGCGGAGCAAAAATCGTAACCGGCGACGCTGACGGCGTATTGTCGGTTTGTCCGATTTCGCCCGGAGAAATGAAAGAGGCTCTCAAAAACTCCGTAAAACGCGATTTCACTCAAAGCGAATGGAATCTCTATATCGGAAAAAATATTCCTTATACAACGTTTTCTGACAAATTATGACGGTTTTAAGAATCATAACGGTATTTTTGTGCGCGTTTCTGTACGTTGCCGCCCCTGCCTTCGGACAGGGACACCCCGTCGTGAAAAATTTCAACGAAAACGACTACAAGGCCAATAACCGCAATTTTGACATCGCTGTCGATACTTTGGGCATTGTTTGGACAGCAAATTTTGAGGGTCTTTTGTATTATGACAACGCGCAGTGGAGAATACTCCGCGCGCCGGGTCTTGCAAGGATTACATCAGTTTTTTGCGACGGTAACGGCACAATTTGGGTGGGCGGTTACAACTTTGTCGGGAGGGTCGGCATTACAGAAAACGGTATGCCCGAACTCATAAGAACCGCCGGAAAAAAACTTTACGAAGGCGAGGTGGAAGCCTTTTGGCAAGATTCCACCGGTGTAAAATTTGTTACCGGAAAAGGCAATCTCTGCCGTATAGAAAACGACTCGGCTGTTTTGGTAAAGAAGATACATGGCGCAACGGCAGGACTTTCAGAAACAATAGACCTTGACTCCGTAATTTTAAAGGACAAAATTCTTGTAAAGACCGGTGTTATTCAAACGGTTGACCTCGGTATCGGATACAAGGCGGTCAATATTCAAAGCGAAGGCATATCAATCACAAAAAATGATTCGGCGGTTTATTTTGTCAATGCCGAATGTGGGCTGACTTCCAACAATACGGTTAAAATAGTCTCCGGCAAAGACGGAGTTCTTTGGGGTGCGGGCGACAAAGGTGTGTTTGCCGTACAGACACCCTCTCCGTATGCTTTTTTTTACCGTTCTGACGGACTTTCAGGAACGGTTATGACGATAGAAAAATATGACGGGAAAATCTATGCAGGAACGCTCGACGGCAGTTTTGTGCTTGAAAACGGACGTTTTAGGCAACTGAAAAACATTCCCGGTTCGTGCTGGGACATCGAAATTGTCGGCTCAAAAGCATATTTCGGTACTTCAAAAGGCATTTTTTCTTCTGACGGCGAGAAAATTATGTCAGGCTCTGTTCTTTCTCTAAGAAAAATTAACGACAATGCTTTTTATGCCGGCTGTATTGACGGTGTCTACTATATAAAACCAGATGAAAATTACTGTGGCAAAATATGTCCGCTCGAAAAAGTAATCAAAATAGTCGGCAAAAACGATGATTATTGGGCGGAAAGTCTTTACGGTCAGATATGGAGAAAGCCTCCCGGCGAGGATATGTTTTTTCCGCATATAGGTGCGGATTCTATTGACACACAGGCTGCTGCCGTGTTGTTGGACGGACGGCTCGCGCTGATTAATCCTGCCGATACTTTTCCTATTGCTTATCCTTTGTATTCGCATTATGATGCCGACGGCATTGCATGGCTGACGGACAACGGCGGAAAAAATATTTACTGCTATCGCGACGGACAAAAAAACGTTCTTTACAAACGACTGCTCCATCCGTTGGGCGAATATACGGTACGCGGTTTTGAAAAATGCGACGGCAAACTCTGGCTCGGTATCGGCGACGAGATTGCAGTCCTCGACCTTGAAGGCTCTTACCCTATTATTGACGCTAAGGCACGTGTCAAAATACGCTCGGTGGTCATTAACGGCGACAGCACCGTTTGGGGCGGCTTCGGACAAATGCCGAAGAATCTCGGCGAGTTTGAGCCCGAGGACAGAAACTTTAAGTTTGTCTATTCACTCGACAATGCGGGATTTTCCGGCAGACGGTTCTACCGTTACCGGCTCAACGGCTCTCCGTGGAGTATCTGGGAAGAGGACAACGATGTTGAATATCTGAATCTTCATTACGGAAAATATACGTTTGAGGTTCAGGCTCTTACGGAATACGGTGAAGAAACTGCTCCGGCAAGTATAAGTTTTACGATTCTGTATCCGTGGTACAGAAGCGGAGCGGCTTTTGTAGTTTATGTTTTGCTGCTGATTTTATTTATTTACGGCTTTATGCGTTACAGAATTCACCGTCTTAAAAAGGAAAAACTGCACTTGGAAGAACTTGTCTCGGAGCGCACGGCGGAGATTGCTGCTCAGAGAGACGAAATAAAGTCGAAGTCAGAATACCTTGAAGAAACCTTGACGGAACTTTCCAACACGCAGAGCGAACTTATCCGTCAGGAGAAAATGGCAACAGTCGGAAAACTTACGCAGGGACTTATTGACCGTATTCTCAATCCGCTGAATTACATAAACAATTTTTCAAAACTTTCAATCGGGCTTTTGGGAGACATTTCTGCCAACATTGAGGACGACAAGGAAAACATGGACGAGGAAAATTACGAGGACACTGTTGATGTTTTGGAAATGCTCAAAGGCAACCTTCAAAAGGTGGCAGACCACGGTCTCAACACCACGCGCACCTTGAAGGCGATGGAAGAACTTCTCAAAGACCGTACCGGCGGCGTGGTAAAAACCGATATAAAAAAAATTCTCAGGAAAAACGAGGAAGTTGTCAGCAAATATCACGAGGAGTGTATCGCCAAATACGGAATAAAAACCGTATTCGGATTTCCCGATACGGATATGCCGTTTGACGGCAATCCTGAACTTTTGTCGAAAACGTTTATGAGTATAATCAACAACGGTTTTTACGCCGTTGTCAAAAAAGCGGAGAAAGACAAGTACGTCCCTGAAATCAGAATCACGGCCTCTGTCTCGGAAGGAGCATATCTTATAAAGTTTTACGACAACGGAATCGGCATTGAGGAGACAATTTTGAACAAGGTTTTCGACCCGTTTTTTACGACCAAGCCGACAGGTGAGGCCTCTGGCGTAGGACTTTACCTCAGCAGGGAGATAATTCAAAACCACCACGGCGAAATAAGCGTCAGGTCGGAAAAAGACAAATTTACGGAATTTACTGTGGAATTTAAGATTGAACACTAAAATATTTTTTCGTTATGGAAGACATAGAGTATTACAAACAACAACTGCAACGGCAGGAAAAACTTGCCTCGCTCGGTCTTTTGACGGCGGGAATTGCGCACGAGGTGCAGAATCCGCTTAATTTTGTGATTAATTTTTCCAAGACCTCGCAAAAACTTCTCGGAGATTTGGAGGAAGTAATCGCTGAGAACAAGGACAGAATATCCCAAGACGGTTCGGACGAAATTTCAGAAATTTCCAATGACTTGAAAGCAAATTTAGAAAAGATAATCGCACATTCGGAGCGTGCTGTCGGCATTGTAAGGGACATTCTTCTGATGTCAAGAGGCAAGGAAAACGAGTTTTTGCCAACCGATGTCTGCCGGATTGTAAAAGAGTATGTATGGCTCTCGTATCATTCTATGCGGGCAAAGTACAAGAATTTCAATATTTCGATAAAAGAGAGTTATCAGGCTGACATTCCGCAGGTTAGTGTTATCCCGCAGGATTTGTCGCGGGCAGTTCTCAACGTTATGAACAACGCTTGCTACGCTGTGCGCGAAAGGCAGTTGTCGGAAGGGGACAAGGATTATACGCCTGAAATTTCAATCTCCGTTGAGTTTTTGGGCGGAAATCTCGTCATAAAAATCTCTGACAACGGCGCGGGCATGACCGACGAGGTTAAACAGAAACTTTATGAAAACTTTTTTACGACCAAGCCTGCCGGCGAAGGCACAGGCCTCGGCATGGCGATAACCCGCGATATAATCGAAAACAAACATGGCGGCAAAATCAGTTTTGTTTCCGAAAAAGGGAAAGGTACGGAGTTTAAGTTTGAAATACCGGTGAAAAAATAAATGAGACTTTTATTTGTCATATTGTTTGTATTTTTTTCTGCGGCGTTGTCTGCGCAGAACGACTCTTTGCGTCAGTTGTTTTACAAGGCGGAAAGCAATTACGAAATAGGCAAGTTTGACGAGGCTTTGGAAATTCTTGAAGGCAACTTTTCAAAATTTCCGGCGGCTCTTAAAACCAACGTCTTGAAACTTTCTGCCCTGTGCAGCATTATGAAAGACGATGACGAAAAAAGTGTCCGCTATACTTCTATGCTCTTACAGGAAAATCCCGGTTATACGCCTCTTGACGCACCGCAGAGATTCAAGGATTTGGTTGCCGAACTAAAACACGGCGGCAGCAACACCGTCTCAACCGCCTCAGCCGACTCCGAAACCTTGGACGAGGTTCCCGTGCCGGTTACGCTTATAACCGAAGACATGATACGGGCAAGCGGCGTGCATACCGTCCAGGATTTGCTTTTGCTCTATGTCCCCGGCGTTACCAATCTGGAAATCAACGGTATAATGAGTTTTGCAATGCACGGAGTATACGGAATGTCGCAGGAAAAAATGCTTATAATGATTAACGGAATAAGGCTCAACAGTTACAGCACCAACCTCGGACTCGCCGATTACTCCATCAGTCTTGAAAAAATAAAACAGATAGAGGTCTTGCGCGGACCGGCATCATCGCTTTACGGCGACGTTGCGCTGACAGGCGTTGTCAACATCATAACAAAAGACGGCAGGGATATTGACGGATTTCAAGCCGGTGTCTCAGCCGGAAATTTTGGACAGTTTCACGGAAGCGCAATGTTCGGAAAGCATCTTTACGATGCCGACATTTTTGTCTGGGGGGCGTTGTACCGTAGCGACGGAGAGTATGTAAAGGCACAGGTAGACACAATGTTCAGCACTCTGAATTATCCTGAACACGTGATAGTCGGCGGATTCAACCACAAGCCGGCATACGACTGCGGTGCAAACATCAAATACAAAGGCTTTTCGGTGATGTATACATGCAACTCGTCAAAAACGGTAACGCCTTTTACAAAAGACCAGTCGGATGTGTTTGTCCCGTATTCATATTACAAATACGCCGAATACGACGGCAATCTGCCCGGACCTGCCTACACCACGCAGAATGTAAGGGCGCGTTACGAAAAGTCGTTCAAAAAACTTGACGCTTCGCTCTCGGCAACTTATTACAGGGAAAAAATGTCAAAATATATGGTTGCCGGCGACACAGTTTTATACCAGATATTTAATATGTGGGGGTATAATGAGGAAACTTATGAAATTGAATCTAAGTCTTGTACAACCGGACTTGCCGATTATATGGTTTGGGAAGATGTTAATATGTCGCTTTCCGGACGTATCGCTTACAATTACGGCAACAGGCATTGCGGCGGCATTATCACAGTCGGAACGGATTTGAGCTGTTTTAAAAAAAATTACACCCAGCACTGCGAAATATACGACTATGTCAAGCAGTATAGTCCAACTGAATATGATTATTACAGTTTCGGTAACAAAGAACAAAAAAATGCCTTGTATTTACAAGTAAAACACCGTTGGGGCAGGCTAATAATCAATACCGGTTTCCGTTACGATTACAAGAGACGCTGCGAAATTAACACGGACAACTCTATACTATCTTTTGAAGCCGAAAAAATTGACAGTATTAACGCTGATGCAAAAATACATGAGTTTTCACCGAGAATTTCGCTTATTTATACCACGGACAAAGTCAATCTTAAACTCAATTATTCAAAATCCTTTGTTGATGCGCCATACTTGTACCGTACCAATGAATTGTTTATTATCCTTTTTGACAAAATGCTTACCCCTGAACGACTTAACTCTTATCAGTTTACCGTTACGGGTAAAAATTTTCCGAAAAACCTTACTACGGAACTCAACTTTTTTTACAACGACTGCAAAGGATTGGTGATGCCTTGGGAGAATATCGCGTATATTAACTGGGATTTGAGAATGGCGGGTGTGGAAGCGGTTGCAACTTACTCTTGCGGCGGATTTTCGCTTAATGCCAACGCTACGTTTCAGAAAGTTGCGGACTACAAGCCGTTTGAAAACGATTATGAAGACTATTCGTTGATTGTAAACGGAAACGTCCTCAATACTCCGAATTTTTTTGTTAATGCGCTTTTGAGTTACCGTTTCAACAAAACGGTACGTGCTAATATCGGCATCAATTATTGCGGAAAACAATATTTTAAGTTTAGGATATACGAAAATCCCATTGATTGGGAAGAAAGTTACAAGGAAATTTCGCAGTATTTTCTCGTAAATCCGGGACTTAACTTTGATTTCGGCAAACTGAAACTTGATATAAACATTCATAACGTCTTTAATCACAAATATTCGTTGGGCGGTAATTGTTTCAGGGAAATTCCGCAGAAAGGTTTGTGGCTGATGGCGGGAGTAAGTTATAATTTTTAGATATATTTTTTAAAAAAAACATAGAAAATCATGACAAACAACGAAAAATTGGACTTTATTCTTACGCGGTCTTCTGTCCGCCGTTTTTCCTCGGCTTTGACTCCGGAGGAAACCGAGACACTTTTGCGGGCTGCAATGTCAGCACCGACTGCTATGGATTATCAGCCGTGGCATTTTGTGGTCGTCAACGACAATGCTGTGAAAGACAGACTCCGCTCGTTTTTGCCGTATGCGAAAATGATTAACGAAAATTGTACCGGCATTGTGGTTTGCGGCGATATTTCGCTGTATGAGGAAGTTAGCAAGAGAGACGGCGAAGATAACACTTTGTATTGGGTTGAAGATTGTTCGGCGGCGAGCGAAAACCTTTTGCTTGCGGCTCATGCTTTGGGTTTGGGTGCGGTTTGGACGGGAATTTTTCCACTTGAAAGCCGTATTTCAAAACTCAGGGAAACGCTTTCTTTGCCTCAAAACATCGTTCCGCTCAACCTGATTTTGGCGGGACACCCGGCAGCATCGGGTCGCGTAAAAGACAAATTTAATAAGTCAAAAATTCACTACGAAAAATTCTAAATCAAAATGCAGAATAATTTAAAACTTCATCATATCGGCTACGCTGTTCCTGACATCAAAACAACGGCAAAAGAGTTTGAAAAATTGGGTTTCTTGCAAAAAGAAACCCTTTATGACGAGGCTTTGACGGTAGAACTCTGTTATCTTGAAAAAGACGGCACGATAATAGAACTTGTTTGTCAGAAAAATCCCGAATCTCTCGAAGCCCAACTTATTAACCGCGGCGGCATAATGCCTTATCATTTGTGTTTTTCGTGCGGCGACATTTTTGCCAGCGTCAAGGAATTAGAAAACGACGGTTACGAAAAACTTTTTGAACCCGTAGAAGTCAAAGCCTTAAACGGCAAAAAAATCTGTTATCTCTATAAAAAAGAAGTCGGCTACATGGAATTGGTGGAAGAATGATTAATATGGCAGTGTTAACGGAAATTATAAATTACAAAAACATTGTCATATATACCGGCAGAAACAGAGTGCCGTCTTCCTCCTTCAAATCTTTTGTATAGATTATTATCTTCTCAGAAGTTCTGCTTGAAAACTTTTGACAAAAACGGTCTATTGAAGTATGGGTTTTGTAGCCGGAAGATTTGATTTCAAGAGGTACAAGTTTATTGTTGCGGGTAATCACAAAATCAATTTCGTAGTAACTTTTGCCGTCATCTTTTTTGATAGTGTGGTAATAAAGTTCTTTGCCTGAGGCTTTTAACATTTGGGCAACAATGTTTTAGTAAACATAGCCGAGGTTTGTACTGAGTTTGTCCGAGAGGAGTCTGTCGTAAATAGATTCGTCAGTAAACTCCTTATCCATGAATATCTTTTACGATTGTTGATTTTCCGATACGCCTTGCGCCTTGAACTAACAATGCTGTTTCACCGTTTTGCTCTGTTTTCCATTGGAGCATTTTATCGTAAATTTTGCGCTTAAAAATTATATTCCCTTCTGCCATATTTTCAATGTTTTACACGGCAAAAATAATAATTATGCCGGAGAGCGCAAAATTTTTTACCCATAAAATGCCGGAGAGCGCAAAATCTTTATTAACAATCTTTAACAACCAACTTTTACACCGCTCTAACCGCGTTTTGTGCGGATTTAGGCGGTTTTTTTGTTGTCCCGCCCTTAATATATTTTTGTATCGTTTTTATAAACAAAAGTTATAAAATTTTATTTGTTTGAATAAAATTTGTGTCATAACTTTGCTGTCGATAAATGAATGTTGAACTAATAAAAAACGATAAAAAAAATGAAAAAGATACTGATTTTTATTTTCGCTGTGATGATGACGGCAAACGGATTCTCTCAAACGGCATATCAACAGAAATGCCACCAAATTTTCATTAAGTACGCAAAAATGTTTACGATTGGTAGTGGTGAAAAATGGGGACAGAATGAAGATTTTGCTTTCTCGCAAGTCGGATATTCCGAAGATGAAGCCTCAAAAGGTCTGTTAACAACGTTTATGTTGGGTTATTGCGCCAAAAACGGCAAATCTTACGATGCTCTAAAAAAACAAATTGAAGCCGAATACGCTGCCGCACGCAAACTTATGACCGCTGACGAAAAGTTTGCCTTTAAAGTAAATGAAGAATCAACAGTGCCATACGGCAGAGCAAAATGGCAGTCGGCGTTGGACTTCAAAGAATGGAGTCAGAAAGGCGAGTTTGAAACCTCAGAACAGCACGAAAACCGTCTCAAAGAGCAGTCGCGCCAAACAATCGACAAATTCCTTTATGACAACATCAACAAAGAAATTTCGGAGGACTATTGGTTAGTGAAATTTGGCGACTACAACGCTGACAAACAGGAGTTGCAGATTCTTTTCTATGACAATGAGAAAAAATACCAAATTATCCGCGCAATTAATGTCAGTCCGCAAAATGCAAAATATCTGAAAAATCATTGCTCCGCAAATTCGCCTGAACTATATGTTGACGGACTGATTATGCACTTTGGGGACGACGGTATGGACGACGATGGTAAAATGAAACAATATTGGGACGAAAAAGGTAATTTGTGCTATGAAGTGCATGATGAGGTGATGACAATGAAATATGACACTTACGACATTTGCGTCATTGACAAAAAGATTTTTGTGCCGAGATTCTTTGAACTCAGTTCGGAATTTGGTGAATGGCGTTTTGACATTTCAGAATCGGTGCCGCCCGTAAAATACAATTATGACGATTGGCTTGGCAGACCTCAGCAACTCAAAGGTTATGTGTTTGTTTATCAAGAATATGCCATGACAATCAAAGAACAGATTGTTGAAATTCAAAGACAGAAGGAGGCTGAGGCGGCACGTCTTGCGGCTCAAAAAGCGAGGGAAGATTCCGCCGCCATTGCCGGTTATAACGAGCAACTTAACGAACAATTGAAGTCTTTCAACCAAAAACTAAAAGACAACAAATACAATGTCAAAGGTTTGTCTGTTGAAAAAACTTTTACCATTATGACAGAAAACAACAAAACGCAGTTTTACAACAAAATGAATGAATTGGAATCTGCGTACAAAAAAATTGAGAACGAAATCATGCGGGATTACAATTCTGCCAAAAAAGAGTATGGCGTTTTTTACAATTCGGACGAGGATTTTGATAAGTTTTATTGTCAGGGTTTTGAGAAATTTGCCTTGGAAACGGATTTTAGAAACGTTATGGCGCAACTTCAAGAAAACAAACAAAACATTTCGGTTGTGAATTTTTTGAAAGAGATGAACAATAATTCTGTTTTGAACCTTATGAGCGATCAACCTGTTGATTATACGGAAATTAATGAGTACCGCAGAAAACTTTTGGAATGGGTTTCGGGGCTGAAAAACAAGCCGTATTACGAAAATGTCATTGATTTTCTAATCACCAACAATGCCGCTCTCAATAAAGAATTTTCCAAAAACGGCGCAAAATTTTCGTCTAAGGCAGAGTTTTACGATGCGTTTACGGGCGGAAATTACAAAGCAGTGCTGAAAGGAAAAAAGTAAAAAATCTTCCAAAAATATTTTGCGGAGAAAAGATTTGTGTTATATTTGCGGTGTAAAAATTACTAAAAACTTTTAATTGCGTATGAAGTAAAAAAGGTAAAAATATAAAACGGTATATTTCGGAACACTTATTCGGAATGTGTGTAAGTCTGGACAATTTACAAACGTAGATACTCGAATAAGTGCGACATAAGTTCACGCTTATATCATATTTAGGCGTGGACTATTTCGCGCTTATGTATCTACAAGGCAGTCCAGAGCCTACACATTAATAAGTCAGCGGGATAGTCCTACGCCTTTTTTTATGCAAGTAGGTGAAAGAAAAAAATAGTAAGTAAAACGTTAAAGCGAAATAAAAATGAACATATTATCAGAAAAAATCAGTAAACTCTTCGAAAGATTCGAAGATGCAGATTTCAAGGATGAAATCAAAAATGAATTGCGTTCAATCAACGACTATGCAAAAGCACTTGATGACGGAGCATTGTTAGTGGCAATAGTTGGCGACGTAAAGGCGGGCAAGTCAACATTCTGCAACTTGTTGGCAAACAAGTCGATATGTCAGACAGATTCCAAGGAATGTACTGCGCGACCGATGTTTATAACAAACGGTGATAGCCAATACAGAACTTACATTGCGACATCGGGTGTTTCCAAGGACAAGCGAATCACATTTGAACAAATACTGAGTAGCATTATTACTGACTCAAATGATGAAATACCAGGCATCGAAGTCAAGTCAAAACAGATAACAGAAGATAGTAAAAGAGATTCCAATGAAAATAAGGACTACTTCCTGACCTCGTTTTCTGTTGACAGTAGCGACCTCGTGAAAGAAAAAATTGTCTTTGCAGACCTGCCTGGACTCAACGGTTCGAAATTCAATTTCGACGAGTTCCAGCAAATTCTTCTGTCAAGGGCGGATTACATCATCTTCATTCAAAACTCAACGACTGACATCACGGACAGCGACATAAAAGTTTTCAACTTTATTGGCGAAAACAACGGCAATGTAATGGTATCTGTATTTATGAACCTATTCGCCAAGTCTGACTACGATGAGAACGACAATAGTCGCGAAGAAGCCAAGGACAAACTCTCAACCATTCTCAACAAGGGTCTTTTCAAAAAATTCATCAACTTGAACCACGAAATGTCAACCGTTGTCAATCTTGGCATTTTGGAATCACGTCGTCAGAATACAGTAAAAAACGAAAGAAAAAACGATGCAGAAAATGAATACACAATATTTCGCGAGTTCATCAAGCGGTTTACAGAAAACGTTATCAACAAATCCGACGACATCCGCAAGCCCAACATCGAACACAACCTCAATACTCGCATCCAAAGACTTGCAAAAAAAGTGGATGATGCAATCAAAGAGCACGAAAATAAGATCAACGATTACAATGAGTTCGCTGAAAAATCAAGCAACGTGCAGAACATCATAGACCAAAACCTGAAAACCACTGATTCAAGGGCATGGACAATTGATATTTCGACCATTATC
>JAFXUC010000116.1 GCA_017535325.1 Bacteroidales bacterium | reverse complement strand
TTTGATTCATTACTTCTTCATATTCTGCTGAATCCTGTATCTTGTGGAGCGGATGGCCACTTGGGTGATACCCATAATGCGGTAGACGTCACGCGTCTTTGACCTTGAAATAATACACGTATCCCCACAAAAACATCTGGTCAATGTCCGCATCACCGATAAATTTGATGACGTCGTATTCGGCAAACTCGGTGTTTTTGCTGAAATCATCAAACACGGCTGCGACCTCGTAAACAACTGAATCTCTGGGAGATGTTTTAAGCATCGAACCTATGTTTAGAGAGAATTTTTCGGCGGCTGAACGGCTGATTATAACTTTGCCCTCAGCGGAAAAATCCTCCGGCTTGCCTTCGCAAAAGTCAAAGCCGAAAATCTCCAAAATTTGCGGCGTACAGGAAGCGGTCTGCAAATGCAGGTTTTCCCACGCACCGTTTTTTTGAGCGAAAATCTCGCCTTTATAAGTCTGTCTGAAACAGCCGCCGCTTTCAATAAACGGCATCGTGTTTATGATTTTTTCGCCTAACGGTCTTGGAATCATGTTCATAGGCGAGTCATGAAAATCCAAAGCCGTTATGCTGACCTGATAAATATTTTGGCAGTCTTTTATGTCTTTGTTGAAATTGATTTCAAAACTCGTGCTGACCAAAATGATATAAAACGCAGCCACAGCCACGGCAATTCCCGCAATATTCAAAAGCGAAGATGCAGAAAACAAACTTTTTAACCTAAAATTTTTCATTATTGTTTTATTTTTACACCAAGCAACTCTTTTATTCCGACTTCAACGTTCTGACCGGGTTTTCATTTGCGGCTTTGAAAGATGCCGCCGTAACCGTTAAAGCGGTAAGAACAAGCGCACGGATTAACGCCGCACCAAAAACCCATACATAAACAGGACAATGGTATGTGAAGTTTGAAAGATATTTTACAACTACATAATACGCTATCGGACACGCAATTACAAAACTTATCAAAACCAACGCTGCAAACTTTTTATTAAACAGCAGAAGTATCTCCTTTACCGTTGCGCCGTTGACTTTCCGTATTCCGATTTCCTTTCTGCGGCGTTCTGTCTCAAACAAAACCACGCCCAAAAGTCCTGTCAGCGCAATCAAAAGCACCGCAAAAGTAAACAGAGTTACAAGCATCGCAAGATTAGTTTCCTGAGTGTAATTGTACGCCGTCTCGCGGTCAAAAGTTATAACGTCGCGCTGCTGAGTCTCGTAATCAGGGTCAAGTTCCGTCAGCGTTTCTTTGACAAAATCCACAACCGACGGTAAATTAGAACCCGCTTTTATGCGCAAGTAAAGTTGCTTTTGACTCCGCCACGGTTTTGCACCCATAACGTAAAACGCAAACGGCTCTATTCCGTACTGCAACGGCTTGTAATTGAAGTCTTTACAAAAACCGGCAATGTCAGTCTCATCAATATGTCCATGGACTTTTGTATCCAAAGTAAGACGGAAACGCTTCTTTGCCGTCTCGTTGAAAATAAAAACGCCGTTTTCACATTTTTCGTCGTTTTCCGTAAAATCCCTGCCTTCGGGAACTTCAACTCCCAAAAATCTCAAAAAATTCCACGAAACTGGATAACACTGAAAATTAATATATCCGCCGTTCAACTCTCTGCCCCAGCCCATGCGCTGTTTGCCGATAATGTCGCCGTCAGCCCACGCAATATCCTCTATCGCAGTGTTTTGCATAAGTTTTTCGCGGACGGTTTCGCGGCTTGTCGCAATTTTGTCGGTCGTATAAGTACTCAGAAGGTTTTCCTTGTTGAAACCGAGGTCTTTGCTGAGCATGTAATCGTTGTTTTCTTTGATAAATGACGTGCTGATAATCAGCGCAACAGATGCCGTAAACTGGAACCCGATAAGAATATATCTCAGTTTTGACTTCGGATTGCTGTTAACAGTGCCTTTTAATGCCAAAGCCGGTTGAACTCCTGTTATAAATACCGCAGGATAAATACTTGTCAGCGCGGAAATTAACGTTACGCTAAAAAATGTCATAACAGCAATTTTTATGTTTTCTGTAAGAGCCAAATCCTTTCCGATAACCGCTCCGAAAGGCGATGCCGAAATGCCCCGCACAATCAAATACGCCACACCAAGCGCGAAAAACGAGAAAACAACCGATTCAATAACTTCCGTCAGAATAAGTCCGGCACGGCTGCAACCGTAAATCTTTTTGATGTTGACGGCTTTGAGTTTCTGCGGAATCTGCGAGAAAAAGAAGTTTAAGTAATTGATATACGCGATGATAACCGTCATTATTGCGATAACGAAAAGCGTCCAGACGATTTTTTTGTCAGCGCGGACATGATAACCGTCAATTTCGGGATAAAAATGCAGTTCGTCAAGCGGAACAGCCTTGTGCCGCACATCAGACAACTCGTCTTCAAACTCCTGCTTTTCTTCGTCATCACATTCCGCAAGTTCGTCGGCGTACATCATCCTGTAAATTGATTTTGCATCGTCCGAAATTCTTTCTTCAATGCCGGTTGCGTTCTCTTTCGCCTTGAAATAATAGATGAACGAGAGTTCTCCAAGGTTGTCAATACAGCTGTTAGCCATATTAAAAAACGACTGATACTGAGCAAATTCGCTGTTCTTGGGCATATTCTCAAATATTCCCGTAATTTGATATACTGTGCCGTCTTCGCCCGTTAAGACACTGCCGACAGAAAGCGAAAATGTCTCCGCCGCTGAGCGGCTGACAACGAGTTTCGCGCTGTCAGAAAAGTTTTCCCAAGAGCCTTCCAAAAGTTTGACGCCGAAAATTTCCAACAGCGGTTTTGAACACGCCGCGTTTCTGAGAGCGATTTTTTCTTTCTTTCCGTTTTTTTCGGTGTAAAGATTGTTGCCCCACCACGGCGCGAAACAGCCGCCGTTTTCAACATAAGGCATTTCTTTTATAAAAGTTTCGCCGAAAGGACGTTTCTCGAAGTTAGCGGCATTGTTTACAAGCATATAAATTCTCTGATAATCAGGAATTTCTTTATTAAAATTCACGTCGAAGTCCACGCAGACAACAAGAACGTAAAACGCCGCAACCGCCGCCGAAATGCCGAGAATGTTCAGCAGCGACGACATTCTGAAAAGGTTTTTGAATCTGAATATTTTCATGGCTTTACTTTTTTTATAACTCGTTTTGTACGTCGCTGACAATCTTTCCGTCAAAAAGATTGATAATACGCTGAGCGCGGGCGGCATCTTTTTGCGAGTGCGTAACCATAACGATGGTAGAGCCTTCGCGGTTGAGGTCGGTTAAAAGGTCCATGACTTCGCGACCGTTTTTTGAGTCGAGGTTTCCTGTCGGCTCGTCGGCGAGAATGAGTTTCGGGTTCATGACAACGGCACGCGCTATCGCAACCCTTTGCTGCTGACCACCAGAGAGTTGCTGAGGAAAATGTTTCGCACGGTGAGCAATGTTCATGCGGCGGAGAATTTCTTCGACACGTTTTTTGCGTTCAGACGCGCTGATTTTCATGTAGAGCAGCGGCAGTTCAACGTTTTCATAAACGTTCAACTCGTCTATCAGATTGAAACTCTGAAAGATAAAGCCGATGTTACCTTTACGAAACTGAGTACGGTCTTTTTCTTTTAAATGGCCGACTTCCTGTCCGATAAGTTCGTAACTGCCGGAAGTCGGATTGTCGAGCAGACCAAGAATGTTCATCAATGTTGACTTTCCACAACCTGACGGACCCATAACAGCAACAAATTCGCCGTCTTTGATTTCAAACGAAACGCCGTCTAATGCAAGCGTTTGTACTTCCTCAGTAGAGAAGATTTTTGTAATGTCTTTAACTTTTAACATGATATTTTAGTTTTTTAAATTTTTTACTCTTTCTTCAAGCCTTCCACCGGATTTCCGTAAACTGTTTTTGCTGACTGAACGGTTACAATTGCACACGTTACCACCGTTACCAACAAAACCACAACCGGGAACAACCACCAAGGCAAAGGTGCTTTTTCAACAAAATTCTGTTGCCAAAGCGTTATAACATAAAGCGTTACAGGTAAACTCAAAACAAATCCCGCAAATATCATAATCAAATATTTCACATTGATTTTTTTGATAATATCGTCAGT
>JAFXUC010000013.1 GCA_017535325.1 Bacteroidales bacterium | reverse complement strand
TTTGAACTTCAACGCGGAACAAGAATTGAAGAAGCCGCAAAAATCGGCCGCCGCATTGAAGCCGAAATGATGGCAAACAATCCTGAACTTAGAATCGTTTCCACCACTTTGGGTTCTAATGAAGACGCGGGAATTTCTGCCCTGATGTCATCAACAAGCAACTACAAAGGTCAGATGTATATCCGCGCCACAAAAAAATGGGAACGCGAGCGCACGATTTTTGATATTGCCAACACTATCCGTGATCAGTTTGACAACACTCCTGAAATTGTAAACTACACGGTTTCAACATCTTCGGGGGGCGGTATGAGCAGCAACTCTATTGACGTGGAAATTTACGGTTACGACTTTGACGAAACCAACCGTATTGCCGAAGAGTTGAAAGAAAAACTTAAACCGATTGAAGGTGCAAAAGACGTTCAGATAAGCCGTGAGGCCGACCGTGCCGAATTGCAACTTATTTTCGACAAAGAAAAAATTGCGGAACTCGGTCTTACAACGGCAACCTTAGGAAGTTATATTCGTAACAAGGTAAACGGTTATTCAGCAGGTTATTTGAAAGAAGACGGCGACGAATATTATATCCGTGTCCGCTTGCGTGAAGAAGACCGCAACTCGTTGGATAAGATTAACGAACTGACTATCAACACTCCAACGGGAGCAATGGTAAAAGTTAAAGAGTTGGCAACGATTAAAGAATATTGGGCACCGCCTCAGATTGACAGAAAAACCCGTCAGCGTATGAACAAAGTTTCGGTAACTCCTGACGATATTTCTTTGACCGATTTGGCGGAAGAGGTTCAAAAGATTCTTGACAAAATCGAAACTCCCTCAGACGTTAAGATTGTTATCGGTGGTGATTACGAAGAGCAACAAGAATCGTCAAAAGATATGTCGTTATTGTTCCTTTTGATTGTGATTTTGGTTTATATCGTGATGGCATCGCAGTTTGAATCTTTGTCAAAACCGTTTATTATCATGATGAGTATTCCGTTTGCGATTTCGGGTGTGATATTTGCGCTTTTGATAACGGGAACAAACTTGAACATGGTCGGAATGTTAGGTGTGATAATGTTGGCAGGTATCGTTGTTAAAAACGGTATTGTGCTTGTGGACTACATCAACCTTATGCGCGACCGTAACCTTGAATTGAATCAGGCGATTGTGATTTCAGGACGTTCGCGTCTTCGTCCGGTGCTTATGACAGCGGCGACCACGATTCTCGGTATGATTCCGATGGCGGTTTCTTCTGGTGAAGGTGCTGAAATTTGGGCTCCGATGGGTGTTGTTGTGATTGGCGGTTTGATAGTTTCAACTGTCATAACGCTTATTATCGTACCTGTTTTGTATGCGATATTCTCAAAACACGGTGAAAGAGACAAAGCCGAAGAAGTAAAGAAGAGTTTCGTGTTCTACGACATGGACGACAATGCAGTATTCGATTCAAGAAAACCGTTGGATTAATTAACAATGAACAATTGACAATTGACAATGAAAAGTAATTGTCAACTGTCAATTGTCAATTATCAATTGAAAAAAAATGAAAGCAGTATTTATAGTATTCAATCAAGCGAACACCGAGCGTGTTGAATATATGTTAGAGCGTCTTGAAATTCGTGGTTACACGATGTGGGAGCAGGTTTTCGGACAAGGCACAAACGACGGTGATCCCCGTCGCGGCACACACACTTGGCCAGAACTCAACTCGTCGCTTTTAACAATAATTCCAGACGAAAAAGTTGACGAACTTTTAAGCAAATGCAAAAAACTCGACAACCGAAATCTTGAAATGGGTGTAAGAGCATTTGTGTGGAATATAGAAAAGATGATGTAAAAAAAAATTGCCGCTTAATGAATGTTTAAGCGGCAATTTTTTTGAATATTATTTTTTGCATCAAAAAGAAAAATGCTTAAATTTGCAATATAAAAATCATTACAGATTATGAGTACGACAATTTTAAACGGATTGCGGGATTACCTTTATGGTACACTTTCACCTGCTAATATGTTGTGGTTGGCTGAACAACTAAGGCAATATGTTCTGGAATTACAACAGCAGAAACCATATACGATTGAAGAAGTCAATGCAATAATTGATGAATCAGAATTGCAGTTGGCAGAAGGAAAATACAAAAGCCACGAAGAAGTTTTCAAAGAATTATTTGAACCGGAAACGATATGAAAATAATTTGGACTGACCGTGCAGATTTAATGCGGATAGAAATTGCCGACTATATTACGGTAAAATTTAGCAAAACGGCACGCAAAAATTTTTTGACAGAGGTTTACGAAACGGTTTTATCCTTAACGACTAATCCATATATGGGTAAAATAGAACCTTATTTGGCAGATCGTCCCCAAACATATAGAAGTTTTGTAATCAACAAGGTTAATAAAATCGTTTACCGTGCAGAAGAAGACCGTATAGTAATTGTTGCTATATGGAATTGCAGGCGAGACCCTATGACATTGGCAAAAAGTACGGAATAAAAATCTTTCAAAACCTATGTTTAACATCCTTCTTGTTGCACTTGGCGGTGCGTGCGGCGCGGCGATGCGGTATTTAATCGGACTGTTGCCGATAAAAGAACCGTTTGAATTTCCCATTAAAACTTTCGCCGTGAACATTTTAGGCTGTTTTTTAATCGGGCTGATAGTTGCCTTTGCGTTAAAGCCGAATTGTCAAAGCCAAAATTTGACGTTATTTCTTAAAACAGGAATTTGCGGCGGATTCACAACGTTTTCGAGTTTCGCTTTGGAAAGCGTGGATTTAATAAAAAGCGGAAACACTTTTATCGCATTGATATACATTGCGTTAAGCGTTGTTCTCGGTATTTGCGCAGTTTGGTTCGCAGAGTGGATAATTCAAAAGTGAAACTCAGCAAAATAAGAAAACTCCTCGCACATTTTTGCGACTAATATTCCTCTATTTTCCGCCTTTAAGATTGATGATAAAAACTCCGTTGGAACTTTTGCTGCCGTAAATCGCCGCACTGCCGTCTTTCAAAAGCGAAATCTCCTTAACATTACACGGCGAAATAAAATCAATCGTATCCATAAACACTCCGTTAACAACGTATGTCGCACACGGCGAACCGTACAAAGTGTTGACTCCTCTGACAATAATACAACCGTCGGAAGTAATGTTCACGCCCGTAAAATGGTTGCGAATCAACTCGTAAATGGTTTGATAATTGCAATAATTCTGACCTTTTTCAATGTACTCCACCGCCTGAACACGGTCTGCCTCGCTGACATAACCGTAACCGACAGCAATTTCAACATTTTTTTTGCTCGGCACAAAACCCAATTTCACCGATAATGTATCAGCAGTTTTGCCGCTGACACGGACACGCTCAGTGTTGAAACATTTGGTCTTGAAAACCAAACAGTCCTTTTTTTCGCAGACAATCACAAAATTTCCAAGCGAATCAGTAAGTGCCGCCGCCTTTGACTTCTGAGCATAAACCGTTACACCCGAAACAGGTAAGTTATTGAGAATGTTAACGTTACCATAAACAACCCGCGTTTCTTGCGCATATATTCCAACGCAATTAAGAAACAACAAAACAAAACAAACAACCGCTTTCATAATCTTACTTTTTTTCGGCAATGTAATACAAAAAAACATAACATCCAAAAAAAGATTACAAAAAAAATTAAGGGCTGCCGTTTTTTTTCGGCAACCCCTAAAAAATCATTCTTTCACATTTTTTATCAGCGTTTCGACCGCCTCGTCAATCGACTTGCAACTGCCCAAAAGTTTGATAAACGCACTTCCGATAATGCAGCCTCTTGAATGGTCAGCCGCCGCACGGAAGGTCGCCTTGTTGGAAACGCCAAAGCCCACAAGCGTAGGATTTTTCAAATTCATACTTTCTATATGACTGAAATACTGCTGTTTAGCCTCGTTAAAAGACTGCTGTGCGCCCGTTGTAGCAGCAGAGGAAACCATATAGATAAAACCTTTGCTCATATCATCAATGGCACGGATTCTCTCGTCCGAGGTCTCCGGCGTGATAAGTTGAATGTAATCCAACGAATTTGCCTCCACAAAACCCTTGTAATCAGAAAGATAAATCTCTGACGGAAGGTCGGGGATTATCAAACCGTCAACGCCGACTTCCGCACATTTTTTGCAATAACGCTCAAAACCAAACTGCATCGCCGTATTTATGTAACTCATCATAATCAGCGGAATATCAGTTACTTGGCGGATATTTTGAAGTTGCGAAAACAAAATCTCCTGCGTTATGCCGTTGTTCAAAGCCTTCTGACCGCTCGCCTGAATCACAGGACCGTCAGCCATCGGGTCTGAAAACGGAACGCCGATTTCAATCATGTCAACGCCGTGGTCTGAAAGCGATTTGATGATTTTTACAGTGTCGTCCAAATCAGGATAACCCGCTGTAAAATAAACCGATAAAATATCTTTTTTTCCAGTTTGAAAAAGTCTGTCTATTCTGTTCATTTTCGTAAAAAATTAATTGCTTGTTGTAATTTTTCTATGTCTTTTTTTGCGGGCGACAACTCAAAACGGCTGTTCAAATCCACACCCGCCAAATTATTGATTTTCAAGGCTTTTATCTCCGGAAGAGACTCCAACGAAATACCGCCGCTGAGGAAAAACGGTGTCTCAAAAACAACGTCTTTCAAGATTTCCCAGTCGAATTTTACGCCCGAGCCGCCGTAACCTTTGGTCTTGGTGTCAAAAAGCAGATAATCAACTTTTTGCGCATAATTTTGCGCAATAGCCAAATCCTCTTTCGACGAAATTCCGAAGGCTTTTATAACGGGGACTTTTTGACGGATTTTTTCGCAGAACGCCGCCGTTTCGCCGCCGTGAAGTTGCACAAAATCAAGATTATATTTCAAAACGTTATCAAAAATATAATCCTCGGAGGCGTTAACGAAAACCCCGACTTTTTTTACGTTCGGAACCTTTTGCCTTAAAATTCCGCCGTCGTTCAGCCCGACATAGCGCGGCGATTTTTCGTAAAAAATCATTCCCGCAAAATCGGGTTTCAAAGCCGTAACCTCTTGAAAATTATCCCTTAAACCGCAAACTTTTATCAGCATTTTATAACAAAGTTAAAACGTTGTCAATAAAGTTTTTAAGCGCAATTCCCGGATTGTTTTCCTTCATAAAGTTTTCGCCCATGAGAAAACCGTTAAAGCCGAGTTTTTTGAGTTCCGCCACCGTTTCGGGTTTGGAAATTCCTGATTCTGAGATTTTTACGGCAGTTTCAGGCAGGTTTTTAACAATGTCCTTTGAAATCTGAACGTCAGTTTTAAAAATATTCAAATTTCTGTTGTTAACGCCCAAAACGTCCACAAAACTTTCGTCATAATGCGACAATTCGTCTTCGGAATGAATTTCCAAAAGCGTTTCCAAACCGAGTTCTTTGGCTTCGAGAGCAAGTTCCTGACACTGAGAGCGTTCCAAACACGCCGCAATCAGCAGCACAACGTCAGCACCCGAAGCCTTTGCCAAATAAAGTTGGTACGGGTCGGTCAAAAACTCCTTAAAAAGTAGCGGCGTATGCTCCAAATTTTCCCTCGCCTGAATAACGTCCGAAAAACTTCCGCCGAAATATTTGTTATCCGCCAAACACGAAACCGCCGAACAGCCGTATTTTTCATAAAGGGGCACAACGTCCTTTGGCTCAATGCCTTGATGAATGTCGCCTTTTGACGGAGATTTGCGTTTAAACTCCGAAATTATTCCCGTACTGCTGTTCAGCAAAGCGTTTTTCAAAGAAAAAGTCTGCCGGGAAAAAAGCGGCTTTTCTTTCAGGTCTTGCAGCGGAAGACTTTTTTTAAGTTCTTGAACCTCGCGCTTTTTGTTCTCAACAATTTCGTCCAAAATCGTTGCCATTATTCTTCGAGTTTAAAATAATTGACGTAAGTATTCATATCCTTGTCGCCACGTCCTGAAACCGTAACAACCACGTTTTCGCCTTTCTGAAACTGCAATTTCGGCAACATCGCCAAAGCGTGCGCACTCTCAATTGCCGGGATAATTCCCTCTAACTTAGTAAGTTCAAGAGCCGCCTGCATTGCCTCACTGTCGGTAACGGCAAGAACTTTTGTGCGTCCCGTTTTCGCAAAAAAAGCGTGCATAGGACCGACGCCCGGATAGTCAAGACCCGCCGAAATCGAATACGGCTCAACGATTTGACCGTCCTCAGTCATCATCACCATCGAGAGACTTCCGTGCAAAACGCCTTTGCGTCCAAGGTGAATCGTCGCGGCGGATTTTTCGGGATCTTCAAGACCGAGACCGGCAGCCTCGGCTGCGAAAAATTTCACTCTTTCGTCGTCAACATAGTGGTAAAAAGTTCCAGCCGCATTGCTGCCGCCGCCGATGCAGGCAAGCAGTTTGTCGGGATAATTTCTGCCGGTCTGAGACTCTAACTGAAACTTAATCTCCTCACTTATAACAGATTGAAACCTTGCAACCATATCGGGATACGGATCAGGACCTACAACAGAGCCGATGATGTAATGCGTGTTTTTCGGATTGCAACACCAGTCGCGGATAGCCTCGTTAGTGCCGTCTTTGAGGGTGCGGTTTCCTGACATCACTGGAACAACTTTCGCGCCCAACATTCTCATTCTCTGAACGTTAAGAAACTGCCTTTTAACGTCCGTCTCACCCATATAAACCACGCACTCCATGTTCATAAGAGCGCAGACCGTAGCCGTTGCAACGCCGTGCTGACCCGCGCCCGTTTCAGCGACAATCCTCGTTTTGCCGAGTTTTCTCGCCAAAAGTATCTGACCCAAAGCGTTGTTGAGTTTGTGCGCTCCCGTATGACAAAGGTCTTCGCGTTTTAAGAAAATGTTTGCGCCGTATTTTTCAGAAAGACGGTTTGCAAAATAAAGCGGCGTAGGACGGCCGACGTAATCATGGAGAAGTTTTCTGAAATCCTTTTGAAACTCCTCATTCTCAATTATTTGTAAATAGTTGTCTTTGAGTTCAACGACGTTTTTTCTCAAAATTTCGGGAATAAACGCCCCGCCGAACTCACCGTAATAACCGTTTTTGTCAATTGAATATTTGCCCATTTTTCTATTTTTTTTAAGAATTTAATTCAATGTATTTTTTCAAAACTTCCAACGCTTTTCCGCTTTCAAGAGCCTCTCTTGCCTCGATAAAACATGCGCGGATACTCTTTTCGGGACAAATGCAGTTGATTGCAAAAGCCGAGTTTGCAAGAACGACATTTTTTTGCGACATTAACGCCTTGTTTTCCAAAACGTTGTCAAAAATCTGTTTTGCCTCTTTCTTGTCTTTTCCGCCGAAAATTTCTTCGGGTTTTATAGCCGGGAAATCAATTTCCGCAGAGTTAAAAATTTTCTCCATTTTTGACGAAGTGATTTTGAAATCGTCTGTCAAAGAAATCTCGTCGTAACCGTCAAGCGAAGAAACAATCATATAACCTTCGCTAATCTGCTGCAAAACGTTGTGATAGAGACGCATTTGGTCTAACGTCGCCGTTCCGAGAACCTGATACTGAGGTTTGCAGGGATTGACAATCGGTCCTAACAGGTTGAAACAGGTCGGCACTTGAAGGGCTTTTCTCACCGGTGCGACAAATTTCATCGCGTGCGCAAAAAGCGGTGCGTGCATGTAAACAAAACCGCACTCTTCAAGTGAGCGTTTAAGTGTGGCATTGTCAGCGGTAAATTTTACGCCGTGCTCCTCCAAAACGTTGCCCGCGCCTGAAACCGACGTTGCGGCGTAGTTGCCGTGTTTTGCGACCTTGTAACCCGCGCCCGCAACCACAAAGCACGAACATGTCGAAATGTTAAAAGTATTTTTGCCGTCGCCGCCCGTGCCTACGATGTCAACGACCTTGTAAGGCGACAAATCAACCGGCGTACCCGTCGCCAAAATGCCGTCGCGGAGTCCGAGCAACTCGTCAACGGTGATTGAGCGCATCTGAACGCCCGTCAAAAAACCTGCTATCTGCTCGTTTGAATATTTGTTTTCGGTGATTCCGATTAAAATGTTTTTTGCCTCCTCGCGGCTGAATGTCTCGCCGGAAATAAGGCGTGCTAATATTTCTTTCATTTTTTTCTTCCAAATTATGAATTGTGAATTATGAATTGTGAATTACAAATTGTGAATCAAAAAATTCTTCAAAATTGTTTTTCCGTCTGGTGTTAAAACGCTTTCGGGGTGGAACTGTATTCCGTGAACGTCCAACGTCTTGTGTTTCAAGCCCATAATCAAGCCGTCAGGACTTTCAGCGGTGATTTCTAAACAGTCAGGGAAACCCGCCTTGTCAACCACCCAAGAGTGGTATCTGCCGATTTCGATTTCCGTCGGCAAACCGTCAAAAATATAATCGTTGCCGTTTAATTTGCAACTTGTCGCAACGCCATGAAAAACTTCCGTCAAGTTTGTGAGTTTTCCGCCGAAGGTCTCTCCTATCGCCTGATGTCCGAGACATACGCCGAGAATCGGTTTTTTGCCGGCATATTCTTTGATAACATCAAGCAACAAACCCGCCTCCGAAGGTATTCCCGGTCCGGGCGAAAGAATGATTTTGTCGAACTCGCAGAGTTCTTTTAAATCGAATTTATCATTTCTAACTGCCTGACAGTCAAAACCTAAATCCCTTACAAACCCAAAAAGATTGTATGTAAACGAATCGTAATTATCTATAATAACTATTTTCATTTTTTCGTGTTTTTTCATGGTTAATATTCCTGTGCCATAATGACGGCTTTTCTTAATGCGCCGAGTTTGTTGTTAACTTCTTGAAGTTCGTATTCGGGGTCGGATTTTGCAACGATTCCGCCGCCCGCCTGAAACCAAAGTTCGTTGTTTCTGGCGACAAAAGTACGGATTGTAATCGCCTGGTTAAGCGAGCCGTCAAGCCCCAAAAAGCCGATACAGCCGCCGTAAATTCCTCTGTTGTGCGGCTCTATTTCGGAGATTAACTGCATTGCGCGGACTTTTGGCGCACCGCTGAGCGTTCCCGCCGGGAAAGTGTCAATAAAAGTTTTTACCGGGTCTGCGCCCTCTCTCATGTCTCCGCTGACACGGCTTACAAGGTGGATAACGTGCGAATAAAACTGCATATCCTTGTAAAAATCAACTTTTACGTTGTCGCAGTTGCGGTTGAGGTCGTTGCGTGCAAGGTCAACGAGCATAACGTGTTCGGCATTTTCTTTCGGGTCATTGCGGAGATATTCGGCGTTTTTGCGGTCTTCTTCGGGGTTGCCGGTGCGCTTGGTTGTGCCTGCAATCGGGTCGATGTATGCGCGGTGGTTTTCGATTCTGCAATGCGTTTCGGGCGACGAGCCGAAAATTCTGAAACCTCCGAAATCAAAATAAAACAGATAAGGCGAAGGGTTAATCGAGCGCAAAGCCCTGTAAAGTTTGAAATCGTCGCCCTCGTATTTCTGTATAAATCTGCGTGATATGACGATTTGGAAAACGTCGCCGCGAAGACAGTGGGCGATGCCTTTTTTGATGTTTTCTTTGTGCTGAGAGTCAGAAATTGTGGGAACGGTTTCGCCGATTGCCTGAAAGCCGTCTGTTCTGACACCCGCTTTTGAAAGCAGTTTTTCGACTTCCGAAATTTTGTCTTCACCGTTTTCCGTCAAATCCACAATAGTAAGTTTTGAGGAGAAATGATTGAAAACCAAGACGGTGCGGAACAAAACGTAAAGCATGTCGGGCGCGTCGTTTTCTTCCATCGTGGTGTCTTTGACGGGGATATTTTCAAAATATCTGACGGCGTTGAAAGCAGTGTAACCGTAAAGTCCCGTGTAGTTTGCATTTTCGCCCTCGACAGAGAAGTTTTTCAAGAACTCGTCCAAAGCGTTTTCCACTCTGTAAGTCTCTGTGATGTCGTGGGTTACGGTTTTGCCGTCGGGGTATTTCAGAACGGCTTTTCCGTGATTGACGGCAACAGAGGCGAGCGGAAAAATTCCGATAAACGAGCGGGAATTGTCGCGGGAATGATAGTCGTTTGACTCCATAAGCGCACTCTGAACGCCTGAATCTCTAAGCCTTAAATACGCGCTTACGGGCGTATACAAGTCGCTTAAAATGGTTTTTGATTTAGTTTTGTACTTAAACATTTTTTTATACTTTTTTTAATTATTGCCTTACACAAAAAAAGGTCTGTTAGTGAGAACCAACAGACCTTCTTTTTGAAAAAATTTTTCTTGACATATACAAAGGTGAATCGTCTCACGAATTTTTCTTCCGTAAGCGCCACCACCAATTGTTATATGCGTAAAAATTTCTCATTATTATGTTTAGATTTTCTTTGCCGCAAAGAAAAAGTTTTTTTTTCAAACTGCCAAATTTTTTTGAAGTTTTTTTGGAAAAAAATAGTTTAGCGGATTATTATCTCATCCAATTTTCGATTTTTAAATTTGGAATCCTCCCGAAATGTTTAATATTATCGGTTACTAAAACCATATCATAATTAATTGCAGCAGAAGCAATTAATAAATCAAAACCGTCAACTTTTTGTCCGCGTTCCTCTAAATATCTGCGAAGTTTTGCATAGCATTTTAATGTATCAAAAATGCAGAGCACATTTACACTTTTCAACAAATTTTCTACTTCGTCAAAATGCTTTTGCTTTTTACTTTTCTCTGCACCGAATCTCAATTCGGCTATTGTTATTTCTGAAACATAGATATTTTCAAGACCGATTTCATCAATGCGGTTAGTAACAGACGGTTTGTCTTTGAAATACTCTATACAGATGTTAGTGTCCAAAATATACTTAGTCATCGAATGAAACTATTTTACGTGATAAACCATTTCCGTTACGGCTGTCTTTGATTGCTTTTTCCATCATTTCGGCATCGGGGTCGCCAACCCATGCTCCGCGAAGACTACGGAAAATTCTTTCCTTTTCTTCTTTGGAAAGATTTTCGTTTGGTCTTTGAACAATGCAATCCGAAAAATCCAACACTTTCGGTGTCTCGATTCTTTCAGGTGCGGAAAGTTTTTCGGTTTTTACAGGTTTTGACGGTTTGATTTTAACACTCTCCGTGAGTTTGTCAGACAGCCATAACTTGCTCTCATCGTTAAGATTAAACGACAAAAGAAACTCCAAAATCCTTTCCAACGATATGCGTGTCGTAATTGTAGTAACCATATTTTTCAAAAATTTGTTTCGGCAAAGTTAAAAAAAATCCGTTTAATTTGTACTTTCTTCCAATTCTTTTTTCATATTTTTCCAACTGCGGAAAAACCAGTCTTCGTCATAAAAAACGAAATTCGTCAAACGCTCCGTAACGCGCTTTTTTTCGGGCGTAACGGTCTCCTGATGTGGTATGCCGTCAAACTCAAACAACGTCTTAAATTCGTCAAATTTTTCTTCGCCGACGTACAAAACTTCTTCGTCTGAAAGATACTCTTTCACAAACTTTTCAACGGCGGATTTTTCGTCGGGAGTTATAAAAACCAATTTTAATTCGCCGCCCGAGGCAATTTTTTTGCGCAAATCCACACTCATCATAATCGAAGCCTCACATTGTCCGCACCACGACGCCCAAAAGTCAAACAAAACATATTTACCCTTGTAAACATTTAACACTGAATCAATTATGCTCATAGCACCGCCAGAAGGCAAATCCATAAGTTTTGCTCCGTGATAATAATTTTCCATGAAACTTTTTGCACATTGTTTTATGTACGGATTTATCAGCAAAGAATCTACGCGGAGATAAATACTGTCCATTTCTGCGGTACTAATATTCATAATATTAGTTCTCATAAAATTGTTTAATACAGCGGCTTGCGCAAAAAACGAAGTGTCTGAGGTTTGCAAACTTTGGTTAATGCCGTATAAAAGTCTGCCGTTACGGTCTTTACGCCCTCCAAAATGCGGGTCAAAAAAGAAACTGCCGTTAGGAAAATGTTCGTAACCGACAGAAGGTATATGAGAAGGGAAATTGTTAACCGCCCTGAAAAAATCTTCCGTGCAAACCATAAACGGATTGTTAAAATCCATTTGCGAAAAAATTCCGTAAGTTTTGAAATCCTTTAACTCCTCTCCTGCCGCATCCCCTTGAATATGAAAATAATTAGTCAGACCGTCTATATACGAGGTTTGCGCACCTGCTAAGGCGATTTGAATTTCAAGCGGCGAAAATTTGTCCCGCTCCGCAACCACCGAAACCCTTAACAACATTTCCTTCCAAATTTCGTCCGCTAACATCATCAGTTCCGAAGGGTTGCCACGAAATCTGTAAAAATTATAAAAACTTATAAATGAGAGCATTATGTCGGATTTTAACAAACGTTCCACCTTAGAACACGCACCGTAATAATTAATTTTGCCGTCTTTTGAAACATAAATTTCAGAGGTTTCGCCCGGTGCGGCAAAAAACGGAATGACGCAGTCATAATTATCAACCGCTAAATCTGCCATAAACGCACTTCCTGCTAAAAACTTACATTCAAAATTTCCGTCGTTATCGGTTTTGATAATTTTTTCTGCCATAATGCGCCTGAAAATATCGTTATGGTTAAATTTTAGCGAACCGTTGTAACCTTCGATTTTGCCTTTTATGCGGACGGTATCGGTTTTGAGCCAATTTTCGGGCATTTGAGCGGGATATTTTTGACGGATTTCCTCTTGCGGAAAAATTTTGAATTGTTCGCTTTTGTCCCTGATACCAAGAATGTTAGTTTCGTACATAGAGCCGCCCGAAAAGTCAAACATTTTGACGGTAACGGGCATAGGGTCAAACTCCATACAGAAGTTTTTCTTTTTCAAAAAAGGTGCGTTACGCAACATATAACGGTTGCCTTCCGTGTCAATAAGACAGCAACCGTAAGCGATTTCAAAACCGTCTTTTGAATTAGATTCGATATAAAGTTTAGTTGAAGTTTTCAAAAATTCGACTTTTTCGATTTTAACATATCCGTCGCTGATTGTCGCAACAGCAAAACGCGGTTTTTCAATAGTTTTTAAAATCTGCGCCTCCGCACAAAAAGGCAGGAGGCAACAGATTAAAAGGTTCAAAAATTTAATTCTCATTGTTTATTTTGTTATTTAATAATTCTTTCAATTGGTTCAAACAAATGCTGATTTAAACGTAATTCGTTAACGTTGAGATCACTACGCACTTCTCCGTCCCAATTTGCTCCCCACATATCAAATTCTTCGCCTTCGGGAGAAATGTAGGTGAATGTTTGAATGTTAGGCGGCAGCGGCTCAAATTCCATTAAAAACGCAATGAAGTCGCCGGAATAAGCCTCTATCCAAAAAATTTCTTCGAGAGGTAAACCTTGCGCACTTTTGATTTTGTATTTGTGTCCGCGATTGTCTATCAGAAATTGGTCGGGTCCGATTCCGAAGTATTCCCGTGTCCAATTTTGCTCGCGTGCAACGGCGAGATATGTGGCTTCAGGTGTTCTCCAAAGTGCCATTGTGCCATCTTTAACAGGTCTGATAAGGTGCGGATTATTATAAACAGCCCAACTCTCAAACTTGTCTTTGTTATAATTTTTTGCCTCTCTGACAAGGCTCGGCGATTTTATTTGCGGGACATCGTCATATTGTTTCATAACGCCTGAATTATAAGCCGAGTTCAAAACGATTTCCTGTCCGCGCAGTCTCCAAAGCGGAACGCCGTAAATTGAAACCACTTTTGTTGTTTCAGGCAGTTTCGGGAAATAGATTTTGAAATCGAGCGGCGTTCCAACGGGTGCTTTTACGCTGAAATGTTTGCGGAAAACATCTGGCGCAGTACGTTTTGCGCGGTACTGAACGCCTGTTTCCATGTCGACAATCGCCGTTTCTTCGCACGCGAGCCAAAGGTTTTTGACCTCATCGGCAGGCATCGTGAAATAACAGTGCAAAACCGTCGCGTCATTTTCTTCCGAAAGCATCCAATAAAGCAGCGCAAACTCTTTCGGCAGTCCGCCGACCATGCCGGGAAAAATTTTGTCAAAGTCGTTTGAAACAGGAGGTTCCACCGTACACGAATCCTTGATGTACCCCATTTCATAATCGTTCCAAACCGCCGTGGTTTTCTTTGTTTTTTTGTTGGTCGAGATGTTGTTGCACATTTCGGGACAACATTGCCTTTTTGCCAAAATTCTGACGTTTTCCGAGCCGTCCGTTTTTCCGTAGCCGACAAGGACTACCTCATCATTTTGCGCCGCAGTGCTGAAACTTGTCAGCAACATTACGGCAAAAATTAAAAATCTGTTCATAATAGAAAAAATTTAAATGTTAGTGTATGTGTTCATGTTTTTTAAAGTCGTTTTTTTGTAATAACTTAGGTAACAGTCTGACGAACTGACAGTTCCTAACGGCGCATTTGTGCAGTAAAGCAGGATTTGACCGTTATAAAATTTGTCGGCAATCCAAGTGTAAGTCCGTCCGTTTTTGTTGTCGTTAAGACAGAAAAAGAATTTTTCCGCCGAATAATTCAGGAAATATCCGTCGGCTTTTTCGTCAAAATTGCACGCCGAAATCAACAAGTTTCCCATAAGGTCAAAATCCTCGTTTTCGTCAAAAACATACAGTAACTCTTTGACATCGGTTTCATCGTTCGGGTCGCAGTCAAAAACTTGTTTTTCAGCGTGTTGAACCTCTGCCATTTTAGAAATTGCCTCGTTCATTTTTGAAGGTTCGGGGTAAAATTTTTCGGGTTCCTCCTGCAAAGTTTTTTCGGCAACTTTTTGCTGAATTTCCGCCTGTTTTTTCGGTTTTTGTTTCTTAACAGGTTGCTTTTTGGGTTGTTCTTGTGCTGACGGCTGTTCGTCTTCTTGCACGCTAACAACTTCTTCTTCAACAGTCGGTTGCGGAATTTTAACAGAATCTATTACAGCCAAAATATTTTGTTGCGGCTCGTTATTCACGCCGCTAAAAAATACCGCCGCGCCTATACCGATTAAAAGTGCCAAACCTGCCGCCACAGCCACAAAGCACCAAAGTTTTATGTTTTTGGACGGTTTTTGTTCTTCAATTCCGTCCAAAACATTTTTCAAAAAATCGTCAGGCACTTCCGTCGGTTGACGTTTGTTTTCTTTCCGCCGCAAAGCCTCCCGTATGTCGTTGTCGTTAAACTTCTTCATGATTTTCTCCTTTCTTTGCCTAATAGACAACAAGAATTACAAAATATTACAGGGATTTTGAAAAAAAAATCAGTTTTTCTCCAACTTCTCTTTCAACTTGTCAAACTCCAACTTGAAATTTCTGTAATCAAAACTGTTAAGCAGTCCGAAAGTTATATACCGCTCTTTAACTACTTTACCGTCAGGCGTTATGACTTCAAAATGCGGAATGCCTGAAAAATTAAACACGTCCCTCAATTCCGTAAAAACATCTTCGCCCGGAACAACTTTGACCTCGCCGACAAGGTGCGTGGCTACGTATTCCCGCATTGCGGCATTTTGAGGATTGTCGCCGTTAACAAACACAAGTTTGATGTCGGGATTGTTGGCGATTTCTTTGCGCAAATCTTTGCTCGTCTCTATTGTCATACGGCACGGAGCGCACCCCATACTCCAAAAGTCAAGATACAAATATTTGCCTTTATAAACATTCCTGAGCGAATCAATAAACGCCGTCGCAGCACATTTTTTTATGGGAACGGCAATTTCCGTATCGTTAAGACGATGTTCTATAATTTGCGCCGCCTTCGTTTTTATCGGTTCAAAACTAAAAAGCGGCAAAATTTTATCGCGTATTTCTTTGATACTGTCATTCGTCATATCGTTCCAAGCCATTTCTATAAGAGAACTAATATGTTGATACATAACCATTTGCGCTACCAACGAATTGTCCTCTGTATGCAATGCCGTTCTTAACAAAGAATCTGCACGATGAAAAAACTTTATGTTATTTTCAACTTGATTGTCAGGAGAAAAACAACTAAAAAAATCATATTTTTCAGAATACGGCATAAGAGAATACGAAATACGGTTCAACAACGTAAAAAGATCGGCCATAAAGAAAAGATTTTTGTCTGAAAAATCCGTATGTGTCAAAAATGCGTAATTCTCAGGGTCTTTCATTTTTTGATACAATGCAGTGTCTTTGAGTGTCATATACATATTTTGCCCCTTTGGTTTCATTTCATAACACTCTTCCCGCATATACATAAGCGCAGTTAAAACAGTATACGCAAAATATCCTTGCGCAAAACTCAGTGCCATACTCATTTCCTCATCTGAAAAAGATAACTTCAAACCGTCGTTATAAATCTTGGTTGAAAATTCGTTCCAAAAATTTTCGGCAAAATTTTGAAACTTGTCAAAACCGTCTTTGTAATTTCTGGCCTTTTCCACACATTGATATTGCAATGAGACAGCCGTATAATTTAGAAAGCGGGCAAATTGTTTGCTGCGTCCTGACGGGTATGAACATTCAATTTTACCACCAACTATCTTTGCCGAAATTTCAACCGTGTCGCCCGGATAAGCAAAAAACGGAATGAAAAGAAATCCTTCGTCGGTGTGTGCGTACAATTTGTTACATACGGGATACGAAATTTTGATTTTCTTCTCAAAACTTCCGTCCGAATTTATAACGACGGCAGAAGCGGTTTGTTTTTCAAACTCGTCATACAGAGAGCATTGCAAGGTTTTAAACGGAGAAGTTTCCGTGTTGAAATTTTCGATTTTGCCCTTGATGACAACAGTGTCCGTTTTGAAACTTTCGTCGGGAACAGTCCACGAATATTTCTTTTTAAGCGATTTAAAGTCAAGGCCTTCCTGACCGTTAACATTACACGACATTACAACAAATGCCGCAATAATTACAAATAAGTGTTTCATTGAATTGTTTTTTTAAAATTTTGTATTGTTTATTTTTTAGACAATGAAAGGGAAAAAATATTACAGGGATTTTTGATTTTTTTTTCTCTATGAAAACGGCAAAGCAGCCTAATGCTTTATCATTTCCGCTAACTTTTTCCTGATTCGGTGAAGCCTTACCGCCAAAGCATTCGGTTCGGCATCCATGATGAAGGCGATTTCTTTTATGGGCTTGTCTTCGTAATAATAAAGATGAACCAACATTTTGTCGTCAGGATTTAGAAGGTCGAGGGCGGCTTCTAACTCTTGAATACGCTCCTCTTTTCCCGTTGAAAACTCGTCGTCGGAAATTTCAGTGTCGGAAACCTGCGTGTCGTCAATGCTTATAAAATTCAATTTTTTGCGTTTTAAATGCGTGATTGCCTCGTTGTAAGCAATGCGGCAAACCCATGAAAGAAACGTTGCCCGCCCTTCAAAACCCTGCAAATGAGAGAACGCCTTTATAAAAGCGTTTTGCGCCAAATCCTCGGCATCAGCAAGGTTATCCGTCATTCTTGAAACAAAATCAAGAACTTTATGGTCATAACGTTTTACAAAAAAAGCATAACCGGCAGCCGCAGATTTACGGTCGCCGGTGCTTATAAAACCGACAATTCGGCTTATACGTTCCAGCTCTTCTATATTAGTTGTTTGATTCAATTAAAATTTTTTCCTTTACTAAGAAGACAACAGAATTTCAAAAATATTACAGAAAAAAATGTTTTTTTTTTCAAAAAAATGTTTGCATATATTTTTTATAATGTTTATCATTGCAAAAATAACTTTAATATTTTCTTTATTATGAAAAAAACCTTACTATTAGCGGTTTCCGCTTTGGCTTTTGCAGCGTGCGGCGGCGGAAACAACAATCAGACCCCGACTCCTCAGACTCCTGAAACTCAGACAGAAAGCACTGAAAGCACTGAAAATCAGCCCGCGCCACAAAAAAACACCGACGGTCAGATTGTTCTCTCCGGCTCTATCGACAAAAACGTTACTTGGAAAGACCTCGGACTTCCCGTAGACTACGTTGTGGAAGGCGAAATCCGTCTTGACGGCAACTCGCTCGTAACCGTTGAACCCGATGTTACCATAATGTTTTCCGGCACTGACGGCAGACTCATCGTCGGCGAAAACGCAGGCATCAAAATGCAAGGCACACAAGAAAAGCCAATCATTCTCACCGGACCAGTCAACAACCCGAACGCAGGCAGTTGGGGCTTTCTTGAAATTCTGTCAAAACGCTCCGACAACACTCTTGAATACGTAACCCTAAAAAACGGCGGCGAAAGCGATTTTGTCCTGAAAATTTCGGGTTCGGCTTCGGTTAAAAACTGCACTGTTGACGGCGCAAATCAAAACGGCATTTACATACTCAAAACCACCGCTTTTGAAAACAACACCGTCAAAAACTGCAAAGAGTTCCCCGTTGTTTATGACACTTGGACAGAAAACACCACCTTTGGCGGCAAAAACAACACCTACCAAGACAACGGCAAAAACTACATCAAAGCCAGATTCAGTTACGACGAGGACAGCAAATCGTACACATTCCTCAAAGAATCCGTTCCCTATTTCTGCGACGAAGGTTTGGAACTTGGCAACCGCACCACCACGACAATTGAGGCGGGTGTAAAATTTGCCTTCAACCGCGGCACAAGATTCTATGTGGGTCCTGAAACAATTGTAAAAGCGCAAGGTACAGCCGCCGACCCGATTGTTTTTGCAGGAGCGGAAGACAAGCCCGGATATTGGCAAGGCGCAGAAATCCGCACCGAACAGAACGACGAATCTGTTTTTGCATACTGCAATTTTGAAAACGCCGGTAGCAAAGATTTCTTTGACGACTGTGCATTTTTAATCTCCACAGACGCGGGCTTTAAATTCTCCAACTGCAACATTTCGCGTATCAAATCAAAATACGGTGTCCGCGTTGAGCATGCCGGAAACTTTGTTGACAATATGAAATGCGACAACATCACCATTTCAGACGCTTCAAAGGCAAAAGTAATCGTCAACACCGGCATCGAAGGCGTTATCGAAGACGAAGCCACCCTCGACGGTTTGGACAAAATCAAGATGGATTAACATCTGATTTTTTTCAGAAAAATAAAAACCCCGTACACCGCTCTGATGTGCGGGGTTTGTTATTATTTTAGTCTGTTAAAACCGTAAATTTTGCCGTCGGTGTTTTTATCCTTCCACAGTAAGCACTTCCTCGCATTTCTCCAAATCGAAGCCCTTGTACATTACCAAAAGGCAGTGGAGGGTAGTTTTTTTGGATTTTTCGACAACCAATCCGTATTTTGAATATTTCTGCAACTGCAAGATTGCCTCGGCCTCCTTGTTTTGAATTTCGGTGGCGGTTGCGTCTTCTTTAACGTACTTAAACTCAATGAGATAACTATGAGTTAAATCCGGATATTGGTCGGTTCGAGGTTCAAGGTAGAGGTCAGGGAATCCTGCCGACGTATCAGCCTCTGAATGTGGGAAATAGGCTGAGCATTGACACGTGGACGCCAACGTGAATCCGTGTATAAACTTCTCGCCCTTAGCCTTGTCGCGAGTGGTAGCAAAGGTCTTGATTGTCTTAGCCACAAACTCAAAAAACTCCTTCCATTTGCCGTCAAAAGCCATATCCGACAACAACCTGTCGCCATTCCAAGAGTCATACACCAAATCGTTGTCGTTGTAATTATCCATAAGATAATTGATAAGTTGCTCTTTTACAACTACATTCGGAATCTTAAAAATAACTTCCTGCCTTGCAAATCCGCCAATTGTAACCATTCCGAAATAGTACATTAGACTTATGAAATTGTCTTTCAAAACTATCTGTTCGGCAGGGAAATGATCTACCAATTTGCCTTTGACAAATCCGTCTGTAACAAGGTTTTGAATAATTGAACCTTCAAAATCCATCTCCTTGTCCTTTCGGATAAGCATTTTGAGTTTGCCATAATCAGTGCGGATGTTGCTGTCGATGATGTTTTTTGGCAACTTGCCACTATTGCAAAGTTTGTCGGTAAAATAGAGCAACATATCCGAATTGTACATCGTTGTCTCGCCGAAACAATCTTCTGCAAAGCAATAATTATCGTACCACGGACGGATGGTTTCAATGATTTCGTCAACGGAACACGGAAATTTAAAATATTCGCTGTAATAATTGAGCATTTCGCGGGCTTCCTGTTCGGTGAAGCCTGTGATTTCGTTGAACCGTGCATCAGTGGTGTAGTTGGAGCCGATGTTGAAACCGCTCGTAAGGTCGTCGAGCGTTACAGGCGAAACTCCTGTGATGAAAAGACGTTCTATCGAGGTCTGACATCCATCCTTAATAGCATTGAAAAATGTGCGCAAGTATCCCGTGCGGTGTGTTTCGTCCATATAACGGCCAAGCAGCGTGTAGTCGGAAAGAATGTTGTTGGTAAAATTGTCGTATTCGTCGATAAAAAGATAAATCTTTTGATGCGACTTTTCTACCATTTCGCAGAGTTTATTGATTTTTTCAACAGCATTGGTACATTTCTCTACCTCGGCTCGTGTGCCAGGAATCAACAAATCTTTGTAAGTGTCACAAAAAGAATCAAACCAAATTCGGCACATTCCGTCAAAACTTGAACGGTAATCGTCAATATTGCCGTTTACCATTGCAAAATTAAGATGCAAAACCAAATATGTATTTTTGCTTGGCGTCGGGTGGTCGCCAATCCAAAGTCCTGAAAAAATCTCTTCAAACTTTTCTTTCTTATTGATGTCGTAATACGCCTCCAACATCGTCATTGTCAACGTTTTACCAAAACGACGTGGACGCACCAAAAAGAAATACTTGTTGGCGTACTCTATCTCTTGGATAAAGCGGGTTTTGTCAACGTAATAACAATTGTCGCGGCGGAGCATTTCAAAGCCCTGAATACCGTATGGTATGCGTCGTGCCTTAGGATTCCACATAATTTTTCGCTATTAATGGTTCGGACAAAGGTAATTATAATTCACAGATAATGCAAAAAAAAGTTTTTTCACTTTTGCCGCTGTGCAAAGATAATGTGATAACGCCTTCTTTGTCGGTTTGTTTGGCGATGTGTCGTATGTAGCACTGCTGAAATCAAAATGCACGACAGGGTATTTCTCCCACTTGGTCTCCAACTTTTCCATCTTTGTTCCAACAAACAAATCCTTCTGTCCGTCAAAATACTCGTGTAATGTGCTAAGTGTTAGACTTTTGCCAAAACGTCTCGGTCGCGAAAGGAAATAACACGCTTTGGTGTTGGCGATGTTATATATCATATCGGTCTTGTCGAGATAGACAAAACCACCTTCAATGAGCGAACTGAACGCCTGTATGCCGATAGGAATCTTTTTCATAGCCGTGCATTTTAATAACAACGCAAAGATACAATTATTTTTTAATATTTGGAATTTTTTTTAGCACCCAAATCTTGGCTAAGAGTTTTAGTCATAATTCTTCTTTGCTTGGTCGATGAACGCCAATGCTTCGTCGGCAACGCGCTCGGGGGTGTCGATTTCCATCAGATGTTTTTCGCCGTTGAGGATTGTGAAATGACATCCTTTCGTTACACGCCAAATGTACATATTCGAGGTGTAATAGTCGTTCATCAGCGGGTCGTCCGAGCCGAACATATAGCCGATAGGCACTGTTGCATTGCGAAGGTCGCGTTCACACTCGTCGAGCGAATCCCAAATCTTTTCGGGATGGGCGGCATATTTGGGGATTGCAGGACCTGTTGCCGCATTGCCGATACTTGCCGCCTCAGCCATCTTTTTGGGCAGTCCTGTCTCGGGTTTGCGAATCGCCGACGCCATCATTTTGGGAATGTCGCCCTGACGCGCCATCTCAAACCACGAGTCTGAATCCTGACCTTTGAGGTGCGGGCACAGGAAAAACGAACAGAAGTCGATGAGCATTTCAGGATGGTTTTTGAACAGATACCAACCCGGCACCGTGCCGTGGCATTTGCCGAAATAGTGGAACTTTTTGATGCCCATCTTGACAACAAAGTCGTACACATCCTTGCCCCATTGACGTGTCCAATGCACGCCGCCGTCGGTGTCGAAAATGTCGGCGGGACCATCGAAACGCATCACGATGCCAAAAACGTGATAACGCTGCGCCAAAATCTCCATCACGGGCATAAACGTGTGGAAAAAGAATGCGCCGCTGACGAGCACTTCCTCGTTCTGTGTGCCGAGTTCGCAGTAGGTGATTTCTGCACCGTTGTCCAATACAAGGCTCTTTGCCTCTCCTTTGATTTTGTTTGCTTCCATAATTGATGAATTTTTTTAGTTAAACTTGATGATGCAAAGATACGGCGACGGTGGCGCAAAACCGTTACCAAATTTTCTTGCAAAATGTGCAAATCATATCGTTTTTCAAAATACTTTTATTAATTTTGCAATCGTTATGAGCAACAACATCAAAAAAATAAGTGTCAAGAAAGATTTTTCGCTTTTGCCGCCGAGCAAAGACAATGTGATAACGCCTGATTTTCTGTTTGTTACCGATTCAGATAAGGCGGGGAGAATGTTTGTGCAAACTTTTCAACCCTACCAACTTTCCGAAGGTCGTTTCATCAGGGTGATAGGAGGCAAGGCACGTCTGTTGGCAAACCTCAAAATGTACGACCTCTATTTTGGAACGGTGGTTTGTCTTCCGCCCGCCGCTATTATTGAGTATCAGAGCATTAGCGACGATTTTAAGATTCAAGCATTCAGTTATGACACAATGCCGCAACCGTTTGGATTTGAGAAAGTTACTGTTTTGCGACTGAGAGAATCCGATTTTGTTCGCACCGGCGATTATATCAACTTGATGAAAAAAGTTTTGGGTAAGGACACATATTCAATCCGCACCCTACAACTACTTCAAACTGCACTATTCAACGACCTTCATCATATCCAAAATATTGAAATTCAAGACAAAACACCCGATTTAAAATCTACACGTGCCGAAGATGTATTCAATCGTTTTATTGATTTGGTAAACGAATTTGGTTCGCAACACCGTCGCATAGATTTTTACGCCGATAAACTATTTCTATCGCCTAACCGTCTGAGCACTGTTATCAAAAATTACAGCGGTCAAACGGTGATGGATTGGATAAATCGTCAGACGATTTTGCAAGCCAAAATTCTTCTAAAACATTCTGACCTAATGGTTTATGAAATAGCCAACCGCCTCCATTTCCAAGAATCAACCGCC
>JAFXUC010000115.1 GCA_017535325.1 Bacteroidales bacterium | reverse complement strand
GTCTTTTAACCAAAGCGAATTAACACATTTAATCATGTTTTTTGCCGTGGTTTCGTCTTCCTCGTCATAATAGCCGAGAATACGGTTGCACTCACGGCAGAGTTGCTGAATGTTGGTGCTGAGTTCCTCGTAACTGATTCCGAGCGTGTTAAGAATTTCCTCGCGTGTCTCGCTGCCTGCACATTCGGCAGCCATACTCATTGCCATAAAAACTGACAGAGGCGATACGGCGGTGTTTCCGCTTTGCCCGCAACCGATAGCCGTGGCAATTTTGTTGGAAAATGTCCCGACTTTTACTAAAAAATCATTGTAAGTTTCGCTCCAAGGAATTATGTCAGGAGCAACCTTGCCGGCAATTTTCGCTTTGGAAATTGCGTCTTCGTTTTCAGAAGTGTAGGTTTTGTTAGGGTTAACTTTGTTGTTAACATTGTTGTCGTCCTTCTCGCAAGACGAAACTACGGTCAGCAGCACTCCCGCTGTCAAAACCGCATAAGCAATTTTGGTAATGTTCATGTTTTTAAAATATTAATGTATGTTATAAAATAATTAGTTTGCTTGTTCCAATATGCGGCAAAGTTAAAAAAACTTTTATGAATAAAAAAACTTTTTTTTGTGATTTTTTTTTCATAATTTTGCGCATTAAAAATAATCTTCAAAAAAGCGTAATAAAAAATGTTTGAAAGTTTAACTGAAAAACTTGAACAGTCTTTTAAGAAAATCAAAGGCGAAGGCACTCTTACCGAAATCAACGTCGTTGACGCCTTAAAAGAAGTTCGCAGGGCATTGCTTGATGCCGATGTCAACTACAATATAGTAAAGGAATTTACAAACAAAGTAAAAGATAAAGCACTCGGAACAAAGGTTCAGGGCGAACTCAAACCTAACCAACTCATGATTAAACTCGTTCATGACGAATTAATCACGCTCATGGGTACCAACGAGTCGCAGGTAAACCTCAAAGCAAATCCCGCAATTATCCTTATCGCTGGTTTGCAGGGTTCGGGTAAAACCACTTTCTCAGGCAAATTCGCCAACTTTATCAAGAAAAACAACGGCAAAAAACCCCTTTTGGTTGCAGGCGACGTTTACCGTCCCGCCGCTATCGAACAGTTGAAAGTTTTAGCCTCTCAAATCGATGTTCCTGTCTACACCGAAGACGGCGAAAAGAACCCCGTCAAAATAGCAAAAGCCGCTGTTAAACAGGCTATTGCTAACGGAAACGACGTTGTTATCATCGATACCGCCGGCCGTCTTGCCGTTGACGAGGAGATGATGAACGAAATCTCGAACATCAAAAAAGAAACCAATCCGACAGAAATCCTTTTCGTTGTCGATTCAATGACCGGTCAGGACGCTGTCAACACCGCAAAAGCATTCAACGACAGACTCAATTTCGACGGCGTTGTCTTGACAAAACTCGACGGTGATACCCGTGGCGGTGCTGCGTTAAGTATCAGATACACAGTTGACAAGCCGATTAAATTTGTTTCAACGGGTGAAAAAATCGACGCGCTTGACATTTTCTATCCCTCACGTATGGCGGACAGAATCCTCGGCATGGGCGACATCGTTTCTCTCGCTGAAAAACTTCAAGCACAATACGACGAGGAAGAAGCCAAAAAACTTCAAAAGAAAATCTTAAAAGATCAATTCAACTTCAATGATTTCTTGGCTCAAATCCAACAAATCAAGAAGATGGGTAACTTGAAAGATTTGGCGTCAATGATTCCTGGTGTCGGCAAGGCAATCAAAAATCTTGACATCAACGACGACGCTTTCAAAGAAATCGAAGCGATAATCTATTCTATGACACCGTTTGAAAGGGAAAACCCGCAAATCATCAACGGCATCCGCCGCCGCAGAATAGCAGACGGAAGCGGCACAAACGTTGCAATCGTCAACAGACTTTTAAAACAGTTTGAAGAAACCCGCAAACTCATGAAAATGATGTCCGGCTCAGGCGCACGCCGCTTGATGGGCATGATGAATCAGATGAAACGTAGATAATTGGTCGCTCGCCGCGAGGCGTTCTTTTTTGAAAAAAAGAACCAAAAAACTTTTATATTCGGCTCACTACGTTCGCCGGAGTAAGTTATGTACGAGTTATGTACGCCACTCCGCGCTGAAAGCGCGAATATAAAAGTTTTCCGGTTCCCTTTTTTAAAAGGGAACGCCCCCGCGGCGAGCGGATAAAAAAACAAGAATTATGCAATTAATAGACGGAAAGAAAACTTCGGCGGAGATCAAAGCGGAAATTGCCGAGGAAGTTAAGAAAATGAATAAGAAGCCGCATTTGGCGGCCGTTTTGGTAGGACATGACGGCGGCAGTGAAACGTATGTGGCGCATAAAATAAAATCATGTGAGGAGGTCGGTTTTAAATCGTCTTTGATTCGTTTTGAGGACGATGTTACCGAGGAAGAACTTTTGAAAACGGTTGAAAAACTGAACAACGACTCTGACGTTGACGGTTTTATCGTTCAGTTGCCGCTTCCTAAACACATTGACGAACAGAAAGTTATCGAGGCTATTGACCCGAAAAAAGACGTTGACGGTTTTCACCCTGTCAATCTTGGCAAATTGGTTGCGGGATTGGACACTTTTGTTTCGGCAACGCCTTCGGGCATAGTTGATTTGTTGAAGCGTTACAATGTTAAAACCGCCGGCAAACACTGTGTTATCATCGGCAGAAGCAATATTGTTGGCAGACCGCTGAGCATTTTGATGAGTCAGAAAGGTATTGACGCAACTGTAACTGTTTGTCATTCAAGGACAGAGAATTTAAAAGAGATAACCAAAACTGCTGACATTTTG